>CALXXN010000039.1 GCA_944392695.1 uncultured Spirochaetales bacterium | reverse complement strand
AAAGGAGTCTGTAATGAAAAAAACTCTTGCCCTCTTATTGATGTCACTCTGTATCATCCTCCCTGTGATGGCTGGTGGTGCAAGTGAGAGTACTGAAGGTGGTCTTCAGGGGTCTTTGACGGTTGCGACCAATGCCTCATCACCTACATTTGAAGCTGTGGAACATGTTATCGAACTGTTCATGGAAGAGAATCCGGGTGTCGAGGTTGAATACACGACATATGGTAGCGATTATGAGAACCTGATGAAGGCAAGGATGGCGGCAAATGACCTTCCAGATGTCTTCGCGACACATGGCTGGGCGGTCAACAGGTATGCCGAGTACCTCATGCCCCTCAATGACCTTGAACTTGCTTCCCGCATATCCCCATCTGTCATAAACACTGTCACTACTGATGATGGAAGCATCGTCGCGATGCCAATAACAATGGAGCAGAGCGGAATCATATACAACAAGACAATCCTTGCCCAGGCTGGATGGGATCATGTCCCAAGGACCTTGGATGAATTCTATCAGTGCTGTGAGGATGTGAAGGCCCTTGGCATCACCCCTGTGTACGTTACAGGAAAAGACACGAGGATCCAGGCCAACATGATGGATATCATGTCGGTGTCGATGCTCATCACATGCAATGATTCTGGTGATAATGCCGAAACCCTTTACAATGGCACCTTTGATTGGTCGAAGTGGGCCCCTGTCTCTGGGTTCATCACCGAGCTCAAGAACCGTGGCTACATGAATGTTGATGCCACGACGGCGGATCCCATATATACACAGGAGAAGCTTGCCTTTGGAGAGGCGATGTTCAACTTCAACAACCAGGCAATGATCACTTCAGCCTGGGAGCTGAATCCCGATGCGGATCTTTCCATGATGCCTGTGCCTGCTTTCCATGAGGATGATGAACAGATCTGGATTGGTGGTGAGCGTGAATGTTATGGGATTTGGAAGGATTCTCCGAACAAGGAACTCGCAATTGCACTGCTTGAGTTCATGGCCCGTCCTGAGAATGTCAAATATGTTTGTGATATGGCCGGCATGCCCGCAGGCTTCATCGATATCGATTCCGAGCAGAAACTCGCAGAGGATTATGCACAGTTCGATGACCTTCAAATCTATCCATACTTCGACCGTGAATGGCTTCCTTCTGGAATGTGGGCGACCATGAGGACGATTGGTGGTGCCCTTACCGCAGGAGAGATGAGCGTGGAAGAGTCCTGCAACACCATGAGGGACAGTTATCTTGCACTGATGGCCCAGCAGTAACGCATGAGGGGCTGGCTGCGCACCCTCTCTGTGATGAGAGATCGGCATGTGCGGCAGCCCCTTTCTTTTTCCGGAGGTAAGTATGAAAAAAAGCAACCAGGATCTCAGGCGCTTCATGTCCTCGGATCCCCGGGCACTGACACTTCTGACGCTTCCTGCTGTGATACTTTTCATTTCTTTCGTTGTCGTACCCATCATTTCAGGTATAAACATCTCTTTCACGAATTGGAATGGATACTCCCAGGATTACTCGTATGTCGGTTTTGACAATTACAGGAAGATGGTGACAGACCAATCGGTATGGATCGCCTTCCGAAACACCTTGATATATGGATTCGGATCCACACTCATCCAGACCATACTGGGGCTCGCTTTTGCAATGCTCCTATGCAACAAGTTCTTCTTCAGGAGCGCTGCAAGAACGGTGATTTATCTTCCCGCCATGGTCGCGCAGCTCATCATCGGTTATATCTGGTACTTCATCGTCACATATGAGCGTGGTGCTCTTAATGATATCCTTGCGCTTTTCGGCGTCGCCAAAGTCGACTGGATGAGCCAGGGCATGAGGGCGGTGATAATAATCACGTTTATAAACAGTATCGCGTACTGTGGGAAGACGATGATCATCTTCATAGCAGGCCTCCAGGCCATTCCTGACATGTACAAGGAGGCTGCAAGCATTGATGGTGCGAATGGATGGCAGATATTCAGGAATATAACAATTCCGATGCTGCTCCCAGCTTTCACCACAAGTCTTGTCCTTAACATCATCGGCGGCCTCAAGATGTTCGGCCTTGTCGTGTCCATGACCAATGGAGGACCTGGTTATGCATCTCATTCCCTGTCGTCCCTGATCAACAGCCTTTATTTCGGAAATCAGCAGGCAGGCTACTCTGCTGCTGTCGGAATGTTCAGCTTCGTCTTCATAGTATTTGTGAATCTCCTGCTGAACAAATACCTGCAGAGGAAGGAGACGCAATACAATGGCTGAGAAGAGGAAAACACTTGCTACAAGATGGAACTGGCTCAAGTCCATAGCTGCGATTGCCATATCTGTCTTCTTTTTCGCCCCGTTCTATATCATCCTGTCTCTTTCATTCAAAGCAAGGACGGATAGGACAAGTTATTGGCTGTTCCCCAAGGAACCAACATTTGATGCCTATGCATATGCGCTTGACAGGGGGGATATAGGACTTGCGATATGCAACACACTGGTTGTCACTGTGTTCTCTGTCCTGCTGGTCCTCATTTTCGGAGCGGTTGCCGCTTACCCTCTGGCCCGTCATAAGACAAGGACCAACAAGTTCATATTGTCTTGTTTTGTTGGTGTCATGATGGTGCCGCCGCTTTCTGTACTTGTCCCTATTTACAAGGAGCTTGTATCGATAGGTGGTATCAACACGTATTGGGGGATCATATTGATCACGGTGACCTACAATCTTCCTATGTCAGTCTTCATGTTCACGAATTTCATAACAGGGATTCCAAAAGAACTTGACGAGGCTGCATTGATTGATGGCTGTTCCCAGTTCATGATCTTCCCCAGGATCATACTGCCCAACATGGTTCCTGTGATTTCTTCGGTGCTGATCCTCACAGGCGTCGCCATTTGGAATGATTACAGCTTCCAGCTGTATGTGCTGCAGAAGCCTAAGCTCAAGACCATCACCCTTGCTATTTCCTCCTTCTTCACGGAAGGAAACAGCAACATGCCAGCCGCTGCCGCTGCCGCGGTCTTGTCTGTCTTGCCAGTGGCCATCATCTACCTGTGCCTGCAGAAGTATTTCATCAAAGGGACGATGGACAGTGCTATCAAATAGGAGTTCCACATGTTGAGAGAAAAGATTTGTTTTGGTCAGAGTGTCGGGAAGAAATTCAATGCCGATGGTAGTGCCAGGCGCTTCCTTGGCAACACGATGATCTGCCTTCTCGACCACGATTCGGAAGTTTTCAAGCGGGCTGTAAGGGAAAGGGACCTGATTTCGGCGGAGCTGCCACGGAATGTGTTCTCCCCACTGCCAGATGAAAGTCTTCATATGACGGCGATTGAAGGGGTCTGCGATAGTGTGAGGGAAGAGGGGTACTGGACATCCCTGCTTCCCCTGGATGTTCCACTAAAGGATGTTGATGACTTGTTTGAAGAGAAGTGGAAGGAGGTCCCCTCATTCCCATCTGTGAACATGCGTTTCGATGACTTGTGGATTGAGAGTGGGATATGCATAGGGCTTTATCCTGCCACATATTCCGATGATGTCCTGATCCGGGACTGGAGGGATGCTGTTTCTGAAATCATGGGTCTTAGGTTCCCTGGTCATGACAGGTACCGCTTCCATATAAGTCTTGGCTATGGGATAAGCATGCCGGATGAGAATGAGATGAGGATCCTGGAGGCTTTCAAATCTGAGTTCGACGGCCAGTGCGAGCGTGAAGGTTTTGTCTTCACGGTGCCTCCAGCATCCATGACTTATTTTGACAGCATGCTCTTCTTCAACAAGACGAGGATTCCCAGGTTCTGATGGATGAGATTCGGTATCTTACGGATTCTGCTGTCGTATCCAGGATTGTCTTCTCCTTGGTCCTAGGTGGAATACTAGGACTGGAGAGGGGATTGAAGAACAGACCTGCAGGCCTCAGGACATACATACTCGTATGCATGGGGTCCTGCATTGTCATGATGACCAATCAGTACGTCTACCAGGTTTATGATACAGGGGATCCTGTCAGGATGGCGGCCCAGGTGATAAGTGGAATAGGCTTCCTGGGGGCTGGAACGATAATCGTGACCCGTCGCAACCAGATAAAAGGGCTCACCACTGCAGCAGGACTGTGGGCCTCTGCCTGCGTTGGCCTGTCGATAGGCATAGGCCTTTATGAGGTTGCGGTGATTGGAGGAATGGCGGTTTTTGTTGTACTGACACTTCTGAACCACTGGGATTTCTTCATAAGAAGCAGGGCTCGTGATGTTGAGGCCTATATTGAGATCCCTGAGAAGATGTCGTTCAGCTATTTCCTCCATGAGACCAAAATGCGTGGAATCATGATAAGGAACGTGCAGGCAGATGCGGAAGAACCTGGGACTGATGGGAGATTCTGCTTCATATGCACCCTGAGGGGGATGAGGAGGATGGATCATTCCGAGATGCTCAAGACCCTTATGACGATATCTCCTGAAATATATGCGGAGGAGATCTGACATCCTTCCCTGGGTATTGGATTGGAGTACTCAGGAAAAGCTCTGATCATGAGGCCTGTCATATGCCTCTTTTCCTGCAAGACATGCCCTCTGCAGGCCGCACTGGCGGCTCTGTACCACTGTCGGGGTTTCAAGCTTTTTCCTTGACGCTGTCCGCATATTGCTTGGGGGTTACTCCCATGTAGCGGTCGAAGACACGTATGAAGGTATTGCTGGATGAGAAGCCAACGCGGGAGGCAAGCTCCGCGATCCTCACATCCGGGTCTTCAGTGATGATCTTCTGCGCCATGTTGATCCTGTAGCGGTTGAGGTAGTTCTTGAAGTTGTCGCCGCTGAAGCGGTTGAAGACTTCAGAGCAGTACTTGGGTGTGAGGTTGAATTCTTCCGA
>CALXXN010000038.1 GCA_944392695.1 uncultured Spirochaetales bacterium | reverse complement strand
TGAGACCATAGCTCAGCTGGATAGAGCATCAGTTTGCGGAACTGAGGGTCGGAGGTTCGAATCCTCTTGGTCTCGTAAGGAAAGGGGCGCCCACAGGGCTACCTGTGTGGCGCCCTCCTTTTTTCCTTTGGAGAGATGTCCGAGTGGTCGAAGGAGACGGACTCGAAATCCGTTGTAGGGCATTGCTTTACCGAGGGTTCGAATCCCTCTCTCTCCGGAATCACTTGACGACACGAAGGAAACCGCCTCACAGGCGGTTTTCTTGTTTTCATGCCCTCTTTACGGACAACATCCTCTGTTTCAGATCTTTCAGGAAATGGACCAGGAATGGCAAGCTCAGGCAGAAGGTCAGGATGTCGGCAGCACCTTGGGCGTATATGACACCATCAAGCCCCATGATACGTGGAAGCAGGAGCACTATTGGAATGAAGAAGAGCCCTTGGCGGGCCAACGCCAGGAGCGTCGCCACACCATACCGCCCAGTCCCCTGGGTCGACATGTTCGTCGTCACTGACACGCCAGACAGGAAGAGCACGACACATTGGGCCCTGAGCGCCTTGATGCCGGTCTCCAAGACAAGAGGGTCATCAGTGAAGGCTCCAATCAGCGCAGGTGCCGTGATGATGGCCAGGGAAGACAGCAAGGCCATCAGCACTGTTCCTACAGCTGCTGTGAACAAGACCGCCTGACGCACCCTGCCGTAGAGCCCCGCCCCCCAGTTGTAACTGCACACAGGCTGGAAGCCTTGCCCGAAGCCGAGGAGCACGGAGAAGAGCAGGAAGGTCGTCCTGTTGGCGACTGTCATGGCGGCCAAGGCCACATCTCCATAGGCCGCCGCACTAACATTGAGGGCGACAGAGGCAAGTGAGGCGAGTCCCTGCCTGGACAGTGATGGCAGGCCCATCTTGATGATGTCACCATAAAGCCCCACCTTCCTGGAAACGGCCCTCAATCGGATCGACACATTGCTGTGACCAGTGATGAACACGGCAAGCAGTATGAAGAAGCTCACGATCTGGCTGAGCGAAGTCGCTATGGCCGCTCCCGCCGTCCCAAGGCCAAAAGTGAAGATGAACAGTGGGTCCAGGACTATGTTCAACACCCCACCCACCGTGATTCCAATCATGGCGAAGGAGGCCTTGCCCTCGCTCCTGAGGAGATTGTTCATCACGAAGGACGCACACATGAAGGGGCAGCCAATGAAGATCCAGTCGGCATAAGCCTCCGCATAAGGCAGCACGGTCTCGGTCGCACCAAGCATCCTCAGCAACCCGTCGCCACCAAGCAGGCCCGCTACCGCCAGGATGATGCCAAGGACCAGGGAGAAGAAGAAAGCCGTACTTGATGTCACAGTGGCAGCCTCGTCCTCCTGGGCACCTAGCTGGCGTGACATGATCACCCCGGACCCCATGCCTATCGTGAATCCAACAGCCTGTATGACAGCCATGATGGAGAAGACGACACCCACGGCTCCAGCGGCACTCGTCCCGAGCTGGGAGACGAAGAAGGTGTCGGCCATGTTGTAGATCGATGAGACCAGCATTGAAATCACAGTAGGCACTGCAAGCCGGGAGACAAGTCTTGATACAGGTGTTTCCGTCATCTTCCTATGATGTGCGGCCCTTGATGCATCCATTTGCTTCATGCCCACATCCTAGCATCAAATCCATATGACCGCTAATATGCTGCCAGGAGGAAAGCAATGATCGAACCTGATGCAATGGCACCGGATTTCACCCTGGCTGACCAGGATGGCAATGCCATCACACTCTCTTCCTTCCGTGGAGGACGGGTGCTTGTCGCCTTCTATCCCAAGGACATGACCCCTGGTTGCACGAAGGAGCTATGCTCCCTGCGTGATGGCTTCGAGGCCCTTGAAGGCCTGGGCCTGACAGTACTCGCCATCAGCATGGATGGACAGGCGAGCCATAAGCGCTTCGCAGACAAGCATGGCTTCCCCTTCCATCTGCTGAGTGACCAGGACCACTCTGTCATGGAGTCCTATGGAGCCTGGGGAGAGAAGAACATGTACGGCAAGAAGGTCACCGGTGTGATACGCTCAAGCTTCCTTGTCGACAAGGATGGCAGGATCATGAAGGTGTGGAAAAAGGTCAGCACCGCCACCCATGGTGAGGACGTCAAGACCTACCTCGAGGGCCTGGAAGGCTGAAACAGGACAGGATCTGGCCTGGAAGGACAAACACAACAAGTCCTCCAGGTCTTAGGATTGTCCCATGGACAGTTTGGAAAGACTCGCAGCCGCCTTCGAGGCGCTGCCACAATGCACTGCATTAGCGGTATCAGGGTCACAGACCAGCCTGATACACGATGGACTCTCGGACTGGGACATCTACATCTACACGGCCCCAGGTGGCATAGCCCCTGACGACAGGGACAGGATCCTCTCATCACTGTCATCATGGTACAAGGTGCGTTCCTCCTTCTTCGAGGAAGGAGATGAGGCTGTGATCGATGGCACCTGCTTCGACATGATGTACCGCTGGGAGGATTTCATCCACGGTGAGATCGACAGGGTATGGCACCGCCACCAGCCTTCCTTGGGCTATTCGACCTGCTTCCTATACAACCTCGCCACTTCCAGTTTCATCTTTGACAAGAAGGGGATCAGCAAGGAAATCGATGAGCTCAAGCGGGATTACCCAGACGCACTTGCCTCGGCCATCATCGACCACAACTGGACGATGAGCCGCGGCGGAAGCGAAGGAGACTGGTTCCACCAGCTCTCAGCTGCCGTGAAGCGTGGCGACATAGTCAGCCGCAACCACCGCCTTGCAGCCACCATGGCGTCTTACTTCGACATGCTCTTCGCCTACAACCATGTGCTCCATCCTGGAGAGAAGAAGCTGGTTGGCTACGCCCACGCGCTATGCCATGAACTGCCTGTAGCTTTCGATTCCGACATCGAGGCTGTCTATTCAAGCGCTTACGATGGCGACCTCATCGGTGCCGTCACAAGGGCTTTCGACCATCTTGGAGCCCTGGTCAAGCGTACTTGAAGCAGTTGTAGATGCTTATCAATGTTATCAGGACGAGCATGCCCAGGAACATGACATCGACCTTGTGTGTGTCAAGCTTCTTTGAAATCGAACGCCCTATCGTCGCCCCGGCAACAGCACAGACCATCATGAGGATGAGCAAGGACCACTCGAATTGTGGGACCTCCCTCATGACTATGTTGCCGACCAGGCTGACAAGCTGGGAGAAGAAGATGATGTAAAGAGAGGTCAGGGCCGCCTTCTTGCTGTCCATGCTGAAGAAGTAGGACAGGATCATGATGTTGATCGGCCCTCCCCCTATGCCGAGGAAGGAGCTCATGAGGCCGAGGAAGAGACCTGCAAGTGTGCAGAAGACAGGATTGTGGATGTCCTTCGTATTGATCCTGGCCTTGAAGAGCACGTAGAAGAAGACCGCAACGGTAAGGATGACCATGATGATGTTCTGCACCAGGGAGACCCGTCCCTGGTCTGGCAATGCTGAGACGAGGTAGGAGAAGACCGAACGGCCAGCAAGTCCTCCAAAGGCGGCACCAAGGGCCAGGAAGGTCCCCCTCCTGTCAACCTTCACCTCCCCGCCCCTGCTGCGGAGCAGTGAGACAATCGTCATCGTCAGTACGGTCGTCCCGGAGAGGAAGCTGATCTGGCTTGATGTCAACACCCCCATGGCGTCCATGACCGGCTTTATGATCACACCACCGCCAATACCGCTTATAGAGCCGAGCACAGTCGCTATGAGGACAGTGCCGGCGACCAAGACCTGCATCATTTCCAGCCTCCATCACCATCATAGCCCTCAGGACACAAGAAAGGCCAGCCCCACAGGACCGGCCTTTGCGCTTGCCTCATGAACGGCTCACTTCTTCAACGCCCCACCAGAGACCTTGTAGATGGAAGCCAGGATCAACAGGTGGTAGATGAAGTTCTCAATCCAAGTGAACCACTCCATGCCATTGATACCACGGAAACCATAGTAGAAGTCTGTAAGGATGATCATGATGATCCATACGACAAGCACGATGATCATGCTCCATTTCACATAAGCCTTGTTGATGCCACGCAGGAAGCTGGGGACGATCAGCAGGACGCCGGAAAGGATCATGACGATGCCCAGGATGATTTCGAGGACCTCGTTGTCGACAGCGCGGAAAAGGTCGTTGTTGGACTCGCCAGCAACCCCTTGGATGCCGATGCAGATGAAGAGGAGACCAACAAGTATCCTGAGTACCAGGTCCCCACCGAACTTGATGTTGTTCTTCGCAAGCGAAGTTGAGCTCTTAGCCATTTTCCAAAAGCCTCCTTGCCCGAGATGATAGCACGATGGACCCGTCTTGTCTCCAAAGCAGGGCCTTGGCTATCATCTTGGCCATGATCCGTATGGCTGTCTTCCTTGGTAACACAGGTCGTGGCTATGCCTCGACACGTCACAACGCAGGTTTCATGCTGGCAGACCACCTCTTTCCTTCCGCTTCATACAGCGTGAAGTTCCACTCAGCCTATGCGAAGGAAGGTGGCCTTGTCATACTCAAGCCCCTCACACAGATGAACCTGTCTGGCACAGCCGTCAGTGAAGCGGCCACCTTCTTCAAGATCCCGTCTGAGGAAATCCTCGTCGTCCATGACGACCTTGAAATCCCTCTTGGCAAGGCGGTCTGGAGACTTGGTGGAGGTCTTCAAGGGCATAATGGGCTACGCAGCATCAAGGAACGTATTGGCACGGCCGCCTTCTGGCGCCTCAGGATAGGTATCGGCCGGCCTGTCCATGGTGATGTGGCGAATTACGTGCTCTCCCCATTCAGTGAAGAAGAGAAGGCGGTGTTGGAAGCCCTCTTCCACCTGGTCAAGGAGGAATGGACCACCAGACCCATTGATGGAAAGGAGATCCGCACCAGCCGTTAATTTTCCTACCGCTCAAACACGTTTTCTGCTATTATCAAAGATGAAGACCAAAAAGGGGGTATTCATCTGCCATGCAAGAACGCGACCTGAGGATAGCGCGTGCGGTCAGGGAGGATATTGGCCTTGACCGTCCAGTCTTTGTCACCAACGGCGATCTCCAGAGCCTGTACAACGATGCGAACGGCGTAAGCTACGCCTACAACAAGAAAGTCAAGGAGAGTGGCAGGGCTGATTCAAGCTACCTGTCCGCAGGACGCCTGCATGCAAGCGCGGTCCTCCACATGCTCTACCAAAGCGTCCTTGACACATACCTGAGGGAGAACAATCCAGACCTCTTCACCCGGATACTCCCCCTTGTCCTGAAACAGGACGCCCTCCGTGCGGCGCTTTCGTTCTATGACAGGGAGTTCCCTTCCCCACTGCTGACCAGCAGGAATGTCGATCCAGGCTATGCCTCCCTTGAGGCGGTCAGGTCCTTCTTCATCCACCAGGTCATGATGAACAACCCTGCCCTGCTCAATGCGACAGGCCCCCTGATCGAGCCAGAGGGGCTTGTCTTCCCACCTGAGGCCAAGGCCCTGCAGTCGCTGATCGGCTCCTACACGAGGAGCGGCCAGGCGATCGCACATAGTGGGGAGGACGACATCTTCGAGTTCCTGACACGCCCAGCCCGGCTTTACCCCAACAGCCTCAGCGAGCAGATCAGCTACATCCTCAGGGAATGGGCATCCCTGCTGTCAGATGAGCTCAAACTGCTCCTCCAGTCAGGCATTGACTTCATACGGCAGGAGGAGAAGGATCATGGCGGAAACGGAGGTGGTGGTGGCGGAGCCCCGATGGAAGTGCCTGATTACTCCGGATTGAACAACGAGTATGAAGCCTTCTCAGACGACCTCGATTGGATGCCTCGCGTCGTCATGATCGCGAAATGCACGCTCGTCTGGCTTGACCAGCTCAGCAAGTGGTACCACCGTGAGATCACGACACTTGACCAGATCCCTGATGAGGAGCTGGACAAACTCCAGGAGGCTGGTTTCACCGCCCTATGGCTGATCGGATTGTGGGAGCGCAGCGACGCTTCCAAGAAGATCAAGGTGATGTGCGGCAACAGCGATGCCGAAGCCTCGGCCTATTCGCTGAAGAACTATGAGATCAGCCATACGATTGGTGGTTGGAGCGCGCTTGAGAACCTCCGCGAACGCTGCCGCCAGCGTGGTATCCGCCTGGCAAGCGACATGGTGCCAAACCATACAGGGCTCGACAGCGATTGGATGTACGAGCATCCTGACTACTTCATGAGCCAGGACTATCCTCCCTTCCCTTCCTACACCTACAACGGTCCAGACCTCTCTACGAACCCTGATATCGAAATCAAGCTAGAGGACCACTACTTCGACAGGACCGATGCCGCTGTCACCTTCCGGCGCACTGACCGCCGCACAGGCCAGGTCAGTTATGTCTTCCATGGAAACGATGGGACCTCCATGCCTTGGAACGATACCGCCCAGCTTGACTACCTCAACCCTGTCACCAGGGAAGCCGTCATACAGGAGATCATCCATGTGGCGCGCAATTTCCCAATCATACGTTTCGATGCGGCGATGACATTGGCCAAACGGCACATCCAGAGGCTGTGGTATCCACGTCCTGGTTCTGGTGGTGACATCGCAGGACGTTTCATGTACGCACTCAGCGATGAGGAATTCAACCACCGCATCCCACAGGAGTTCTGGAGGGAGGTCGTCGACAGGATCGCGGCCGAAGTGCCTGACACCCTGCTCCTGGCAGAGGCCTTCTGGATGATGGAAGGTTACTTCGTACGGACGCTCGGCATGCACCGCGTCTACAACTCCGCCTTCATGAACATGTTGAAGAACCAGGAGAACCAGAAGTACCGCATGGCCATCAAGAACACACTGGTCTTCGAACCCGAGATCCTGAAACGCTATGTGAACTTCATGAACAACCCTGATGAGGAGACGGCGATCGCACAGTTCGGCGATGGCAACCGCTACTTCTCGATCTGCACGATCCTTGCGACCCTTCCAGGCCTGCCCATGTTCGGCCATGGCCAGATCGAGGGCCTGAAGGAGAAGTACGGCATGGAGTACAGGAGGGCCTACTGGGATGAGAAGCCAAACCAGTGGATGGTCGATGAGCACAAGAGGCGCATCTTCCCCCTGCTGCGCAAGCGCTACCTCTTCAGTGGTGTCGAGTACTTCAACCTCTACGACGCCTGGCGTGATGGACATGTCGAGGAATCGGTCTTCGCCTACGTCAATGGCCAGGGTGCGGAGCGTACCCTTGTCGTGGTCAACAACCAGTATGAGCGTGTGAGTGCGAACATCAAGATGAGCTGCCCCAAGCTCCGCAAGGAAGGCGATGGCAAGGAAAGCGTCACCGTCAGCCTCGCCGAGAACCTCGGACTGCACTTCGGTGGCCGCCATTACATGATCTGGGAGAATTTCAACACAGGACTGACCTACCTTGTCCCTTCAATCAAGGTCTTCGAGGAAGGTTACAACTTCACCATCGATGGCTACGACAGCCGCGTACTGTGGAACATAAGGGAGGTCGAGGATTTTGACGGCTCTTATGAACAGCTCTACCGCTTCCTTGGTGAAGGAGGTGTCAAGAACATCAATGTCGCTGTCACCCTGCTCCGCCTGAAGCCACTGTACAAGGAGCTCGAGCCATTCAGGAGCGAAGCCTTCTTCAAACTGCTGGACGACCTCCTCTTCAAGGAGAAGAACGCAGCAGACGAACGCAAGCTCCTCTTGATGGTGGCCCAGGCCTATGCAAGGCTGACCGAGGTCTCCACGACCTTCGACGAAAGCCTTATCGCAGCCCTGCCCTGTCTTCCCATGGACGTCGACCCTGCCAGCATGGTCGCCCAGGTGAGGGCCTTGAACAAACTGATGCACAAGGCGGATGACAGTGTCCACCTCTCCTTCGCGCGCCTGACACCAGAGCTGCCTGTCCTCCTTGCCGCAGCCCTGGTCCTCAAGCCATTCGTCAACGAGACTGACAGCGTGAAGACAGCCATGACAGCTTCTGACAAACTACTGCTGCAACACTTCTTCGACTTGAAGAGGGAGGAACTGCATTTCAGTGAGGGGGACATGCATCAGCTGATGCACATGGCCGCACTCTTCCTCGTAGCAGGTGGGCTTGTGGAGGACAAGCTGGGAGAAGACCCGGTCACGATCCTCGCCACGCTGCTTGATGACGAAGACATACGTGCAGCGGTCAAGTGCAACGAATACCAGGGTGTCACCTGGTACAACAAGGAACTGATGCAGTTGCTGATCATGATCTCCGCCCTTTCGATCGAGGTCTTCGTGAAGGACAAGGGTTCATTCGACAGCGACAAGTACATAGCCACATTGCTTGAAAAGGAGGACGCGTCAGCCTACAAGCTCGACATGCTCCTGGATTGAGACAAAGGAGGCCTTTGGCAGGGACTGTCAAAGCGCCTCCCTTTAGTCTATACTTCATCACATGGTGGCAGGACTTGTCAGAAGTACTGCCATCGGACATGAGGAGGGAAGACCGCCTCCTGGGCGGAAAGAAACATGAAGACCTGGATCACTTATCTGACAGCGTTTTTCCTTGGACTCGCAACGGTCCTGCTGCTCGGGGACTCCTCCTGGCTGCCCGGGGCCTTCACCTGGCTTTCAAACGCCGTGATCAACATCGGCTGCCTCTTGTCACTGTTGATGGTCGCCATCTCTTTCACAAGTGCCGTGGCAAGCATGCGTAAGGACCACCTCGGAGGCCGCGTCACCTCCTGGTCACTGCTATGGAGCGTCATCACAGCCTTTGTGCTGTGCATCGTCGCCGCCTTGGCTGCGACTTTCTTCCCGACGGCCTTTCCGACAACAAGTACTACAGGTGCTGGCACGATCTCATCGGACTTTGTGACATCATCCGTCGCACTGGCTGCCAATGTCACAGTGTCTGGAAACCTGATGCAGTACATCGCCCAGTCAGGAAGCTTCCTCCTGCCAATCATCCTGCTGGCACTGGTCATTGGCTGTGCGCTCAAACCCAATGCGGATACGATCCGCCCTGCCTACATCACGCTGAACTCCCTGTCTGAAGCGATGTTCCGCCTCGCCAGGGCATTCAACGTCTTCGGCTACCTGGGCATCTACATCACATCGACCTGGTTCCTCGAATCGATCTTCCAAGAGGGAAGCTTCTTCACAGATCCATGGTTCGCCCTGATGCTGGTATGCATACCTCTTTTCCTGACCTTGGTCGTCCTGCCAGTACTCTTCCTGATCATCTCAAAGGGCAAGATGAACCCATACAAGGTCATCTTCCGCAACATACCCGCCCAGGTCGCGGCACTTACCAGTGGAAGCAACATCTTCACAATGAGCTTCCTGATGTCAGGGGAAAGACACAACACAGGAGTGCAGAAGCGCATCGCGGCAGGAACAGTCACCATACACCATGTGATCACCCGCGCTGGCACCGCCGCCATCGCCACCTTCTCCATCCTGGCCCTGGTCCCAGTCGTCACCGGTGTGACGATGCCACTCAGCGGGGCCCTGCTGATCGCGACCGCCTGTGCGCTTGCCAGTTTCATATCAAGCCTGTCTGGTGGTTTTGAGCTGATGTTCATCACGGTCGCAGCCCTTGGCATGCTGAAGACGGACCTCTTCTCCGCCCAGGTCGCCATGCTTGGAATGCTGCCCTTGCTTGGTGGTCTCGGAGCCTTGGTCGACAGCCAGACAGCCCTGCTTGGAGGAGCCTTGGCCTCGATCAAGAGCGGAACATCAATCAATCCGCCTTACAAGGATGCGCTGTGAACGCCAACAAGGCATCTAAGCTCCTGTCAACCATACAGGTCCTGGTCTCCTCGATCCTGGCCGCCTTCATAATCACAGGCCTGGTCTACACAGGCCGTCAGGGCAGCCAGGCCATGTTACGCTTCATCATGGACCTCTTCCCGGAGATCGCCATCATCCTGGGCACGCTTGTCCCAGCCCTGGTGCTGAGGATAAAACACCGCTCACAGGTGGCTGAAGGCTACCTGCTTCCACTCTTCCTGCTCTTCCTGTCATTGCAGACGAGCAGGATCCTCCCGACAGTCGCGTCCTTCATGGATGTGGACTACCTGTCATATACGCACATGAGGATCCTCTCCCGCTTCCTCTTCATGTCGAGCTTCACCATCCTGCTTTACGCTTCAATGCTCAACATGAAAGGTGCGAACACATCACGCACTGGAATCAACGTGACCTTCTCACTGATCACGGTCTTCATCATCTCATACATCATCCCGACCAACTCAGTGCCTGACCTTCCAAACAGGCATGACTTCATCTTCTACTTCCTGACATCCCTGATCGCCATTGCAGCCCTTGCAACCTATTTCGTCAGCTTCATCAACGACAAGGAGCCCTACCACCTGAAGCGTTTCTTCACCTTCCTATTCATGAGTGTTGGAGATTTCCTGATCATCACTGTTGATGCAAACATCGTGGCGACGACGATTGGAGCCGTCTTCTTCATCATCGGCGCCATAATGCTGTGCATGGTCAGCCCCAAGGGCTACTGACATGGAGAGCGCGTTGTGCGCCCTCCCCATGGCAATCAAAGCTTCGTCACATCAACCCAGGATGCGCCTGGCAGCAGGCCTTCCAACTCGCTGACGTGCAGCTCGACTGCTGATGAGGCCGTCCCAGCCGCAGGATAGACGACATCGAAACGGTGCAGGGACTCATCAAGATAAACCCCTACCCCTTCAGCCACGCCGAAGGGGCATACTCCTCCGACCGCATGGCCTGTACGTTCCTCTGTCTCCTCAGCCTTGAGCATGCGCGCCTTTGTGTGGAAACGTTCCTTGTATTTGTGGTTGTCGACCTTCGCATCACCTGCCGCGACAATGATGACAGTCCTGCCATCCTGGTCGAAGGCAAGGCTCTTGGCTATACGCGCCTCCTCGCATCCCAAGGCCTTGGCGGCCAAGGCGACTGTGGCGGATGAGACATCGAAAAGCCTGATGCGGTCCGCAAGCCCCCTCTCATCCAGATAGGCGTAAGCCCTCTCGTATGACATTGCAAACCTCCTTCAAAAAGGGCTCTTCACGTTTTCTTAGGGGAATTGTATTTCACTGACGGGATGGAGATGTACTGAATCAGAGTGAAGAAGTAG
>CALXXN010000037.1 GCA_944392695.1 uncultured Spirochaetales bacterium | reverse complement strand
ATCAAGAACCCACTCACTGGAAGCCACATCTCCATCCCCGCCCCAACAGAGGTCATACGTGACATCCCAGGCGCTGAGGGGATTGTCGAAGTGAAGGCCTTGAAGGATGAGTGCGCCTAATCCCAGTCAAAACCAGTGAAGACAGGACGGCCCGTGTAAGCATGGGCCGTCTCCTGTCCCCTCAGGACAGAAAGCACACGGCCCGCCATCTCTTCCTGCTCGACCTCCCCTGGATAGGTGGTTACAGGAGCGATCCAGGAACAGTGGTCCTTGATGTAATCGACGATGTCTTCATAGCGCACCAGGCCACCTGTGAGCAGGATTCCATCCACCTTCCCGGAGAGTACTGCGGCCATCGCCCCGACCTCTTTGGCTATCTGGTAGCACATCGCATTCCAGACAAGCGTGGCATGGGGGTCCCCCTCTTCCACGAGCTTGTGGACACGTTTCGCATCTGAAGTGCCGAAATGGGAGACGAAGCCGCCAGAACGGGAACACATCGCTTCCAGGCTTGCCTCATCATGCTTTTCCAAGTAACGGGCCGTCTCAGTGATGGGGATGGAACCCAGCCTGGTCGGAGTGAATGGTCCATCGCCACCAGCTCCTTCTGTTCCGTCTATCATGCGGCCACCACGATGGGCCGCGACTGTGATCCCCCCATCGATATGACAGACGATGAACGAGCAATCCTCGTAAGGCCTGCCAAGTGAGGCGGCATGGAGACGGGCAATCCCCTTCTGGTTCAGCACATGTGACTGCGCCCTCCTGTAAACACCCTTGATACCAGTCAACCTGGCGACATCATCAAGCTCATCGACATTCGTAGGGTTGACCGTGTAGGCAGGCCTGCCTGTCTTCCTTGCTAAGTCCCAGGCGAGCATGACACCAAGCTTGGCAGGATGATCGCTTCCACCCACGTCAGCCATGGTGTCTTTCACAAGGGCCTCGTCGATGACCATCACGCCCTCCTCCTGCGAGTAGGCGCATCCACCACGCCCAACAAAGACATCAATAGAAGAAAGAGGGATGTCATGTTCCTCAAGGAGCGAGAGCACGACGGAACGGCGCATTGGCAGCTGGTCGTTGGCACTCTCATAGGCAAGCAGCGACGGGGCGTCATGGAAGACGCTCTGTGTGAAGAGCGGGCTGTCATCATCAAAGACGCTGACCTTTGTAGAGGTCGAGCCAGGATTGATCACAAGTAGTCTCATGGCCGCGATGATAGCTCAGTGGCCCTGCTCTTTTAAAGCGCCCCCTTGCAATCCCTGAGGTCCAAAACCATCTCATACTGCCGTGCATAGACGGCAAGGCCTCGCGACTCCAGCCACTGTTCCAGCCCTTGCCCCGCCTCGACATTGTTGACCTTCAGCACAGGTCCTTGACAGTGCGATGCAGCATACGAAAGCAGGGATGATGCGACACCCCGCCCCCTGTGGTCCTTGCCCACAGCAAGCTGGGGGATGTCTCCAGAAGACGGGTTGAACACGATGTAACCAGCAAGGCCTCCATCAACCACCACCGAGCCCATTATGAAACAATCCGCCAAGGCCTTGATGGAGTCGGTGGAGTTCTGCCAGGAAGGCTGGAAATCCCAGAGCGCCTCCAAGCCGTCCCAGTCTGGTTCCGACAGCCTGTCGACAGGCCATGATGGGACAGCTTCCACCATATCTCTTGAGGCACGCAGGCAACTGAGGTCACGGCACACCTTGAAGCCCTGCTTCTCATAAAGCCTGACCGCCTTGTGATTATCACAAAGGACTTCGAGCACCCAGCGGGAAAGCCCCTTGGACCGCATCAGGTCCTTGGCCTTGGAGGCAAGGGCAGACATCACACCCTGTCCCCTGGCAGAGGGAAGCGCACCTGTGCCTAGGTCATAGGCGGCAAGACCATCGCCCCACTTCCTGCAGCCATTGAGGACAAAGCCGGCGAGGCGGCCATCAATCCAGGCCCCTGTTGATATCGATGGGTCATATCCATTCCTCACCAGGTGCTTGCGAAGCCCAGGAAGGTCCATGGCGACATTGACAGCGTAATCGCTGAAAGCTTCATTGAAGCAGTCAAGGAGCGCCTCCCCGGCGACCCCTTCCAATGTACGCACCAGCGCATCCATCATCATCCTCCTGAAGCCAGCAGAGGCCACCTTGCTGGCAGCCCCTGTCAATTCTCAACGCTTGTAACCGAAATTGGCAATCTTGTTCCAACGCTCACGGAAATAATGTGCGGCGAGCTTGGGACGGCGGTCACGTGTCAGCAAGCCCTTGCGGTTCCCATCCGCACGGTAGACGCCCTGGATTGTATTGAAGTCGGCAAAGTTCCATGGATGCTCGCCTATGACGAAGTCCCTCTTGTCGAACTCTTTGTTGATCCTGTCATAGTACATCACCTGGAACTCCTCACTGAACATCTCTGGCGTGGTCAGGTGGAAGCCTGGCAGCGTGTCAGCACCGTACTCCGTCATGATCAGAGGCTTGCCGACCTCCTGCCAGAAGTCGAGCTCGATGTTGAGCGCATGGCAGGCGGCGTCCATGTCGCCAGAGAGGTTGTACCAGCCGTAATAACGGTTGATGCACACGACATCCATCTCCCTGGTGGCAAGGTCCTTCTCATAGTTGTTCTGACAACACACGAAAGTCACAGGCCTGTCCTGTGGGTCGAGTGAGTGTGTGAACTCATACAGGCTTCCCCAGTAATCACGGGCCGACTCTGGGAAGTGTTCTGTATCAGGTTCATTGCCCATGCTCCACATCACGACGCTCGGATGGTTCTTGTCACGTGCGACAAGGTCACGGATCACATCCTCGTGGTGCTCCCTGATGTCGAAGGTCTTGTAAGGGTCGACCTTGTCCCCGGCACCGATGCCGACAGCAGGGGTCTCGTCTATGATCACGACACCCTCCTCATCTGCCAGGCGGTAGATCTCCTCAGCATAGGGGTAATGGCTTGTACGGAAGGAGTTCGCACCAAGCCAGTGGATCAGGCTCATGTCCTTCACAGCGTAGGCGAGGTCGAAACCACGCCCATGGATGGCACTGTCCTCGTGCTTGCCAAAGCCTTTGAAGAAGAAGGGCTTGCCGTTGATCAGGAAGTCATGGCCCTTGACAGCGACAGTCCTGACACCAAAGCGCTCATCATAGCAGTCCGAGGCGAACGAGACATGGGCTGTGTAGAGGTAGGGGTCATCCGGCCAGGGGTTCCAGAAATGGCAACCGGGGATCCTGATACGGCCCGACGCACCCTGCGCACTTGCGACAGCACATCCTTCCCTGTCGATGATATCGACAGTGACAGCGCCTTCACCGACTGTACTGACACTATAGCTCACATAGCCTTCCCCATCCTCGATGGATGGCACGAGCGTGATGTCCTCGATATACTCGCGAGGCATCGCACAAAGCCTGACGGAACGGTTGAGTCCAGCATAGTTGAAGAAGTCGAAGTTCGGCAGGTTGCGCTTCTTCCTCCAGACCTTGGCGGCCTCGACAGAAGGCACGTCGGCGTTGTCTGAACCGAAGAAGGCAGTACCCTCTTCATTACCAACAGGCAGTGTGGAATGGCTGACACGGTTGTCCACAGCCACTTGGATGAGATGGCGCTCCCCTGCACCTGCGATGCCATCCAGGTCGATTTCAAAGGGAAGGAAACCACCCTTGTGCTCCTTGACCAAGGCCCCGTCGATGAAGACCTTGCAGGCATGTGTGACAGCATCGAAACGCAGGACAAGGCGGCAATCTGAAAGATTGGCGGGGATCATCAGCTCACGCTCGTAATAAGCCCAACCATAATGCTCCCTGTAGCGTAGGTCGTCCTTCTGGTCGTTGTAACTGGCCGGCACTGCGATCAGCTCGGCATTGGCTTTTATGAAATCATTGTTGATGGTCCCTTCATTCGAGCCATCATCTAGGCAGAAACGCCAGAGGCCATCAAGGCTGATCACCGAGCGGCTGGCGTTCACTTCTGGGTATAACATCCTGTTCTCCTCCTCATGTAATCGTCACAAAAGACAGGAGTGATGGTCAATAAGCCTTACTCATGCTTCGTGCCCAGGCTGTCGATGATTGTTATGACCAGGCCACGTATGCTGTTCTCTGTTGTCCTGTAAGGTGCGATGCGGAGCGTGTAATGCCGTCCATTCATCGCCGTGACCTCGCGGTCAATCGAGCTCAGGTCCCTCAGGACGGAGCGGCAGTCATCCTCAATCGCCTCATCAGGAAAGCTGTGTGCGAAAATCTGGATCGAACGCCCTATGTCATGATCCATGAGTTGGAACTCACGTCCGACGTATTCTGTGAACTTACGTATGTTCAGGTTGCTGTCGACGAAGAGTATGCCAATCATGGTCGACGAGAGGAAGTTCGAGAGGTCGTTCGTCATCATCGTCAACTCATCAAGCTTCAGCTGGTGCTCAGTGTTGACTGTATAAAGCTCCTCATTGACCGATTGCAGCTCCTCTGTCGAGCTCTGCAGCTCCTCGTTCGCAGTCAACAACTCCTCATTGGCTGCCTGTAGCTCGCCATTCACAGTCTCAAGCCGCTGGATCGTGGCCCTGAGGTCGCTCTGAGAGACAGAGAACTCGTGCTCGAGTTCTGCGATGCGCCTCGCCGCAGTGGCATCAAGATCATACTTCTCGATGACACCATCGACCTGCCCCTGGCGCCTTTCCAGGAAGAGCACGGCGACAAGTCCGGGATCCTCACCAGGGACAGCAGGAGGTATGGGCTGTACCGTGAGGTCTATCAGCTTGCGTCCCGATGGGACATCCACTGCGATATCCGTATAGGTCACTGCGCATTTCTCATTCCGGCAGCGCCCGACCGCGGTGGCGGCAACCAGCGAGAGGTCCTTGTCCAGCATGCTGAAGAAATTCAGCGAAGCCTTGCCAGGGGCTATCGAGAGGTAGTCGCCATAGTTACCGAAGAAGTGGACGATGTCGTCGTCAGGTCCAAGGACGACTGATGCCGGCAGGAAACTTTCAAGGAAGTGTGTGTACATCTCCTCAGAGGCCCTGTCCTCTTCCTGGCTGCTGCTCATCCTGAGTCCTGTCGGGACCACCGTCTGGATGTTTGGTATGTTGAAGGCAGGCGGGGTCAGGTCCTCTATCTTGCCCTCCCCCTTGTGTACATAAATCTTCTCGACTGCGCATACAGGCTTGAAGAGATTGACGTACTCACCCGCCGTCTCGCTCTTGCCAAGGAAGAGGAATCCATTGTTCTTCAACGCCGAATGGAAGATGGCGAACAGCCCTCGTCGCAGGACTGGCTGGAAGTAAATCATCACATTCCGGCATATGATCATATCAAGCTTGCCGAAAGGAGGGTCGGAGAACATGTTGTGTGTCGCGAAGACGATCATGCGGCGGATCTCCTTGCTGACCAGGTAGCCATCGTTCTGCTTGATGAAGAAACGTGCCAGGCGGTCAGGGGTCACATCATCAACGATGTTCTCCGAGAAGAAGCCCTTGCCTGCCTGTTCTATCGCCCTGCTGTCCACATCAGTCGCGAAGATCTTCACATCCCGCTGGACCTGCAACTCCTCCATGACCTCCCGGAAGAGGATGGCGACAGAGTAAGCCTCCTCGCCTGTCGAGCAACCAGCGCTCCAGACCCGTATGGGTTCATCCTCTTTTGAGCGTTCCACGATCTTGTGCACAGCGTTGTACTTCAGCTTCTCGAAGAAGGCAGGGTCCCGGAAGAAGTTGGTGACTCCGATAAGGATCTCCTTGACGAGGATGTTGACCTCATCACTGCTGTCACCAAGCAGGTGGGCGAAGTCCGAGAGCGACGCTGTATGGGTTACGAGCATGCGGCGTTCTATGCGGCGTAGGATTGTCGAACGCTTGTAATAAGTGAAGTCGATTCCACTCGCGTTCTTGAGTATCGTGTAGATGTGGGAAAGGGTTTCCTCCTCGCTGAAGAGGTCCTCATCATCTGCGCCCTGGACCTCACCTGGACGAGACCTCAGCAGGAAGGGTGTTGTAGAGAAATTGAGTATCTCCTCGGCCGTCTCCTCGGGGGAGAGGACAAAGTCAGCAAGCCCTGTGTTGATCACAGACCGTGGCATGCCATCAAACTTCGCACTCTCTGGCGCCTGGGCTATGACAAGGCCGCCATGCTCCTTGACGGCTTTGACACCGTTCGTGCCGTCCGAGCCTGTGCCGGAGAAGACAACGACTATGGAATGCTCCTTCTTCTCCTCCGCAAGCGAGGTGAAGAAGACGTCGATGGGATGGTTCAGCGTCCCATTGGCGTAGTCGGAGAGGACGAGGCGTCCATCCTTGACTGTCATGTACTTCTTCGGGGGGATCAGGTAGACGGTGTCGGGACGCAGGCGCATGTCATCTTCCGCCTGGCAGACATTCATCTTGGTATGCTTGCCGAGTATGTCGGCCATCAGGCTCTTGTAGTCCGGGGAGAGGTGCTGGATCACGACAAAGCAGAGCCCACTGTGTGATGGCATGTGCTCAAAGAACTGCTGCAAGGCCTCAAGGCCACCTGCAGATGCCCCTATCCCTATGACAAGGAGGTCCTCACGACCTGTCTTCGTACCTGTATTCCCGTTCATATGATCTCCTCCTGTACCTGTGGCCGCAGGTACTTCCTCTCGAATACCTCTGCAGGCAGTGGCCTGTCAAAAAGATAACCCTGGGCAGTCAAGCATCCTGTATCGACCAGGGCCACCCTCTGCTCCTCAGTCTCCACACCCTCGGCCACGCAGTCCATCCCACGGGACCTGCAGATCCGGACCAGGTCCCGGACCAGCATCCGGTTGACTGGATTACCAACAATCCCACTGATCAGGCTGCGGTCGAGTTTCACTGTATCAAAAGTGACATCAGTGAAAATCGCCATGTTGGCGTAACGTGAACCGAAATCATCAAGACCGACATGCAGGCCGGCCTCCCTGAAACGATCGACAATCTGGCGGAACTGGGCATTGTCCATCACTCCGGCGCTTTCAGTGACCTCGATCTCAAGCGCATCAGAAGGGACTGGGGGGTGCCTGCTTTGCGTAGCCATGACCGAAGCGAGCGTCGAAGGATGGCTCAGTGTCACCCTCGAAAAATTCACTGCGATGGGGATGAGTGGCAGGCCCGCCTCCTTCCAGGACTCGACCTGGGACAGCGCCATGTCCAATACATACATATCCATCTCCCGTATACCACCACGCTCCTCGAGCTGTCCGATGAAGCGCTCTGGAGCCAGCAAGGTGCCATCATCCTCGAGTGCACGGACCAGGGCCTCGCATCCCACGAGCCTGCCAGTGCGCATGTCCACCTTCGGCTGGTAATGCAAGGTGATCTTAAGCGGCGTCTCATCCTCTGTCATCGACGTGACATCAATGAAGCGCGCCGCCTTCTTGTAGGCAGAGGCATCCGCATCCATCGCACATCTGGCCTCCTCCACAAGCTGACGTCCTGTGAAAACCCCATCAGACCAGGCATTGCCTATCCTGACCTCACCCGGATAGCGACGCTGCAATATGGAGCGCAGGCGGCCACAACGTCCAAGGAAGACCTGTTTGGTCGTATTGGGGTAGAAGACAACGAATTCCGCCTCCCAGGTCCTGAACATCAGGCCCTGGCCGAAGAGGTCGCTCAACGTCTTTGATACGTACCACAACAGGCGGTTGCCGTACTCAAAGCCCTGTGACCCATTGATCGAGGCCATCGAGGGGATGTCGAGACAGACAGCACCAAGTGAACTGTAACGACTGTTGTTCAGGCTATAGACCCTGTTCATGTAGGATCTGAGGTCAGGCAACCCCATGAGCTGCTCCACAGAGCCACCAAGGCTTCCTGATGAGTGGAAGCGCTCCTGCTCACGCAGCATGTAGGGTATGACCGCACCGAAGAGCGCTACGTTGCCCGTATGTTCTTTCGCATTCTCTATACAGAGCATGCCCTCGATTCCTGGCCGTTCCTTGCGGATCAAGGGTACGGCGGTGAAACACCAAGTCTCATCCGAGCCAGACCTGTTGCGGCTGAGGAAGACAGGCGCCTTCTCCTTCAGGCAACGCTGTAGTATTGGGAAGCGCTCCAGTTTCATTCCAGAGACGACATTCTGTATGGACGGCTTGCCAATGCTTGTCCACTCATAAGGCATGGTCACCGCCAGGTCCTGGCTTGTGAGGATCAGCAGGTAGACCCTGTCCGCCTGATAGTAGAGCCCGATTGTCCTGAGGACACCAAGGACGGAACTCTCAAGCGAATTGGCAGAGAGCATGGCCCCCATGCAGCTGAAGGCGGCATCCTTCTCCCCTTCAGACAAGGGACGCTCAAGCTCATGCGACATGACTGAGACACTGTCTCCTGCATACTGGGACTGGGCACCAGTCCAACCCTTGTCGTCTATATCATCAAGGAAGGCGACGGTGTCGGCTGAGGCGTTCCACCAGAGGGAACACACATAGGCCGCATCCGCCAAAAGGCCGGCATAAGCCGAAGTGACAGTGGATGGCATGGAGACACCAACGACCAAGCGGGCCTGGACCGACAGCTCATCCACGACCCGGCGTATGAAGACCAGGGCCTCCTCAAGACGCCTGCGGAGCATTGGACGCGACAGGCTTGCAGGAAAGAGCATGACCAGGCGCTCTGCTGACAAGCGTCCTATCAGGCAGGAACCACCAAGAGCTGTGCCGAGTGAACATGCGAGCGCTGTCTGCAAAGCACCAAGCCTGCCAGCATCCACCCCGCACAACTGCAACACTGCCACCGAAGGGGCGCCCGAAGGATCCTTGAAGGCGGCTTCCGCCACTGCCTCCATGATGTCATTGGACCAAAGACCGGCCTGGCTGCCGGCACCACTGTTCCTGAGCACTTCATGCCATGATGCCGGGAGGTTGACCCGGATCAGGTAGGAATTGAGGTAGCAGTCATTTGTCAAAGGGCCTTCAAGCAAGTGGAAGACATGACGCACATGCCGTATGTTGCCACCACAGTCAGCCCTGTCATACCAGACATCAAACCAGTCCTGTCCCTTCGAATGCAGCTCCAGAAGCTGACTTATATCGAAAAGAGGCCCAAGGCTCTTCCTGTCATCTTCATTGAAGACCTTGCTACGCTTGCCACCTAGCAAGGATGAGGCGGCCACAGTTCCAATGCGGCGTTCCATGCTCTGCCCTTCCAGCCACAACTCCTCCACCCTGTCCTGGCTGAGGTCGAGACGCATGCGCACCATCAAATCGGCGAGCAGGGCTTCTGGGAGCAGGCGGTGGGGGACAATCCCCGTCCCCTGGCTTGTGAACGTGTCCGACAGGTCACTGGCCACACCTATGGCCTTTGTGGCGGCACCTGCCTCATCAAAGAGCATGCGGTATGACAATGCGACCCAGCCATAACCAAGCCCATCCTGGCTCCTTATGATGAAACTGCCATAGCCCTGTGCCTGCCCTGTCAACAACTCCGAGGCGAACTCACGGAACCTGGCAACAGCGCTTGGATGGATGAAGCCTGTTTCTATCAAGTCATCAGGGAAGACCAGCCCCTCATCAGGTTCCCCTTCATAAAAGCTGGGACCTGCCTTGTGGGCACGCAGGCGCTGGGTCTGCATATCAACCTCCCAGAGCCTCTGGTTGGTCTGGAAGAAGGCGCTCTCAAGCATGCAACGGGTCTCTTCCAGCTTCTCCTGCCCTCCTTTGTAGAGGCTGATGTCATTCGCACTCAACAGCATCAGTGGGGGATCCCCGTCATATGGCAGGCGGGCAGCCCTCAGATGCCACCAGAGCCAGCCACGTCCATCGGCAGATGCCATGCGTACTGTAATCTCCGCAGGACTGTCACTGGTGGCCGCCGCATAGAAGACACGTTCAAGACCTGCCTCGTCATCTGGGTGGACCAGGGACTGCATGTCCACAGGAGTTGGAAGACCATCCTTCGACGCACCTAGGAGGCGGCAGAAGCTCGGGCTGACGAAGGTCAGTCTTATAGGCTCGCCGAGTTCCATCAAGGCGATACCGCAATCGAGGTCCTCGAGGAGTTCTGTCATGCCAATAGCGCCAACAGCCCGGCCTCCAGCCTCCAGGTCTTCCTTGTAACGTCCCTGTGATTTGATGCAATAACGGTGCTTGCCTGCTTTCTTCGCCTTGTACAAGGCAAGGTCGGCAGCCTGGTAGAGTCCATCGAAATCCTGAGGCCCTTTCGAGATATAGATGCCGACACTTGCGGTGAGGCTCATTGATGAGTTGTCTCCCAGTGTGATCTGCAGCGCATCACAAATCCCAGCACCCATGCGGCGTACAGCTTCCTCATCAACCTCGCTTCCACAGATGAAGACAGCGAACTCATCCCCTCCAAGCCTGCCTACGATGTCACTTGCGCGGAAAAGGGAGGAGAGCACCTGGGCTGCCCTATGGATGACATTATCCCCTGTCTTGTGTCCGAATGTGTCATTGACACGCTTGAAGTCATCCAGGTCTATGATTATCAAGGCACAATCATCAGCTGGCTCCATGCTGTCGATCCTGTCCCTGATATGCTGTTCAAGGGTCTCCCTGTTGAGGAGGCCGGTCAGCGAGTCCTTGGAAGCACGGCGCCACAGTTCTTCGAACTGGCCTTGCAAAGAATCATCTAATGGCCTGGACCCCTGTCCTTCCATATAAAGCGCACCTCCAGATGGAGCCGCCTACCTCTCTCTGACACATCCATCTATCGATATGAATTATATCCCAGATAGTGAAACGGACAAGCTTACAACAGGGCACGGGGGGGGGAAGATTTCATCAAAATCCTGCAATTCCGAGCGCTGCTGCCCAAGCACAGCATAGCCTGTCAAGACTCCATGAGGCATTGGCAGGCGATGTGGATGGCAGGACAATATCCTCAACCTGTGTCCTAGGGAGGACAAGACGCTGATAAGCCTTATGGGCCGCCTGCCCATTTGTCACCACCCTGGTAATTGGGGCTTCTTTGAGCAAGGCCGCCACGTCGTTCGCCACGACATCACAAAGCGAGGCGTCCGAGGAGCCACTTATACGGCAGGAAGCCACCACGTCCCATAGGGCGAGATGCCGCTCATGGAGGAAGAGGATCCTTGCATCAGCATCCGGCAGCTTGACACCGTAAAGGAGCTCCATCATAGGCCAGAAACGGTTGCGTGGATTGGCATAATAAAAATCCTGCTCACGCGAGATGACGGAGGGGAAAGAGCCCAGGATGAGTATCCTGGACCCGTTGTCCCAGATGGGTTCGAATGGATGGTGTTGTACTTCCTGCATCACTCCACCTGCAGGCAAATGGCCTTGCAGCCATCATAATCCTCATCTCCCAACCAATCCAAGCTTTTGGCAAGCAATCTTGTCATCTTCCTCATCGAAGTGGTTGACATGATGGGCAAACCTGTCGGATGTGCCCATAAGCCATCCTCCTGGACAAAGCACCTTACAATCTTGCAAACAGGTGGATGATGCTTGAGAAGTGCTGATGAGGATGCTAGGCTCATGGCATGAAGCTGAATGAGCGTGGCGTCCTCGACACATCGGACATCTATGTCTACAACTCCTCATTGATCCGCAAGGATTATTTCCACCAGATGCTGTGCGTGGGCCACTATTTCTGCACCCATGAGTATTCGGTCAAGCCCAATACGCTTGACAGCTTCCTCATACTCTTCGTCGTCTCAGGAAGCCTCTACATCACAGACAACCGTGCAGGGCACGCCGTGCTCAAAGAAGGTCAGATGGCCATGCTGAACTGTTATGAGCGGCCCAGCTATGGCACTACTGACAAGGTCGAATTCTACTGGATCCACTTCGACAGCCATGACACGGACCAGATCTACGCGGCAATGAGGCAGACGGTGATCACTGTTGCTGATAAGAAGGCGATGGAAAGCAACTTCAAGCACCTGATCCATCCTTTCCTTGAAGGGGGCCAGCCTTCCGAGGCCCTGGTCAACAAATACATAACATATATGTTCACAGAATTCTTCGAACCCACGACGGATGGCATCAGTGGACTGCCCAGGAGCAAGTTCGACACTGTGTGCGATTACATCAACTCACATCTGGACTCGAGGATTTCGAACGACGAATTGGCCGCGATGGCGAACATGAGCCCCTACCACTTCATCCGGGCCTTCAAGAAGGAAGTCGGCTTCACCCCGCATGACTTCATCCTCCGTTCCAGGGTCAACACCGCTGTCTTCCTGCTGCGTGCGACAAGCCTCAGCCTCAGTGAGATCACTTACCGATGTGGTTTCTCAAGCGAGTCAGCCTTCAGCAACAGCTTCAAAGCCATCACAGGGACCACGCCACTCAAATGCAGGCAGGAAGCCTGGGGCAAGGGGACACCGCGCAGCAAGATCGCCTCGATGGAACATATCGAGAAAACCACAGAAGAGTCAACGACCTTCAGGCAAGCCTGAAGGCTTGGACGTGAGTGTTTTCTCCACAGGCTCCGTTTCCGGTCTGCCTGTGGCACTCCATCCATACGGCTGATTGACTGCAGCCTGCCCGGATTGCATGACCCGGGTGATATAGTTGTCGCGGATGTTGATGGCGGCATTCG
>CALXXN010000036.1 GCA_944392695.1 uncultured Spirochaetales bacterium | reverse complement strand
TCAAGGAATGGGAACAGATACACATGCAGGCATTGCGGCAGCAGAATGCATGCCGACACGAATGCCGCCATCAACATTCGCGACAACTATATCACCCGGATCATGCAATCCGGGCAGGCTGCAGTCAATCAGCCGTATGGATGGAGTGCCACAGGCAGACCGGAAACGGAATCTGTGGATAAAACGCTCATGTCCAAGCCTTCAGGCTTGTCCTGAAGGTCGTTGACCCCGAAATTGGCAAGAAGACTCCATCCTCTGCAGGGAGGGCATGAATTGTCCTGCACCCGTGCGGAACACACGGGACCTCCGGAGGAGCGGACGTCAGGCTTCCATACCTCGTATGAGATATGGAAGCAGTCTGCGAGACGCCCTGGAAAGGGAAAGAGCCCGGAAGCTCCATCCTCTAAGCATCAGCGAAGGATGGGGTAGTTCACGACAAGAGCATTTCATTGACAGTGAAACCTTCTGAGAAGTACCTCAGCTTGGTCAAAGAGCTGTATGGGAAGACGTATGTCGGAGATAATGCCGGAGATAATGTCGGAGATAATGTCTTGTCGCAAAACATGGTGGAAAACCGTAGGCAGGAGATCCTGTCCATCCTGTTTGGAAAACCTCACATATCAGCAAGTAAACTGGCACTGATACTCAATACATCAGCAAGGACGATTGAAAGGGATCTGGAATGGTTGAAGAAGAATGGCCTGGTAGTCCGTGAGGGTGCGGATCATGGAGGCAAGTGGATAGTGCTCAAGCAATAGGGTGGAGATGGAGGTGTCTTGATAACGATAAGCCGGACCCTATTGGCTGGAATCCGGCTGAAAAGGATCAGATGAGGTTGGCTCAGGACTCATCTGTAGCTTATGGCCTGTCTGAGCTTCTCCTTGTCGCATTTGAGCTTGCGCTCCATCGTGGCAAGGCCGTTTACTTCTTGGTAGACATCAGTCAGCTGGGTGTAGCAGAAACCCGCCGTGGCACCGCTTCCGACTATGGCTTTCACCAAGCTGGAGATGCGGGCGAGGAATGATTCCTCATCTTCTTCGCCATCTCCATAACCCCAGTTCGTGCTGTCCGTATCCTTTGAAAATGCCACACCACCGAATTCTGTGATGAACACAGGTTGCCCCGTGTATTGGTATTTGTCACAGTAAAGCATCCTGTCACCGGCGGCTCCTTTGACCAGGCGTGCGATGTCATCTAGCTTCTTTTTGAGTCCTGATCCATCCTGACAGTAGTCATGTATGGCGCTTATATCACCATGTGTCTGCTCCCACCCATCATTTGTACTGATGAGCCTGCTCCTGTCCAATGTCCGTGTCAGATGGTATAGGGCAAGTGAGAATTCCTGCATCTGCTCATCTTTGAAGATGTTCCTCACCCCCCAGGATTCGTTGAGAGGGACATAGGTGACAATAGAAGGGTGGTTGTAGTGCCTGATTACGATGTCCTTCCATTCGGCAAGCAAGGCATAAGAGCTGTCCAGTGAGAAGGAATACATGCTTGGCATCTCAAGCCAAACAATCAAGCCAAGCTTGTCACAGAGATGGTAGAAGCGGGGATCCTCGATCTTCTGGTGCAACCTCACACCATTGAAACCCAGGCTTTTCACCAGCTTGATATCCCTGATGAAGTCTTCCTCATCCTGGGCTGTGCAGATTCCTTTTTCAAAATATGCCTGGTCTAGCACGAGGCGTTGGTAGTAGGGGCGGTTGTTCAGGAGGACCTGACCATCCCTTGCCTCGATCTTCCTCATTCCGAACCAAGTCATCACGCTGTCATCACCCAGTTCAAGTGAGACTTGGTAAAGCTGGGGGTTTTCGGGACTCCAGAGGTGGATGTCATCGATGAAGTCGTCTGGTCCAATGGCAAGAGCGCAATCAAAGTGGCGGGCGTGGACAGCGTATGCTGCTTCCGCCTTGACCTGGCCATCCTTTGAAATCTTGATGGACAGGGTTTCATCCGTCTCATCGCTGAGTGTTATCGATAGTTCCACTCGTGATTTATCTATATCTGGTGTCGCCAGTACCGATTTGATGAAGACCTGTCCCCTCTCCTCTAGCCATACAGGCTGCCAGATGCCGCTGGTCGGCTTGTACCAGCAACGGCTGGCTTCATCATGCCAATACTGTTTCCCTCTTACCTGTGTGGGGTTGTTCCGGTCTTCGACCCTGACTGTGATCCTGTGCGTCACTGGCTCATCTGGGCGGTTGGGCAGTTCCATATCGAAATATGAATAACCACCGATGTGATCAGCTGCCAAGACCCCATCTATGAAGACCGTTGCCTTGTAATCAACCGCGTTGAAGCAGAGGAATGTCCTCTTGCCCACGACTGGATCAAATGTCACGGAGGTCGAGTACCAGTATACTTCACAGCCAGATGGCTTCGCGTTGGCGACGCCTGATAAGCTGCTTTCCACAGGGAAGGGGACGTTGATCCGCATCTCCCAGGAGGTCCTGTCTTTCCAGCCTTCATGCAGGCCGATGTCATCAGGGTCGAATGCGAAATCCCATGAGCCATCCAGGATCCTGATTGCTTTTCTCTCAAAACCAGGGCAGGGAGGAAGCGCCATTTTCTAATCTCCTTTTTTGAAATTGTCTTATTGATCTGCTGCAAACAGGATGTGGCCGGCATTTGACCGGCCACATCATCTGTCTTCAAGCAATCATCATTCCTGTGCCAGCTGCAGGATCTCGCTGGCCTGTTTGACAAAGCCCTCAGTCGCCTCTTCCGCCGTCATCAGACCATACCTGATGTTGTCGATGTACGTGATCAGGAGGGAACTGACTTCTCCGCTTCCTGCTGGATCTGGAGGATCGATTGTCGTGGCGATGTCATTGATCTGGGCCATGTAGTCATATACGACGGCCTCGCTCTCACTGGCGCTTGCGCTGATCGCCTGTGCGACCTCTGTGTTGGCAGGGACGCCACGCTCACCCTTGAGGATCTGGTTGGCTTCGACACTGTTCACGAACCAGTTGATGAATTCAACGGCTTCATCCTTGGCTTCGCTGCTCTGCGCGACGGAGAAGAACATCGTCGGTTTGATGTACAGGGCTTCAGCGACAGCGTCGTCCAAGGTTGGATACATCGATACTGTCAGAGGCCTTCCGCCACAGGCCGACTGTGTCGCGGTGAAACCATTGGACACCGTGAACTGGTTCCAGCATGTCAGGTCGTTGATTGGCATCTGGTCGACTACGTCAGGGTTGGTCTCTGCCAGTAGTTCGGGAGCGATGTGGAAGGGGGCGTTGACGAAGTCCTCCAGGATTTGGAAGTGCTTGAGGACGACATCCGTGTTACCCGCCAGGAGCTCATCATAAATGTTCTTGCCCATCGCCCTTGCGACATATGACAGGGTCCTTCCCATTGTGCCGTCATAGTACATGGGGATACCAGTCGTGTCATACACCTTCTGGCAAATGTCATAGAATTCGCTGATGGTTGGATGGAAGGGCACTTCGACTCCTGCCTGCTCAAGTGTCGCGGTGTCGTAAATCATCATCGGAGCAGTGGATCCAAGGCTGAGTGCGTAGAAATGCCCATCGACAGAACCGCTTTCAATGACAGAGGGTGCGATGTCCTCGGTGGCTATCGCACCGTTTGCGATATACTCATCCAGGTTCGCAAGCTGTCCGCTCTGGGCATACTGCAGGATATAGGAGTAATCCATCTGGATCACGTCAGGCAGCTCCCCGCCAGCGGCCTGGGTCGCCAGCTTGTCCCAGTAGGTCGACCAATCAGTGAACTCTGATTCGATCACGATGTCTGGATGTTCCTGCATGTACAGGTCGATCGCCTGCTGCGTGACATCGTTCCTGAGCTGGTTGCCCCACCAGGAAACCCTTATCACGGTCCTTCCGTCAGATGTGGAAGTGCTCTCCTGGCTTCCACCTGCGAAGAGGAGGCTGGATACGATGCACATGATGAATACGATGAACAGCTTTTTCCTCATGATAATCTATCTCCTTTTGTTGAATTCCTGTCTTGAATGGACCTGAGCGCATCGTTGAGCGCGAGGATCATCAATGCCTGTCCATATGCCATGGGGCGTATGATTATGTTCTTGTAAAACTCCTTGTCCATGCCTATGGCCGTACCTGCTGAGACCTTGTCGACGGTGCCGTCGGCCTTGATGCAGGACATGAGGCCTTCCATGGCCTTGTCGGCCACGTTGCTGTAATGCTTGTCTATCAAGCCCGCTTCCACAGCCCTGTAGATCCCGCTTGTGATTGCAGCGGTGGCGGAGGCCTCCTCGTAGCTGCCGCTATCATCCAAGACGGTATGCCAGAGGCCGGAAGGGCCTTGCAGGCCTTCAAGCGTCTTCACCTGCGCCTTGAGCATCATCTCAAGGTCTTCCCTGATGGGACGTGGTATCTGGAAGTTCCTGTCCTGTGTCAGGAAACGTGTCATGCCAAGCGTGAACCATGAGTTGCCACGTGCCCAGAAAACACCACCGAAATTATCACCACGCAGGAAGCTCCAGCCATGATAGAAGAGGCCATTGCGCTTCTCATATAGGTATTTGACATGCAGCAGGATCTGGTACAAGGCTTCGTTGAAGCATTCCTCATCTGCTGTCAAGTCCGCATATTCAGCCAGGAAGAGCACTGCCATGAAGACCGTGTCGATCCAGAGCTGTCCTTCGTTGAGGCTCACTCCATCACGGCTGCCGACCGCGCTTGTGACATGTTGGAAGCCGCGTTCCGATGTGCGTGGAAGCTCCTCCATAAGGAAGCGTACCTGCCTGGTGCATTCATCCATGTAGCGCTGATCCCCATGACGCCGGGCCAGATGCAGGAGCGTGAGGAAGGGGCAGGTGGTGTTGATGTTCCGTGAGGGGAGTCCCTTTTTGAAATTGGTTTCGAACCAATTGATGAGGAAGTCCTCATGACCACCCGCTTCATCAAGTCCTATGAGGCCGATCCCCTGGGGCCAGTCCCATTCCTCGATTCCGAAGTCCCTCTCGACCAGGCCGAAGCGCTGAAGCTCGTTACCCGTCTTGTCATTGTCATAGTCGGCTCCGCCAAGATGGATGAGCCTGTCGATTACAAGGTCCCTTTCATGCTCAAGGGTTTTGATGTCGAGCATCCTGGTGTCACTCCTTTTACCTGGAGTGTCCATCCAATACCCTGTCCCTGGAATTCAAAAAAACCTGCATTGATGTTCACAATTCCCCTTTGCCATGGCTCTTCGCCCATTCGCTTGGTGTCGAATGGACATACTTCTTGAAGACCTGTGAGAAATACCTTGGGTTGTCTCCGAAGCCCACGAGTTCTGCGACCCTGGCGACAGGCATGTCCTTGTACACGGACAACAAGGTCTTGGCCTTGTTCATGCGTTCGCTGTTGAGGTATTCGGAGAACTTCACCCCTGTCTCCTTGACGAAGAGCCGTGAGAGGTAGCCAACGTTCATGAAGAGCAGGTTCTCCGCAATATACTTCAACGACAGGTTCTCGTCCGCGATGTCCTCTTTCACATGGCGTTTTATCATACGCACGGGATAGCTCTCGCTTCCCCCGTCATATGCCGATTCGATCAGACGCTCCGCATAACCACAGGCTTCTTGCGATGACGATATGTCACATAGCAGGCGGAGGAAGGAGAGGTCCGCCTCATTGTCATTTATGCTTGAGTAGAGGGCCATCAGCATGGCCTTTGATTCAAAGAGCCCACAGGAGGAGAACACGGAAGTGACGATCTTGTGCAAGCCTTCCTTGTCCAGGTCCTGCTTGATGTCAAGCAAGGCCTTGAGCTGGTTCAATGGAGGGCTGTCCTTTTTAAGGATGCTTTCATGCCCTGTGCTGTCGTAGAGCCGGATGTCTTTGGAAAGGCAGGCCTTGGACACAGATGCCTTCACCATCGCAAGCAGGCTTCCCTCGCTCTTCCTCACATGGCCGGGGAAAAGGGCGGCGAGACTGTCCAGGGCATTGACATCTGTCACTTCCAACAATACGAGGTAATGCCCGTCTACAGCCAGCAAGGGCAGCACGGTCTTCAACGAGAGGTTCTTCTCCTGCCTGATGATGAACAGCGGGTTTGTCGAAGCGCTGTCGATTTCCAACATGACAACCCCTGCCCTGTTGTCTAACCCAAGCTCCCTGGCATAGGAAGGCCAGGTCTCATCGAAGCTGTCGGAATCTGACAACAGGTCGAGCAATGCTCCTTTCGCAATGGGGAAGCGGAATTGCTCCAGGAGTCCGACCCGCATCCTCTCATCCGATTCCCTTTTGAGGTTGAGCGCGTCCACGGTCTGTCTCAATACCTCGAGCAGCTCCTCCTTCTTTGTCGGCTTGATGAGGTATTGCCTCACACCACAACGCATCGCACGTTGGGCATAGGAGAACTCCCCGTACCCTGAGAGGATTATGATCTCACAATCCAGGTCCAGGGCCCTGAGTCTTTCAATCAGGTCGAGTCCGGACAGCAAAGGCATCTTGATGTCGCTGATTATTATCTCAGGGGAATAGTCGAGCGCGCCTTGCAAGGCCTCGAGACCGTTCTCCGCACAGCAGGCAAGTTCCAGCCCAAGGGCATCCCAGGGGATCAGTGTCTTGAGACTGTCCAGCACCAGCCTCTCATCATCAGCAAGGAGTACTTTGTACATCATCATCCTCCAATGGGATCGTGAATGAGACGAGTGCCAGGCCATCCCTGTTCTCGAAGGTGAGCCTGGTCTTGAAGAGTAGGGCCAGGCGTTGATTGATGTTGTGCAGGCCTACATGATGATCATTCGCGATCCTGTCCTCCAGGTCATCAGGAAAGGATGAACCCGTATTTGATACGCAGATCCTCATCATGGACCCAAGCCGGAGGGCTTCGACTGTTATGGTGCACACCTCATCGCTTTCCTCCATCGCGTGCTTGATCGCGTTTTCCACAAGAGGCTGGATTGAGAAGCGGGGGACCTCCTTTCCCAGGAGAGCCTGGTCGATGTGTTCCACGTAATCAAGCCTGTCAGAGAAGCGCATTTTCTGTATGTCTATGTAGTAACCAAGGTATTCCAACTCATCACGCAAGGGTACGAGGGTGTTCTTGTTGGCACTGGCCATCCTCAACAGTCCTGCCAGGGACCACGCCATGGATGCGGCTTCGTGCGCCTCTTTCTCCTCCGCCTTCAGGTAAATCGAATTGAGGACATTGTAAAGGAAGTGGGGGTTTGTCTGGGAGGTGAGGACCTTGAGCTGGCTGTCCTTGATCGCTAGCTCCTTTATGTAATCCTCCTCGATCAGGCGCTGGAACCTCCAGGCCATGAGGTCGAAGTTCCGCTGGACAAGACCGATCTCATCATTACGGTTCTCGTAAGAAGGGAAGTCCGAGGGATTGAAGGAACCAGATTCGAAGGCTGTCATCTTCCGCCCCAGGATGTCCAGGTGCTGCGCGAAGGACTTCATCAGCTTGCGCCCCGCAGCGAGGGACAGGAGGCTGCTGGCCATGAGTGCAGAGATTGCAATCGTAAGCACGGGAAGGAGGTCGTCTCCTATGCTGTCCTCAGGAACATAGGCCGTATAGGAGAAAGCACCATCAAGTGCCTTGCTGTCGATGTGGTAGAGGTCCTCATCCAAGTCCTCTGGTACGTCATCGTATACGGTATCCCCATCATATGAGACAGTGAAATAAGTGCCTGCCAAGTCGTATTTCTGATTGATGGAGCGCATCAGTTGATTGATGTCTATCCTCATGTAGAGGTAGGCGAGATGGTCCAGGGCCAGGTTCTCCTTGCGCCGGATCTCCCTGACATAATAGAGATACCCATCCGCCCCGACATAGAGTGGGCGTCCATTGATGCCATCCACCTGGCTGTTTATCCTTGCGACCTCGTCAGGGCGCAATGTGAAGCCGCTGCCTGAATTCACCGTCTCATAGGGCGAGAGCACGAACGTGATGTTCCTGATGTAGGGCATGGTGTCTAGGACGGAGTCCAGCTGGTCCTCGATGTGTCTTTTCGCCGATAGGCGCTGGGACAGGTCGTTGCTGTCCCTGATGATGGTGAGGTTGTGTTGGATCGTGTTGTCACCAAGGAAGTAGTCCCCATTGCCTCCGATGGTGCCCATGGTCGAGTCGAAGTCGCGCATGAAGGTCCTCATGTTGCTGTCTGTGACTTCATTCATGCGTTTGTCGAACAGCGAACTCACGTACAGGATGACGGCAAGGAATATCACCATCAGGAAAGTGAAGAGGACGATGATTGTGAAATTGATCTTGCTATTGAGTGTCCAGTCCTTGATGTGTCCCACTTCTTTCCCCTGCCAGCTTCTCCTTGATGAATGCTCCGTATTCCTCATCATCCTGCCTGGTCCGGACAGGACAGCCTTTCCAAGCTGAAAGATAAACCGCCTGTGCGAGCATGAGGGCGTTCCTCCCATCTTCAAGGCCTGCGGCATGACCTCCATTTGCAAAGGATGATAGCATCTTTACGTACTCGTCTTCATCTTCTGGGAAGTCGATGGTTTGTGAGTGGCAGCTGAGTCCTCCGATGCTGTCAGCTTCACGGGCGAAATCGATGCTCGAACAGTCGTTTTCCGTGATGACCAGTCTCTTGCCATCAAGGACCAGCTTCCCATTCTCCCCGTGGATTTCAAGGTGGTTGCTGCCAGGGCTGTCTATGGTGGAGGAGGCCAGCACCCCCTTCCTCCCGTCATCGTAGGAGAGGAGGGCTGTGAAGCCGTCATCTACACTGATGTCCCTCCATTTCCCGTAATCAACCTCTGCATAGACGGAGTCCGGCAGGCCGAACAGGAAGTTCCAGATGTCCAGCAGGTGCTGGGCCTGGTTGATCAGCAGCCCACCACCTTCACCTGACCAGGTGCTGCGCCACGGCGATGATTTGTGGTAATAATCCGTCCTGTACCAGAAGTTCGCGATCCAATGGATGTATGATATCCGTCCAAGACGTTGCAACCTGGCTTTCAGGCATTGCATGGATGCACGTGAACGCCAGTTGAATATCATGCTTATCCTGTCACGTTCATGGCTTGGAAGCATTTCCAGCTCATTAGTTGATGCAAGCGTGTCAGACAAGGGTTTCTCACATAACACCTCGAGCCCTGCTTCCAAGGCCTGCTTGATATACTGGACATGTGTCTTGTGCGGGCTTGTTATGATCACGGCATCAAGCCTGCCTGCCTTTTCCAGCGCCTCCTCGAAGCTCTGGAACACGCCTGCTCCATGTCCATATACACCTGGGTTCTTTGCGGGGTGGCGGCATATTACCGCCTGGAGGTGGAGCCCGTCCACCTTTCCCGAGCTGATGAGATTGGCGTACAGCCTCCCCATCGAGCCGTAAGCTGTCAGCAACACGTTCTTCATATCAGTTCTTTATCCCTGTGGCGGCGATGCCCTCCACCAGGTATTTCTGCATCGTCAGGAAGATGACGAAGATTGGAAGTATCGATAGCGAGGCCATGGCGAACATGGCCCCCCAGTCGGAACCTGTCGAAGGATCACTGAAGAGCTTCAGCGCCAGGCTCACTGGATAGCTTGACGGCTTGTTCAGGTAGAGCAGGGCGGCAAGGAAGTCATCCCACCTCCACATAAAGGAGAATATGGCGCTCGTCACAAGCGATGACTTGATGAGTGGCATTATGATCCGGGCGAAGATTCCATAACTCGAGAGTCCATCCATCTTCGCCGCTTCATCCAGGTCCCTGGGTATGCCTTTGATGAACTGGATGTTGAGGAAGATGAAGAATCCTTGTCCGAAGTACTGAGGGACTATGAGGGGCAGGTAGCTGCCTATCCATCCAAAGTGGTTGAACATGATGTACTGGGGGATCATCAGGACCTGGAAGGGGAGCATCATGCTCAAGAGCATCGCCGAGAACCAGAACTTCTTCATCCTGAACTGGCAGCGTGCGAAGCCGAAGGCCACGACCGCTGATGAGAACACGGCCCCAATCGTGCTGACTGTGCAGATGAAGAGCGAGTTCTTGAAGAAGGTGGCGAATGAGAAACCAGCAAAGCCCTTCCATCCTGTCACATAGTTGTCGAAGTTGAACGACCCAGGCAGTAGTGACAGGTCTGATGACATGATTTCGTTCGTGCTCTTGAACGAGCCCATGACCATCCAGAGCACAGGGTAGATCATCACAAAGGAGAAGGCGATGACAAAGCAATGGTACAAGACTGTCGTCAAAACCTTCCTCAGCTGCCTGCTTGCCAGTTCAGTCTTCTGTTGTTTCATAGTAGACCCACCTTTTCTGTGTGATGAACAGGAGTGCTGTCAGCGTCCCAACGACGATGACCATGAACCAGGCCATGGCGCAACCATAGCCGAGCTTGCTGTACTTGAAGGAGTTCTGATACATGTAGACCGTATAGAACAGTGTGCTGTTGAGTGGCTTGCCTTCCGTTATTATGTAGCTCTGCGTGAAGGCCATGAAGCCATTGATCAGCTGGTTTATGAGGTTGAAGAAGATGGTTGGTGAAAGCATCGGGAGTGTTATCTTCCAGAACTTCGTCCAGCCTGATGCCCCATCAATGGTCGCAGCCTCGTAAAGATATTGCGGAATCTGTTTGAGCCCTGCGAGGAAGATCAACATCGAGGATCCGAACTGCCATATGGACAGGATGATGAGCGTCCAGATCGCCGTGTCCACCCGGCCCAGCCAGGGTATGGATACTTCAAGCCCTGTCAGCGAGAGTATCGAGTTGAAGACACCATCGCTTGCGAAGAAGCGTTTCCACAGGATGGCGACTGCGACACTGGATCCGATGATCGAGGGTAGGTAGAGCACGGCCCTGTAAAAGCCGGACAGCCTGCTGGGACGTGCAAGGAGCAGGGCGACAAGCAGGGCCATCAAGAGCCTCAGTGGAACAGAGAACACCACGTAGTACATCGTCACCTGGAACGACTTCCAGAACAATGGATCGTCTGTGAACATCTTCACATAGTTGTCAAGACCAGTGAACTCAGGTGCTGTCAGGATGTTGTAGCGTGTGAACGAGAAGACAAGCGACATCAGCATCGGGAAGAGGATGAATGCTGTGAATCCGATGATGAAAGGCAGCACGAACACATAGGCGGCGACCTTGTCGCTCTTGAGTCCTGTAACAATCCCACTTCTCATAAATCCACCACCTCCTTCCTGTCCCTCAAGGCTTCCATGATCCTGATGCTGTCGAGTGCGCTTTCAAGTGTTTCAGCAGGTTGCCTGCCATCACACACCGCACCTATGAAGGCTTTCACCTCCCAATAGATCCCATTAGCCATGTAGGCAGGTCCATCCGACCACGAGAAGCTGGATGCCAGCTTGTTGGCCGTATAGGTTTCAAGCTTCCCATTCCCATCCACCGTGTCGTACATCGGCAGGGAGGCGTGGAAAGTCCAATCCTCTTGAGTCACATCAACACATTCCCTCACCATTCCTGAGTTGGTAAGGAACAGCGACGAGGCCATGGTCCCATTCTTCATCACGTAGGAGATGATGAAACTCGTATCATGAGAGTTGTAGGTGACATGGGCAGAAGAAAAACCACATCCCGCCAGGAATGACACGAGCTCGATGTCATGGATCGCGGTCGTATGGAATGTGGTTTCCTTCCGCTGGAAGCGGTTCATCGTGGTGTTGATGATCCTTGCACCGCCAGGCAGTTCCCCAATCTCCCCGACCAGCCTGGTCGTCACAGGCATGTAGTGGCGGTTGAAGGCGACCTGGTGGATGACGCCGTGCTTCTCCAAAGCGTCCACCATCTCAACAGCATCTTCATAACTTGTCGCTGGAGGTTTCTCCATCATTATCGGAAGGCCAAGAGGCGCAAGCCCCAGCACCACATCCTTTGTCGCGGTGTAAGCTGTTGTGACCAGGAACGCATCAGCCTTGTCAAACCTGCCACCATGGGCAAAGCCATGGGCGAGGGCGAAGGCCTCTGCCTTTTTCTTGTTTATGTCATAGACCTGCACCTCATCCACCAAGCCTTCCTCCTGGAGCTTCTTGAGGGAAGGGGCGTAGAAGCTGTTTGCGATGTCCCCTGTGCCAATGAGCTGTATGTTCATCACATTCCACCTTGGCTCAATTGTCCAAACCAAAGAACCTCCAGTGGAATTCAAAAAACCAATCTGGGATGTTCAAATTTCGAGGTATCCTCATGGCGTGCCAGCCTGGCTTGAGCCATCGTGGCTGTTTTCCATGGCATTTGATGCAAAATAAGCCGGACCCAAAGAGGATCCGGCCAGTGATGGTCTATAGGGATGATGGCTGGTCTCACTCGTACTCGACGAGGACCTCGATCTCGCAGGCGATGCCGCCAGGGAGGCTGTTGGTGCCTATGGCAGAGCGTGCGGGAAGGCCCGCCTCGTCCCCGAAGATGTCGCGGATCAGGTTGGAGCCGCCGTTTACGACCTGTGGCTGCTGCCCGAAGTCATCGGTGCAGTTCACGAAGGCCAGGACCTTCACGAACCTCTTGATCCTGTCCAGGTCCCCGAGCTTGTCCTTGAGGTTGGCCAGGAGGTTGAGTGCGCACCTGCGCGCGGCCTCCTGGCCATCCTCGAGCGTGAGGTCGCGCCCGAGCTTGCCCGTGACCGTGGTCCCATCGATGTCAGGGCCACAGCCGGAGCAGTAGAGGAAGCGGCCTCCGAAGTCCTGCACCGGCGTGTAGACGCCGCCCCTCGGTGGAGGGGACGGCAGTGTTATGCCAAGTTCTTCAATCCTCTTGTCGATGTCCTTTCCCATTTCATTTCCTCCGTATATGTCTCAGTA
>CALXXN010000035.1 GCA_944392695.1 uncultured Spirochaetales bacterium | reverse complement strand
ATTGAGTGTGCCGATAGAGGAGATTCTTTGTTTGTGTCCCCGCCATCTGCATTGGACTGTCCTGTTCTTCTGACGGGTTCTGCTGAAGACCTGATGTGCCGTAGCGACATGGAAGAGGAATATGGGGAAATGAAGGGGATGATGGGCAATGCCTCGATCCATATGTTAAAACATGGAGGCCATCCTGCAATACTAAGCAATGCAGAGGAATTCGCTTCGATTGCAAAGGATTTCATCAAGAGACATGTGCCTCTTCAGATGATGCCGTGATTCACCTGACCACCCTGAAGGGTGGCAGCTATCTCACGGGTTTGTTGTATATGTAGCTTCCTGAGAGCAATGGGCCAAGCCGTTTCACAGCCCCAGCCCAGGCTGCGAAGCAGAAGGCAGATGCTCCAAGCCCAAGGAAGAGGAGGTTCGCGATGTTGACTGGTTCCAACAACTCACGACCTACATTGAAGCCATCGAGCATGGCAAGAGGAATCATGAAGAGGATCCCATAGAGGAACGAACGCCGAGTCAAGGCGATGCTGTCATCACCCCAACGTCCCAGCCTGTCCAGGAACCATGAGTAGAAGCCCCAGGCAATCGAGGCGGCGAGCGCGATCAGGACACCAAGGTCGAGGCGGATGGCCTCCCCAGCCTCCATGACACTGAGCACAAGACCGGCGAAGGTGACAAGGAAACCTAGGAAGAAGCGGGCCCTGAGCCTGGTACCACGCCAATCAAGGAATTTGAACACGATTGCTATGAAGAAGGGGGCTGTGGATACGACAAGTGAGACCATGGAGGCTGATGAGTACTCAAGAGCGATGTTCTCCATCAAGTAATACAGGAAGATGCCAAAGAAGCCTGCGGCTATCACTTGCACTTCCTTCCCCCACCCTTCCCATTTGATTGGACGTGGATGCATGAGGAAGAGCGCCACGAAACCTATGACGAAACGGATAAGGAGGATTTCAAGCGAACTGAAATCATCCTGAAGGATCTTCGTGCTGACGAAGGTGGTCGACCAGAAGAGCACGGAAATGCAGGCCAGGAGATGCCCCCTGGCCCTGGACTTGTCCATCATGCTGCAAGGTCCTCAGGCTCGCCCCTGTGCACGAAGCGCATCAGGACCAAGGCCATGGCCATGAAGGCGGCAGCGAAGAGGAATAGCGCAGGATAGCCGAATAGGTCGATACAGCCTCCTGCTATTGGAGGTGCTATGATCGAAGCCGCCTGGCTGAAGAAGTAGTAAAGACCGGTGTAGATGCCGACCGTGGCGTAGTCGGACATCTGCCAGAGCATGGGGAAGGAGTTCGTGACGACAGAGACCCAGAATATGCCAAAGAGGAACAACAGGGCCCAGAAGCTCACAAGGCGCACTGTTGGATTCCATGACACTGTCACATGGCTATGGATGAAGACCAGGCTCGTCACGATGACAAGGCCGACCAAGGAGGCCCTGATCGTCCGTTTACGTCCGAAACGGTGTGCGACCTTGCCCGAAGGGATTGCGAAAATCGCATAGGCTATGCCGACCATGCCTGCGGCAAGTGATGCCGTACCAGGGCTCGTACCAAGGACCTCCATGCTGTAGGTTCCGATGAAGGGGAGGACACCCTGGTAGGCGATGAACCAGCAAAGGAGTGAGATGAGTATGAAGAATGCTGACTTGTCCTTCTCGCCCAAGACCATCTTGAGACTCTGCAGGACAGGTGTCTTCTCCTCCTTCCCCTCCTCCTCGTGGGTGACATTGGACTTCTTCTCCTTGACGAAGATGAAGAGGAGTATGACGGCGATGATTACGAAAACAGAGGCCACGGGGAAGGCCAGGACCTCCGTCTGCGGCTCATTGAAGCCAGGAACAGGGATTGCGACATCCATAAGGCGGGCCAGGAGGACAGTACCTAGTATGGTCGCGATACCACCCATGGTGTTGATCACGCCATTGGCCTCGCTCCTCAGGTCGCCAGGCACCATGTCGGGCATCAGTGCGACGACAGGGCCACGTACAGCCTGCTTGGAGATGTTGAAGAAGAAGACGAGGATGACCAGCACGGCAAGCCCTGAGAGCGCCGAGAAGGGGATCAGCCCGAATAACACAGCAGAGATCGGAAGCAGGGTGACAATGAATGGCATGCGCCGCCCTATCCTCGTGTCGACCCGGTCGCTGAGCGCAGAGAAGATTGGAATCAGGAAGATCGCCAGGATGTTGTCCAGCGTCATGACAGTGCCGACCAGGGCGCTGCTGTCGATGTAGCGTGACAGGAAGATTGGCACATAGGTGTCATAGAGTGGGTCCATCAAGCCCATCGTGAAGAAACCGAGTCCTATCAGGAATGTAGTAAGGTAATAGCCCTTCAGGCTCTTTCTCTCTGCCATTTCAGCCTCCTAACAATGCACTGTAGCATGATCAGGGCCCCTTTGTGCTTGTCCATATTGTGAGAAAGAAGTAAAAAGCACTTCCATGAGTGCCAGTGAAGCGGAAATAAGGACAAGAATCGTATTGAAGGCTGAGGAAGAGGCCTGGTTCAGGAATCCGACAAGCCTCCCCTTCCTGATCAGTGACCATCTCGAGGCCCTGATCGACCCGGCGGATCCAGCAGATCCGATCAGGAAGCAGTTCGTACCTGACATCAGGGAGAGGAACGAGGATGATTCGATCGACCCCCTCCAGGAGGTCGCCCACTCTGCGACAGGACGTCTTGTCCACCGCTACGAGCACCGTGCGGCCCTGCTGGTCACTGACCGGTGCTTCTCGTACTGCCGCCATTGCTTCCGCCGCCGCTTCACAGGAGCCGATACCGGCCCGATAAGCCAATCCCAGCTTGAGAAAGCCGCATGTTACCTGGAAAAACATCAGGAGATCCATGAAGTCCTCCTGACAGGAGGAGACCTGTTCACACTCTCCAATGAGCACCTCGACAACCTGTTATCAGTACTCAAGGAAGCACGGGAGGACCTGATCCTCCGGCTATGCACCAGGGCGGTCGCCTCTTATCCCGCACGTTTCGATGATGAGCTGATGGCGGTCATCAAGCGCCATATGTACGGCGCCCCCTTCATGTTGATGACACAGTTCAACCACCCAAGGGAACTCACAAGCGAGGCTGTTGAAGCGGTCTCTCGCTTCGTAGACCTTGGCATTCCCGCCTTCAACCAGAGCGTGCTGCTCAAGGGTGTGAACGATGATGAGGATGTGCTTGAGGAGCTGTGCACAAAGCTGCTCTACAACAGGATCAAACCCTACTACCTCTTCCAGTGTGACCTTGTCAGGGGGACGGCACACCTCAGGGTGCCTGTGAAACGAGGCTTGGAAATCGAGGCAGGACTGCGTCGACGCCTGTCCGGGCTTGCCATGCCACAGTACACAATCGACCTGCCAGAAGGTGGTGGCAAGGTGCCTCTCACCGAAGACCACCTGCTAGGAGAAGAGCAAGGCATGCTCATCTTCAGCACAGCCGATGGTGGAAGACGCCTCTACCCAGCGGAATAAGCCCAAAACAGTAAAGGCAGGGAAGACTCCCTGCCTCTTCTGTATCAGTATCACATCCTCAGTCCTGGAGGAAGGCAAGCACTGAATCAATCGCAGCCTGCCGCTCACTCTCACGGACAGCGCTGTAGTCCTCGTCAGAAGCGCTTGGGCTCCGGCTGAGGTCTGGCACTGTGATCGGGGTGCGGCCAAGTTCCTCGATGACCTCTTCGACCTGTGCATTGACACCATCGCGGATCTCATCCTCATAGGAAGCCATGACATCACGGGCGATTTCCTCGGCATCTGCGGCATCTATGAGGCCACGCACTGCGTCATCAACATAGTCCTGGCCCTGGGCCACCAGGTCCTCGGCATAAGCCCTTCCCTCTTCAGCGAGTGTGTCAGAGTAGGCATTGGCCTGGGAGACCGCCTCATCCACTATCGAGGCGGAGAAGTCCTCGATGGAAGAGGAAATCATCGAGATGAGCTCATCGACATCAATAGAAGTAAGCGCATCAGCGATACGGGATTCAACTTCGCTCATGATGGACGCTGTGACACTGTCGACTATCGCATCAGTATCGATACCGCCCTTGGAGACCTCATCCCTTATGATTGCGAGCAAGAGGTCCTCATTCTCTGCCACATAGTTGTTGATATGCTCATCGATCACCTGGTCAAGGACCGTGAGGTTTTCATCAACATAGGACTGGATCTGGCCGGCGATGACCTGTGAAAGGGCTTCCATGTTGTCATCGACATAGGCCTGGATACGCTGGTCGATGATTCCGATGCCAGCTTCGGCATTGGCATCGACATAAGCCTGTATGCGTTCATCCACAAGAGCAAGACCCTGGGCCAGGTTCGCATCCACGTATGCCTGGATCTGGCCGGCGATGATCTGTGAAAGGGCCTCCATGTTGTCATCGACATAGGCCTGGATACGCTGGTCGATGATTCCGATGCCTGTCTCAGCATTGGCATCGACATAGGCCTGGATCTGGTCTGCTATGATCTGGGAGAGTGTGTCGATGTTGTTGTCAACATAGTCCTGGATGCGCTGGTCGACGATGGCGACACCTTCATCCAGGTTGTCATTGACATAGGATCCGATGGCTTCGGCGATCAAGGCCTGGAGCTCTGGCAGCCTTTCCTCGACATATTTGTCGAGCACTGACCTGACAGCCTCTGTATCAAGGGTGGCGTTCACCTGGATTGTATTGACGATCTCGTTCCAGTTGTCATCAAGGTATGTCTCTATGACACGTACGACATCATCGTCATCAAGGGAGGCCTCGAACATCGCATTGATCTCATCACGATGTTCCTCGATATAAGTCCTGATGACCGAATCCGTGTCAACAGCTTCCTGGGACGGGGCTTCGACCTGGATATTGGCGGCGATGGACTGGGAGACAGCAGCGATGAATGACTCATCAGAGGCCAGCATGGCTGCCAGCTCCGCGCTATCGGCCTGGGTGACACTGATCAGGCCCTCGCTTTCCGAGCTGCGTGCTGTGTCCAGCAGTTCGTTGTCGACGCCAGGGCGGACCGACCAAAGGATTAGGAAGACCGCGATGGCCAGTACCACAGTCACACTCAACAAAACAATCCGCGTAGACTTACCCATATACGCAACCTCTGTCCTTTAGTATATCACAGTAAAATCCCAGTTGTCGATAAAGTTGTTCCCGTCCACCATCGTTCAATATGAGTATGCAGTGACGACCTGAAGCCAGCAGGCTGGAACCTATCTCCTTCTGGGCGGCATCCCTTTTGAGGAAGGCCTCCCTTGTGATACCGTCACGCTCCATGGCACGCCCTGCCCTGACCTCCTGAGGCGCCCAGAAAAGGAGCACGTCATCACAAAGCTCCACAAGGCCCATGCTTTCAAGAAGGGCGCAGTTGATCACCGCATCCTCATGGGAGTGGACAAAGGCCCTTACCTCACCAGCCATCCAAGGATGGGTGATGCCGTTCAGGACCTCCAGCTTGGATGCGTCCTGGAAGACGATCGGGCCAAGGGTCTTGCGGTCAACCGAGCCATCAGGGGAGATGATCCCTTGTCCGAACGCCTCGACCAAGGCAGCTTTGTTCATCTCCAAGGCCTTGTGGCCCAGCTTGTCGACATCGATGACAGGCAGCCCCCTGCCTGCCAGATAGCGGGCACCCTCGTCTTTTCCCGCACAACTACGTCCTACAAGACCTATGACCATCAGTGCATGTCCCCCCAGCGTTTGGCGCTCTCCATGCTGACATGGAGTGGAACTGAGAGCCTGGCGACCGACTCCATGCAGTCCTTGACCAGGCCACTGACCTCCTCCAGCTCCGATCCAGGGACCTCGAGGATCAGCTCATCGTGTACCTGCAACAGCAGACGGGCTGAAAGCCCACGCTCCTTGAGCTGGCAATAGACCGCAGCCATGGCCTTCTTCATCAGCTCCGCGGCAGACCCCTGGATGACGGTGTTGACAGCGACGCGCTCAGCAGCCGCCTTGACGCTCTTGTTGCGGCTGTTTATGCCCATCACAGTGCGTTTATGGCCACCGACTGTCCTGACAAAGCCATCGCGTTCAGCCTGCTTGACCACATCATCGACATACTTCCTTACACCTGAATAGCGCTGGAAGTAGCGTTCTATGAAGTCCTTCGCATCAGCTCGGCTGATTGAGAGTTCATTGGAAAGCCTGAAGGCGGACATGCCATACATTATTCCAAAGTTGATTGTCTTGGCGATCCGCCTCTCCTGGGCATCGACATCATCAGCATCCTTGTCGAAGATCAGGCCTGCAGTGTATCGATGTACATCCATGCCCTCTGTGAAGGCACGCGACAGGGCTTCATCCCTGCTGACATGGGCAAGCATGACAAGCTCCACCTGGGAATAATCAGCAGAAAGGAACAACGAACCTTCTGGTGCGGTGAAAGCCCGCCGTATCAAGCGGCCGTCCTCACTCCGGATTGGTATGTTCTGGAGATTCGGGTTCTTGCTCGACAGCCTTCCCGTGGCAGTACCGGTCTGGAGGAAAGAGGTATGTATGCGTCCATCCCCGGCAGCCAGGAGTGGCAAGGTATCCACGTAGGTGCCCAGCAACTTCGAGACACTCCTGTACTCCAGGATCAGGGCGATGATCGGATGATCATCCCTCAACTCTTCAAGGACCTCGGTCGCAGTCGACCAGCCACGCTGGGTCTTACGGCCTGCCTTGAGGCCGAGCTCATCGAAAAGCACGTTGCCAAGCTGTTGTGGCGAGTTGAGGTTGAAGTCATGACCTGCCAATGCCTTGATCTGGGCTTCAAGGGCTTCCTGCCGTGCGGAGAAGCTGGCATCAAGCTCCTTCATGAACGACTTGTCCAATAGGACGCCATTAAGCTCCATCTCGACAAGCACTGGAATCAGCGGACGTTCATATTCAAGCCAGATACGGGTGAGGCCCTGTTCCTCCATCAATGCACTCAAATGAATGTGCAGCCGCCATGCCAGGTCGCTGTCCTCTCCAGAGTAGAGCACGGCATCATCAAGGGCGACTGCGGAGAAGTCCTTGCCCTTCGGCACGATTTCGTCATAAGGCAGGGCCTCGTATGCCAGGTAACGCAGGCTGAGGGCCTCAAGAGAGAAAGAGGACGCCTCCGAGTCACATAACCATGCCTCGACCATCGTATCGCCTTCTATGACGACATCTCCGACACCATGGCGGCGGAGGATCTCCAGGTCGAACTTCAGGTTCTGTCCTATGACCGTAAGCCTGCCTGTCTGGAAATAATCCTTGAAGAGCTGTATCACATCGGCGAGTGCGATATAAGTCCTGCCTTCAGCGATCAATGGACAGTACCAGGCCTCAAGCAGCTTATAGCAGAATGAGAAGCCGACGATCCTGGCATTCAGCGGATCCAAGGAATCTGTCTCGAGGTCGAAGGCGATCCTCCCACCACCCCGCGCAGCCTCCTCGAAACGCGCACGCACTTCCTTGATGTCCAACACAGGCCTATAAGTACCGACACCAAGCAGGGACTGTTCCTTGGTGACATCTTTCGAATAGGCATCATCCTCACCTCCTTCACCTGCAGGAGGAGCCATGTCAACCTTGTCCTTGTGGCCGGACAAGGCGTTCGCGGTCCTGGCAAGCGAAGTGCAGCCACGCTGCTTGAAGATCTCACCAGCTTTCACATAGTCGATCGTATCGATCTTGTAAGCAGGACTGTCAAAGGAGTCGAGGGTGAACACATCATCCTTCAGTTCAACCAGGCTCTGCGACAGGTAGGCGGAGTCCCGGCCATCCTCAAGCTTCTGCCTCGTCCCCTTTGCCAGGCTGTCAAGGTGGCGGTAGATCCCATCAAGGCTCTCGTACTCGACAAGCAGCCTGACCGCACCCTTCTCACCTATGCCCTTGACTCCTGGCACATTGTCAGAGCTGTCACCAAGCAAGGACAGATAGTCGACAATCTGGTCAGGGCGTATGCCGAACTCCGCCCGGACCTCGTCAGGGCCGAAGAGCTCGTACTTCGGCTGGCCCTTCTTGGGTGGACGCAGGGCCTTGACCCTGTCATCAACCAGCTGGAGCAGGTCCTTGTCTCCTGTGACCATGACCGTCTCTATGCCAAGCCTGCTGGCGTTGGACGCCAAGGTGGCGATCAGGTCGTCAGCCTCGTAGCCCTCCTTGGCGATGAAGGGTATGTTCATCTCCTTCAAGGCATCAGTGATCATAGGCACCTGGGAATGCAGGTCCTGGGGGGCGCTGTCCCTGTTGGCCTTGTACTCAGGGTACATCAGGTGGCGGAAGGTCGGCCCCTTGCTGTCGAGGGCTATGGCGAAGTAATCGAAGCCATAATCACGCAACAACATGAGCACGGTGTTGAAGAAACCGAAGAAGGCAGAGATGTTGTTGCCATCCGCATCCGTCAATGGATGCGAGAGGAAGGCGAAATAACTGCGGTAGATCAACGAGTAACCATCGACGATGAAGAGACGCCGTCCATTCAGCGCAGCCCTCTGGTCGACTGGTTCCTCCACCTTCGTCTTTGCCGCGGATGCGGCCTTGGCCGCCGCCTCAGCCGCCAGGACCTCCTGGTCAAGATCGGCTTGTGAGAAGAGATCGTCCATCAACACCCCCTCAAATCATCAGGACCAGACCGTCATAGGCACAACGGGCATCGCTGTAGAGCGAGTCGATCACCTCCGCACTGGTCTCATGGTTGATATGTGTGAACCAGGTCTCATGGGCTCCTATGCGCAAGGCGGCTTCATGGGCCTGGGAGAAGTTCAGATGGGCTCCATGCGGCTTTTCCCGCAGGGCTCCGATGACAAGGATCTCGACACCCTGCAAGGCATCAACGACCTCGTCAGGCACATAGCTCAGGTCTGTCAGATAAGCGAAGCGGCTGCCGATCCTGTAACCAAAGACAGGAAGGTGCTGGATACGTCCATGCACGAGGGGGATGGGGGTGATCTGGAAACCCGCGATAGTCACCTCTTCATATGGTTCGAGCACATGACTGTCGAAGTGAGGTGTACCGGGGAAACCATCATCCTTGACCGCATAAGAATAATGGGTTGCGATGTAGTCAGCAGTCGCCTGGTTCGAATAGATGGGGAAGCGGCCATCCTGGCAGAAGACCCTGAGGTCATCAATACCCGACAGATGATCGGCATGTGAGTGGGTGTAGAGGACAGCATCCAGGCTGGACACCTGCTCCCTCAGCATCTGCAAGCGGAACTCATAGCCAGTGTCTATGACGATGCGGCGCCCACCCTCCTCGACCATGATCGAGGACCGGTAGCGCTTGTCACGGGGATCCGTGCTCCTGCATACAGGACAGCTGCAGCCAATCACTGGTATGCCATGGCTGGTGCCAGTCCCAAGGAAAGTGACTTTCATGATGGGAAATATAACACAGGGAAAGGACAGCCTCCACACCATCGTGGAGGCTGCGGTATCAGAAGAGGTTCATCATGACCGATAGCGATAGCCTGCCCTCGTCGAACTGAGGGGCCCAGTTCTTGAAGTCAGGGCTCTCTATCGAGGCTTTCGTAGGCACGAAGTAGGACAGGCCTAGTCCTATGCCGAAGTTGAAGTTCAGACCGATGCGGTAGACGAAGGGGGAGTTCTTCGCAATCGCGCCGATGTCGCCAAGATCCCTGAGCTGGCCATCATCGGAAAGAAGGTAGAAACCTCCATCCTTGATGCTTGCGCCCAGGCTCATGCCAAGACCTGCCGAGAAGTTGACTGCGCTTGAAGGGAAGAAGACGATGTTGGCGCTTGCGATACCATCAAAGATGAAGCCCTTGTCTCCAGAACCACCCATCATCGCCTGGACATCAAGCTGGAAGAAGCTGAGGTTCAAGCGCACATCAGCGCCAAAACGGTAATTCGAGAAGTCAGTGAACTGGTCCCCTATGTCATCCATGTCAGAGCTGAACTGGAATGGGACCTGGGCGGCGACACCCAGCTGCAGGAGAGGATTGGCGGCGAGCACACCGGCTGAGAGGAGCGCGACAAGCACCAATGCCATGATTCTTTTCTTCATACAAGTCCTCCTTTGGAAGATATATATGGTCTTCAACGACGCCACAGGGCGTCAATGGCATCCGATGGCATACGCCAATCGGAGCGTGGTGACAGTGTGACAGAACCTACCTTGGGGCCATCTGGCAGGCATGAGCGTTTGAACTGCTGCGAGAAGAAGCGGCGGAAGAAATTGTCAAGCCACTTGTCTATGACCGCCTCCTCGTAGACGCCTTCGAAGGTCCTCAGCGCCAGACGCCGCACCTTGTCGCGGGAAAAGGCGCAACGCACGAAGTAGTAGAGGAAGAAATCGTGAAGCTCATAAGGTCCGACAAGGTCCTCAGTGACCTGGGCGATCGTGCCATCCTCATTGGCAGGCAGGAGCTCTGGGGACACAGGGGTGTCGAGTATGTCGGCAAGCACAGCCCCCGCTCCAGAGAAGTCAGCCGAGGCGAACCAGGAGACGAGGTGGCGAACCAGCGTCTTAGGCACCGAGGCATTGACTGCATACATGCTCATGTGGTCGCCATTGTAGGTCGCCCAGCCCAGGGCGAGCTCAGAGAGGTCACCCGTGCCGATGACCAGGCCGGAGAGCATGTTCGCCTTGTCCATCAGGACCTGTGTGCGCTCACGGGCCTGTGCGTTCTCATAAGTCACATCATGCACAGCCTCATCCTGCCCGATGTCTGAGAAGTGGAGGCGAACGCTTTCCTTGATATCCACTTCCTCGAAAGAGACGCCAAGGTCTTCAGCCAGCACCTGTGCATTGTTACGTGTACGGCCTGTCGTACCGAAACCTGGCATCGTGAGTGCGTGGATCCCGCCCCGGTCAAGTCCAGCCATGTCAAAGGCCTTGACAGTGACCAGGAGCGCGAGCGTTGAATCCAGCCCACCGGAAAGACCGACAACAGCAGTCCTGGTCCTGGTATGTTCCAAACGCCGCTTCAGCCCAAGGGCCTGGAGTGTGATGATCCGTTCACAACGCTTCTCAACCACTCCCTTGTCCGCAGGAACGAAGGGGAAGCGTGGGTAAGACCGGGTGAGCCAGGTCTTTGTGATGTTGAAATGGGTGTCGACATAGAGGTGGCCATCATCAAGCAGTTCGAAGGTCGAATGCCTCATACGCTCGCTTTCAAGGAAGGACACATCGACCTCTGTCTCAAGAAGCCCACCTCCTCCAAGGAACTGTTCTGCCAACAGGCTTCCATTCTCCGCAACCAGGCTATGGCCTGCGAAGACCATGTCAGTCGTGCTCTCACCCTCGCCCGCATTCGCGTAGATATATGCTGACAGCAACCTGGCCGATGTCATCACGACAAGGGAACGGCGGTAATCATCCTTGCCGATCAGCTCATCACTGGCAGAGAGGTTTGCGATGATCGTGGCCCCGGCACGGGCATGGCGCTCAGAAGGTGTCGTGACCGTCCAGAGGTCCTCACAAATCTCGAAAGCCACAGAGAAGGCATGGATGTCACTACAACGTATGATGATGTCAGTACCGAAGGGTACGTCTTCATCCCTGAAGCGCACTGAGCCCAGCTCCTTGGATGCGGCTGTGTACCAGCGTCCCTCATAGAACTCCCCGTAAGTCGGGATGTGACTTTTGGGTATGAAGGCAAGTGGGCGGCCATGGTGGATGACAGCCGCTGTGTTGTAGATCTTCCCCCTGTCAGCCAATGGGAGGCCGACAGCCAAGAGGCAGTCAAGGTCACGTGTGGCATCGCAGACGAGGCCAAGCGCCTCGAGAGCCCCTTCCAGCAAGTCTCTTGTCTGGACCAGGTCCCCCAGGGTGTAGCCTGTGAGGCTGAGTTCAGGGAAGACGAGCAGTTTCACACCACGCTGGTCGGCAAGGCGTGCTGTGCTGATGATGCAGTCTGCATTGCTGCGGCAGTCTGCCAGATGAACGCGCGGGCTCGCAGTAGCCACCTTTATGAATCCATCTCTCATGGCCCGGTCATTGTAACACAGCATGGGACGAATGCACATGTATGCTTCAAAAGGGATACAGATGTTCCGCTTTGCCCCTCTCAATCCCTGGGTTATACTTATGGCATGGAAACGCTTCTTCTTGCCTCCAACTGGGAGTTGAAGGCAACGGACAGGGACCTGGCCAGGGCTTCCTGTTCGGCCCTTGAGGACAGGGTCATCCCTGTACAAGCCCCATTCGACATCAACCAGGTCCTCTTCGAGGCAGGACTTGTCGACAACCCCTATACAGGAGGGGGTGTATGCTCGAGCCGCTTCGTCAGCGCCATGCCATGGCAGGCTTCGACCTGCTTCACGCTTACACGTTGCAAGGGTGTGCGCAGCATGCTCATCCTCCCTTCGGTGGAAGGCCTTGCATCTGTCACTGTCAATGGCAGGATGGTTGGACGGACCTCCAACGCACTACGCCGCCACATCATCGACATCACAGACGCCTTGGTGGATGGACCCAACAAGTTGTCAGTTGATTTTGACAACCTGGAAGCCGCGCTTGACCTGGGACAGGAAGCAAATCCCTCAGCCCCACGCTGGAGCCTGATACGCAAGAGCCGGAACCATTTCAGCATAGAAGCAGTCACAGCCCTTGGACTGGGAGGGACACCATATATAATCAGCGACAGTGCATTCATCATCACCAGCTGGAACTGCGTCCCCCTTCTCAAAGACCACAACTGGGTCATGAGATGTGTCATCAGGGCCAAGGCCTGGAGTGAGTGCGATGTGGCCTTCACCGTCGCTGTCGCAGGACGCAGGGAGGAGACGCTGTGCCATGTCACGCCAGGCTGGAAGGACTACTCATTCACCTTCACAATCCCTGAGGAAGATGTGTCCCCTTGGTGGCCTGCAGGCATGGGGGGACAACACCTTTATCCCTTGGATATATGCTTCGGTACATGGCATGACAAGCGCATGATAGGTTTCAGGACCATTGAACTGGTCAATGAGGATGATGACGCAGGCCGCTCCTTCAAGATCCTCGTCAATGGCTCAGAGGTCTTCATCAAGGGTGCCATCTGGAAGGGCCTCGACCTCCTGCCTGCACGTGTGGGCCGAGGCCAGGTCATCAGGACGCTGAACGCGGCCAGCCTGGTCGGAATCAACCTGCTGCGTGTCGATGCCTCCTCTGCTTATGAATGCGAGGATTTCTACGATAGCTGTGACAGGCTTGGCATACTCGTCTGGCAGGACCTCATGTTCCCCGCAGGGTGTCATCCAATCAAGGACGAAGCCTGGAAGGACGAGGTATCACATGAACTGTGTTACCAGGCGCTGAGGCTGAAAAGCCATCCAAGCCTGCTGCTCTTCTGCGCTGGAGAGCGTCCCGACGGGATTGGGAATGATACAGCCGCCGCTGTCGCCTACGACAGGTTGAGCCATTCCATCATAGAACCACTGATCAGGAAATGGGCGCCAGAGAGCGCCTTCCTACCCCATTCAAGGGCGGAGCGCCTCGACGAGACACTGTCCTACCACGACGAGCCCTCATACGGCCTGTCACGCTTCAATGCCACCTCGTTGCTGAAGCCAGGAGAAAAGGCCGCACCACGTTTCGTGAGCTCCCTGGCCTTCCCATCCCTCCCTTCCTTCCACACACTGGGCACATTCTGTGATGACGTGGGGACCAACCTCTCATCTCCTATGATGGAAGGGCATCTTGGGGATGAAGACAGCCTGCCTCTTGTCATGACAGCGGTCCTGGAACGCTACCGCTTCCCCTCATCGCTTGAGAAGCTGTGCTACCTGTCCCAGCTGTCACAAGCAGAAGCCATAGCAGGGGCGGTCAACCGCTGGCGGCGTTCTGGCGGCTGTGCTGGTGTGATCGTGCGCTCCCTCACATCAGACTACCCGGGACTTGATGAGTCCATGCTGGAATACTCAGGCAAATGGAAGATGCTGATGTACCGCCTCAGGAGCCTCTTTGCACCACTTTCAGTGATCTCTGCCTACGAAGACGGCGCTGTGAAGGTCTGGGCTGTCAATGACAGCAATGATGAGGTGGAAGTCAAAATCAGTGTGAAGTTCTCATCATTCCATGGCGACAAGCTGAAGATGCAGGTATTCAGACGCATGCTCCCTGCACATAGTGTCACACACATCTCTGACACCGACTGCTCCTTCATCAAGAAGCCCTCTTCCAGCTTCGCCTACGTCAAGTTGTCAACACCTGACATCTACAGGGAGGACCTGGTGCTCTTGGATGCACCCAGGCGCTGCCAGCTGACAGATCCTGGGATCAAAGTGGAGCTGAGGCAGTCAGGACGCAACATCTTCTGTCACTTGAGCTGTGTCCAGCCGGCTTTCCAGGTCTACCTGGACGCTGGTGGCCTGCAGGGGACTTTCAATGAGAACCTCTTCTCGATCAGGCCTACAGCAGAGAAGGTGGTCAGCTTCAACTGTGATGAGGATATCAAGCTCGAGGATTTCAGGAAGGCATTGAAGGTCTACGACCTCTATTGGGCCGCAAACTGAAGACAATACAAAGGCGCCACCCCTTCTCTCCCAAAGGGATGGCGCCTTGATTTATGCCATAGGGCCTCGTGGGCAGCCCCTCAAGCGTTTGTCAGTCGATCGAGATCTCGATCCTCCTCGGCTGGGCCT
>CALXXN010000034.1 GCA_944392695.1 uncultured Spirochaetales bacterium | reverse complement strand
TCATGAAAGGCAATCTCGATTGTCATGGACCGTTGAAGGGCGAAGCTTCCACCTTTTAAGGTGGAGGTAGTTCACATGAAATACGATGTCAAGATGTCTCGGAAATCCGACAAGGTCATACGTCAAATGCCCTCAAACGCCAGGGGAACCTTAAAGACATCGCTGAGCCAGGCCAGTACAGGCAGGCTATCATGATTACAGCAAACTTGGCGAGAACACATATCATTGCCATCTTGCTTACAAGGGGGTTGCCTGCTGGAGGAATGAGAAAGGGAAACTGATTGTGGAGGTGGAATATGTTGGTAGTCGTGAAAAGCCCCCTATTGAGTTCACAATACCAGACAAGCTCATCAGGGGTCTTGTCAGGGAATATGGGCCTGACAACGTAAAGACTGAAGATGATGACACTATGAATGTGTTTGACATGGATTGGTACAAGGAGAAGGAAGCCAAGGACTCCCCTGGCAAGGCCCTCCGCTTCTACAGTAAGCTCAATGGAATGACATAGCCTGAGCTGGCAAAACACATGGACACCACCAAGCAGTTCATCTCAAACCGGGAAAACAACAGGCGGATGATGGCTTATGAACTTGCAGCAATCTTCAATGTCCCTGCGGCAAGGTTCATATGAGATTGTGGATCCAAAATCCGACTGATCCTCAACAAGCATGCAGAGGGGCTCCGTTTGGAGCCCCTCTGTCGATCTTCCTCAATCAGGTTCAGACCTGTGGAGGATAGAGTGTGCCGAGATAGTCAGCGAAGACCTCGTTCAGCTGGCGTCCTTCCTGGACGACGCGGCCGAACATCGTATAGCCATCACCACCAGCGGCCATGAAGTCGTTGGTCGCGACGGTGTAGGTCGCATTCCTATCCAGAGGTGTACCATCTGGCAGGAGGACACTGACAATCCTGCTACCCGGCTCCGCCTCACCACTGTAGACGACACGCAGGTCGCTCTGGGAGAAGGCGCCATTCTGCTCTGGAAGCAGTGAGTAGCCGAACTCCAGGGCCTCGTAGACCTGGTCTCCAGTGATCTCACAGACGTTGACGACGTTCGTGAACGGCAGGACGTTGTTGATGTCTCCAAGTGTCACATCACCAGCGGCGATGGAGGCGCGGATGCCACCACCATTCGTGATGGTGAAGTCAGCGCCAGTCTCAGCCGTCATGGCCTCGCAGACCAGCCTTGAGAGGTTGGTGACACGGGTCCTGACATTGGCCCTCTCGCCATCAAGGTCCATCGGGACAGTGGCGACGACTTCGCTGAAGCGCTCTTCAAGCTGGGCGTTGAGGTCTTCGACATAGGCTGTGACAGCTGGATCGTCTGCGACCTGGGTGATGCCGGCCATCTTGGCAAGCCCGCTGGTCGAAGGATCGATGACCTCGCTGGCAGGGATGAGGATCGCGTTCTCATCAACCGCTTCGCCATCCCTGACCTGGACCTCGACAAGGCCGATGTTGTTCAGATACTGGCCTGTGGAGACGATCAGTGTGCCATTGACCTCCATGCCGTTCTCAAGGACCGTGTGGCTGTGGCCATCGATGAAGAGGTCGATGCCGTCGATGTTGGAGCAGATCCAGTCGGATGTGATACCGCTTGAGCCATCAGCGTCGAGGCCGACATGGCCGAGGACGATGACGTAGTCACCAAGCTCATTGGCAAGGTCGACAGCGGCCTGTGCGTACTGGGCATAGCTGTCATCCCAGAACGTGAGGCCCTCTGTGTACCTGGGGTGGGCCTTTGTCTTCGTGTCAGGGGTCGTGAGGCCGATGACGACGACGTCAAAGCCGTTGAAGCTGTAGACCTGGTAAGGCTGGAAGACGAAGGTGCCATCCTCATCGTAAAGGATGTTGGCTGAAAGGACCTTCGGACCACCGGCGGCCTCTGACTCCCCTGCAAGTTCGACAAGGCGCTCATAACCATAGTTGAAGTCGTGGTTGCCTGGAGCGACCGCATCGTAGCCCAGCATCGTCAGGATGGTGCCGACGCTCTCACCCTGGAAGACGTTGGCGAGGTTCGTGCCATGGAGGACATCACCAGCATCGAAGACCAGGATGTTGTCCGTGACAGAGCGGCCCATCTGCAGGAGAGTGGAGAGCTTGGCATAACCAAGCGAACCATCCTCGCCTTCGACAATCCTTCCGTGGACATCGTTGGTATGGACGATGTAGAGGTTGAAGTCGTCACTGCCACCCTCTGCCTTGATTATTGGTGTGACACCATAGGGCAGTTCCTGTGCGGGGGCAGCCTCTTCAGCCACGGCTTCCACAGCAGGTGCGGCTTCTTCAGCTGGTGCGTAGAAGAGCGAGATGAACTCATCGATGTCAGCTTCCATCATGCCAAAAAGGGACTCGACATCAGCGACCGTGACAGAGGTCGGGAATGTGAGCTCGACAACACCCTCCTCAGGGAAGGCTGCGAAGACTGTCGAGAAGAGTGATGGGTGCTTGCTGAACGAGAAGGCGAAGAACTGCTGTACATCAGCCTGTGTGATTGGAGATGCGTACTTCACAGTGGCCTTGCCGGGAACAGCCTCGTAGGAGATGCTGTAACCTGCATAGCTCAGCGTACCAGTGATAGGCTCGACAATGACCTCATCGACCACAGGGGCGGCTTCTTCAGCTGGGGCCAGGTAAGACGGGATGAAGTCGACCAGGTCCTGGACCAGGAGGGCGACGACGGCAGTGGCATCAGCGACAGTCACATCTTCTGGGAAGGTGACAGAAAGCGTACCCTCTTCCGGGATGCTGTAGTAGACGCCTGAAAGGAGTGCCGGATGCTTGCCAGCCGCATAGGCGAAGAAGGCATTGATGTCACCCTTGGTGATGATTGAAGGATACTTGACCGTAGCCTTGCCAGGGACAGCCTCATAACTGACCGAGTAGCCATAAAGGGAGAGCGTACCGGTCTCAGCGACGACGACGGGCTCGTTCTGCTCGATTACGACATCATCCGTACTGGTCTCGACACCGAGATAGGATGAGATGAAGTCCACGAGGTCCTGGGCCATCAGCATGACGACAGCTTCGGCATCAGCGTGGCTGACATCCTCTGGGAAGGTGACTATGAGGACACCAGGAGCTGTGACTTCGTAGTAGACACCCTGGAGGATGGATGCATGACGCGTGAAGCTGAATGCGAAGAATGCATCAATCTCATCAGAGGTGATGAAACCGGGGTAATAGACCGTGGCGCTACCGGGGACGGCCTCGTAACTGAGGCTGTAGCCGTACATGGAAAGGGTGCCTGACTCCATGACGGTTGAGCTGGCCTCCTGTGCGACGACTGGCTCGGCAGCCTGGGCTTCAGTTTCCTCCTGGACAGGCTCCTCGACCGGGGCAGCCTCTTCAGGCACGGCCTCCTGTATAGGAGCAGCCTCCTCTACCGCCGGGGCCGTGGCCTCGACTGTGGCGCTTTCCTCAGGAACCGTGATTTCGACAACCGCGTCGACAGACCCGCTGCTCTGGCATGCAGTCATCGCCAGGGCGAGCAGGAGAGCGAGAAGCACGGTGGAAAGTTTCTTAGAGAAACGCTTCACTTGTCATCCTCCTGTTGTTTTTTTTGACTTGTGGGAACATGTCATGGGACATTTTACTTCCGCCCTCTAGATTAACACGCATCCAGCAGATGCGATATATCAAATCGCGCGATTTGGAGCTTTTCAGACCAGGCCATGAAGCTTTTCACAAAGATCTCACAGCCCATGGATATGACAAAGGCGCCCCGGAGGGCGCCCATGCCATCATGTCATCAGTGCTCAGAGGTTCGCGAGGACAGCCTCGAGATCGACGGCAAGGAGGTTGACAACCGCCTCTGCGTCAGCAACTGTGACCTCCTCGGGGAAGTTCAGCACGAGCGTGCCAGACTGTGGGATCTGGTAGACGACCTGGCTGAGGAGGTCGGGATGGTTGGCAAGCGCATAAGCGAAGAAATAGTCGATATCGCTGTCATAGATGATGTCAGCAGGATAGGTCACAACAGCTTCACCAGGGACTGCTTCGTAGCTGACGCTGTAACCGGCATAGCTGAGTGTTCCAGTAATCGGGGTGACGGCAGGAGCGGCTTCCTCGACGACAGGAGCGGCCTCTTCAACGACCGGGGCGGGAGCGGGTGCTTCGACAGGAGCGGCGGGAGTGACGATCTGTGGGATTGACTCGACAGGCTCTGAAGACTGGCAGCCGACCAGGGCGACAGACAGGAGCAGTGCAAGCAGGACTGCAGTGACAGGTTTGGTTTTCATACATTTTCCTCCATGCTTCGAAAAGCGTTTTGAGGCCATCTTAGCACAAGCATGTTGTGAAAACCAGATTGCAAATGCCCCTCCAATGTGAAATCCATCACGCATGTCAGGCCAGGTGAGCAAGAAAAAAGCTCCGGAAGAACCGGAGCTCGGATCGCAGTGCAAGGATCTTACATCAGGTCCTTGGCCTTGCGGGCTGTGTTGCCAGTCTTCTCACAGACGGCATAGTGGCGGAGCTTGCCATTCTCGAAGACGCTCTTCATCTTGATGACACCGCCCCACTTGCTCATGAGCACTTTTGCACCTTCACGGTGCGCGTTCTTAGAGACATTACCTGCCATATCAGTATCCTCCGATAAAATCCCTGCCTGCAGATGACGTCCCTCGGCGGGGCGGGTCAACGCTTGGCATGTGTCCGTTTGGAAAGCCGACTGTCGGATTCGAACCAACGACCGGCTGATTACAAATCAGCTGCTCTGCCAGCTGAGCTAAGTCGGCATCGCTTTCCAGCAGGCTAGAAAATAGCAAGTTTTCAATCGAAGTGCAAGCCCCTAGCGCGAAAGATCTGGACGAAGTCCCGCAGCACGTCCCAGATAGACATGCTCCACCGCCCTTTCCTGAGGCCTTCCGACGACCACCATCATCCGGATGAGATGATCCATCATGCCAGTGATCTCGGCTTCCTGGACACAGAAGAGAGGGATGTCGTCACACAGCCCTGTCTTCCTGAGCGATGTGGCCGCGTTCTTTGTCTTGATGTCCCCGGTCTGCGAGAGGATGATGTGCGAGATGTCGGCGGGGTCCAGGGCGTTGCGCTCCAATATGGCCCCGAAGAGCTCCCCAACCGCGCTATCAATCATGACAGGGCTGTCGATGTCGACACTCACAGCCCCTCTTATCGCGAAAATGTTCCTCAAAGCGTCAACCCCCTTGTGACAAGAGTCTCCAACACATCGCACAGCGTCGCGAGGACCAGCATGACCGCCGTCCTGACCACGGTCAGGATGAGTGGTGCGAAGGCGAAGACATGTGAATAGAAGAACTGGTACAGGCAGGCCAGGACGATCCAGACACCTTCGAAGACCAGCGTCCATGACAAGAGCGCCATGCATAATGAAAGAAGGCTGATCAAGTCCGCGGGGCTGTCGATGAAGAATGTCATCAGGAAGAGCACTGCGAAGAAGATGTAAAGCATCAGCAGGTAGCTGTGCACCCTGGATGAGAAAGCGAGGACCCGTCTGAATTCCAGCATATGCTTATGATAACACCCTGCGCCTGATCAGGCCAGATGCCATGCCGCAGCCAGTGGCAGGCGTATCCAGGCCCGGCCATCACAGCTTATGCTGAAGCGCTCATCCACCGTCCTGTTCGAAAGGCTCAGCGAACTTCCATCAAGGAGGAAGTGCCTCAATGGCCATTTGAGGCTGGCAGCATCGACATGGCAGCTGCCCGAGAAGGTGAACACACTGATATCCGTATCAGTGGGCAGTTCCAGCTCAAGGGAGCCTTCCAAGGGCATGAGGACATCAGTCGAGGTGTACCAGCGCCTGGGGGCACGGTAGCGGGTGAAGAGCCCCATGAGGCAGGCCAGATGGTCGAGTCGCCCCCCTCCACCTCCTATGAGGTCCCACTCATCACCGCCGAGCAGGCGCAGCCCAAGCTCCGTGTCGCTCTCGTCCTTGTCATGGGAGCAGGGGCGGATCCCGAGTGAGACAAGCTCATCGCGGAAGGCGCTTGAGTCGAGGTCTCCAACGACATCATCAGGCTTCAAGCCCAGGCGGCGTGCCGTATCGTAGCCGCTGTCGCAGGCGACGATGTAGGAATAAGCGCAGGACGGTATTGATGAAGGAGCCTCCCCTCCTGTTACCAGCGCCTTCATCTGCAAGCCTCCACGAAGGCGGCGAAAAGCTTGTCCTGCACTGGGTTGGGGTGCATCTTCTCAGGATGCCATTGCACGCCGAGTGTGAACTGCCCCGGCCCCTCTATCGCCTCCACAAGGCCATCTGCGGAGCGGGCCGTGATGGAAAAGCCGGCCCCTGCTGTCTTGACCGCCTGGTGGTGGAATGAGTTCACTGCAAGCGATGAGGTGCCAAAGACAGAGGCAAGCAGGCTGCCCTCCTCCAGCACGACATCATGGTTGACACCCGATGCATCCATCCCCTTGCCACTGTGGTCGGCCACACCACACGCGCTCACCACATCCTGGTACAGGGTCCCGCCAAAAGCCACGTCCATGACCTGCATGCCACGACAGATCGCGAGCACTGGGCGTCCACGTTCCACAAAGTGGCGGATGATGGACATGTCACTCCTGTCCTGCACAGGTGAGACAGGGCCGCAAAGCCCACTGTCGACCTCACCATATGAGGCTGGGTCGACATCCGCGCCACCAGTGACAAGGAGGCCATCGGCCAAATCAAGGAGACGTTCCAGTCCCTCCGTATCCTCCAGTGTTGGAAGCAGGATGGGCATGCCACCTGCATCAACAACACAACGCACATAGGTCTCATTGACATGCATCAGGAGGTGGCTGCCAGGCCCACGGTCCCAGGCCTCCTTCAATATGTCCTGGCTGTCCAGGCTGCTCGTAATCGCGATCAAAGGCTTCATGCCACTAGCTTGCACCAATGCACACCGGGACAGCAATAGCCGTATCCACACTTGCCCGTCCCCGGAACCAGGCCTTAGAATCAAGACAGGGGATGGAAGGAAGGAGGACCTTGATGAAAGAGGATCTCAGGAAGAGGCTTGCCGCCTGCCATATCGCAGCATCTGACATATTGCTGCCTCGTGAGGATGTCGACATGTCGAAATGGGCCGTCGTCGCCTGTGACCAGTTCACAAGCCAGAAGGACTACTGGGATGAGGTCGCCCGTATCACCAAGGACGTGCCATCCACCTACCACATGATCCTGCCCGAGTGCGACCTGGATGATGCTGATGACGGACGGATAGCGGCCATCGACAAGACGATGGAGGACTATCTGGCAGAAGGCGTGCTCAAGGAGCATCCCGACAGCTTCGTCCTCGTCGAGAGGACCTGTGATGGCAAGAGCCGCTACGGACTGATGATCTCATTGGACCTTGAAGCCTACTCCTATGACAAGGACTCCAGAAGTCCTGTCAGGGCGACAGAGGGTACGATCCTCTCGCGCATACCTCCACGTAAGAGGATCCGCGAGGGCGCACCGCTTGAGCTTCCTCACATCATGGTCCTGATCAGCGATGAGAAGCGCAGCGTGATCGAACCACTGGCAGCCAGGAAGGACAGCCTCAGGAAACTCTACGACACGGACCTGATGCTTGGAGGCGGTCATGTGAGGGGCTATCTCATCGACAGCGATGAGGACATCAACCTGATCGCAAGCGCGCTTGAATCGATCAAGGCCTCATTGGACCCGGCCAACCCCCTGATGTACGCGATGGGTGATGGCAACCACTCCCTTGCCACTGCCAAGAGCCTCTACGAGGACCTGAAGGAGGAAGCCGGGGAGGAAGAGGCGCTCAGGCATCCTGCCCGTTACGCCCTGGTCGAAATAGAAAACATCTTCGACCCCGCCCTGCTCTTCGAACCAATACACAGGGTCTTCTTCAATACAGGACGGCAGACCTTCGAGGATGAGCTGACGGAACAGTGCAGCTCCTACTGCATGGAGGACAGGGACAGTCTTGATGAACTCCAGGCCTCGCTTGAGGAAGGAAGCGGCGATGTCCGTTTCGGCCTTGTAGACAAGGATGGTTTCCACCTCGTCATACTACAGGGTGCAAGGAAGGCGCTTGCCGCCTCTGTGATCCAGGACATCATAGACACTGACCCATCCAGGGTGGACTACATCCATGGTGCGGATGTCACAGCACGCCTTGGATCAGCAGAGGGCAACCTCGGCATCATACTTCCGGAGATTTCAAAGGAAGGTTTCTTCGATGCCGTCCTCAAGGACGGGGCCTTCCCACGCAAGACATTCTCGATAGGCCATGCCGAGGAGAAACGCTATTACCTGGAGGCAAGGCGGATCAGATGAGGGGGCTGGCATCGTAGGCCCCCTGCCGGAGTACGCGGAAGGGCGTCACAGTACAGTCGATCAAAGTCGAGGGGAGGGCCGTGAGGTCCTCCTCCCTTTTCCTGACGACGAAATCGATCCTTCCAGCGAACACGCGGAGGATCTCATCAGCCTTCATCAGGCTGGGCTGGCCTGAGAGGTTGACGCTTGTCGACCAGAGGGGGCCCACCCTTCCGACCAATACCTGGATGAAGGGGTCTGCCGGTACACGTATTGCCTGGGTGTGTCCATCACGCCTGTCACGCACGATGGCGGTCAATGGACAGGGCCAGTGCTGGTAGAGCACCTCAGGCACCTCATAAGGCGATGAGGCAAGCCAGTCAAGGGAGGCGAGCATGATCAGGTTCTTCGAAGCTGGACGTTCCTTGACCGAGAAGATCCGCTCACTTGTCACATCATCAGCCACGCCTGAAAGGCCATAGATCGTATCAGCAGGGATGACACCGACCGCATCAGTGGAAAGAAGCTCCACAAGCCTATCGATACAGCAGGTATCGTCATTGAAACACTCGAACATCATCCACCTCACCAATCAAAGTCATCGCCACGCCTTATGGCATCACGCTGCCAGGCATCATCCCGGGCACGCCCATGGCGGCGCAGCAAGAAAGCGCAAAGGGCAGACAGGGCCACTGTCAGGGCCAGGGCGGTCAAAGCAAGGATCCAGGTGGGAAGCCCTTCCCACACCACTACGTCCTCACCAGGGTCCACCTCGTCCCAGGCAGGCTCCAGGACATCCTCATCGCTGAAGTAGTAGACGACATCCCCCTCCTGGTTGTAGCCAAGCGACAGGGCGATGTCATTGTAGGCGGCCTCGCTCCTGGCCTGATCCATGCGCCGCTCAAGGGCCTCTATCTCAAGACGCCGCTCCTCCTCTTCCCTCTCAAGGGCCTCCAAGGCCCTGCCAAGAGACCTGTTCACAAGATAGCCGCTCCCGCCGAAGACAGCGTAAAGGAGGGAGAACGAAATAAGGAAGACCGCGATGGGAATGAGCACCTTGAGGACTTTCATCGTCAAGAGATTATAGCGCAGGATGAGTGGTGATGGAACAGGCCCCATCTGCTTGATATCCGCCTATCCTCTTCGCGACAAAAGCACTACAAACTCAACTTGCACGCACCATTGTATTAGGTTATAGTATTCGTAACGTGTGTGCCTTAGAGTGCTGAGAAACCAAGGTTGGAGGTGAATTGTCATGCCGAAACCCAAGAACACAGCGAAGCTCGTCGTAACCAGCGTCGTGATTTCCTTCGTCGTAATAGCGGTCTTCGCGCTTGTGTTCCTTAACTACATCGTCCCTGCCTATCAGATCACTGAAGAGCAGATCTACAACGTCCTGATCCGCCTCTTCCCAGTCCTGATCGGCCTTATCCTGATACAGATCGGCGTGATGATCGCCAGGCGCAATGAAGACGACTTCGCCGATACAGTCGACAAGCTTCCACCCAATGCCTATTCCAAGCCTTATGAGAGCGCACCAAAAGATGACCCCGCCAATGTCTCGATAGATGCCGCCAAGGTCCAGGAGACGGCCGCCCAGGTCCGTGAGGTCATCAAGGAAGTCCCTGTCGAGGTTGTCAAGGAAGTCGTCAAGGAAGTCCCTGTCGAAGTCATACGTGAAATCGAGAAGGAGGTCCCTGTCGTACGCGAGGTCGTCCGTGAGGTCCCAGTCGAGGTCATCAAGGAGGTCCCCGTCGCTACAGACACCCCCGTCGAGGTCCGCGAGGTCATCAAGGAAGTCCCTGTCGAAGTCGTACGCGAGGTCCCTGTCGAAGTCATCAAGGAGGTCTTCACAGAGGTCCCAGCCGCAAGTGTGGACACGGATGCCTCAGCCAGTGGCGCGATTGTGAAGGAGATCGTCAAGGAGATCCCGATCGAGGTCGTCAAGGAAATCCCCTTCCCTGTCGAGGTTGTCAAGGAAGTCGTCAAGGAAGTCCCTGTCGAAAAGATTGTCGAGAAGGAAGTCGAGCGTCTTGTCGAAGTGCCAGTTGAGAAGATCGTCGAGGTCCCTGTCGAGAAGGAAGTCGAGAAGGTCGTCGAGGTTCCTGCAGCCGAGGCCGCTCCAGTCGAGAGCCGCATGCTCGATTTCAACGCCGTCCTCAACGAGGAATGCGAGGGAGCCAAGGCAGATGGTTACGACATCACGCTGGCCCTCATGCCGAAGGCAGAAGGACTCACGGAGGACAAGCTCAACACCATCTTCGGTGCCAACGCCTTCGTCTTCGAACGCGACAAGGACTACGCACTCATCTTCTCCTTTGCGAATGAAGAGGAAGTCACCTCGATGCTCACCGCAAAGGAAGCGGAAATCGGCTCCACCTTCTCAACAGCCACCCTCACTGGCGGACAGGCTGATGGGGACAGGCTGGTCAAGATGGCTGCTTCAGGACTCTGAGCACACTGACAAGAACATGACAGATGGAGAGGTCACCGCTTGGTGGCCTCTCTTCATTTCCCCTTGGACATTGCTGATATCACACACTTACGCACTGTCTCGAAGAGCACGGACGCCTTTTCATCATCGAGGTCCAAAGGGCCTCGCAGCCTCCGGACAGCCAGGGAGGCGCTGTCAAAGGCGGCTTCCGCCTTCTTGCTGTAATCATCCCTCCTGGCACACTCCGCCTTCCATGCATCGAGCGAGGAGGCGCACAAGGTCCTGACATCCGCGCAGACAGCATCGCGCCGTGGATGGACAGCTCCCAGCGAAGCCTCATCCAAGGCATGGAACGAAGGAGGGAAATCCGATGGTGATGCGAGGTCGACCAGCACCTTGTCCTTGACAAGGTCCCAATCACCCTCCCCCAGGCTGTAGCCAATGGCAGAGGACGCTGACACCACCACAGCAACCCTGTCGAGATAGGAGCGCCTCTCCTCATAGGGAAATGCAATCACACCAGCAGGGACAAGGAAGTCAGCCTTCGACTCATCACGCACGCTCTGGTAAGTGATACAGCCATCCTTGGCGAGACGTCCTGACACCATACGTGCCAGGCTGCCGGACCCGATGACCAGGCTTGGACGTCCTCCCGCAAGGGCGGACACCTTGTCGACGATGTCAGTATCGAAGACCCTCACCTCCATGGAAGAGTGGACACTGCGTGCGAAGGAGATCGCATGACGGAAGAGACGGTCCAGCCCAGCATCCAGGCTTCCAACCGCCTTGGCCACCTCAAGACATCCGCCTAGCTGGTGTATGATCACATCCTCCCCGAAATAGGCGCTGTCTATGCCGGTTGAAAGCGATAGGAGGTGGAGTATGGCATCATCCCCATCAAGCACTTCCTCGTAGTCCTTGACGGCAAGGTAGGACAGGCCAAGCGCTGATGCCAGCAGCGTGCCACTTATCACGGCCCCATCACCGTAGTACACCTCGGCCCTGCCACAGGTGACAAGGCAGATGAAGGGGCAGCGCACCTTGGAAGCCATGGAGGAAGAGGTCCTGAGGACATCCTCCCTCGTGTACTCCAAGGCCTTGCGCGAGGCCTCCGGGGCCTTCTTCAGATCGAATGAGACCAGGTGGATCAAGGACAATACCTCATCGAGAGGCGTACCAGGAAGGGCTGTGAGCTGTCCCCTGTGTAGTATTCGAATGGGACCTGGACATCCAGCCTCGCCCCCCAGGTGGCGAAGTCGAGGTTCAGGCCATAGCTATGGACATTGCCAGTGCTCCTCCAGTAGTCGGTACGGGCATCACGGTAACTGATCACGGAAGTCGATGCGACGATGTCGACATCAGGTAGGAGCTGGAAGACCAGCTCAAGCTCAGCCATCAGGTAGCTCTGGGTCGAAGAGACATCACCAGCCTGTAGGTTCAGGACAGGCCGCACGAAGACAAGCTCCCCTGCCCTTGTATAGCGTGGCATGTAGAAAGAGAGTCCGACCGAGAGATTGTCCAGGACGTCCCAGCCACTGAAGGTGACCTCACCAGAGTCCGTACCGATGACCTGGTCGCTGTACACACCGACGGAGAAGAAGTCCTCGTACCACATCATGCCTATGCCTAAGCTGAAGTACTCACTGCCAAGGTACTCATCGTACTCAGCAAGGAGCCAGTTTGCGAATATGTCCCAAGTGTCATCGACCTCCCGGTCAGAACGCCTCATGTCACTGCCACCCTGCAACCTCGCACCAACTGAGAAAGGTCCGATGCTGTAAGCAAGGTCAAGCTGGAAGTGCATCCTGAAGAGCATGTCAAATGTCAGGATCCCTTCTGAATACGTCCTGTCGTCCAGGCCATAGGCGAAACCAGCAGTGAGCATGGCATGTTGGCCACCGAAGGAAAGCGTCAGGCCGAGCCCGCTTTCATTGAAGAAGCTGAGTGGTTCTTTCCTGACATAGAGGCCGGGATCCTGCCTGTCCTGGTAATTCACTGACAAGAGGAAGTTGCCTTCAGACCGGCTCCTGAACGACAAGGCTGCGGGATTTGCGAAGACATCGGCATACTTGCCCGCTGCCGCGACCGACATCGAGTCCCCAGGAAGGACCACGACGGCGGAAAGGCCTCCAAGCACCAGCGTCATCATCAGGAGTATCGAAAGGAACTTCTTCATCGTCTTATGAAGGAGAATATAACACAGGATGGATGAATGAAACAGGAGAAGGCTCTATCACACCCATCATCCTAGATAGGTCACAGGATCTGAAAGCAGGAACTTCTCAAGAGGGATCAAGGCAGAACCAGGCGCCCCCTGTGCGGAAACAGAGTACACACGGGCATCTGGGTAACGCTTGAGGAAAAGATCCATCCCCCTTCCATGGGTCCTGTTACCACTTTTGACCTCGAAGGCGGCCATGTCCTTGTCGTCACTGATGACAAAATCCACTTCATCAGGACCTTCCCTCCAATAACCAAGCGAAATGCTATCAGAGGGGATTGAATTGATCAGATGTGCCCCGACAGCAGATTCCACAAGCCGTCCCCAGAATGTGGAATCCCTCCTAGCGGCGGCAAAACTTGTCCTATGCGCAGAAGAGAACAAGGCGTTATTGAAAACCTGAAGCTTCGGACTAGACGCCCTTTTCCTTACTTCATTGCCTGAATACTTCTCCAAACCTGCAAGCAAACCACTCTGTCTGAGTAATACCAGGTAGTTCGCCAATGTTGTCGTATTACCAGCATCAGTCAACTGCCCAAGCATATGGTCGTATGGCAGGACCTGGCCGGAATAACTTGATCCCAGGTCCATCAACTGCCTGAGGAGGGCTGGTTTATGTATCGGGGTCAACATCAAGATGTCCTTTGTGATGCTCGGTTCCACGATTGACGATTTGATGTAAGTCCTCCAACGGTTTTCATCCTCATACAATGAAGCAGCTCCAGGGTAAGCACCGAAGTAGATGAACTCGTCCAAGCTGAAACCAAAGACCTCCTTGATTTCAGCATATGACCAGTGAGGAACTGAAATGAGTTCAAAACGTCCCATGAGGGATTCCGACAATCCCTTCATCAGCAACAATCTTGATGAACCAGACAGGACGACTTTGACATTGTTCTTCAACCTGGTGTCCTCGTCCCATAAACGCTTGACCAGCCGGCTCCAATTGGGAATCTGCTGGATTTCATCAACAACAAGCAAAGACTCACCATGGATTGAAGCGAGGTTTCTTGCCATGGACCACTGTCTTGCAAGCCACCTGTCTCCAGAATCATCCATATCATCTGTACTGACATTTAAGTAATTGATTGAGAGTTTTCCCACCACATCAGAAAGGATTGTGGTCTTTCCAACTTGCCTAGGTCCAGCCAACACCTGTATGAAACGCCTTCGTTCGGCAATCCTGGATTTCAACAACCCTGTGTATTTCGTCCGCTCCATTCTCAACTCCGGATTTACTCAACGTATTGAGTTAATTAAATCAGTATACTGAGTAAATTACCACATATCGCCAGAGGATTGTCAAGCTTGAAAACAATTGCACTCCTTATTCTTTTACCTTTCAATCTATAGAATTACTCTCTGACAACTGATATTTTGCATAAAACAGGTCTCGCACTGATATCATCATTTTACTCAACGTATTGAGTTGATTAACTCAGTATATTGAGTAAATTTCCCAACCCGCATGTATCTCCTTTCTTAAAAAGATTCTGTCAACGACCTTCAGGCAAGCCTGAAGGCTTGGACGTGAGTGTTTTCTCCACAGGCTCCGTGCCTGTGGCACTCCATCCATGCGGCTGATTGACTGCAGCCTGCCCGGATTGCATGACCCGGGTGATATAGTTGTCGCGGATGTTGATGGCGGCATTCG
>CALXXN010000033.1 GCA_944392695.1 uncultured Spirochaetales bacterium | reverse complement strand
TACTGAGACATATACGGAGGAAATGAAATGGGAAAGGACATCGACAAGAGGATTGAAGAACTTGGCATAACACTGCCATCCCCTCCACCAAGGGGCGGCGTCTACACCCCCGTGCAGGACTTCGGAGGCCGCTTCCTCTACTGCTCCGGCTGCGGCCCTGACATCGATGGTACCACGGTCACGGGCAAGCTCGGGCGCGACCTCACGCTCGAGGAGGGCCAGGAGGCCGCGCGCAGGTGCGCACTCAACCTCCTGGCCAACCTCAAGGACAAGCTCGGGGACCTGGGCAGGATCAAGAGGTTCGTGAAGGTCCTGGCCTTCGTGAACTGCACCGATGACTTCGGACAGCAGCCACAGGTCGTAAACGGCGGCTCCAACCTGATCCGCGACATCTTCGGGGATGATGTGGGCCTTCCCGCACGCTCTGCCATAGGCACCAACAGCCTCCCTGGCGGCATCGCCTGCGAGATCGAGGTCCTCGTCGAGTACGAGTGAGACCAGCCTTCATCACTATCGACCATCCCTGGCCGGATCCTCTTTGGGTCCGGCCTTGTCAAACCACCCCGCCTGTCCTTTCATGACGATAGGACATCTCAACGGAAAGCAGGTAGTATGACCATGCCAGGCCAATCACAAATGGCGGTTGAACAATCTCAGCATCTTGACGGCATCAATACATTCAACATTGAAAGCTGATGCGATATTTGGAATCAGCAAGCGTTTCTTAGCATCTGGCTTCTTCTGTGTTTCCAATGTGACAATCGTTCCATCATAAGCGAGGGCTGCGGCAATCAACCAAGGATCAGCGACAGTCCTATCCAAGAACCAGGAATCCTTCACGGCTTGCTTATAAACGGGGATGGAGTACACATGGCTGGCAACCTCCGCATAAGCGTTGACTATGGCTTGGTCCTGGCTTACACGGATGATTGGGATATCAAGTTTTTTGAACCAGTCCGCCAGTTCATCCTTCCCACAGAGGATTTCGTCCCTCACCACATCCAATATCCTGACTTCATCCTCTGATGTGATGAAATCAGCCATCAGGTCCCAGAATGGCGGGAACACATCAAATGGATATGTGACATTCTTCGCTGTTATCAAGATGTTCGAATCCAAGAAGAAAGGGGCACTACTCATTCAATAGGCCCCTCCATCAATGCTTCATACGTCTTTCCATGACAGCCTGTCAGCCTATAGGCCTCAGTATATCTGGTCCTACCTTCGAGCACACTGGTGTTAAGCATGGAAAGGAAATTACCATCCAATTGCGAACGCTTGGTCCTATAGAAGTCTCCGCCACCACTCTTCTGCTTGATGCTGTGATTGATGACCTTCAATTTCTCAGCACAAGACTCACGCGGAATCAGACCCAGGCGATAGGCTTTCAGCGTAACTACAGATATAGAACACTTGAAGTGTGAAGCAGCTTCATCCAACTTTTTATCGGCGCTACTGTTCCTACTTCCCCAGAACCTTCTGAAAACGCTCTCCGGCACCATGATTTCAGCGGCGACCTTGTTGCAAAAGCTTTCATCGCCATTGTAAGAACCGCTAAGAATGTCATTCTGACCTATCGCTATATGGACAAGTTCATGAAGTAGGGAGAAAGCCTTCGACTTCGGCTCATCTTTCGAATTGATGAAAACCACTGGAGCATGTTCATCATACAAAGCGAAAGCCCTGAACTCCTCAAGATTCAAAGTCCGCTTGTTATTGTTCCCAACAACACCACTCTCAAATATGAAGACTTGGGCATCTCCAGCCTTTTTCCTCAAAAAGGAATAGGACTTGTCTTTGCTTCCGACCTTACGGAACCAATCCTCATCAAGGCAAAGCTGTTCACGGATTTTCCGACTTGCCGTGATGACATCGTCATCGGCATCAATGACTCCTGCAATAGTGGAGGTCCCCCCATCTTCAAATGAGATTTCATCTTTGAGCCACTCCTGGACAAGCTCCATGTGGCTGACAACATCCTTCAAGTCAGGACTCATTTCATCTTTGAGGCGGCTCCCAAGAGTCCTGAAGGAAGGAGCTTCGTCAGAAGTCTTATAAGGAGACGTCAGGAAGAAATAGCCAAAAGGGACGTGAAGAGCCTTGCTCATCTTGTCCACCTTGGCAACACTGGGTTTTCCGCCTTCTTCCCAGGCCCTGAGTTCTGCAGCATGGGCACTGACTGCCACAGGGTCCGCTATGCTGCGGATCCAAGGTATGATGCCTTCATGGATTGTCACTACTGCGTTGCTCATCCACCCTCCAGCCTCAAATGATAAGACATTACGTCTAAAACACCAATCTCACTACCCACTTCTCTCCAACATTTTCCCTGGAACCATCTATTTGACAATATCATGATATTGCAACTCGTAATATTGTAGTTTGTGATATTGTCAAGTTTCCAAGCATATCAACACGGGGACATGCATGGGACATCTTGTATAAGATTAAGCATTTAAAAAAAATACAACAGATTGACATGGTATGGGGCATGTGTTTGACTCAATCCAAGCTGTATGGTGGATTCCTGTTCACCCTGGTATGATAGCATTCAATTTTACGGAGATTTGGTATTACAGATACAAATCTCCATAAAATCATGTTATTATCAAACCATGATAAGCAGGCAGATCGAGTCCCAGATCCTACAGTCAATGAATGACTTCCCTTCGGTCACGATCAATGGACCGCGAGGTAGTGGGAAGACCACTACGGTTAGGAGACTCTTCCCTGGTTTCAGCTATGCCGATCTTGATGATTTCCACACCAGGCGGCTCGCCCTTGATGACCCGGAAGGCTTCTTCGCCTGGTTCCCAGAACCTGTGATAATCGATGAAATCCAGAGGATTCCAGGGTTATTGTCAACGGTACAGGTCAGGATTGACAGGAACCGGAAGAAAGGACAGTACATACTGACCGGCAGCCAGCAAATCCCATTGAAGGAGGCTGTCTCCCAGTCATTGGCAGGCAGGACATCAATCCTGAACATGCTCCCCCTCTCACTCATGGAATTAGGACGTGAGGGCATAAGGCTTGAACGTGATGTCCAGTTGCTTGCCGGCAACATGCCCTACCTGTATGCCAACAATGGAATCTCACCTTCTGAGTATTACAAAAGTTACATCACAACCTATCTTGAGCGTGATATAGCGACACAGAACCAGGTCCATGACTTGATGGCCTTCGAGAAGCTGTTGCACCTCCTCGCCGCCAGGACAGGCCAGCTGATCAATGAGTCCTCATTGGCATCAGACGTAGGCATAGCAACCAAGACACTCAAAGGATGGCTCTCAATCCTCGAGTCAACTCATATGATTTATAGGCTCAAGCCTTGGTATGTGTCACGCACAGGTCAGGAGGTCAAGACAGCGAAACTCTATTTCTGCGACACAGGAATCGTCGCCTACCTCCTGGGAATAGAGACTCCTGCCCAGATGAACCGGGATCCCTTGATGGGACAGGTCTTTGAGAACCTGGTGGTGATGGAAGCATTGAAGGCTGAATACGACAGCAATGTGCTGGACAGTCTTTTCTTCTTCCGTAACAGCAACGGTGTCGAAGTCGACCTGCTCCACAAGCGTCCTGAGGGCATGAACATCTTCGAAATCAAATCCGCGATGACCATCAGCCCGGACTTCCTCAAAGGAATCGACTTCTATTCAAATAAATACGGCCATGCTTCAAGTGCTGTCATCTATGCAGGGGAAAACGTCCCCAGCTATAAGAACAGCAGCTTCATCAACTTCCATGACGCCTATCAGCTATTCGCCCAAAAAGAGGAGAAGTTCCGACTGCATCTGCAATGATCATCGGACTCCTCTGGTGCGCCGCTTTGGCAGGATGCATGAGGGACGCAATGTAGTCCAAAAATTTGGATGAAAATTCCCCTTTGTGTCTTTGGATTTACGTGCTAACCTGATGTTGCAAGGTTTTCATCAGGACAATTTTTTGCATGGCCAAGGTACTGCTATCTGACATCGCACAACGTTGCGGGACAAGCGTCTCGACAGTCTCAAGGGTGCTCTCTGGAGACACCAGCAGGAAGACAAGCGAAGACACAAGGAACAAGATCGTGCAATGCGCGCAGGAACTCGGGTGGTTCCGCGAGCGCCAGATGGGCGTTCGCAGGGCAAAACCACTTTCACTCGCCATCCTCTTCCTCTCAGACCATGAAGACCTGGACTCGCCCTTCTTCAATGCCGTGATCAGGGGGCTGGAAGCCGCCTGTCAGGACATGCCAGGGCATAGCGTGTCCTTCAAGCTGTTGAGCCACTACGACCTGGACTTCTTTTCCGACTTCGAATCGGACCACTTCGATATCGCGATACTCCTTGGAAGGGTGCGCAGTGATGTGCTGGAACGTGTACGGCGTACAAGCGCGAAGCTTGTCTATGCAGGCCTCAACCCCATTGGAGGGATGGATGAGGTCATCTGCGACGCAAGGGCGGGGATCATGCTGGCCATGCGCCACCTCCATGACCTGGGACACAGGAGGATCGCCTACATAGGCCCCTGCCACCAGCGTGGCGTCGAGAACGAGTTCCGCTACGAGGGCTACCTTGAAGGGCTCAGCCTGCTTGGGCTGCCCTTTGACAGCCATCTGGTCGCCGACTCCTACCTTTCAAGCCAGGATGGCTACAAGAGCGCCCAGGAGCTTTTCTCATCAGATGCGCATCCTACTGCGGCCATATGCGCGAACGACAACCTGGCCATAGGGGTCATGAAATACCTGAGTGACGCAGGGCTCCGTGTGCCAGAGGATGTGTCATTGACAGGTTTCGACAATATAGAGGCATCCGCCTACCTCACCCCGCCTTTGACAACGGTTGATGTCCCCAAACGTGATTTCGGACGCTTCGCGCTATCACTTGCAATAGACAGGATCGACAGCGGCAGGGACTATGATGTCCGGCTCTCGCTTCCTTTCCGTCTGATCGTACGACAGTCCACAAGGGAGGTGGCACATGGCTAAGGTGCTCTTCTTCCATGGCGGCGGCCCCACCGCTGTCATCAACGCAGGTCTTGCAGGGGCCATCAAGGCCTTCGCAGGAAAAGGCCATGAACTTCATGCCGCACGCTATGGCATAGCCAAGGTGCTCGACGGCCAGGTCATCAAGCTGCCAGACCTTGATGACGAGGCCCTTGGACGCCTGGCGCGCAGTCCAGGCAGTGCGATTGGAAGTGGCCGCGACCATCTCGAGGAGGAAGACTATCACAGGATAGCAGGAATCCTCCACGAACGTGGATTCGACATTGTCATCTCAAGTGGGGGCAATGGCACCATGGATACGACCTCGGCCCTGGCACAGGCCTGCGCACCTTATGGGATCAAGGTGGTTGGCATACCAAAGACCATGGACAACGACCTCTCGCTCACAGACCACAGCCCAGGTTATCTTTCAGCAGCGCTCTATATGGCCGCTTCCGTGCGTGAGGTCCTTTATGACCTCAAGGGCCTGCCCATACATGTCGTCATCATCGAAGCCTTCGGCCGTAATGCAGGTTGGATCACGGCCTCGAGCGCCTTGGCAGGTACAGGGGACAACCCAGGCCCCGACATGATCCTGGTACCAGAGCGCGCTTTCGATGAGGACAGCTTCCTCTCCAGGATCGAGGAGGTCTACAGGCGCAGGTCCTGCGCCCTGGTCGTCGCAAGCGAAGGCCTGTGCTACAGCGATGGACGTCCAATCGTCCCCCCTGTCTTCAAGACAGACAGGAGCGTCTACTTCGGAGATGTCTCCGCCCATCTCAGCCAGCTTGTCACAAAGAATCTTGGCATCAAGTCCAGAAGCGAGAAGCCAGGACTGCTGTCAAGGGCGAGCATGGCACATCAGAGCCCCCTGGACAGGCAGGAGGCCTTTGCCTGCGGGCAGGCCGCGGCGACAGCAGCCATGGAAGGGGGCTCTGGGATGATGTCAATCATCAGGAGGCTTTCAGACAAGCCTTACAAATCGATGGTCGATGTCGTGCCAATAGACAACACGATCCTCAAGGAGCGGAAGCTGGATCCATCTATGATCTCAGACGATGGATTTGGAGTGACAGACCGTTTCCTGGATTACATCAAACCAATGATCGACCCCGCCACACTCGGCGATTACATCAGTTTCACGTAAAGGAGGTAAGCGTGATGGACAAGAAATACTACTCATACTCCAAGGAACGTTTCAGCGAAGGGAGGATCCCTACGGCCTGCCTCGCAGACAGCCAGGCGGTCTTCCGCGCCATGGCCGATGAAATGGTTGAAGCCATCAAGGAAGGCAACAGCAAGGGTGAGCCGACAGTCTTCATCGTCCCTGTCGGCCCTGTCGGTCAATATCCCTGGTTCATCGAACGTGTCATCAAGGAAGGCATCAGCCTCAAGGATGTGTGGATGATCAACATGGATGAGTACCTGGCCGATGAGCAGACCTACATCCCACGTGACGACAAGCTCTCGTTCCGTGGCTTCATGGACCGCGAGGTCTATTCCAAGCTGCCCGCCCAGGTCAACGTACCTGAGTCCCAGCGCATCTTCCCAGATCCGGCAGATCCAGGTGCCATCACGCGCCTGATCCAACGTCTTGGCAAGGTAGACATCTGTTTCGGAGGCATAGGCATCAATGGACACCTCGCCTTCAATGAGGCCGAGGAGGTCAGTGCAAAGGAGTTCGCCACAAGGACGACAAGGGTGCTCCGCATCAGCCGTGAGACCCGGTGCGCGAATGCGATAGGCGACCTCAATGGCGCGATTGATGCCATGCCACAGTACGCGGTGACGATCGGCATGAAGGAGATCCTCTGTGCCAGGAAGGTCCGTCTCGGCGTCTTCCGCCCCTGGCACCGTGCCGTCATACGCCAGGCGCTCTTCGATGAGCCAAGCGGGCACTTCCCGGTGACCCTGCTCCAGGATCATCCTGACAGCCTGGTCTATGTCAATGATGTCGCAGCCGAGGTCGCGTTCTGATGAAGATCCATGCCAACATCCCCTCCCCGTCAGGGATTGAACCATCTTTGATCGAGATCGAGGATGGGATGATAAAGTCCATCTCAGCGTCAGACGGGGAGTGCCAGTTGACAGCACTGCCAGGTTTCATAGACATCCACACCCATGGTGGGGCGATGATTGATGTGAACCATGTCAAGGGCTGGCAGGACATCGAAGCGCTCTCCCTCTTCTATGCCTCCCATGGTGTCACAAGCGTCCTCCTCTCTGTCATGACTGACACAGCTGACAAGATGGAATCGCTGGTACAGACGCTTGGCACCGCCTTGGAGAAGCCTACCTCCGGGGCACAGGTCGTCGGCATACACCTCGAAGGACCCTTCCTCAGCCAGGAGTACAAGGGTGCGATGCCCAGCGACCTGATCCGTAGTGCTGACTGGGACTTCCTCGAGAGCCTGATTCATCTCAGCCACGACAGGGTGCGTTACATCACCCTGGCACCTGAGGCCGATGGCATGATGGACCTGATCCGCCGCCTCAGGGCGGAGCATCCTGGCATCGTGATTTCGATGGGCCACAGCGCGGCTGAGTACGAGACGGCCATTGAGGCGGTGGATGCAGGTGTGCGCAGCGCGACACACCTGTTCAATGCGATGAAGCTCTTCCACATGCACCGCCCTGCCATCAGTGGTGCCGCCCTTGAACGAGACGAGGTCTACGCCGAGGTCATAGCTGATGGCTTCCACCTCCACCCCGCCACAGTACGCCTGATCCTCAAGACCAAGGGCTGGGACCGTGTCGTATGCATCAGTGATTCGATCATGGCCACGGGGCTCCCCCCAGGGACTTACAAGCTCGGGGTCAATGATGTGATTGTCGCCGCTGACGGGGATGCGAAGCTCCCTGATGGTGTCCGGGCAGGAAGCACCCTGACACTGGACAGGGCTTATCGCAAGATCCGGGAGTTCACAGGGGCTGATGACTGGAAGATACAGAGGGTACTGTCAAGCAATGCAGCCGATCTGCTGCATCTGGATGACAGGGGACGGCTCGTGCCTGGCAAGAGGGCTGACATCGCGCTCTTGGACAAGGATGGCTTCCTTGCAGGGACGATTGTGAACGGACATCACGTATACAAGAAACAGGAGGAATAAGATGCTGGTACCAATGAGACCACTGCTGGAGACAAGCGACAGGCTTGGTTACGCACTAGGTGCCTTCAATGTGAATGCGGTCTGCCAGGCCGAGGCGGCCATACGCATCCATGAGGTGTTCCACGCCCCCGCCATACTGCAAGGTGCGGACCTTGCCAATGGCTTCATGGGAGGCAGGGCGGACTTCATGAACGCCACGCTGGAAGACAAGAGGAAGGGCGCTGCGAACATCGCGGCAGCTGTGAAGAAGTCCGCCTTGGATTCACCCATCCCCATCGCCCTGCACCTTGACCACGGACGTGACTTCGAGAGTGTGAAGGCCGCAATAGACGCGGGTTACACCTCGGTCATGATCGATGCCTCCTCCCTCCCCTTGGAAGACAACATCGAACTGACCCGTGAGGTCGTCAAATACGCCCATCCGCTTGGTGTCACAGTCGAAGGCGAGCTTGGAGTCCTCGCAGGTGTCGAGGACCATGTCTTCTCGCTCTCCTCCACCTATACCCACCCACTGGACGCGCTGCGCTTCTTCAGGGAGACGAAAGTCGACGCCCTGGCGATCAGCTATGGTACGAAACATGGTGCGGCCAAGGGCAGTGGCACAGTGATCAGGAAGGAGATCGCGATTGCGATAAAAGAACTCCTCAGGCATGAAGGGATCGAGGGCTACCTGGTGTCCCATGGTTCGTCCACGGTGCCTTCCTACATCGTTGATGAGATCAACAGCCTTGGCGGCAATGTGCACGACGCCAATGGCATAGCGCTGTCCCAGCTGCAGGAAGTGGCCAGGCAGGGGATCTCGAAGATCAATGTCGACACGGACATCCGCCTTGCAGTGACACGCAATGTGCGCCTCCTCTTCAAACAGGAACCCGGGCTGAAGGAAGACAAGCACCTGGGACCTGTCTGGAAGCTGATGGATTCCAACCCATCCGCCTTCGACCCCAGGACCTATCTTGCGGCCGTGATGGACACTGTCATGTACAACGACATCCCCACGGCACAGGTGCAGCGCCTCGTCGATGCCATCAAGGATGGTGTCATGGAAGGGATTGGACGCCTGCTTGTCAGCTTCGACCAGGTCGGCAAGGCGCGTTTCGTCGAGACCCGCTCATTGGAGGAGATGGCGGATTACTACAAGAAGAAGGGCATATGAGGAAACAGAACATATTCGTCAACTTCAAGCGCTTCGATGTGCCAGCCGGACTAGGTGGCGTGAACAGGTCTTCAATCGAAGGCTGGGCTGGAAGGATCATCAAGGATGTGCTCCCCTCATTGGAAAAGATTGATGCACGCTTTGCCATGTACTTCCCTGAATCACAGCTTTTCGATGCGCTACAGGCGAAGGGAGCTTCCAAGGCATTGGAAATCGGTTGCCAGGGGGTGTACCGCAAGGATGTCTCCGTGGGTGGGAACTTCGGAGCCTTCACGACCCAGCGCCCTGCCGCGGCCATGGCGGCCATGGGTGTTTGCAGCACGATCATAGGCCATTGCGAAGAACGTAATGGCATGAGGGACCTGTTGGCGGAGGCAGGACCAGTCGACCCCGCCGTCATCAACAAGGTGTTGAACGAAGAGGTCCTTGCCGCACAGGCCAGGGGGCTGTCCGTCCTATACTGTGTCGGCGAACGTGAAGACGAGGTGGATGAGTGGGACAGCGTGATCCGCAGCCAGCTACTGGACGGACTGAAGTCAGTGGACCTGGAGGGTGTCACGATCGCCTACGAGCCTGTATGGTCGATAGGACCCGGCAAGACGCCTGCGGGCAAGGACTACATCACAAAGGTGGCACGCCTTGTGAAGGACACGCTTGGTGATGTGCCTGTCGTCTATGGAGGGGGTCTGAAGATGGACAACGCCGCGATGCTCGCCTCCATACCTGAGATCGACGGAGGCCTGATCGCGCTGACCCGTTTCTCAGGTGACATCGGTTTCTACAGTGACGAATACCTCGGGATAGTCGAGCGCTATCTCGGGAACAAGAAGGAGGTCTGATCATGTTGCTTGATTTCGAATATGGACAGGGCACCGTACAGGCACAGCTGCCTGACAACACTGATGTCTTCATCCCAGGTGTGACCGTTCCAGATCCACCACACATCCCAGAGGACAAGCTGGTCGAGGAGACACTCAAGAGCATACGCAACCCTATCGGCATGCCCCCGCTCTCCAAGCTGGCGCACAAGGGAAGCAAGGTGACAATCGTCTTCCCTGACCGTGTCAAGGGCGGGGAACAGGCGACCAGCCACCGCAAGACCGCCATCCCACTGATCCTCCAGGAACTCTATGACGCAGGTGTTGAGAAAAAGGACATCATCCTCATCTGCTCCAATGGGCTGCACCGCAAGAACACGGAGAAGGAGATCCGGGGTGTGCTTGGAGACAGCCTCTTCAATGAATTCTGGCCAAGCCACCAGGTCATCAACCACGACAGCGAGGATCCGGACATGCTGGTAGACCTGGGGACGACCGAGCAGGGGGATCCTGTCCTGATGAACCGCCTGGTCTACGAATCTGATGTCGCCGTCCTGATCGGCCATGTCCAGGGCAACCCCTATGGCGGCTATTCAGGTGGTTACAAGCACTGCGCCACGGGGATCACTCATTGGAGGAGCATCGCAAGCCACCATGTGCCCTCTGTCATGCACCGCAGTGACTTCACACCAGTCAACGGGCACTCGCTGATGAGGCAGAAGTTCAACCAGATCGGCATGCACATGGAGAAGTGCATGGGCAAGAAGTTCTTCTGCTGTGACGCCGTCCTGGACTCGAAGAGCCGGCAGATCAGCATCTGGTCAGGTTACGCCGCAGAGATGATGCCGCTCTCATGGGTTGATGCTGACAAGCGCACCTATGTGCCTTGGGCTGAGAAGAAATATGATGTGCTTGTATTCGGCATGCCCCAGTTCTTCCACTATGGAGACGGGATGGGGACGAACCCCATCATGATGATGCAGGCCCTTTCAGCCCAGGTGATCCGCTTCAAGCGCATCATGTCGGACCGCTGTGTGATTATCTGCCAGAGCCTGTGCAACGGCTTCTTCAACGACAGCCTCTGGCCCTACCTCGGCGAGATGTTCGAACAATTCAAGCACGACGAGATGAACATACTGCCTGACATGAACCGCCTTGGAGAGTACTACGCCACGAACGAGGAGTACGTCAGGAAGTACCGTTTCGCCAACGCCTTCCATCCCTTCCATGGCTTCTCGATGATCAGCTGCGCGCATATCGCGGAGATGAACACAAGCGCGATTTACATCACTGGAGCCAAGGAGCCTGGCTATGCCAGGGCCATGGGCCTCAAGACCAGGGCGACGATAGAGGAAGCGCTTGAGGATGCCAAGAAGAAGTACGTCGGGGAGGATCCCAACATCCTGGCCCTGCCACTGACCTTCAAGACCGCCAGTGTGCACCTGTGCATGAAAGATGGTTGATGACAAGACCAGTCATTGACAGGGAGGGCCCCAGCACCGGGGCCCTCCTCCTGTCTTCAGCATTCAAATGTCTTGGCGCGTTCGAAGTCCTCCTGCACAGCATCGGAGGGGGCCGCTGTGAGTAGTGATACGATCACAATCGCGGCACAGGAGACCACGAAGGCGGGAAGCAGCTCATAGACAGAGAAGAGACCGCCAAGCGGTTTGACCAGGTAGTTCCAGACAAAGACCATGATGCCTCCAGAGAGCATGCCGGCCACCGCCCCTGCCCTGGTGATGCGCTTCCAGAAGAGGCTGAAGAGCATCAAGGGGCCGAAGGTGGCGCCAAAACCCGCCCAGGCGAAGGAGACCAGGGTGAAGATCACGCTGTCCTCGTCCAAGGCGATAATGGCACCGATCAAGGCGATGACCACGAGTGTGATCCTGGACACCCTCATGACCTGGCGGTCGCTTGCCTTGCGGTGGAAGACCCCCTGGAAGAGGTTTTTGGAGAATGCGCTGGCAGCGATGAGCAGGTAGGAGTCGGAACTCGAAATCGTCGCCGCAAGGATCCCTGCCATGACAAGTCCGGCGAAAACCGGATGCATCAAAGTGCTTGCTATATATGAGAAGATGTTCTCAGCATCGGATGCGTTTGAGAAGGCAACCGGGGCATAGGCCCTTCCGACCAGGCCGATGGACACCGCAGCCATCAGGCTGATCAGGACCCAGACAGTGGCGACACGGCGGCTCTTGTCCAGCTCATCCACCTTCCTGATCGCCATGAAGCGCAGCAACACCTGAGGCATGCCGAAATAACCAAGCCCCCAGGCCAGCATCGACACCACATTCAGCAAGGGATAGGGCTGGGCCTCGTTGAAGACAGGCCTGCCTGCCGAGACAATCTGGCGCCCTGCCTCATCAAGGGCGGGGGATGCGCTGTGGAAGAACTCAAGGAAGCCTGGCAAGGACCTGATGTTCTCAACGACCTGGCCCACCCCGCCAGCTGCGATCGTCCCTGCGGTGAGGGATACGACCAAGGCGCAGATCATGACAATGGCCTGCATGAAGTCGCTTACAGACTCCGCGAGGAAGCCTCCAAGGAAGGTGTAGACCAGGACGAAGAGGACACCGCATGTCATCATCAACCTGTAATCAGCTCCGAAGATGGAGGAGAAGAGCTTTCCACAGGTGACAAAGCAACTCGCCGCGTAGACGCAGAAGAAGATCAGTATGAAGACAGAAGAAATCGAGAGGATCAGCTTACTGTCCTCATGGAAGCGTTTTGAGAAGAACTCCGGCAGCGTGATCGATTCCGTCACATGGGAGTAGCGCCTCAGCCTCTTGGCGACAAGCAGCCAGTTGAGGTAGGTCCCGATGGCAAGTCCGACCGCTGTCCAGAAGGCATCAGCCAGTCCTGTCCAGTAGGCAAGCCCTGGAAGGCCCATCAAGAGCCAGCCTGACATGTCGCTTGCCTCTGCGGAGAAGGCCGCGACCCAAGGGCCGAGGCTCCTGCCTCCAAGATAGTAGTTCTCGCTATCCTGGTTCGCCCTCTTCGCAAAATAAACGCCTATTCCAATGACAAGTCCCATGTACAACAACATCGAGACCAGCATCTGAGCACTTGATGAACTCATTTCCCGCCCCCTTGAAGCCTCACAAGACTACAAGCTTACCTGCTTTGTGGGAAGCACCCTGCAGTGGAAAAGGCGTAAGAAAATTCAGCCTTTTCAAGTTCCAAAGCCATGTTACCCTGATTCCGGAAGGAGTGTAATTCATGGCAAGAACAACGTCTAGGAAAGGAGGACAAAGCGACAGGGTTGTCAACTGGCTCTGGCTCTCGCTATCACTCATAGCGGCCATAGTCCTGTGGACCATACTATCCATCCTGCCATCAACGTCCAGGTCTTTCCCTAATATCATCGTAGTGCTATCGCAGATCCCGGTGATGATTGAACGAGGAGTCCTGTTCAAAGATATCTCGTCATCACTGATCAGCGTCGGGCTGGGCTACCTGCTTGGCTTCGTGATCGCATTGCCTGTCGCCATACTCATGGCCTGGTACAATCCATTCAGGCGTATCATCGAACCTTGGATCCAGTTCATCAGGAACATTCCACCACTGGCCTACGTCCCGCTGATCGTCATCGCGGCAGGTGTCGGAAGGAAGCCACAGGTCATCGTCATCACAATAGCGACCTTCCTCATCATGTGCATAACAATCTACCAGGGCATCATCAACATCGATGAGACACTCATCAAGGCCGCACGCGTGCTCGGAGCGAAGGACAAGGACATCTTCATCCGTGTCCTGGCCCCAGCCAGCCTGCCCTTCATCCTCACGGCTGTCCGCCTCGGCGCCTCCGTCGCCCTGACAACGCTGATCGCCGCCGAGTCCACAGGCGCCTTCGCTGGACTTGGCATGAGGATCAGGAGCCTTAACAACAACTTCGAGACCGCACCCATGCTGCTGTACATCATCATCATCGGCATCATAGGCATCACAGTCGAGAAGATCATCAAACTACTTGAGAGGAAGCTGACAGGATGGCAGGAGAAAAGGGAAATATAAAGGTACGCATCGAGGATGTCAGGAAGACCTACCAGGGCAGGACAGGAGAAGTCGTGGCCCTCAACGGAGTCAACCTGGACATAGCCGAGAACGAGTTCGTGACAGTCGTCGGTCCTTCAGGCTGTGGCAAGAGCACCCTCCTGAACATAATCGCAGGACTGCTTGAGCCGACAAGTGGACGTGTGGTCTGCAATGGCAAGGAAGTGCATGGCACTGGCATGGACAGGGGTGTCGTCTTCCAGCAGTACGCCCTCTTCCCCTGGCTCACGGTGAAGAAGAATGTCATGTTCCCCCTCAACATGAAGGGGATCAAGGGGGCTGAAGCCGAAGAGCTCGCCATGAAGTACATCAAGATGGTCGACCTTGAGAAGTTCAGCAACCACTACCCCAAGGAGCTCTCTGGCGGCATGAAGCAACGTGTGGCAATCGCCCGTGCCTACGCGGCCGAGCCTGAGATCCTCTTGATGGATGAACCCTTCGGAGCCTTGGATGCCCAGACCAGGACGCAGCTCCAACAGGACCTCCTGGACACCTGGGAACGCGAGATGAAGACCTGTTTCTTCATCACCCATGATGTCGATGAGGCCCTGATCCTTGGACAGCGCGTAGTGATCATGAGCGCCCGTCCAGGCCGCATCAAGGACATTGTAGACATCGACATACCCTACCCGAGGAACCAGGAGACGAAGATGAGTCCACGCTTCCTGGAACTCAAGAACCACATCTGGGCACAGGTCTATCAGGAATATCTTGAAGTAAGGAAATAAAACAAAAGGAGAAAGAAATGAAGAAAGCAATCGCATTGCTCCTCGTCGTGATGCTCGCGCTCACAAGTGTCTTCGCCAATGGTGCAAGTGAGTCCACAAGTGGGAACGATACAGTACGCGTCGCCTACATGACCAACTACGCCTCACTCTGCTCCATCGTGGCAGGTATCCAGACAGGCGCCTTCGCTGAGGAAGGCATCGACGTCGAGCTGGTCGAGTTCGCAGATGGTCCGACCATCATCGCAGCCATGGAGAGTGGCTCGATCGACATCGGTTACATCGGTCATGGCGCCCACTCGCTGTGCATCAACGGCAGGGCCAAGATCTTCGCATTCAGCCATGTCGGTAATGGAGATGCGGTCATCGGCCTCAAGAGCCATGGTGTCACAGAGGACCCCGCCTCCCTCAAGGGCAAGAGTGTCGGTTACGCATCCGGCACTTCCAGTGAGCTGATCCTCCGCTGGACACTCGAGGGCGCAGGACTCACAATGGACGACATCACAGCCTATGAGATGGACGCCGCAGCAATCACATCAGCCATGACAAGTGGTGGTCTTGACGCCTGTGCCAACTGGTCACCCGCCACCTTCACCATCCTTGACACCTTGGGTGATGATGCCTTCGTCCTCGCCGACAACCTGACCTTCTCCGACAGGTCCGCCTCTGTCGCTTCCTGGATTGTCATGAATGACTGGGCACAAGAGAACCACGACCTCCTGGTCCGCTTCACAAGGGCGCTCTACAAGGGCATGGACTACCGCGCTGAGAACATCGAAGACACCGCACAGTGGGTCGCCACCCAGCTTGGTGCCTCCTATGACACGATCTACGCCCAGCGTGGTGACGCCGAGTGGCTGACAAGCGCACAGCTGATCGAACAGATCAACGATGGCACGATCGAAAGGCTCTACGAAGTCCAGAAGGAGAGCTTCGGAGACGCTGTCGACCAGTCGACACCAGTGGACAGCTACGTGATGTTCGACGTCATGCTTGAAGCCGCACAGTAAGGACCAGGCATGTCAGATGCAGAGGCCGGGCAGTGATGCCCGGTCTTTTTGTACAAAGCGGCAGGCAGACATGCTACCTGCATTTTAAAGTTTCGCGGAAAATCTAGTGCTAAACCGGGTCAGACCTCCTCGATGCGTTTTCTGAGTCCTGC
>CALXXN010000032.1 GCA_944392695.1 uncultured Spirochaetales bacterium | reverse complement strand
AGAATGCAGGAAACGGCCAACAAATGGCCGTTCCAAGCGTATTTTTCTATAGTCCTATGAATTCAGGTTCTTTTATTAAATACATCTGGAGAATGAAACAATTCTTCGAGACTTACAGGAACAACCAATACTCTCACCGCTGGTGAGGGAAAACACCATAGACGGCAATCCCTTGATCATGACCGTTTGTAAGCCGGATGAGGCAAAGGAATCCTATCTCAGAATCTGTATGCAGTAAGAACCATCTTTCAAAATGGCACTTGATCAAGAAGTCTTTCTCCTGCGATGGTTGCGGATAATACGCTTCATCTTTCCGATATTTGACGGCAATCTCACATAGCGGATCACAGTCACTACGACTAGCATGCCTTGTGAGCTTTGTGGGTTTTCAAACTTTTCCTTGACAGTTTCGCAAAGTGGATCAAAGACTATATACACACGAGTGTACATGGAGTGCATATGGATAAGAAGCATCAAGTGGTATTCATAATGACTGATACGACCCGCTATGACATGGTGGGTTGCTATGGCAATAAAGACATGAAGACACCCTGCATAGACAAGCTTGCAGAAGAGGGTGTGCGCTACTCAAAAGCCTATTCCTGCCAGCCCGTCTGTGGACCTGCGCGTAGTGCGATCTTCACAGGACTTTATCCACATTCCAATGGTAGTTTCACCAACTGCGTACCACTCTGGTCAGGAGTCAAGACAGTGGGTGAGCGGCTCAGCGAGAAGGGTGTCCACAGTGTCTATATCGGCAAGTGGCATCTGGATGGTGGTGACTACTTCGGCAACGGCATCTGTCCAGAGGGCTATGATGAGCGTTACTGGTTTGACATGAAGTGCTACCTTGATGAGCTCACAGATGAGGAGAAGGTCCGCTCAAGGAAGGAGTCCTCCTCGCTTGAAGACGGAGGAGTGGATGAGAGCTTCACCTTTGGTCACAGGATAGCGGAGCGTGCGATCAAGTTCCTCTCAAGCGAAGGCAAGGACGAGGACTTCTTCCTGACTGTGAGCTTCGATGAACCCCATCAGCCTTACCTCTGCCCGGAACCCTTTGCTTCCATGTATGAGGGTTACGAGCTGCCATTGACACCAGCCTATTACGACACACTTGAAGGCAAGCCAATGCTGGAGAAGCTCTGGGCGGGCAAGAACCTTGGCGAGGACAAGTCGAAGCTTTCGATCAAACCCCAGCTCTTCCTTGGCTGCAACAGTTTCGCTGACTACGAGATTGGACGCGTGTTGGATGCGGTCAGGACCTACGCCCCTGATGCCATGGTCATCTTCACATCCGACCATGGGGAGGCATTGGATGCCCACTCGCTCTCCCTCAAGGGGCCAAGCGTCTATGAGGAGATCTGCCACATCCCATTGATCATCAAGGGCGGTGCCTACTGCCAGGCTCCTGCTGGTGCTGTCTATGACCATGTCGTCAGCCACATCGACATCACACCGACCATCCTGGACTATTTCGACATACCAAAGCATCCAGAGCTCCCTGGTGTGACGATGAGGCCCATCATCGAACAGCCTGGTGGGAATGTCCTTCATGATGTCGTCTATACGGAGTTCCACCGTTATGAGATCGACCATGATGGTTTTGGAGGACTGCAGTTCATGCGTGCCGCGATCAGCGACAGGTACAAGCTGGCGCTCTTCCTCCTCGATGAGACCGATGAGCTCTTCGACACCCAGGAAGACCCATACGAATTGAAGAACCTGATCTACGACGAGTCCTACGCCCCTGTCAGGGATGAGCTCCATGAGAAGCTCATGACGATGATGAATGACACACGTGACCCCTTCCGCGGTTACCAATGGAGGGTGAGGAACTGGAACAAGGACAGGGTCTCTCCTGACTGGGAGTGCGACTACTGCACACGCCAGCGTCCGACTGCTGATGACGAACCCCGCCAGCTCGATTACGACACGGGGCTTCCCATCAAGGAGTTCGTCCGCTTCAAGAAGAAGTACGACAAGCCAGCGGGGACGATATGAGCAGGGTGACCAGGAGTGATGTCGCCAAGGCGGCTGGTGTCAGTGTGACTGTCGTCAGCTACGTCCTCAACGGCAACCGCTATGTCGACAAGGAGAAGAAGGAGCGTGTGCTTGCCGCTGTCAAGGAGCTGGGCTATGTGCCCAATCCTGTCGCCCGTGCGCTCAAGGGCAAGGACGTGCACCATATCCTCTTCATTGCCGATGACCTGGTCTCAGAGTACTTCGGGTCTATCATCGCCGAGATGGAGAAGCTTGTCGTAGGGAAGGGCTACCTCTTCTCGCTTTCAAGTGACAGGGGGGATGCCGACTTCGTCAACACTGTCTGCAAGTGGTCCTTCGATGGCATCATCATCGGATCGGCCACAATCAGCACCGACGATATCCAGCGGATCATCGATACGGGAATGCCAACGGTCATCCTCTCGATGAACGAGTATCCCCGTTTCAAGGGAACCTATGGATTGGTGCTGACAGGGCTCCGCAATGGCACACATGAGGCCATGGACTGCCTGCGCCGACATGGCAGGAAGAGGATCGCCTTCGTCGATTCCTTCAGTGAATCACACAAGCCTGTAGAACGCTCTGGTTACAGGTTCATGGGCTACAGCGAATGCCTGGACGGTCAGGAGGAGATCGTGATAGATGGCTTTGCTGACTCAGAGGAATTGAGGATGAAGCTGGCAGTGGCTTATGAGGAACATCACTTCGATGCGCTCTTCTGCCGTACCGACCGCATGGCGGTTGAAAGCATCCTGGCCATGGGGTCGATGGGCTTGGAGGTGCCCGGCGATGTCTCGGTCATAGGGGTGAACAACAGCCGCATCGCGATGTACACACAGCCACGCCTGACAAGTCTCGCGATAAGAAAGGCTGATGTCGCAGCCGCAGCATTGGACCTTTTCAAAAAGCTCAAGAAGGGCGGTGAGGGTGAGGTCCTCTCCGTCCAGTTGCAAACAGATCTGATAGAACGCGCAAGCGTATAGGAAAACAGAAAGGCAAAAGGAGGCCTGTTAATCATGAGGAAAGTACTAGCTCTATTGGCAATCGTCCTCGTCGTCACAAGCTCGCTCTTCGCAGGAGGAAGCGCTGAAAGCACAGCTCCCGCGAGCGCGGAGAACCCATTGACGATCAAGGTCGCGAACTACGCACTCCTTGAGAGTGGCTATGAGGACTTCTGGAACGGGGTCAAGGAGGGGTTTGAGGCCCAGTACCCGCAGTACAAGATCGAATGGGTCACCGCACCCTATGGTGAGATACTCAACCAGGTCATCAACATGGCTGGTGGTGGTGACAGGGTCGATGTGATCTTCGGTGAGGAGGCCTGGGTACCCCAGCTCTATGCCTCTGGTCTTGCCGCGCCCATCACCGACATCATCGATGCGGACTTCGTCGCTGATTTCGATCCCGCTGTCATGGATGTCTTCACGATCGATGGTGGAATCTATGGCATCCCGCTTTACGTCTCACCCTTCATCCTTTACTACAACACCGAGCTCTTCGAGCAGGCCGGTCTTGATCCTGCCAATCCGCCAAAGACCTATGACGAGCTGCTTGATGCTGCTGAGAAGCTCTCTCAGCTGACCGATACCAATGGCAACAAGATTTATCCATTTGGCCAGACCACGGCATCCGTCGTCGTCTCCGGCAACGCGCTGATCTCGATGATCTACAACTTCGGTGGTGATGTCTTCACTGAGGATGGACAGCTCAATGTCGACAACGATGGTTTCCACCAGGCCTTCGAGATGCTCGCAACCCTGGATGACCTCGGCTACAACCCGCAGAACGCCAAGCTCAAGGACCTGAGGAACCTCTTCGCCCTTGGCCAGCTCGCCATGTACTACGACCAGAGCTGGGGCTTCAATGGTGTCACCTCGATCAACCCTGACGCAGCATCCTTCACAGCATCCGCCGCTCCTCTTGCTGGTGGTGATGGAACAGGTGAGGCTGTCCTTTGCGCCCACTGCTTCATCCTCGTCGACAATGGGGATGCCAAGAACGAGGCTGTCAACGCCTTTGTCCAGTACGTGATCAGCGAGGAGGTCCTCAACGATTACATGGCAAATGTCACGCCAGCCTATCCTGCGAAGAACTCGATGGCTGACATGACTGCTGTCGCAGAGTCCGGCGTCCTCAAGGGTGCCTCAAGCTCGATCAGCAATGTCAAGAAGGTTCCTTATGTGAGCGCGATGAGCGACATCGCCCTCGACCTGTGCACCCTGGCCCAGGCAGTGACAGTGTCCAACACACCTGTCGATGAGGCTATTGATGCCTTCGTGAGGAGCGCTTCAACCAAACTGTGACGATTCCTTCCCAGGCCCTGGTCATCAGCTGGGGCCTGGCTTCATCAAAAGGAGGAGACCGTGAAAAGCCTGTCAAAGAAGAAGGGTGACATGTATTATGCGATGGCGTTGACGATACCAGCGGTCATACTCGCCCTCTTTTTCATCTTCATACCAATCATCGACTCTGTGATCAAGAGTTTCCAGGACTACAAGGTCCGCAACATAATCGCAAACCTGCCAGGCGAGTGGAACAACTTCGACAACTACAAGAAGATCTTCCAGTCAGGTGCCCTGCCTAATGCGATTGTCAACACGTTCTCATTTGTCATCCTGGTGATCATCTGCCAGTTCGTGCTGGGCATGGCGCTTGCCTTGGTCTTGAACTCCAACGTGAGATGCGCAAGGTTCTTCAGGAGCATCATGATGACCCCATGGGTCGTGCCCACGGTCATCTCCGCCCTGATCTGGATGTGGCTCTTCCAGCCCCAGTATGGGCTGTTCAAATACCTGGTGTCTGTCTTCACTGGTGGCAGCGTGGCTGACTTCGCCATGTTGAACAATCCTTCGACCGCCCTCCTGGGTGTCTCGATAGCCGCCCTGTGGAAGCAGATCCCGCTGATGACGCTCCTCCTGCTGGCAGGTCTTCAGAACGTCCCAACCGACATCCTGGAAGCCGCCACGATAGACGGGGCGGGCTCTGTCAGGAAGTTCTTCAAGATCACAGTGCCCTACCTGTCACCAGTGATCAAAGTCTCGATCTCGATGTCGATCATCGAGAACTTCAAGCAGTTCCCGCTTTTCTGGACGATGACCGGTGGTGGCCCTGATGGTGCGACTACGAACCTCGCCATCCTGAGCTACAGGGAGGCCTTCGTCAGCATGAACATGGGCTCCGGCGCCGCAGTCACCACGATCTGGATGGCCTTGATGATTGTCACCATCGGTGTCTACAACAAGCTGTTCAGGACACAGGACCTGACCTGAGGAGGACGGACATGAACATAAAGACAACCAGGATAGTCTCACTTGTACTCAGGTACCTGATCCTCGCCGCGATCATCGTGTTCCTGTTGTTCCCGATCTACTGGATGCTTGCAACGTCCTTCAAGACGAACATGGAGGCCTACCAGTATCCTCCGACCTTCTTCCCTGAAGAGGTGTCGTTCTCGTCCTACCTGTCGCTGTTCACGCAGAACAACCAGTTCTTCGTGTACTATGTCAACAACTTCATCGTCTCTGGCATAACAGCCCTGGTCTGCACCCTGGTCGCAATCATCACGGGCTATGCGATCGCACGCTTCAACATCAAGTGGACCGTACTTGTCGCATCCCTGCTGGTATTCACCCAGATGTTCCCCATCGTCAGCCGCATGATCAGCCTCTATGGCTTGATGTCTGACATGGGACTGATCAACACCAGGACGGGCCTGGTCCTCGCGATCAGCGCGGCCCAGATCCCCTTCTGTGCCACACTTATGTCATCCTTCTTCAGGAATGTCCCGAAGGAGATCGAGGAAGCCGCCTATGTGGATGGGGCGGGGCGGAACAGGATCCTCTTTTCAGTGATCACCCCCTTGGTCAAGCCAGGAATGCTGGCAGTCGGCATCTACGCCTTCCTCCAGACCTGGGATGACTACCTCCATGCCGCGACCTTGATCCAGAACGACAACCTGAGGACGCTCTCGATCGGCATCGCACTGCGCTATCTTGGCGAGCTCTCCTACGACTGGAGCCTGATCAACGCGATCTCGGTCATAGGCACGATTCCAATGGTCCTCGTCTTCTTCTTTTTCCAGAAATACATGGTCAAGGGCCTTGTGGCAGGAGCCGTCAAAGGTTGAGACAAAAGGAAAGGTGCATCGGAGATCCGGTGCACCTTTTCCTTTTTACTTCGTCAGACAACTTATTCCGGGTCAATCGATGTGAAGCAGAAGCTGTCGACATCGAAGAGCCCGCTGTCTGTGATCTTCAACGATGGGATGACTGGCAAGGCCATGAAGGAGAGTGTCATGAAGGGGTCGATCTCCCTGTTGACACCAAGCTCATCGTAGGCCACGCGGTGCATCTCACCAAGTTCCTTGTAGACCTCATCACCTGTCCTGTCCGTCATAAGCCCTGCAATCTCAAGCCGCTGGGTGATCAGGACCTTGCCATCCTTGACGATGGTGATACCACCACCGATGGATGTCAGGTGTTCCACTGCGACCGCCATGTCAGCATCATTGGCACCTATCACTATGATGTTGTGTGAATCATGGGAGATCGAGGTCGCTATGGCGCCGGTCTTGAGGCCGTAGCCCTGGATCAGGCCGACCCCGACATTGCCAGTGCCCTTGTGGCGCTCGACAGAGGCGATCTTCAAAATGTCATCACCTGATTCAAAGCAGCCATCCTTGCCGCGTTTGACAGGCAGGACGAGGTTCTTCGTGACGACACCACCTGGGATGATGCCGATGACCCTGGCCTTGTCTGACTTCAAGGGCAGGGCGAGACGCGCTGCTGAGAAGTCCTTCACATCCATCATGCCTTCGACCTCCTCTGGTCTGACATGCTTTGCCTTGGTGAGCATCCGGCCACTCTTTGAGCGGAGGATGCCGGCTGTCCAGACCTCGTCAGGTGAGATCTCATCAAGCGAGGAGCAGAGGAAGAAGTCCGCCCTGCGTCCTGGTGCGATGGCGCCCCGGTCCTCGAGATGGTAGCAGGTCGAAGCGTTCAGCGTCGCCGCGCTGACCGCATCGATCGGATCCATGCCAGCCCCGATGGCGAGGTTGATGGCGTGCTGGATATGACCAAGGTCGATGATGCTCTCCGGCTGGCAGTCATCGGTGCAGAACATGACGCGTGACCTGGCTCCACGCCCAACACCTGGCAGCAGGTCGAGCACATTGCGGCAGGCCGTGCCTTCACGCAGTGCGACGAACATGCCCCGTCTCACCCGTTCATGCAGCTCAGCTGGTGTGGAGCACTCATGATCCGTCTTGATCTGGCAGGCGGAATAGGCGTCCAAGCCCGCGCCTGCGACCGCAGGGGCGTGGCCATCGATGAAGCCATGGTGCCTGTATGCCGCGTCAAGCTTGTCCATCACGACAGGTGAACAGGCCGCGACTCCTGGATAGTTCATCATCTCACCAAGTCCGAGGACCCTGTCCTCGTCGAGGAACTCCAGGGCATCTTCTGCGAGGAGCACAGCACCTGCATGTTCACTGTCAGTGGCAGGGACACAGGATGGGAACATCAGGAAGACGGAGAGGGGCAGGCCCTCGCTGGCTTCCAGCATGTAGCGCATGGCGTCCTTGCCAGCGACATTGCAGATCTCATGAGGGTCTGCGATGACAGTCGTCGTCCCGCAGGGTACGACGAGGTCGCTGTAGGCGGCTGGTGAGAGATGTGATGATTCGATATGGCAATGGGCATCGATCAGGCCTGGTACGAGATAGCGTCCTCCCGCATCATAGACCTCCTTGGCATCGATCGAGCTGTCGAAGGAGGCTATGAAGCCATCGACAACCGCCACCGAGGCCTCGAAGACCTCCTTGTTGAAGACATCGATGACACGGGCGTTGTCTATCCTCAGGTCGGCCCTGTCCCGGCCCATGCACACGTTGATGATCCGGCTAGCGAGCTTTTTATCCATGGACATCCTCCTGATGCTATTGTAGCACCTCAAACAGAAGGGCGGAAAGAACGAATTTCCGCAATCCGTCCCGCTGGAAAATGAGGAAAACAATTAACTTGCGCACTTGCCAATACGGCCCCATAATGAAATCAAACGACCAAGAGGGCGTATCAGGGCGTGACATCAAGACGGATTTGACGCCGTACGCCGCTCCATAGCTCAATGACAAAAGGAGGAGCGCATGAGTGATTTCTTTGGTCTGAAGAAGGCAGGAACGACTGTCAGGACGGAGGTTGTCGCTGGATTGACGACGTTCTTCACGATGGCCTACATCATCTTCGTCAACCCGGCCATGTTGGCTGAGACGGGAATGAACTTGGAGGGTGTCTTTGTTGCCACCTGCCTCTCGGCGGTGATCGGCACACTGATCATGGCCCTTTTCGCCAATGTGCCTTACGCCGTCGCCCCAGGCATGGGACTCAACGCCCTCTTCGCCTATACCGTCTGTCTCGCAGGCGGATTCTCCTGGAAACAGGCGCTGTCAATGGTCTTCATCTGCGGCTTGATCAACATCATCATCACTGTCACGAAGCTCCGCAAGGCCATTGTCCGCTCGATTCCTGAGAGCCTGCAGAACGCCATTGGTGGCGCCATCGGCCTCTTCATCGCATATCTTGGCATGAACAACGCCGGCCTGATCTCCTTCACAGTCTCAGGAAGCGTCACTCCCGGCATGACCCCCTTCAACACTCCAGCCCTCGTGCTGGCAGTCATCGGAGTGCTGATCATCGTCATCCTGATGGTCATGAAGGTGAAGGGCTCTGTCCTGATCGGCATCATCGTCACGACGATTATCGGCATCCCGATGGGTGTCACCCAGATGCCTGCCTCCATCTTCTCCGACTCAGGCACATGGGAAGGCTTCAAGGAAGTCTCATTCGCATTCTTCTCCTCTGATGGCCTCGTGTCACTCTTCTCAGACCCATCCAAGATCCCATTCGTCATCATCACGATCTTCTCGATGTGTCTTTCCGACACCTTCGACTCGATTGGCACCTTCATCGGCACCGGCCGCAAGAGTGGCATCTTCGATGAGGAGGACGAGAAGGCCCTCGAGGGCTCTGGATTCAAGAGCCGCCTCGACAAGGCCCTTGTCGCTGACAGCTTCGCAACGAGCATCGGCTCCTTGCTTGGTACGAGCAACGCCACGACCTATGTCGAGAGCTCTGCTGGTATCGCAGCAGGTGGCCGCACCGGACTTACCAGCCTGGTCACAGCAGCGATGTTCCTGATCTGTGTCCCGTTCTCAGGCCTGATCGGCATGGTCCCGACCGCAGCCACAGCCCCGGCGCTCATCGTTGTCGGTATCCTGATGGTCGAACCTTTCGCCAAGATCAACTGGAAGGACTTCAACGAAGCGGTTCCCGCTTTCTTCACTGTTGCTGTAATGAGCTTCACCTACGGTATCACCAACGGTATCGCGGCAGGCTTCATCATGTACTGCATCACCAAGGTCTGCACCAAGAAGGTCAAGGACATCCACCCGATCATCGCTGGTGCGACGATCCTCTTCATCCTCGACTTCATCCTCAAGGCCATAGGCTGATTCAAAAGGACGGATAACCTGGGCCCCGGTTGCGCTACCGGGGCCCTTTCCTTGCTCACTAATGACATCCAACTTGACTTTGCATCACCCTGCAATCAAACTTGCATGTGGATACTTCCATTAACAAGGAGAGTAAGACATGAGTGTCATCGAACAGATCACAGCAAGGGAGATCCTCGACTCACGTGGCAACCCGACAGTCGAGGTCGATGTCTACCTCGAAGATGGCGCCTTCGGCCGCGCCGCGGTCCCAAGTGGTGCTTCAACAGGTGTCCATGAGGCAGTCGAGCTGCGTGATGGGGATAAGAAGCGCTACCAGGGCAAGGGCGTCCTGAAGGCTGTTGACAATGTCAATGATATAATCGCACCAGCGATCGAGGGCATGGATGCCCTGGACCAGGTCGCCATCGACCGTGCCATGATCGAGCTTGATGGTACGCCTAACAAGGGCAGGCTGGGAGCCAACGCCATCTTGGCTGTCTCCATGGCTGTCGCCCATGCGGCCGCCGATTCCCTCGGCCTGCCGCTCTTCAAGTACCTTGGCGCTTATCACGCCTGCGTCCTCCCTGTCCCGATGGCCAACATCCTCAACGGTGGTGCCCATAGCGACAACAAGGTCGACTTCCAGGAGTTCATGGTCATGCCTATCGGGGCCACATCCATCCGTGAGGCCATCCGCATGACCGCAGAGGTCTTCCACAACCTCAAGTCCGTCCTCAAGGCCCGTGGCTACAACACGGCTGTCGGTGACGAGGGTGGCTTCGCTCCAGACCTCCAGTCTAACGAGGAGGCCCTCGAAGTCATCATGGAAGCCATCGCCAAGGCTGGTTACACGACAGGCAGGGACGGCGATTTCATGATCGCCCTCGATCCTGCTTCCTCTGAGCTCTATGACGAGGCTACGAAGACCTATGAGCTCAAGTGGACGACCCACGAGAAGCTCACAAGCGCACAGATGGTCGACCTCTGGGCCAGCTGGGTTGACAAGTACCCGATCATCTCAATCGAGGACGGCATGGCCGAGGACGACTGGGAGGGTTGGAAGATGCTCACCGACAGGATTGGTGACCGTGTCCAGCTGGTTGGTGACGACCTCTTCGTCACGAACACGGAGCGCCTGAAGATGGGTCTGGAGAAGGGGGTCGCCAATTCCATCCTGATCAAGGTCAACCAGATTGGTACCCTGACAGAGACCTTTGAGGCCATCGACCTTGCAAAGCGCAATGGTTACACGGCGATTGTCTCACACCGCTCTGGTGAGACCGAGGATTGCACGATCGCCGACCTGGTTGTCGCTCTTGAGACAGGTGAGATCAAGACAGGTTCCATGAGCCGCTCTGACCGCCTTGCCAAGTACAACCAGCTCATCCGCATCGAGGAGATGCTCGGCGACGAGGCCCGCTACGCCGGCCGCGACGCTTTCCGCGTGCTCTGACAGCGCCCACAAGGCAGATTTCCACAGGGACGGGAGGACCACCTTCCGTCCCTGTTCTTATGTGTAGGCCAGCTACACAAAAGCTCCATGCATGTCTTCATGAATTCCTCACAAGCATTCACAAAATCACAAAGGGTTGAGAAACATCAAAAGAAGATTTGATGTCACAATGCTGACACAAGCGCTCTCAAAACTGTGCTGAACATGACTAAAAGAGCATCTTTCTTGACTTTTTGATACTTATATCGAAGTAAATGCCTTCTTGTGGCTTTCGTGTATGAAATATGTGTAACCTCTGTACGACTTGTGAATTTATCTTGACAGTTGAACACGTGAATCCTAGAATTGTGTTCGAACTATGAAAAAAGGGGATTCTGTGATTCTTGTGGATCACACCCGAATGTATTGGAGGAATAATGAAAAGAACACTTGCGATTCTCCTGATTGCAGTTCTTGCCGCCGGTTCTGTCTTTGCCGCCTTCTCCGGCGAAGCCAGCCTTGGATTTGGCGGAAACCTTGACAATGGCAACTATGGTTTCATTGACAGCGGCGCCAAGGTCTCTGTCGATGTCGACCTCGCTACTGCCGATGCCGAGGCTATTGCCGAAGGCGATGTCTATGCTGGCATCAAGGCAACTTTCGGTCTCAAGCTCTACACTGGTGAAGAGAAGGTTGCTGAGACAGATGGTGACTACCCTGGTTCTGACACTAAGTGGGGTGTTGGTTTCATGTCTGACATCGAAGAGGCATATGTCGCTGGTCAGAACTGGAAGGTCAGCATCCTCGGTCTCAACGATGCTCCTAACTACGCCAAGGGCTTCCAGACCTACACGGTTGAGGATGGTGTTGACAAGTGGGGCTTCTCAAGGGCTGACTTCGATGAGAACTATAACACCGAGCTTCCTTTCAAGAAGGCTACAGGTGTCCAGGTCACAGTTTATGACTATGACTTCGGTGTTGGTCTCATTGGTGACTATGCAGATGAAGACACATGGAAGTTCGATGAGAACATCAGTGTCGCAGCTCTCTTCGAGACTCCTGAGTATGATATCAATGGCCTGACATTCCAGCTCGGTACTGTTTACAGCTATCAGACAATTGAGAAGTTCGACAGTGGCGCACCTGTATACGCCGCTAGCAAGACCAACGCATGGAACGTTTCTGGTAAGGTCGGCTTTGCAAATGACACCCTCAGTGCAAGTGCTGCTACCGATGTCTCCCTCAACTTCGCTGGAAAGGATGTCTCCTTCGATGCTGATGTTGTTGCCAACTTCGTATATGACTTTGTCAGTGTTGATGCTTACTACGGTACCAATCCTGTTGTTGGCAAGAAGCCTGAAGCAGGTGAAGTCGATTCATACAAGAAGACCAGGTCTGAGGACATGCTTTCTGCCCAGGTCGGTATCGACCTCAACAGCTTCAATGTTCCTGTTGACCTCACAATCGGTGTCAACGATATCATCGCTACCCAGGAGATCAAGGCTTCTGCTGACCTCACCTTTGTTGAGGGTCTGAAGCTTACAGTCAAGGGTGGTTACACCATTGATGCTGATGGAAGAATTGGAACAGATGCCACTGCTACAGCTGATGGACAGAAGACCATTGCAAAGGATGATGGCAGGAAGTATGTCGGCAAGTGGAGTGCTGGTGCGGATGTCGAGTACGATATGGACATCATGAAGATCACTGCTGGTGTTTCTGCTGAGCAGAGGATTGAGGATGGTGCCAAGGTCAAGCTCGGTGCCAACGCTGCAGTCGAGACTTCTTCCCTGATTCCTGGTGCTACTCTGAAGTTCGCATGGGCTGATGCAGATGACCTGCTTGATATGAGTGCTGATGACACCAACTATGGTAAGATCACAGCTTCCTGCAAGATTACCTTCTAATCTAAAGGAAAGAGAATCTTTAACAACAACCTCCCTGCTTTTGTGGGGAGGTTTTTAATGCACGTTTGATGACATGAAAAAGCATCATACAAATGAAAAAGGTAAGTCTCTTCATATCACATAATAAGCATGATGTGTTCTTAAAGTGTTTTTCTTGGATGAAGTAAAAGAAAAACAGCCCCTGGATTTTAAGTCCAGGGACTGCATTTGCTTTGAGTGAGCTAGGCTTAGAACGCGATGGTAGCACCAGCGTAAATCTTGCCGTAGTTGGTCTCGTCAGCGTCCTTGTCGAGCAGGTCGTCAGCGTCAACCCAACCGAGCTTGAGAGTAGCACCCGGAATGAGGGTTGTATTCTCAGCTTCAATGGAGGCGTTGAGGAGCTCGTTGGAACCATAACCAACCTTGGCTGTGATCTTGGCATAGTCGAACGCATAAGAAACTTCTGCATCGACATTCCAAGCATTAGGATCCTGAGCCTCAACATCAGCAGAAAGCTTGACACCGAAACCGTTCATTGAGAAATCAACCTTGCCGAAAATCTTGGAAACATTGATAGCATCCTTGATACCAGCGGTAACTGTGAGAGGCACAGAGGTCAGGTTCTCAAGATTGAAAGCAGCCTGTGCGGAAAGGAGGTTCTCGATAGGAGTTCCATTAACCTTGACGTTGGTTGCATAGTAGGCATCGACAGCAACAAAGTCATAGGTGAAGTTGGCGGCGACATCAGCGTCGATAGCGAAATCAACGGTATCAACTGTCGGGATACCCATGACAACATCAGATGCGACTGACAGCGAGAAGACGTCTGTAGCATAACCGACCTTGCCAGAAGCACCAGCCCTGACAGCACCCTCTCCCTTGTCAGCAGAACCAGCAGCACCAATCTGGAAGGTGAGGCCGTTGATATCGTACTCAGGAGTCATGAAGTAGCCGTTGATCTGGACGTCACTGTTGTCACCATAGTTACCTGCAAGGGTACCGCCAATGACATAGTTGAAGATTCCGAGCTCGAGGCCGTAATCATCGTTGTAGTACTCGATAGCGACAGAAGCTGCATCTGTGCTGCCATCCTTGTCGACGACGACGTCATACTTCTTTGTCGCACTGTCCCATGTGTCGATTGCAGACTCAGCGAAGTCAGGCTCGCCAGGGATACCAAGAATGCTCAAATACCAATTCTGGCCAGCAATCTTTGCTTCCTCAACATCAAGTCCAAGGCCGATGAAATACTTATCGGACCAATCGCCAAGAATAAAACCATAGGAAGGTTTGCCGACAGGGAACTTACTTGTATCAGTAAAATCAGTCTCTTCCCAATCAGCTGCAGTGAAGACCTCAAGGATCATAGAAGCCTTGATAGAAGCGTAGATATCGCCCTCTCCAACAGCCTCAGCGTTAGCAGAAGAAAGCTCGAAGTTCAGGTCGAAACTTGTCCCCTGGTCGATGATACCAAAGGTCTTTTTGTCCAGGTTGACCCCAAGTTCCACACTTGCATCACCGGAGAAGGCGGCGAAGACGGAACCAGCGGCAAGAACTGCAATCAGGAGAATCGCAAGTGTTCTTTTGTGTTGTTTGATAGTTTCTTGTTTGGGAAGTTGTTGTCATCGTGCGATTCTCCTTCTGTGTCCACAAATGTGTAGCGTTTTAGAATCAGGAGGCCGTTCATGGCATGGAAAGATGGCGAGATGTTCAAGCTTCGTAAGAGGGATGGAAGGTGTTGGCAGGTGTGTTGGCGTTGGGATAGGCGGCGCTGGTTGAGTACACATGAGTATGAACATGATGCCGCCTTGGAATGGGCGGAGCGGCATGTTGCCTTGTCTGGAAGGGCGCCAACTGGGTCAAGCATGCTCTTTGGTGCCTTTGCAAAAGGTTTTTTCTCAATCGCAGATCCCTGTGGCCATAGGCGTCGACGCACCTTGCTGGGCCACGCGATGGATGATGACAGCTATGCCCTGAGGGAGCGCTATCTGGAAGACTACGTGATGCCATTCTTCCATGATGTCCCTTTGCGTGAGATCAATGCTGTCATGATCGAAGATTGGTATATCAACCTGGTGGGTAAGCGTGATGGACAGCCCTTGTCTGGATGGACAAAGCTGACAGCCTTGCAATCAATGAAGGCTGTAATGAAGGAGTGTGCCAGGCTTGGACTCGTAGACTATGATCCTTGCGAGAGGGTTGGCAGGCTAAATCCTTCCTGTGATGAGAAGCCTGTATTCTCTGCCGACTTGCTGTGTAGGATGTTCCCCCCATGTATTGATGATGTGATAGCCCTCTGGGGTGGTGTGCAGGAAGCGCTCTTCTTCTCCATCGCTGCTGATACAGGATGGAGGGCAGGAGAGGTCCTGGCGCTTTCTGCTGATGATTATCATGAGGATTGCAAGGGCCTCTTCTCAACAGAGCAGGTCAGTACAGCCACGATGCGGCTGAAGGGAAGGGTGAAAACCGCTTCATCTGGTTATGCCTTCAGGATAGGCTTCCTTTCAGAGAGGAGCATAGCCTTGATTGCACGTCTTCCCGAAAACAAGCGTACAGGACGCTTCTTTGAGAAGGAGGCTGGTAGTGGCGTCTTTCTTTGCTATGGCTACCTGTTACGGCATCTGAAGGCCGTGCTGAGGAATCTTGGATGTCCTGATTGGGAGCGTTATGGTACGCATAGCTTCCGCCATACCTTCATGACACGTATCAAGTCGAAAGTGCCAGAGTGGCAGTTGCTGATGTTGATGGGGCATACGCATTACAGGAAGGAGTATGACCACTCTTCTCCTATACAACGCTTTGAAGAACTTGATGGAGTCCGGGATAAGGTTGTCTTGCTTTAATTCGAAGTATTACATACCGATTTAGGCGATATTATCTTTATTTGTTGATTGACTGGTTTCGTAATCTTCTGGCATGTAAACAAACAGGGGTTGCACTTGGCAACCCCTGCTTGGATTTTTGTGTTCGTGTTTTACCTATGCGAAGATTCTGCGACCATCGGAGAAGACGAGGGCTGATGAAAGCTTGTCGAGGTAGAGGGAGCAATCATAGGCCTTGCGGAGCGCAGTGGATGGTGAGAGCAGTGTGATGTCGTCGAAGAGGCAGGATGCTACTGCTTTCGCCTTTCTCTGGTCAGGGCAGGAGACGATGATGTGCTTGGATGAGAGGATCTCATTGATGGACATCGTCACAGCCTTTGTTGGAACCTCGTCGAGGTTCCTGAACCAGCCCTCACTGACCTGTTGTATGCGGGAACGGTGTTCGAGTTCTACGACGATGTAGGGGTCTTTCGTATCGAAGTCAGCGGGAGGATCGTTGAATGCGAGATGTCCATTCTCACCGATGCAGATGAAGGCTACATCGATATGATGGTCCTTCATGATCTTGTTGAGATTCTTCACTGTCGTGTCGAGTTTTGCCTCATCTCCATCGATGGCTGTATAGCTTTTCACGCTACCAACCTTGGAGAGCAGGTGTTCACGTAGGAAGAAGCGTGATGATGCCTTGGAGGTCTGACCAAGGCCGACAAACTCATCAAGGTGGAAGACATTGACCTTGGTCCAGTCTATATCCTCCTCTGTGAGCCTTCCGATTGTCTCGACCTGGCTCTTGCCAGTGACGAAGACGACATCAGCTTCTCCACGCTGTGCGATGGCTTCGTTTATATAAAGAGCTCCTTCCTTTGCGGCCAGGGCTCCGAGTTCCTTCTTGGTGTCACAGACTGTCACTCTCATGGCATATGCCTCCTGCCTCACCTAAGGTAGCTGAAAGGTGCCAGAATAGGCAACAAGGCCCTGTTGGACAGGTGTTTCAAATCCTGAATTGTATGGAGACTAGTGATATCTTGATTCCTTGTTATTGCTACGTTATCGTGCAGTTGATATGACTCCCAGCACCTCTGGTCAACCGTTTGTTGATCATGTGGCCCAGGGGAGAGCTTTTATAAGACATACCGCCAGAAAACCTGCCAGGCTTGTCCTGCAGGATGAATGCGGCAAAGTTCACTTCGTCTTGTAGAAGGCAATCACATGGCCACAATCCGGACAATAGTATGCAGCAGCCTTCTTTTCCAGTATCAAGCAAGATCGGGCATTTTCAGTGTGCAATTCAAATTTGAATGTTACGTTTGTGCTGAATGGCATGCTCCCCGATGAAATGACTGTTCCTTTTGCCATCTCTTTGCCGCAGATTGGACAATTCATCATTCGGTACCT
>CALXXN010000031.1 GCA_944392695.1 uncultured Spirochaetales bacterium | reverse complement strand
CATGAAAGGCAATCTCGATTGTCATGGACCGTTGAAGGGCGAAGCTTCCACCTTTTAAGGTGGAGGTAGTTCACAAGGTCAATGATGATGATTTCATGTCATTTGACAAGAAACTCATGAACAAGAAGAAGCTCTTACGATGATTGTTTCAAGAGTATGTTGGAAAAAGGGACTCCATACATTTCCTGATTCCTGGTTTCACTCGCTTGTAACTGCCACCAAGCATGGCACCAAGTGTGGTAGGTATGGCCTGCTTAGTCTGTTCCCTGGACCCTGATGATGCTTGGCAGCTGGCGGATCGAGGAGAGCATCTTGCGCAGCTCGACCTCATTGTTCGCACTGACAGTGAAGGTGCCTGAGAGGCCTTCGGCGCTCACATCAAGGCTTCCTGCGATCAGGCGGCCATTGTATTTCTTGACAGCACCATCGATCTCACCGAAGAGCTCTGCGTTCATCTTTGCTGTGACCTTGAAGCGGCGCACCAGCTCATTGCTGTCCCATTCGACAGGCACCAGCCTCTTCTCGACCTCGCTCATGTTTGCCAGGTTCTTACAATCCTTGCGGTGGATCACATAGCCACGTCCACGTGTGACGTAGGCGACGATATCATCACCATGGACAGGATTGCAGCACTTGGCGAAGTCGAAGAGTATGTTGCTGTTGTTGTTGATCCTGACAGTGGATGGGTTCTTCTCGTTCGGGACGAACTTGATCCCCTGCATGATGGGGATGGGCGGCTTGAGCGCCGGCTCCTCTTCCTTCTTCTCCTCCTTCTTCTCACTGACCACCTGCTGAGGCGCGTTCTTGTTCAGCCAGGCCATGATCTTCTTCCTGGCTGAGGAGGTCTTCGCCATTTCCAGCCAGGAGTGGTGGGGATGGGCGGAAGGTGAGGTGAGAATCTCGATCACCTGGGTGTTGCCCAGGGGCTTGGAGAGTGGGATGATCGAGCCATCGGCCTTTGCGCCTGCCGTATGGACGCCGATCTCCGTATGGATCTTGAAGGCGAAGTCGAGGGCGGTCGCACCGACAGGAAGCTCGATTACACGGCCCTGGGGCGTGAAGACGACGATGGAGTCCTTCAAGAGCTCGTTCTTGATCTCATCCATGTAGTCCTCGTTCTGCTCGATCTCCTTCGACCAGTTCTTGATCTTGTCTATGATCTTCTGGTAGTTGACGCTGTCATAACTCTTCCAGGCACCTGCCTCGGAGCCTGTGGAGGCCTTGTAGGACCAGTGGGCGGCGACACCTTCCTCTGCCGTCTTGTCCATCTCACGTGTGCGGATCTGGATCTCCAGGTGGCGGTTGTTGGGACCAAGGACCGTCGTATGCAAGGACTGGTAGTTGTTCGTCTTAGGCATGGCGATGTAGTCCTTGAAACGACCTTCGATCGGAGGCCAGGTCTGGTGGATGATCCCCAGGATGGTGTAGCACTCGGTGACCGTGTCGCAGATGACGCGTACCCCAAGCACGTCGTAGATCTCGTCGATCTCCTTCTTGCGGCGCTTGATCTTCAAGTAGACGGAGTAGACATGCTTGACCCTGCCCTTGACAGAGATGTTGTTGATCCCCGCCTTGGCGCAGGCCATGACTATTGTCTTCTGCACGTTCTTCAAGTAGGCATTGTACTCGCCCTTCTTGGAGAGCAGGAAGTCGGAGATGTACTGATAGGTGTCGGGCTTGAGCGTCTTGAGTGAGAGGTCCTCGAGCTCCGTCTTCATCCACGAGATACCCAGGTTGCCAGCCAGGGGGGCGAAGATGTCCAGGCAGTCCTGGGCGATCTCCTTCTGCCGTTGCGGGGCGAGGGAGGAGAGGGTGCGCATGTTGTGGAGCTTGTCTGAGAGCTTGATGATGATGACGCGCATGTCCTTGCCCATGGCGAAGAACATCTTGCGGATCGTCTCAGCCTCCTGGAGGCTCTTGGACTCGCTGCGCAGCTGGCTGATCTTCGTCACTCCATCGACCATCAGGGCGACTTCAGGGCCGAAGCGTTCCTCGATGTCCTTGAGCGTCGCATCAGTGTCCTCGACGACATCATGCAGCAGTCCTGCGCAGATGGTGTCGGCATCCATGCCCAGCTGGATCAGGATAGAGCCGACGGCGAGGGGGTGTATGATGTAAGGTTCCCCGCTCTTGCGCTTCTGGTCTCCATGCAATTCATCCGCCCACAAGGCTGCCGAGAGGATCTTCTCCTGGTCTTCCTTGGGGTATTGGAAGGCTTTCTGATAGAACTTCTGTACTAATTGCTCATGCATGGCAGGCCCTGGCTCCGCTGACGGTGCGTTCGATGCCGCCCAGGTCGCACTGGATGCGGATCTGATCGTAACCGTGATGCCGCATTATCCTGCTTAGGGCCCTGCTCTGTCCATAGCCGCACTCGATTGCAAGCACGCCACCATGGACGAGGTGGTCCCTGGCCCCCTCTACGATGCGCCTTATGATGCCAAGTCCATCAGGATCCTCATCGAAGAGGGCGGAGCGGGGTTCTGTGAGCACCTCTGTTTGCAAGGAAGGCTCCTCGTCAAGCCTGATGTAAGGCGGATTGGCGGTGATCAGGTCGAAGCAGCCCTCGATATCTTCGAAGAGGTCGCTGAGGATGAAGCTTGTGTCTACATCAGGTAATAAGCTTTGTGCGTTGAGACGGGCCACATCCAAGGCCGCCTTGCTGATATCGCCCAGCACAAGCTGTGCCACATCCACTTCATTTGCCACTGATATCCCGATGCAGCCCGTGCCTGTGCAGATGTCGAGGATGCGGACGCCTCGCCGCCCCTTGATGCGGTCGATGGCCTCGTCGACCAGCGTCTCGCTGTCCGGACGGGGAACCAGCGTGTCGTGGGTCACAGTGAAAGTGAGCCCATGGAACTCCTTTTCACCAGTTATGTAGGCCATGGGCTCGTGGGCGCAGCGCCTCCTGCACAGCTCGATGAGCCTGACAGAGACTTCGTCATCGACTTCCCTTTCCGGGTGGAGGATCCGCTCCGTCCTGTCCCAGCCTGTCACATGGCACAGCAATATGTCGGCTTCCAGCTGGGGCAGGGGGATGGAGGCTTCATCAAGCATCTTGATGAGGCCCTTCCTGGCTTCATCAAGCCTCATAGGTTCTTGAGGGCCTCTTCACCAGCTGCGATCTTCAGCGGCTCGATCACTTCATCGAGCTCGCCGTTCATCACCTGGTCGAGGTGGTAGAGCGTCAGGTTGATCCTGTGGTCCGTCACCCTGTTCTGTGGGAAGTTGTAGGTGCGGATGCGCTCGCTCCTGTCCCCACTGCCGACCTGGCTGCGGCGTTCTGCGGCACGCTCAGCCCTCTTGCGGCTCTCCTCTAGGTCGTAGAGGCGGGCGCGGAGGACGCGCAAGGCCTTGTTCTTGTTCTTCAACTGGCTCTTCTCATCCTGCTGGATGACGACGATGCCTGTCGGGATATGGGTGATGCGCACAGCCGAGTCAGTCGTGTTGACGCACTGGCCACCAGGACCACCAGCCCTCATTACATCGATCTTCAGGTCCTCCTGGCGGATTTCGATGTCGGTCTCCTCCGCTTCGGGAAGGACGGCCACGGTCACGGCCGAGGTGTGGATGCGTCCTGCGGACTCCGTCTCAGGAACCCTCTGGACGCGGTGGACACCACTCTCGAAGCGCAGCGAACCATAGACATCCTTGCCTGAGATCGATACGACGACTTCCTTGAAGCCCCCGACAGCGCTCTCACTGGAGTTCATGACCTCAAGCTTCCAGCGCTTGGACTCGGCGTAGTGCGTGTACATCCTCAGCAGGTCGGCTGCGAAGAGGCTGGCCTCGTCACCACCGGTGCCTGCGCGGATCTCCATGATGATGTTCTTGCCTTCCATCGGGTCTGGTGGGATCAGGAGGAGCTTGCAGCGCTGTTCCAGCGTCTTCTCCTCCTCTTCGAGGGCTTCCAGCTCGGCCTTGGCGAGCTCCTGCATCTCTGCATCATCGCCCTTGAGGAGCTCCCTGGCCTCCTGGGCCTCCTCCTGGATCTCCTTCAACCTGGTCATCGTCTCCACGATGGGTGCTATGCGGCTACGCTCCTGCATCAGTGAGCTGTAGCGCTTCATGTCCTTCAGGACCTCAGGGGAGGAGAGGAGTGCGTCCATCTCCTCCAGCTGGGCCTGGAATGAGGGAAGTTTCTCTATCATATTGTCCAGACTTCAAATCCTTGCTTGCGGCTTACCTATATATTACATGCGGGCGCATAAGGTCTAGCCCAGTATGTCATTGTAGAGCTGCAGGCCGTACTCGCGCAGGGCGACGAGGATCAGGCGGTCGCGGTTCGACGTGCCAATCGATTCAAGCCCGTCCTCGACCTGGCGCATATAGGCCTTGTAATCAGGTCCTCCTGCCAGTGGCTGCAGCAGACGCAGTCCGCAGTAGTTCTTCCAGAGGATCTTCTCGTTCTCATTGAGGGCCTCTGGCCAGTTGCGGGCAACCTGGCGGAACAGGAGCTTCTGGATCTTGTCGCTGTCGAAATGGAACACACGCCTCAGCTTTTTCTCAGGAGGTAGGGCGTTGACGAGCTTCATCGCCGCCTTGTCGTTCTCGCTGTAGAAGCTGTCGAGGTAGATCCTCAGTTCGGGGTCGGTCCCACTCGTGTCCTCCTTCGCCTCGCGTCCGGCTTCCTGGAGGAGGCTGGTGATCCGCTGCCTGTTCGCTTTTATGAAGGCGATGTTCTCCTCCATCAGCTCCAGGTCGGTGCCAAGGCGTTCCTTGACACCCTCCGCCTTGGTGAGCATCGTAAGCGGTGCGAGATAGGGGCAGCGGTTCGTCGCGACCCATGTGAGACCCTTGGTATGGCGTATGCCACCATTATCCTCACTGAGGAGCTGTCTGGCGTCCTGGGTGAGGTCGAAGCAGATCACCGTGCCTGAACGCCCTTTCTCTCCACAGAGGGGGAGTATTGGGCGTGTTGAGCCATTTGGTCCTGTGAACGAGGTGCAGGTGTACATGACAGGACGCATCGCGGCAGTATCCAGCAGCCTGCTGGCTGCCGCCTTGCCGCGGTTGCGCTCGTAATACTCGAAGAGCTTCGGCTGCACACGTTTGACCAGGCGGGCCACATTCAGCGTCGCATAGACATCGACGAGGGCGTCATGGGCGCCTTCCTGCTCTATGCCGTTGTCCTCTGTCAGGTGGACGAGCTTGAAGGAGGTGTTGCCTTTTTCTGTCTTGTGGAGGAACTTCATCCCCTCAGGGCGGAAGTCATGTACGGCCCTGACGAGGTCGAGGATGTCCCAGCGTGAGCAACCATCCCGCCACTCCCTTTCATATGGATCCATCAGGTTGCGGTAGAGCGTGTTGCGCACGAACTCGTCATCGAAGGCCAGGTTGTTGAAACCAAGCACTGTCGTACCTGGTACGCTGAACTCGTCATTGAGCCGGTTGATGAAGTCCCATTCATTCATGCCACCCTTGAGGCAGTCCTGTGGTGTGATCCCTGTCACTAGGCAGGAGGCTGGGGAGGGCAGGTAGTCTGGTGTGGGGCGGCAGAGTATGTTGACAGGGTCCCCGATCACATTGAGCTGGGCATCCGTGCGGATCCAGGCCACCTGGGCTATCCTGTCGGCTTTGGAGTCGAGTCCGAAGGTCTCGAGGTCATAGAAGAGGTAAGTTCCTGCCATGCTTCGATTGTAGTCCAAGCCAATGAGAATGTAAAACATCGCAACACTTCCCCCTGCAAGGCACATCGGGGCTTGTCCGATATGGCGGACGTGCCAGTCAAGGGACAGTGGGGATGTCGACCTGGTGTCAGATGAAGCGGTCTACACTGACGTCGAAGATACTTGCGAGCTCTTTTGCAAGCGTCTTGCTTATCGTCCTCCTGTTGTGCTCCATATCGGAAATCACCTGCTTTCTGGTTCCAAGCCTGTCCGCAAGTTCTTTCTGGGTCATGTTTGACAGCTTTCGATAAAATGCAAGATTTGATGCTGGTGTAAGCTCTGACTCCACTTCTTGGAACCACTTTGTGTCTTTGTAATCGACAGTATCGTTTTCATCCTCAATAGTCATGCTGTTCCCGAAATGCTTTTTCAGGAAATCGAGGTCTTTGTCAGAAATAACACCCTGGATTATGAAGTTGTTAATATGGGGCTGATTCACGACTACCAACATAGTACACCTCCACTTTAAAAGTGCCATTTTCATTATACCAACATGCCTTGATTCCTTACTTGTTACAACCGACCTGCTCTTTTCGGTTCCTGTATTTGCGTGGGCCTGTATCCATGCTTCCAAGTCCATGCGTTGTCAGGAGTATAGAAAGGGGAGGCACTTGTGCACGGCCTCCCCATTGGATTATTTGTCACTGATGGTTATCAGATTTCGATAGGTGTTCCATCAATGATGACATCTTTCAATGTCCCGTTGTCATCAATCCAGCTACCTGTATGAGGTTCGCCATCAATTGTCGTCCCCTCGGTGATGTCGATGTCCTTCACCATTGTCATTGGGCTGGTACTGTTGTCCAGCGATTCCACGTATGTGGCGTAGAAGACAAATTGATTTCCTGCTCCATTTGTGTATGAAACACCATCAAGCACATATGTTGTAGTTGTCCCGTCGTTAGAGATTTCTCCATAGTATTTTGCAACATCAATGGCAGGACTCAGCAAGTCGAAAATGTACTTAAAGTCACTTGGGTCTCCGGGCTCTTCAGGAGAACCACCAGAAGGACTGCCAGGTTCAGTGGCAGGTATGCCGCTTGGACCTAGTGCATAATGATATTCAAAACGGAGATCCTTTTTCCAAGATGGACGTGCTATTGAGTGCATATATGTTACATTTTCAAGCCAGTCTTGCCTTTATCTTTGAGCTTTGTAATGTGGTGGACTGACCGTCGGCCTCTGGGTTAAAGTTTTTCCTGGCACACTTTGGAGGATCCTATGAAACAATCCAAGAGGGCCATGATCTCATGGTCACTGTACGACTGGGCGAACAGCGCCTTCGCGACAACCGTGATGGCGGCCTTCTTCCCCATCTTCTTTTCAAGCTACTGGTCCCTTGGACAGGACAGTGAGACGACGACCTTCTTCCTCGGCATGGCCAACTCGGTCGAGAGCCTGATCGTCGCCGTACTGGCCCCGATGCTGGGAGCCATCGCCGACAGTGGCAGCTACCGCAAGAAATTCCTCATCTTCTTCGCCTTCCTCGGTTCAATCATGACAGGTGCCCTCTACCTGGTCGCAGCAGGCCACTGGGTACAGGCAATGGCCTTCTATGTCCTGGCCAACATAGGCTTCGCAGGGGCGAACATATTCTACGATGCCCTGCTGCCAGGGGTGGCGGGACATGACAAGCTCGACTTCGTATCAGCCCTTGGCTATGGCATGGGCTATATCGGAGGAGGGCTGCTGTTCCTCTTGAACGTCCTCATGGTCCTGTTCCCTGCGGCCTTCGGTCTTGCGGATACGGTCCAGGCCGTGCGTGTGAGCTTCCTGATGGTCGCGATCTGGTGGATCGTCTTCTCGCTTCCACTCTTCTTCTTCGTCAAGGACGACGCACCTTCGAAGGGCCTTGGTGTCAAGGCTGCTGTGAAGAAAGGCTTCTCTGATGTGGTGCATACGGTGAAGTCGCTGAGGAAGCTGAAGATGACAGCGCTCTTCCTTGTGGCTTTCTGGTGCTACATAGACGGTGTCGACACGATCATACGCATGGCGGTCGACTACGGCACCTCGCTGGGCTTCCCTGCGGAGAGCCTCGTCATCGCCCTGTTGATCACACAATTCGTCGCCTTCCCTGCGGCCCTTGCCTACAACTGGTTCGGTCACAAGGTCGGTCTCAAGCGTGCGATAATGATCGCGATCTGCGCCTATGCCCTGATCTCATGCATGGGCTTCTTCATGACCAATGTCACCCAGTTCTATGTCCTGGCTGTGATGATCGGGCTCTTCCAGGGTGGGATACAGGCGCTCTCGCGCTCCTACTATGCCCGCTTCATACCAGCAGGGCAGGAGGCCCAGTTCTACGGCTTCTACAACATGCTTGGCAAGTTCGCCGCGATCATCGGACCCATGCTTGTCGGTGTCGTGACACTTTTCACCTCTTCCCACCGCGCCGGCATACTTTCGCTGGTTGTCCTTTTCGCCGTTGGTGCTATATTACTTCATAGGGTGGATGAGGAAGAGGCTGCCAAGGCAGCCCGTTCCTTCGTAGTTGGAGAGGAAGGAGTTGATGCTTGATAAAGCCTAAAGCCATGCGCTTCGCCATCCTTGTCCTGGCCGCCTTGTTCACGATGACGCCATTGGCGGCCGGGGAGGCCTTGGACATCGAGGAGGCCACAGCTGCCGTCAATGGGATTTTCGCCGCTGTCTTCTCAACAGCTGCGGCCCAGGTCAATTCACCACCAGTCAGCCTCGATGGCGTCACAGTCGAAAGGGAGCTTGTCGATGAGCAAGGACGACCTGCTGCCATGGTCACTTACCTGAGGAGCGATGTCGCTTCAATGGCTGAGCGCCTGCGCAATCCTGTCTACAGCGGCATGTCCCTCTTCCAGCGCCTCGCACTTGCCGCCTCAAGCCGCTTCTCCCCCCTGACCAGGATGGCGGTAGGGGCTGTCGATGCGCTAGGTTGGCAACAAGGTGATGCCATACTAGATGGCACGATAGTCTTCAGCGCAGAGTCCGCACCTACCTCCTTCTTCGATGCCATCGTCAGCATCACGATCCGGCATGACTGGGCTTCTGTCGACTTTGATGTCGATGTCTCGATTGTCGTCTCAGGCAATGCGTTCAGTTCGCCTGTGGCGATAGAAGGCCGTCTTTCGGCCATAGGCGACAACAGCCAGGAGGCTATTGTCTTGACGACTGAAAAGATGACATGCAACAATCTTCCGATACACATGGAGCCTATGGTGTTCACCATTGGCTGAAAGGAGGCAAATGTAAATGTCTGACAGCTTGAAGTCCTTCCTGGAACGCAACATGTTGCTCGCCGACCAGGTCGATGAGGAGGCCGTGCTCTCTTTCTTCATGAGTGAGATGGAGCGTGGTCTGAAAGGCGAGGGGGGTTCTCTTGCCATGATTCCGACCTATGCCAGCGAGGATGAGGGCATGAGGCCAGGTGAACCTGTCATCGTGCTTGACGCTGGTGGGACCAATTTCCGCACCTGCCTTGTCAGCTTCGATGAGGATGGGACCCCACATCTGGATGACTTCCGCAAGGTCGGAATGCCTGGTGTCAAGTCGCTTGTCAGCAAACAGGAGTTCTTCAACACGATGGCTGACAATGTCGAGCGCCTGATCGACAAGTCTGACAGGATCGGCTTCTGCTTCAGCTACGCCGCCAGGATCACAGAGGACCATGATGGCATCCCACTTGTCTTCTCCAAGGAGATCAAGGCTCCAGAGGTGATAGGCCAGCCTATAACACGTTGCCTGCTTGACGAGCTTGCCCGCCGTGGTCATGACGTGTCAGCCAAGAAATGGTGTGTCGTCAATGACACGGTCGCGACACTGCTGGCGACCAAGGCCGGCTGCCATGAGGCCTCATCCGGCTCGATCGGCTTCATCCTGGGCACAGGTACGAACACCGCCTACAGCGAGAAGGTCTGCAACATCAGCAAGATCGGAGGGAAGGGCGATGGCACGATGATCATCAATGTCGAGTCTGGAAACCTCGACCTCGTCCTTGGGGATGCCGACCGCTCCTTCTTCGCTACGACGAAGGACCCCTCCAACTACCACTTCGAGAAGATGATCAGCGGTGCCTACATCGGGCTTTTCGCACGCCATGTCATCTCACTGGCGATCGAGGAGGGCATCTTCAGCCCCACCTTCGCCGAGCGCTTCAAGGCCCTTGATGGACTCAACACGACAGAGATGAGCAACTACCTCGAGATGTGCCACAACCAGGACTACAAGCTGGTGCGCTGTGTCGAGGGCGACGAGGAGGATGCAAGGAAGCTGTGGATCCTCCTCCGGGAGGTCATCGAGCGTGCCGCCAAGCTGACGGCTGTCAACCTCTCTGCCGCCGTGTTGCGCACTGACATGGGTGTGAACCCACGCTATCCTGTGACAATCAATGCGGATGGAACCACCTTCTACAAGACGGAGTTCCTCCTTGAGTACACGAAGCTCTACCTGCATGAGTTCCTGGAGAAGAGGCATGGCCGCTTCACCAGGCTTGTCAGGATAGACGACAGCCCCGTGCTCGGGGCTGCCATAGCAGGTCTTTCAGTCTAAGGACCTGTCCGCTTCAGTGATCAGTGAGCGCTGCCAGGCGAGGAGCTCGTCGTGCAGCGCTTCATTTTCACCACGCACATCGACGAGGACGCGGAGCACTGGTTCGGTCCCCGAGGGGCGCATCCACATGTAGGCCACGTGGCCACCATCCTTGTCGAGGAAGACGACCTTCTCCCCACCCTTGGCGGCTGGGGACCGGAAGGCAGGGCCAAGTCCGATGCGCTCCACCGTGCCCTCTGTCTGGTGCACCTCGTAAGCCACGATGCCCCAGGCTGAGAGGTCCTTCTCCTCCCACTGCTTGAGGAAGAGCCCTTCATAGGCTTCCTTGATCCTGGCCCAGTCCCCATGCTTCACATGGAGCTTGGCCAGTGTCGAGAAGGCGCCTGTAGTCGTATAGCTGGGCATGGCTTCCAGGAGGCCATCGATTGACGGCCCGCCTGTGGCTTCCTTCCCACTGAGTTTTCCTGTGGCATAGCTGTATAGCCCCTTGTCGGCAAGGAGCTTGAGGAAGGTCATGATCGAGTTCAATGGGTCACGCACCTTCGCCGGATCCGTGATGTTGCCACCGTTGCTGCCTTCGCCCAGGACATGGACGACATAGCCCCTGTCCCTGAGCTCCTGGCCGAGGTTGACGACATTGGCTTCCCCGACCTCGGCGCGGAAAACCTTGGCGCCAAAGGCGGATGCGATGGCTTCGATACGCTCTGAGGTGGGGCAGTTGACTGCGACTGCCAGTGGCCCCTCGCCCTTCCTGCTGAGGTCCGCCAGCTCGATCGCGACCACGAGGGCGAAGACCTCCTGTGCCTGGAGGATGGAAGCCGATCCATCACGGCGGATGTAGGCGAAGTTGCCCCTGTCCCCGTCATTGTCCGGACAGTAGGCCAGGGCGAAGGATCTGTCCTCCTTGTATGCCTGTGCCAGGGCATCCCTGCATGGGACCAGGTTCTCTCCTTCAGGGACGATCGCATGGGCGACCTGGCCTGCCTTGTCATTGAAGAACCTGGCAGGGCATCCGATACCCTTGAGGAAGGTCTTGTCGATGGACACTGAACGTGCAGAGCCGTTGAGGTCGGCCACGATGCCAACTGAGGCGCGGAATGAGGGGGCCACCCCGGCTGTCTTGAATACGAAGTCTGTGTAGTAGGCGAGGGAGCGTTCCTTGGCGGCGGGGACTGCTTCAAGTACGGCCCTGACCGCTTCCTCTCCTGCGGCAGATGAAAGCGCCATGGCCTTGGCGGCGGCATCATCAGCGGCAAGGGCCTCTTTCAGGGCCGTGGCCATGCGGTCTGTGATGCTGCGCTCGTAGACACCACCATCCACACCGAACTTGAAGCCATTGTGCCCGATCGGGTTGTGGCTTGCCGATATGTAGCAGAAGGCATCATAGCCTGCGTGGGAGAAGGCCATGGCCTCAGGGGCGGAAGCGATGTAGAGGTAGTCGACAGCGGCCCCGAGTCCTGTGAGCACCCTGAGCGTGATATGGGCGAGGACACGTCCTGTCGGCCTTGCATCGACGGCAAGGAGGATCCTGGGCTCCGCCTTGCCGACCTCGTTGAACAGGGTCGCTGCGATATGGGCGGTGACCAGGGCGTCCTCATCTGTGATCGAGGTGGTCGGATCCTCCTCGTCCTTGCTTGCCGCATAGACGTTCCTCCAACCGGAGGCTGAGAGGATATAGGGTGAGAGGGCGGTCATGAGGCCGCCTTTTGCCGGCTTGATGTGTGAGAGTGGGTCATATGCGCTGTCAGCGATGACATGGCCCGTACGTGCATCGATGATTTCCATGACTATTGATTATACAGGGGTGTGGCGGATTCAGGAAGCGCGTTAAAACCGGCAAAGTGCTGCTAATTGGGACAAGATGCCACTTGCAAGCTTCTCCCACCACGATTATATTAAGGACTGTCCTTAGAGGAAGAAGGACAACAGACATCGTGGTGGACGTATCGTTTTTCCCTACAACTGATACGTCCACTTTTTTTTGTCAACGGCCTCTTGGCCTTGTTTCCCCCCATCAATCAAGAGTGGAACGATTTAGCTTCAATACCCTACTTGCAAGGCCTGGCAGGGGGATTGTGTTTGTGGTCTGTTTCCGCCTTATTGGCCGCCCAAGGGCCATGTTTACAATTTGCAGAGGAATCCTTAGACTCATCCTATCGTAAACAAACAAGGGGGTTCCCTTATATCATGGATATCGAAGTCAAGAAGCTCCATCCGCTCGAGGTGCGCCTGCTCCGCCATGTCCGCCTGGGACAGGAGATCACGGCTGACCGGCTTGTGGATGAGCTTGGTTACAAGGTCGGACAGTGCAACCAGGCTTTCAGCTGGCTCAGCGCCAAGGGCTGCCTGGAGGAGTCGGGACGTGTCAAGCATGTCTTCTATGAACTGACAGAGACAGGCCGTGCCCAGGCTGAAGCCGGGCTGCCTGTCGAGAGGATCTTCAAGTACCTGGCTGCTGAGGCTCCCAAGAGCCTGCCTGAGATCGCCCAGGCACTGGGGCTCCAGCAGAGCGATGTAGGCTCTGCCTTTGGCAGCCTGACAAGTGCGAAGAAGGCCGCGCTGAACGAGGAGCGCAAGGCCGTGCTGACCTCTGACAGCCTGCCAGATGAAGTCATCATCCAGCGCTCATTGATAGAACGTGCCAAGGAGTCTGCCATCGAGGAGTCCGCCCTCAGCGCCGCTGAGAAGGCCGCCATCTCGAAGCTTGCCAAGAAGCGTGGCGCCGCCGCATCGACCTTCCGCCTCGTCGAGAGGGAGGATGTCACCTACCAGCTCACAGCCAAGGGTGATGAGGTCCGCCAGGCCCTTGAGGAGGGTGGTATCACAGGTGAGGAGTTCGGACAGCTCACCGCCACCATGCTCCAGACAGGTTCCTGGAGGAACGGGACCTTCCGCCCCTATGGGCTTGACGCCCCTGTCAGCCGCCTCGTGCCAGGACGCACCAACGCTTATGCCGATTACCTGTGCTGGGTCAAGGACAAGCTGGTCTCACTTGGCTTCGAGGAATACGACGGTCCACTCGTGGTCAACGAGTTCTGGAACGGTGATGCGCTCTTCATGCCGCAGTTCCACTCAGCCCGCGACATCCATGATGTCTACTACGTCAAGGACCCTTCCCATTGCAAGAAGATCGAGGAGCCTTGGCTGAGCCGTGTGGCCGCCACCCATGAGGACGGCGGTGGCACAGGTTCCCGTGGCTGGGGTTACACCTTCGACCATGAGTTCACCAGGAGGCAGGTCCTGCGCAGCCAGAGCACTGTCCTCTCCGCAACCCAGCTGCCCCATGCCAAGGTCCCTGGCAAGTACTTCGGCATCGCCCGCTGTTTCCGCTACGACCAGGTCGATGCGACGCATGGCGCCGACTTCTACCAGACCGAGGGAATAGTTGTAGGTGAGGATGTCAACCTGCGCAACCTGCTTGGATTGCTGAAGATGTTCGCCCAGGAGGTCGCTGGTGCCGAGGAAGTCAAGTACGTACCAGGCTACTTCCCCTTCACAGAGCCAAGCATCGAGGTCCATATCAAGCACCCCGTCCTTGGCTGGTTCGAGCTTGGTGGCAGTGGCATCTTCCGCCCAGAGGTCACCAAGTCGCTTGGACTTGATGTGCCTGTCCTGGCCTGGGGCCTCGGAATTGACCGCATGGCCCTGATGCACCTGGGTCTGAACGACCTCAGGGAGCTTTTCACACCCGACATCGAGAACGTGAGAATGAGGAGGGGGAACTGATGCCCAAGATCGAAGTACCAGAATCAATGTTCTTCTCCCTGGCCGGACGCAGCTACAGTGACGACCAGATGATGGACATCTTCCCTGTCGCGAAGGCGGAGCTTGATGGCCATGAGGATGGCGTCGTCAAGATCGAGCTGAACGATACGAACCGCCCGGACCTCTGGTCCGCAGCCGGTGTCGCACGTGCCCTGCGCTCCTATGAGTCAGGCAAGGTCCCTCATTACGACTTCTTCTCATCGAAGGACAAGACGATGGACAGCGCTGGACGTGTCCATATCGACTATGAGTCGGCACTCGGCGTCAGGGATTTCTCAATCTCCTTCGCCGCCTCGGGCTGTACTGTCACCGAGGAGATGCTCATCAACCTGATCCAGAGCCAGGAGAAGCTGTGCCAGAACTTCGGCCGCAAGAGGAAGACGATCGCGATTGGCATATTCCGCAGCGACCTGGTCAAGTACCCGGTCCACTACATCGGAGCCGATCCTGACAAGACCTCCTTCGTCCCACTCGGCATGGAGGAGGAGCTGACGCTGCGCGAGATCCTGGAGAAGCATCCCAAGGGCCGTGAGTATGGCTACATACTCGCTGGCAAGGACCGCTATCCCTATCTCTACGATGACAAGGGTGACACGCTCTCCTTCTCACCAATCATCAACTCCGCCTATCTCGGTGCGGTCAAGGTCGGTGACAAGGACCTCTTCGTCGACATCTCAGGTCCAATACTTGACGACCTCCTGCTGACAGCCAACATCCTGGCCTGCGACATGGCTGACATGGGCTTCACGATTGAGCCCGTACGCGTCCATTTCGCCAAGGACACGAAGTACGGCCGTGAGCTCACAGTGCCTTACTATTTCCAGGAGGAGGCCTGCTGCGCTGTTGCCGATGTCGAGAAGACGCTGGGCCTCGCCCTCTCAGGAGAGGAGTGCGTCAAGGCCCTTGCCCGCATGGGTGTCGATGCCTACGTCAAGGATGATGTCATCCATGCCCGCTGTCCTGAGTGGCGCAACGACTTCCTGCATGCTGTCGACATCATCGAAGACATCATGACAGGTCATGGGCTTGCCAACTTCGAGCCGGTCATGCCTGCGGCCTTCACCAAGGGCTCACTCTCCCCTGTCGAGGAGTACGCCCGCCGTGTGAAGAGCCTGATGGTCGGACTCGGCTTCCAGGAGATGATGTACAACTACCTCGGCTCCAAGAGGGAGTATGTGGACAACATGCACGTCAGTGACGGGAATGTCGTCTACATCGCCAACCCGATGAGTGAGAACTACGAGGTTGTCCGCCCCTCGATCCTGCCATCCCTCCTTGAGAGCGAGTCGGTAAGCGGCCACGCCGTCTACCCGCACCGCATCTTCGAAATCGGCAAGGTCTGTTACAAGGACCCCTCTGACAACAGTGGCACGACCACACGTGACAAGCTCGGCTTCCTCGCAAGCGAGGGACAGGTCGGCTTCAATGAGGCATCCAGCTACATCCAGACACTGATGTACTACCTCAGGAAGGATTACAAGCTTGAGGCTGTCGAGGATGATGGACGCTTCATCCCAGGACGCGCCGCGAAGATTGTCTGTGGTGGCACTGAGATCGGTGTCTATGGCGAGGTCCATCCCCAGGTGCTCGAGAGCTGGGGCTGTTCGATGCCTGCCATCATGGCGGAGCTCGATCTTGATGCCATGCTCTGAGGGCTGTCGATGAGGTTTGAACGCACAGCGGAAGGCTATCTTGTCGGGGACAGGCTTGTCAGTGTTGATGCCGTCCTCGATGCGGTGATGGAAGCCGATGACTCACTGGGAGGGCAGGTCGTCCTCCCAGAAGAGGTCGACGGACAGCTCCAGGAGCTCTTCAAGGGCCGCCATGGCCTTCCCGACTTCAGCACTGTCTCCTTCATGGAGGCTTCCAGTGCGCTCTTCAGCTACCTGGCCGCAAGCCAGGACAGGGAGCTTGCAACCCTGGTCGCTGATTCGATGGGCTGGCTTGATGCGGAGACCGAGGCCCGCCGTATCGAAGGGCTGGGGGAGGCCAGCGCCTCCTACCGTGCCTGGTGGGCCTCCTATGCCCAGGAGGTCCTGAGCTACGAGGGCTTCGACGACTACCACTTCGGCTCCGTCCGCCACGATGGTTCGGGCACCTATCTCTACAACGATGAGAAGGCGGTCTGCTACGTCGAGGTGTCGCGTGATGGTGGGGATGAGCGTCATGCCGTGATCTCGCTCACGCTCCTTGGCAACCCGGAGGCGGTCGAGGATGAGGAGGGGGAGCGTGCCTTCGAGTGGTGCTGCTGGTTCGATGATGAGATCAGCCGCACTGATGACGACGCCCACCTCCTTGGAGGCCAGCTCAGGACGATCGACCCCTATGGGGCGTCAAGCCGCCTGCAAAGGCGTTATGATGTGGCCTACGACGCGGTGACACCAGCTCAGCTGGGCCTTGTGACACGCTCACTGGTCCACCTGCTTGAAAGTCGTCCGCCAACGTGCTAGAGTGCGACCTAGCGCGGCTGTAGTACAATGGTAGTACCCGAGCTTCCCAAGCTTGTGACGCGGGTTCGATTCCCGTCAGCCGCTTTCAAGTGCGTCCATAGGATGCGCTTTCCATGGCCAGCCATGGAGAAACCATACTTGACCTGGCGAGCAGGAAGGGGGTGATGGAAAAATGGCATACGTGAAAGTAGATGAGAACGAACCTCTCGAAAAGTCGATCAAGCGCTTCAAGCGCATGGTTGAGAAGGAGGGCATCATCCGCGAGTGGAAGAAGCGCCAGTATTTTGAGAAGCCTTCCACGATCCAGAACAGGAAGAACAAGGCCCTCGCCCGCAAGCAGCTGAAGAAGGTCCGCAAGATTCATGCCTCAAAGGCATATTGAGCGCCTCTGACGCCAGGAGACCGCCCCACCAGTGAGGCGGTCTCCTTATATCCCCAGCCTTCGATTGTCAGGATTCCGTCCATGGTGGTTGATGCTCTTGCATATTAAATCCATCTCCTTCAAATAACCTCTTCAATTCAATCAGGATTTGAAACTTGACAAATCAATGTTTGCGGTGGAGGATTTAATTGAAATTCGGCAAATTCCAAAACTGCCGAATTTCAATTAAAAATGTATTCTAGAGGTTTTTTCAAAACTCGAAATGACTGAATGAAAATACGCCTGTAAGGACATGAATATGCAAAATGATAGGGTT
>CALXXN010000030.1 GCA_944392695.1 uncultured Spirochaetales bacterium | reverse complement strand
CTACTTCTTCACTCTGATTCAGTACATCTCCATCCCGTCAGTGAAATACAATTCCCCTAAGAAAACGTGAAGAGCCCCTTAAAATCCCTGTCACTTGGCCCCTTGCTTCGATAATACCAAGCTTAACACGAGTCCGAAGCGTTTATCTTTCCCGTTTGGACGATAAATCTGCTTCGATAATACCAAGCTTAACACGAGTCCGAAGCGCCAGGGCATTTTTCTCGACAAACTCCAATGCTTCGATAATACCAAGCTTAACACGAGTCCGAAGCAGTAATGTAGTTGCGAATCCTTATGCTTCTGCTTCGATAATACCAAGCTTAACACGAGTCCGAAGCATATCAAAGGGCGAAGTGTCCATAGGTATTGCTTCGATAATACCAAGCTTAACACGAGTCCGAAGCATATCAAAGGGCGAAGTGTCCATAGGTATTGCTTCGATAATACCAAGCTTAACACGAGTCCGAAGCCTCCGTATTCACCAGGAAGTACACCCTGGTGCTTCGATAATACCAAGCTTAACACGAGTCCGAAGCGGGACCAGGTGGAATCCCTCGAAAGGGCGAGCTTCGATAATACCAAGCTTAACACGAGTCCGAAGCCGAGTCGTAGGTGTACTGCGTCCCGGACAGGCTTCGATAATACCAAGCTTAACACGAGTCCGAAGCGTGTCACCGTTCACTGTGGACTGGTCGATGGCTTCGATAATACCAAGCTTAACACGAGTCCGAAGCTCTATCTGGCCCTTCAATGCCGTGACCTCTGCTTCGATAATACCAAGCTTAACACGAGTCCGAAGCGTGTCACCGTTCACTGTGGACTGGTCGATGGCTTCGATAATACCAAGCTTAACACGAGTCCGAAGCTCTATCTGGCCCTTCAATGCCGTGACCTCTGCTTCGATAATACCAAGCTTAACACGAGTCCGAAGCTGCTCGTCCTGTTGATTGTACAAGCTCTGAGCTTCGATAATACCAAGCTTAACACGAGTCCGAAGCCACGCCTTTCATGCCGAGGTAGTACATGATGCTTCGATAATACCAAGCTTAACACGAGTCCGAAGCGGCTGGGCCGATTACGAAGGAGGGGCCTTCGCTTCGATAATACCAAGCTTAACACGAGTCCGAAGCCTCGCTGGATGTCGCAGCCGCCTGCGCCTCGCTTCGATAATACCAAGCTTAACACGAGTCCGAAGCCTCAACAAGCGCGTGAAATGGGGATTTACCGGTTTATGAACCCAGGTCTTAAAACAGCTCACACCCATCTTTGTCAATGATGATATATGAAGCGCCTTCAATCCTGTTTTCAGGAAGATGGCTTTCCATGAAAACCAAGTTGTGAGTCATTGAAGTACAATCTTTGACAAGCATTGTAAGCTCATCAGATGAGAAGACAGAAGAGGTATTCAACAGGACGAATGACGAGATTCCCAGGATGTCATGGTGGAGGTTCATGTGTTCAATCAGTTTTTCCAGATACCCTTCGTAATAAGTCTCAGTTGAAACTGATAGGAACTTCGCAAGACCAGCTGGAGTTATATCTTCATAACTGACCGAATAGTCAAACCTGGCAACCATGTCATCAGCATACTTGGTCAATGCACTTACAATCGAGTAAGTCTCCTCCAGGTTTTCCTCAGAGACAAGATGCTCCTTGAACAGATTGGAGACCTTTGTTGCGAGTTTCCTCGTGACAAGTCCAGGATGAAGCGGGTCCATTATGATACCAAGGTTGTCTTCAATGGGTAGGATCGTATCCTCATTTGACAAAACGAAGAGACCATCCCTCCCCTCTTTCTGAGCACAAAGGTCAGATAACAACGCCCTCATGACAATTGGGTTCTCGACACAAAGCACAGTGGAAGAACCATCTTCAAGGGCAATAGTGAAATCATGATCAGGATGTTTCAATTCTAATTTCATAGCACAACCAGCCTATCCGTACTTGTCACATATTCAGACTGCGCCTCCCCTACGACGAACACCATCTTCTCGAATTGCCGTTCTGTAATGACAATGAGCTGGCATAGTCCCTTAGGAGGACGGTTCTTCATTACATTGTCGATGACAATGGACGCGCTTTGCATGTTGAGGCAGAGTTTTGAGTAGACAGATTCCTGCATCATCACAAACCCAGAACGGATCAACCACTTACGGAAAATCCTGTAGCTGCGCCTATCATTGTCGGTTTCAACAGGTAAATCGAAGAAACACAATACCCGCATGAACCTAAAACTCATAGTCGTACATCCTGATACGGGTCACATCACCACAGGAGAGCGCATCCAGCACACTCCTCACATAGACCCTGATGCCATTCAGTACTGTTGTCTTGAAGCCATCTATCCTGATTGTCTTGTTCAGCACATCAACCAACGCCATCTTCTCCTCCGTAGACAAGATGGCTTCCTCTGTGGAGAATCCGTAGACAATCATGTCCACAAGAGGTCGGAAGGGCTCCATCAAGTCTGATGCGAGGTTGTAAGGATTGAATGTGTTGTGATGGAAAATACCAAGTTGGGTGATACACCCAGCGGCTACCACATCCCTTGCAACAGTGCTGAGGATGATGCTGTAACCATAATCCAATGCGGAATTGAGTTTTGAATCAACAGAGCGGAAGAAGTCATGCCCAAACAAAGCATTGAAGTAAACCTTGGCAGCATGGCCTTCCCTATTGGACACATCGCCACCCACGACATCTTCAACATAATCCAGAAGTTGGTTGGCTTCAGGCAGATCGAAATGCATCAGGCATTCAGCCTGCTTGGCGATCTTAGCTTTGATGATATAGCCCCAGACAGCATCCTTCGCCTCTCTTGTCCAAGCAAGCTGGTCCTGCAGACGTGCCGCACAGTCATGACTTCCATATAATGCCAGGAGCTGAGCAGCAGGAAGGTGTTTGCCATCACAGAAGACGACATTGATTTTGTTCTGCCAGAGGGCCTCAAGCAAGGCCACTGAAAGGGATGTACCAGTGTTTTCAACAACCAGCACATCAATCTCCTTCAAGTGGACCCTGCTTGTTCCTTCCAAGCTCCTGACAACCAAGTGGTTCAGCTTGACTTCAAGCTTGGCTCTAGAGCGGATGACAACAACACGCCATCCACTCACGAAAGCTTCAACCTCCTCTCGTAAAAACCAGTGATGCTCTGGTCAATCACTTCAAATGATACGGATCCTTTTACAAATCTGATACTCATTGTCAGTATTCCAGAGGCTGCGCTTTCACCAATGAGAGTCAAATCACATCTCCCATTACCGTTGAAATACAAGAGGAAGTTTGTAAGCAAGCGGACTTGTTCAATCAGTGACAATGATGAGAATTTATCTTTTGCTGCTTCAAAAGCATTTCCTTTGTTGTTTGGTTTCTTGGTGTATATCTTGCTTAGGGCCTTGCTTGTAAGCACCTCATACAGCCGTTCATTTCCTTCCTTGCTTATCTGGTCATACTTCGGATCAACCACATAGTTCTTATCAGCCTTCAAACGCTCATTAAGTCTTTCAATATGCTTCACATAAGTAATACTGTCATCACCAAGTATGAGAGGGATGCCTGTCTCAAGCGTGATACTTGCGTTTTGTTTTCCAGTAAGCGTCAATCTGAACCCATTCAACTCAATTGGAGTGTTCATGAGGACCTTGGTCCTGATGACAGTGACATCCTTGTAACCGAGTTCTTCCTCGCAATAAGCTTTGATGGACTCTGATGTCGTGAGCCGTTTCCTGTCGACTGTCTTGATGGGGACGAAGCAGACATAGGTCTTCTTCTTTTCCACATACTCGACAATGGCGAAAAAGCTTATTGATAGGCTGTTGTAGCCACCATAACGCTTGGTCCAAGCCTCGATGACAGCAGCCTTGTCATCAGCTTCATCAAGGAGCTTCCTAAGCTTAGGGTCGCTTGATTTCGCAGGGAGCACACCATTCTTGGACCCAGCCTTGACAAGCTGGAGGTTGAAGAGGTCGCTGCACCTCTCCTCTGGCTGGCGTGTCAGCATGATGTTGTTTTTCGCCATCATGGCCCTTACAGTCTTGATGCTTCCACCATCACTGATCTTCCAAGCACCTTTGACATCACTGTCGAATGGCTTGTCGATGTTGTAGTAACCTGTGCCATATTCGGACGCCATGAAGAAGTTGGCGGTGTACTTGGTATCCAGGACATTGCCGACGACAATATTGAGGTAAGCATCCTTCGCATGGTGGAGGTTGTTAATGGTCCTACACTTAGGGAACTTGAATTTGTCACGGAACTCAGCAACAGGACCAGCCTTTGAATAGACGACCTTGCAATCATCACCAAGGAAGCGTTTGAGTACATCAGCAGTGATTTTCGTACTCTGCCTTGTCTCAACAAGCTGGCGTGCGATGAAACCTTTCAAATCCTCTTCAGACAGAGGGCTCGTGCGGGTCAAGCGGCGTAGCTTCTCCTCGTTGATCAAGCCCTTGTCCTTCAACATCTTCCAATACGGGGTCATCTTGTCACGGATGGAATCCTGGATTGGGAATGTGGCGCTCTTATCCCTGTTAAGGTTGCTACATACCAGGACACGGTTGGTCAGCGAGTCATCATTGCTCTTGGATATCGGATAGATATGGTCGATATCATAAAGGTTCTTGTTGTCGAGGTCATCGATGTTGATGGGCTCACCAGAGTACATGCAACGCCCCATCTGGGAGTAGTACAAATAGAGCCTGTCACGCTTCGATACCAACGACTCATCAGTGGATTCAAGGGATGCGATGATTTCCCTGTCCTCATCTGTGAGCCTGCCTTTCTTCATCGCCTCAAGCAGGTTTTCCTTCCTTGAACGTGTCCGCTTGCCCTTCTTGTCATCTTCAGGCCCCCTCGCGACTTCGATGAAGAGCTTGGCAGGCTTGTACCCCATGATGTGAATAAGCTCATCGACTATGCGTAGGGACTGCCATACCTGTTTCTTGACAGCTGGAGATGCATGAAGATCATCGATGACATCATGCGAAAGCGATTCGATATGGCTGTCATCCACAGTCTGCTCATAGAACTCATAATCCTGGCTCAGAAGCTGCATCAGGTTGTCCTGCCCATCCCAAAGCATGCGGATCACAGTCTTCATCTCTCCAGTTGAAGGATCTGTCGTGACGATGCCAGAGAGGAACTTGTGGGAAAAACGGCCCCACCCTGAGAATTTCATCCTCGATATCGTATTGATTTCATCCTCTGTAAGCTTGTCCTTGAATGCCTCCTCAAGCCGGCGTTTGACGACCTTGCCACCCTCGGAGAACAGCGTGAGCCACTTGATGATTTCTTCGACATCATCATGGCCCAACCTGCCCTTGCCAATGTATGGCTTGAATTTGATGAACGGTGCGAGTGATGACTTGAAGTCCCCGTCGAATCCTGAGACCTCATCACTTTCATCTTTTTGAAGCCAGCCCTTCTTGACGGCGAATGAGCAGAAGGCCTTACGGGTGACCCTCTCCTTCGTCATGAACAGCTCGTTGAATACCACCTGCTTCTGTTCAACGCTCAACAACTCTCCTTTGAGCCGGACGTTGTTCAAGTCGTTCAGGACCATGTAGGCAGAATAAAGCAAAGAATTCTTTGGCAGGACATCCTGATCCTTCAGATAAGTGCACTTACGTGTCATCCTCCTGATGAAACCTTCCTCGCTGGCAGCTTCATCGACCATGGCATCAAACTTCCATGGCAGGACCTCTCCTTCCATGAGCCTGACAGCCCAAGCGTTGCCTTGCACGGGACCATGCCCAAGAGGTCCAACATAATAGGGCACACGGAAACTGACCATGCACAGCAGTTTGTCAACGATTGACTTTCCATCTGCATCCTTTTCTGTAAGGAAAGGCAGGAATCGTGATGCATTTGCAAGAATCCTCTCAAGATCCGCCTTGACCAGCTGGTTGGGGAAGACTCCATTGCGATAGGACTGGAGAAGCACGAGGAGTCTTTTCTCTTCTATGGCATCAAGGATATAGGCAAGGTCCTCGTCATCACCAGCATCCTTTGGCAACAACTTGCTGATTGTCTTGTAGAAGTCATCAGTGGAGCATCGCTTCACCCGGACCTGGAGCCCCTGCTTCTTCAATTTCCTGTCATGATCCTTGCCGATGTATGAGACGAAATTGGTCAATTTATCGCTGGTGCCATGGAAGAACTCATCGTATGAAGAAGGTGCATGGCGCTTCACAACCCTCTTCAGTCTTGCAAGTTCTTCCTTGTTGCGGTTGAACAGCTTCACCTTCGCCTGAGACAAGTAGGCACAACCATCAAGCATTCCACTCAACAGGCTCCAGTCATATATGGCCTTGCACTGCGTGATGATGGCGAAGTGATCTGGATCGAGGGCCTCTTCCAGCACTGGCATGTCAGTTTCCTCAAAGCTCATCTTTGAGAACTCAATCCTGGGCAGGTCCTTATACTCATCAGTGCTGAAGAACTTGGCGACGTCCACCTTGTTGCCAAGTAGCATCTTCACAAGGGAATCCTTGACAGTCTTGTCATCAACATGGAGGCACTCTGGCAGGAGTTTCTTCTTCTCTCTCCGCGGGGCCTGCAGGACCTCCTTTATCTCATTGGCATTCGAGAAATCGGCATTGACCTCGAGTGTGTCATAAAGCATTTGAGACAGGTCATACAGTGGCTCTGATATGCTCATCACTGAAGCCACCCCTGTCCCTGGGAAGAGGAAGTGTCCGCGATGCCTCATGATATGGGCGACTGCAAGATAGACAAAACGGGGATCGAAGTCGGCAGGGTCATCGCTTTCCATCAATGCGCAACGCAGATGGTAGATTGTCGGATACCGCTTGAAGAAGTCCTTGTCACAGAATCCTGGATCATGGAAGAGGGAGTCCTTGCCTTCGATGCCTTTGTCCTCAAGATGGTAGGCACTATCATTCAAGCGGATGAAGAACTGTGGATCGATTTCCGCTATAGCATCTGCGAACATGGACTGTGTCCACATGATACGCTTCTTCTCCCGTTCCGTCCTCCGGCGCGCGGTCCTATGCATCCGCCTGTCCTGGGCAGTGGAAGCGGCGTCGAAGAGGTGGCTGCCCCACATCGTCCTCCCCTTCACTTTGATGAGCTTGTATTCAGTATCAGTGACTGCGAATCCAACAGAATCTGTTCCACAGTCCAATCCAATGTAGTATTCCTGATCAATCATTGACAGCTTCCTCCTAGTAGACTATCGTGAAAGCAACACGAGATGTCGAAGTCAAGTCTGAGACCACAGCGCCCGAAAGGGTTTCCCATCGTGGGAGAAACATCCGAAAGGATGTTTTTTTTGTTGCCGTTGGAAGAAAACCAGCCCTGTGCACCTTCATCATGTTGATATCATAACACAGCATGCACACAGCACAATGGTAGAGCCTCCACTTCCCCCATATTCCGCAACTAGCACCATAGTCACGGCAAAGCGTTTGGGCATTATTTGACAACATATTCTGTAGTGCAGTACTGTGAAATCACGACATCGGAAGATGCTTGTCAGCAGTGGGGGCCTGAATAATTCACTCTAAGCGTATGCGCATTGTCGCGAAGTACGTGAGCCACTGCGAAGACCACCTCGTTTGTGAGGTGGTTCTTTTTGTCCTGATACTCAAAGACCACCCCGCTTGGAGTGGCCTTTGCTGTGTTTGGGTTTTGTGTCAGTCGATTGATGCGTCGGCTGGGTTGAAGAGGTTGTAGTCCATCTCTGGGAAGATGGCGTTGCGGCGCTCGGCCTTGATCAGCCACTCGGTGTGCACTGAGTTCTTGCACATGTTCGAGTAGACGACATTGAAGGAGCCGAGATGGTTGCGGAGCCTCTTCTCAGCGTAGGTCACGCTGGTCCTGTCATGGAGTATGTAGGGCCAGTCGGAAGCCATCGAGAGGAGGACCTCACGGGCGGCCTGATTCAGGAAGCGGGCCTTGAGGGAACGCTGTCCTGGGAAGCGTCCAGCCAGCTCCTCCATGCGCTCGATCGCCTTGTGGATGTGCCTGTAGATCCAGCTGTTCTCGCTGCTGAGCCAGGGGTCGGAGTAACCTCCAAAACCCCAGGAACACTCATTGAGCTCCGCCTTCTCATACTCACCACCATGCTCGAGGATGATTGATGGTGTCGTGAAGACGATGTCCTTCTCCTGGACGCCGAGGGTCAGCGTGCGGCGCAGGAAGTCAAGGCCTTCGTACCAGCGGTGGCCGAAAAGCTCGACATCGAAACAGAGGTTGATCACAGGTTGGACCTGCGTCTCAGCTGCAATCGCCATCGCCTTCCTCCTCAGATGGTAGAGGAAGTTATTGGCATGAAGCTCGACCTTCTTGGCTGCGACAGATGGCACATAGGGCTTCTTGTCATCATCACGACCAGTGATGGCCATGTACTTGTAGCCGGTGAAGACGCGGACATCGGGTTCATGGATGTAGGGCCTGATGTACTCGAGGTCCAGGTCATAACCGATGTCGCGGTAGAACTCCCTGTAGTCTGGGTCGCATGGATAGCCTGTCGAGTCTGACCACACAAGGTTCGTAAGCCCCCAGTCCCGGGAGAAACCTGTGACAGAACTGTCATAAAGCCTGACAGGTTGGTAGCCACCTGAGGTGATGCGGTTACGGGCTGTCAGGACCGAGTGAGCAGGAATCTGACACCAGCGCACACCATAGCGGCCAAGCATCTTCTCAAGACCAGGATAGTAGCCACACTCAGGCAGCCAGAAGCCCTTGGGGGCCTCATGGAAGAACTGGATATGGCTCTTGACGCCTATTTCGACCTGGGCGCGGACTGCGGCATCGTAGTCCTTGTACAGGGGGAAGTAGCAATGGGTCGCGGCAGTGGCCATGATCTCCACGTAACCGCGCTCGGAAAGCTGCTTGAAACCTGTGAGTATGTTGCGACCCCAGCTTTCATAATACTCGAGGTTGGCCTTGTAGCTGTCTAGATAGCGCTGTGCCATCTCGAGGTACTCAGGCTGCTCCTCAGCACAGCGGACGACTTCCTTCCCGCCAAGTTCGATGCGGCTCGTCATGTAGTCGACGAAACGCTCCTGGAGTGGGACATCGGTAAGCATCGTGCAAAGTGTCGGTGAGAAGCAGATCGAGAGCTTGTATGCCACACCGGCATCAGCAAGCTCCATCAGCATCCTCAAAAGAGGTATGTAGCTCTCGTTCAGGGATTCGAAGAGCCAGTTCTCCTCAAGGAACCTTGGGTATTCAAGATGCCTCACATAGGGTGAGTGTGCATGGAGGATCAGGTTAACGCAGGATTCACCACTCATCAAAGTCCTTCCTCCTTCCTTATCTCCTGGACGATCTCCTGGACAGTCTCACAGGGGATGACCTGGCCTTCCTTGTTTGTTATGAGGGACAGCTCACGGCGCAGCAGGTCTACAGATGATGCCACCATCTCCGGATGCTCCAGCCAGTAGCAGGAGACCAGGGTGACGACCTGGCTGGATGCGATGACCTCGCGGCTGCCATCAGGGGCTTCGACTACAAGGTGGACACGGGCTTCCCCATGCCCCTTGTTGACGCTTATGTTCCACTCATTGTCACTGGGGCTTACTGCGATGTCGAAGGAATCGTACTCCACTCCACCATCAGAAAGGCGCACATCAAGCAGGAGCGACCAGCCCGGCCACTTCTGGTCGAATTTCTCCGCATCAAGTGGGGAGACAGACCAGTAACAGTACAACCAGGTCGCGTTCTTCGTCAGGACATGTATGCTTGTCTCGCTGTAGAGCTCAGGAAGCGCCTCGACACCGGGCAGGCTCGTGACCTCGCTGCCATCACCGCGGTAGTCCGTCAGCCATGTGACGAAACGGCGCTGTATGTTGACCTCGCCCTTGGAAGGGTCATCATCCTGCTCGACCTCGTAGATTTCCTTCAGAGTGTCGATCAGCTCTTCCCTGCTGAGGTCTGATGCGTCCCGGACCCCCTCCTGGACGGCGATGTGTTCGAGCTCTTTCTTGGAAAGAGATTCGATTCTTATCAAAAGCATTTGCAACCCCTGAAAATTCCTGTCCAATCGTAGGAAAATGGGGGGAAATAGTCAACAATCGCCATTCCTGCGTGCTTTTCCTAGTCCCCAGGGCATCATCATTGTCCAAAAGCCAAAAGAGAAGAATGGTCAAATGCCAACTCTGCTGATAAAATACACACTTATGGAAAACACACAGAAGACCTCACTCATACTCCATGGCCACTTCTACCAGCCACCTCGCGAGGATCCATTCACAGGAATTGTCGAGAAACAGGCATCAGCGGCACCTTACATGGACTGGAACGAGAGGATCTATCATGATTGCTACGAAGCCAACGCACACTCGCGCTACCTCTCCCCTTCTTCAAGGATCGTCTCACTGACGAACAACTACAGCTACATATCATTCAACTTCGGCCATACGCTGCTGAGCTGGCTGCAGCAGTACCACCCACAGGTGCATGAGATGATCGTCCAGGCTGACAAGGACAGCATCAAGCGCCTGGGTCATGGCAATGCGATGGCACAGGGTTTCAACCACACCATACTCCCCCTCGACAAGCCAGAGGATGCCAGGCTCCAGATTGAATGGGGCGTACAGGACTTCATCTGGCGCTATGGGCGTGACCCTGAGGGGATGTGGCTGCCTGAGGCGGGGATCAATGGTACGGTGATCGACCTCCTTGCCGAGGCGGGGATCAAGTTCGTCGTCCTCTCACCCTGGCAGTGCCACTCGGTCGAGAACCCGGTGAGCCATGTCATCGAAGCCCTCGATGGCAAGCCAGCACCTTATTGGCAGAGCTACATCCTCACAGGTGACAAGGGTCGTGAGATCTCAGCCTTCTTCTACCATCCCGGGCTTGCGGAGGGCATCAGCTTCGGCCATGCCCTGCGTGATGCCGACAAGCTCTACCAGAGCCTTGTCGATATCAGGAACAGCGACCACAAACCCCTCATCCATACAGCGACCGACGGTGAAATCTATGGCCACCATGAGCCCTTTGGCGACATGGCGCTCGCCGCGCTGATCCGCAAGGTCGGCGAGAGGGGCGACTTCGAGCTCACCAACTACGCCACCGTCCTGGCCCAGCACCCAAGCCAGCTCCATGCGGTCCTCCACAAAGGCGAGGAAGGCAAGGGTACGTCCTGGTCCTGCTCGCATGGCGTCTCCCGCTGGTACAAGGACTGTGGCTGCCACACTGGTGGGGAGGAAGGCTGGAACCAGGCCTGGCGCACCCCGCTACGTGCGGCGCTGCGCAACCTGGGAGGAAAGCTGGATGAGATCTTCGCCCGTGAAGTGGCCAAGATCTTCCAGAACCGCCTTGATGCACAGACATTGCTGCTTGAAGCAGGAGAGACGCTCTCGGGGAAGATCCCGATGGAGGCCTTCATCAAGACCCTTCATGACAAGCACCCCTTCCCTGCCGACTATGATGTCCAGGTCTCCATGATGCTCTCTGGCATCATGAACAAGCACTTCTCACTGACAAGCTGTGGTTTCTTCTTCTCTGACCTCTCAGGCATAGAGCCCAGGCAGAACATCAAGTACGCGATCTACTCAATCCAGATGTTCCAGCCCTACACCAACGAGGACCTGATGAGGAGCTTCCTGTCAGACCTCCGCCTGGCCAAGAGCAACCTGAAGAGCCAGGGGGATGGCATGAGCATAGCCCAGGAGGAGATGAAGGGCATGAGTGGTGAGACAGAGGCCGCCCTCTTCTTCTACCTCAACAAGCTCCTGGCGCTTCCAAGCGATTGGATCGAGGACTATGGCCGCTTCTCCCTCGAGCATGACTACTTCGACGGTGATGAGAACTATGTCGAACGAATCCGGGACAGGGTCAGTATGAAGACCTATTCCTTCACCGTCCTCTCATCCCCGATCGAGTCTGGGATGAACCTCTACGTGCTGGAAGGCAGTGACGCATCAAGTGCCACAGGTCGCTACAGGCTGACGAATGAAGACATACCCCAACGCATGATGGAGGAGGCCTACCTCTGGATCGACAGGGCGATCAGCGACCTGCCGCTTTCAGAGATCCGGGACATGACGAACTGCCTGAAGCATTATGCGATGCTGTCCAAGAGCAGCCAGTACCTTCCCATGAAGACACAGATGATGGAGAACCTGGGCCTGACGATGAAGATCCTCAAGGGGCTCTTCAACCGCTTCATGGACGAACTGGACAACGACGAGCTGTACGAGAACATGACAGTCCTGCTGGACTTCATCAACAAGTGCGGCAGGGCATCCGAGAAGGAGGCTGTCAGCTCGATCTTCTCCTCGGCGACAGCAAGCCTCGCAGCCAAGATCCAGGCCAAGGGCCTCAGCGAGGCCTATGCGACCCAGGTCATCAACATCGTGAGCCTGTGCCGCAAGCAGGGCTTCGAGCCAGAGCTCAGGGAGCTGCAGAACGTCATCTACCTTTACTACTCAGGAGCCAGGGACGCTGGTCTGGATGCCGCCCTCTCAAGGCGCGTCTACGACGTCCTGAACTTCGAGTAGGCTCCGGGCATGCTCAAGAGCGATTGCGTCCGCCTTCCCTGAAAGGAGGCGGGCGGTTTCTTCTATCCTCTCGTCTCCAGAAATCTCCCCGGCGTGGCTGACCGTACGGCCATCGACCTCAGCCTTACGCACCCTGACATGCCAGTTGGCCTTGGCTGCGATCTGGGCAAGGTGGGTGATCGCGATCACCTGATGGCTGCCCGACAGGGCCACAAGCTGCTTTGAGACGGCCATGGCCGTCCTGCCTCCAAGACCGGCATCGACCTCGTCGAAGACCAGTGTCGCGACCTCATCATCACTTCCAGCCACGCTCTTGAGGGCGAGCATGATGCGGCTGAGCTCCCCTCCTGATGCGACCTGGCTGACAGGTCCCGCCTTCTCACCCTTGTTTGCTGCAAGCATGAAGACGACCTCGTCCATACCTGAGGGGCAAGGCTGGCATGAGGTGACCTGTATGGAGAAGACAGCGTCCTTGAGACCCAGCAGGCGCAGTGTCCTGCTGATTTCCTCAGAAAGCCCCACGGCCTTCCTACGTCGTACATCAGAGAGCCTGCCACCTGCCTCCAACAAGGCCTCATGGGCTGCTTCAACAGCCTTCGCGGCCTCCTCTACAAGAGCCTGCCTGTCATCCTCGCGTTCCAAGGCGGCGCGGTACTCATCCCGGCGCTGCATCGCTGAGGCAAGCGAGCCGCCATGTTTGCGCTTCATGCGCTGCAGGAGGGCAAGGCGCGAATTCTTCTCCTCCATCTCCTCCTCGCTGAAGCTGAGCCCATTGAGGGAGGACCGCAGTGATGAGGAGATGTCCTCGATTTCTATCGAAGCGCTCTCAAGGCGGTCCACATAAGAAGAGAGCGATGGGTCTATGCGGCTTGCCTTGCGAAGCGGGTCGAGGGCATCTGCAAGCAATGAAACAACCCCCTCACCCATGCCACCACGCAGGATGGCAAGTCCATCCTCAAGCCCATCACGGAGGGAACCAGCTTCCTTCATGATCCTCAGCTGGGCATCCAGGTGCTCATCTTCCCCAGGATCTGAAAGCGAGGCCTTATCAAGCTCGTCGAGGCAGAAACGCATGTAGTCGGCTTCCTGCCCCATGCGGCGTCCTTCCTCCTCGAGGGAGGCGAGGTGGTCCTGGGCACCCTTCCATGACGTCCAGGCATCATGGTAGGCGGAAAGCAAGGCGCCATCATGTGCCGCGCTGTCAAGGAAGACAAGCTGGGCGTCCTTCCTGAGGAGTGACTGGTGTGCCATCTGGCTTGATATGTCCACAAGGAGGCCGCCAAGTCCTTCAAGGACCTCGCGGGTGACACTCTGGCCATTGATGCTCATGATCGAGCGTCCGCTTTGACGTATGATCCGCTGGATGAGCGCTCCCCCCTCATCAGCCTCAAGTCCATGCTGTGCAAGGTAGGACGCGGCAGCAGAGGACTGTGGGAAGTTGAAGAGCGCAGAAAGCGAAGCCTCCTTGGCTCCTTGGCGTACGACAGCGCCCTTCAGCCTGTCACCCAGCAACAGGCCGAGTGCGCTGAGGATAATCGACTTGCCAGAGCCTGTCTCACCAGTGATGACAGTCAGGCCCTTGTTGAAGTCGAGCACGAGGGAATCGATAAGGACGAAGTCATGAATCTCAAGACGCTCAAGCATGCATGCCTCCAGACCAGTTGAGCTTGCTGCTTACGACCTGGGTGTAGTTCCTCAGTGATGAGGCGATCAGGAGGGCGCGGCTGCGGCTCTTCTCGACGACGATCTCATCCCCCTCCTCCAGCTCACAGTACTGCTGTCCATCGACAGTCAGCATCAGGTCCGTCCTCTGGTGTTTGTTGACGCGTATGGTTATGACTTCATTGGCACCAAGCACGAGAGGCCTGTTCGAAAGTGTGAATGGACACACCGGTGTGATGATGAGCGCACTCATCTCACTATCCAGGATGGGGCCACCAGCAGCCAGGGAATAACCTGTCGAACCTGTCGGAGTCGCGATGATGATGCCATCGCAGCGGAAGTTGCCGGCCTTGGTGCGCCCGACCAGGAGCTCCAGGTTGACGACTTTGGCGACACCTGCAGATGTGACGACGGCCTCATTGAGCCCCTGGCACTGGAAGACCCTGCCTCCATCCCTGATCACACTGACTTTCAACATCAGGCGTCGGCTGATCTTCTCACGGCCTGCGAAGATGGAATCAATCGCATCCTTCCACTCATCACTGCTTATCTCGGTGATGAAGCCGAATGTTCCAAGGTTTACGGCGAGTATGGGTATGCCAAGCTCCTGGACGAGCCTGGCTGAGTAAAGGACGGTCCCATCGCCACCCACTGAGACAAGGAGGTCCGTTCCCTCGGGTACCTCGATCTTCTCATCCAGGTCCTCTGTCTCATGGATGGTGCAGCTGACAAGATGCTCCTCCAGGTAGGACGCAATCGAGGAAGCGACGGCAAGGCCTTCGTCCTTCCACTTGTTGACAATGACCGCAGCACGCTTGAGTTTCAAGTACAGCTCCTCAGGGCAGGTGCGAAAGCACCTTCATCAAGGCTTCGATGTCCTTCTGCTGAAGGAAGGGATACAGGGGGAACGACAGGGCGCGGTTGATCGGCCCCACCGCATTCGGATAGAGGTCGAAGCGCTCCCCATAACGGGCGCCGACGCTCTTGGTGAATGTACGCCTGACAGAGACCTCCATCTTCTTGCAGAAGGCCAGGCAGTCATCAATGCGGCTGTTGATCACGACAGGGAAGACATAGCCGTTGGAGAGGAAGTCCACGCTCTTCTGACCAAAGACAGTGTGCTCTGTCTTCATGACAGACTGCAGGAACATCCTGTAGAGCTCGTTACGGCGCTGCAGGAGGCCGTCCAAGGCAGCCAGCTGTATGATGCCCAGGGCCGCGTTCATGTCAGGAAGCTCATCATAGGGGCTACGCACAGCGGCAAGTTTCTTGATGGCCTCGATGCGCCCGGCATCCTTGGCGAGGACGGCGGCCCCGCCACCGGTCGAAACGATGCAGTCCTCCTCGAAGGCACATACCACATAGTCTCCAAGCTGGCCTGGCACGATGCTGCCATTGGAGGAGCCGAAGGACTGTGTGATGTCCTCGATGATGGGCAGTGAAAAGGAGCGCAGGTTCTCAAGTCCGACAGGAAGCTGGCAGACAGGCTCATGGAGGAGTATGACAGAACCACCATGCTCGAAGGCCCTGCTGACCTGCTCCTCGCTCATGCATCCACTTTCAGGGGAGATGTCTGTCAGGATGAGAGAGGCGCCAAGGGATTCGACAACGACCTTGTAGATCTCAGGGGAGAGCACTGATGCGATGACCTTTGTTCCCTCTGTGACACCTGCGGCCGTCAAGGCCAGGGCCAATGCCGTCGGATAGCTCCTCTGCGTGATTCCATCCTTCAAGCCAAGCCTGGCGGCAAGGGCCTTGAGGAAGTCCTTCCGACGCTCGCCAGGACCAATCTTCTCATCAACCATCGTCTGCAATACGGCGTCCATGTCCTTGCGCCGCAGCGTGGGTTTGAAAAACCTGATTGCCATGGTGTCGATTCTAGCACATGTACCCCTTGGCAACAATGTGGAGCATGTCCACAAAAGGGCACCGCAGGTTCAGAAGACCAGGGCTGAAAGATAGGCCGTGAGGCAGGTGACCAAGGCGACAAGTGGCAGCGACCCCTTGATCAAGGCTGTGATGATGGCGGCCATGAAGGCAATGAGGCCGACAAGCCAGCCCTCCCCTGCCTGGAGTATCGCGGGGAAGGTCATCACTGAGAGCGTGGCATAGGGGACATAGTACAGGAAGCTGCGTATGAAGCGGCTCTTCACAGGACGGCGGAAGATGGTGAGCGGTATGACACGTACGGCGTAGGTGACCAGCGCCATGACCAGGATCTGCACATAGACGCTCATGCTTCCTCCTCGACGGGCCAGATGAGTGCGGCAAGTGATGCGGTGATGAGGGTGAGCACGATCGTCTTCGTGCCACTGCCAAGTCCTGCAAGCGCAGGAACTGCCGCCATGGCCAGGCTCAAGGCCATTGAGGAGATGACGACAGCGAGGATCCTGTGGTCCTTCTCCGCCGGGGGGATGACGACAGCGATGAACATGCCATAGAGGGCGAGGGAGAGCGCGTTGACGATGCCCTCTGGCAGGAGGTTTCCAAATACGATGCCAAGCACCGTGCCTGCGGCCCAGCCTGGTATCGTGACAGTGGCCACGCCATAAGCGTAGCGCTCATCCAAGGGGCGTGGTGCTGATACAAGCACGGCAAAGACCTCGTCTGTGACATCGAAGCCGATCAGGGCACGTCGTGGCAATGACAATGAAGGGCTCAGATGTGGGCAGAGGGCTGCCGACATCAGGAAGTAGCGCATGTTGATGACAAGCTGGGAGAGCGCGATCTCCCAGGTCGAGCCACCTTCGGCGATGATGGATACAGCAGAAGCCTCGCCTGCCGATGTGTTGTTCAAGAGGCTCATCACAAGGCCTTGCAAGGGGTCCAGGCCTGCATTGCGCATGAGTATGCCAAGAGAGAATGAGACAGCGAAATAACCCAGGCTGATAGGCAGCCCTGAGCGCAATCCATCCTTGAAAGCCTCTTTTCCCATGGGGAGGAATCTAACGCAAAGAGGCTGTCAATGGAAAGAGGCCTCCCCTTGGAAGGAAGGCCTCTCCAATAGCACTGGCCGGACGACTAGCGGAGGTCCGCTGTCTTGATCCAGTCCTGGTCATCGTATGCGCGGTTCTCACCACACATGCCCCAGATGAAGGTGTAGTTGGTCGTACCACAACCAGAGTGGATGGACCAAGCTGGGTTGATGACAGCCTCGTCATTGTGCATGACGATGTGGCGGGTCTCACCCGGCTCGCCCATGAAGTGGAAGACAGCCTGGTCCTCAGGGATGTCGAAGTAGAAGTAGACCTCCATCCTCCTCTCGTGGGTGTGGGCAGGCATCGTGTTCCAGACACTGCCTTCCTCAAGGTGTGTCAGGCCCATGGAGAGCTGGCAGGTCTCGAGGATATCGGGATGGATGTACTGGTTGATCGTCCTCTCGTTGGAGTCCTTGAGGGCGCCAAGGTGCTTGTGGATCGCCATGTCATAGGTGACCAGCTTGGCAGGGCAGGCCTTGTGGGCAGGGCAGGTCAGGATGTAGAACTTCGCAGGATTGGTCGCATCCTTGCTCTTGAAGGTGACCTTCTTCGTGCCCATGGGCAGGTAGAGGGCATCGTAATGCTTGACCTCGTAGATCGTACCATCAGCGTTGACGACACCATCGCCACCGATGTTGATCGTGCCCAGCTCCCTCCTCTCGAGGAGGTAGTCGACACCAAAGTTCTTCCAAGGGTCGATGTTCTTCTCAAGATCGACTTCCTGGTCGACTGGCATGCAGCCCATCGTGACGATCCTGTCGACATGGGAATAGACGGCAGAGACGTCATCCTTGTTGAAGATGCCCTGGATGAGGAACTCGTCACGCAGCTCCTTTGTGTTCATCCTTGTGAAAGGCTCCTTGCCTGTTGAGTAGCGGATGTCCATATGTTTTCTCCTTTATCAGACGCGTTTGAAATAAGAACTGACCTTTTCGGTCATCCTATCCTCGATTCTATTGATTCCTCCGTACAAATGTCTACTGATGATTTCGTGCACGCGCTCCTTACGTCCACGCCTCATCACATCCAGCAGCTCCACATGGTCGGCGACGATCTGGCGGTAATCGCCCTCCTCCTTGATATCAAGCATCCTCATGCGGGTATAGTCGACACTGTCCTGGAACATCTGCCAGAGGGCCATCTTGCCCATGGCACGGAACCAGAGCTCATGCATCATGCTGTCCAGGCGGTAGAAGTCGACAGGACGGAAGTCATCATCTCCAAGCACGATCTGCTGCTTGCGTATAAGGTGGTCGACATCCTCATAGAGCAGGGGCTCGCCACGCTCGATGAAATCCTCGATCACCGCCTCTTCGATTGCGACACGGGCATAGACGAATTCCTTCACACGGTCTATGTCGATCAATGATACGGAAGTCTGCTGGTAAGGAAGGAGTTCGATGAGGTCCTTGTCAGCCAGCCGGTGCATGGCTGTACGGACAGGGGTCCGTGAGACCCCATAACGCTCACAAAGCCCGGCCTCGCTGATCAGCGTCCCGGGCTCTAGTTCAAGGTTGAGTATGGCAGACTTCAAGTCTTCATATATCTGTGAGGCTGTATCCTTAGCTGTTGCCAATTTGATGCTCTCTCCTGTTGCAGGCTCTCTATTCGATTTTAGATAGGCCAATGTATGCTGTCAAGGAAAAAATATCCGAAGAATACAGCTAGGATTCAAATATTAAAAGTTGGATACATTGTCTTGAAGAATGAAAAAAGAACTGGAAGAGCAACAAGCCATTCCAGTTCCTATCTAGTCGCGATTACTCATCACGGAAGTATTAAAAAAAACCTGGCAGCGACCTACTCTCCCACGGACGAGCCGCAGTACCATCGGCGAGGAAGCGTTTCACGGT
>CALXXN010000029.1 GCA_944392695.1 uncultured Spirochaetales bacterium | reverse complement strand
GAGAAGTTCAATCATCAATACTTTTGCAAACCCTCCAATATCCACTCTTTGGATTTCCTTCTCTGCTTATATAGCCGTGTTCTTTTAGCCACGAGATGTCACGATCAACAGTGCGTTTTGTTACTGCCATAATCAATGCCAGTTCAGCAATTGAAATGGATGTATTTGCAGATATCAGTTCCAACAGTCTTTTACGCCTGTCAGATACATTCAAAACATGGTTCTCATTGGGATCATCAACGACATTGACGACACCATTAACGACATCAACGACATTTGTGTTTAGCTTAATGTCATTAATGTTCCTTCCATACAGTTGATCTACAAGTAGCATGTACTTCTCAGAAGGTTTCAAGACAAGGGAAATGCTCTTTTCATAGACCTTGTACTCAGGCACTGGATTTCCATCTGCTTTGCACGCATTCAGCATCTTCGGAATTCCTGTGCCGAACTTCTCTACGAACCCCGCATATTTAAATGTATTCGAGATGAGTGGATTTATGTGCAACGAATCATGATTCTCCATTGTCCAGCCAGCAGGAAGAACAGATCTGTTACTGATTTCCATCTTCAGATCAAAGACCTTGATTGTAATGGGCTGGCATGCCGACCAGTCATTATGCATCAAGGCATTGTAGATGCCCTCTCTGATTGCAACATCAGGATATGGCTGAGTCTCATGCCTTGTCGTCTTGTCATATGAGATGAGATTGTATTTGTAGTTCGTATTCAGGGATCTGATGATTGCTTTGCATAGCACCATCAATGATCCTTTTATCTCATCCTGATAAAGGATGTCGGCATCGCTTGCAAAACGGCCAATCTGGACATAGGAACCAGGGAAAACCTTGTACGGCCTTGCATGGAAAAGCAGAACGGCAGCTCTTGTGAGCTTACCATCTTCAATCAGTTCAAGCTCCTTTAGGATGGAAAGCCTGTCGTCAAGATTCATGCCGGACAATATGTTTGCCTTTGTCGCCTCTTCTCTGAATATTCTGAAGCTCTCTTCATCCAGATCATCGACACTGATACCATCTACAGTGTAGGCATCCCAGGAGAGATTACCCCGGCTCAGGACAGACTGCCGAAGAGAATCCCCTTTCATCGTCTGAAGTGTCGTACCGATCTTGATATAGGGAACACCCTTGTAGTCCAGAACAACCTTGCTTTTGGGTATGACAATTTCGATGTACTTCTTTTCACCATCTCTCAGGAGATTGACCTCGGCATCATACATGCCGAATGCACTGACAATTGCATTGGGAATGTCTTCCATCAGTTTCTTACTGTTTGATAACCCAAGAACTTCTCCATCATCTCTGACACCGATATACATCCTGCCGCCTTTGGCATTTGCAAAACCGCAGACCCATTTCAGGAGCTCTGTACTGTTCCATGATTCCTTGAATTCTATGTTCTGATCTTCTTCGTCATATATTCTCATTCTCATCCACCAAATAACATCAATTCTCTCTATTGATTTTTACAGGCATAAGCCTATATCCAAGTGCAGCTAGAATATTCCATATTGTCTGGAATGATGGATTACCTTCTTCCGACAATGCCTTATATAGTCCTGCTCGTGTCATCCCTGCATCTCTTGCTGTCTTCGCCATTCCATTTTCTCTTGCTGCTTCAGATATGGCTTTCACAATGACTACGGGATCTACAGGTTTTATTATTCCATCGGGATCACATGTCCGGAATCTTTCTGCAAGCGAATCCAGTGCTTGAAAAGTAGCAGATTTACTCATATTAATGAGTGTATTCTATAGTTTACACACAGTCAAGAAGAAATAGATATCCACACCAGTTGTATCGAAATTGTTCCGATGAAACTATCAATTTAGCAGGATAAACTTAAGATAATAGCGATAACTGACATAAAACAGAAAATCATCATAATACAACTCGTTGTATTACAACGATTTTCTTATTATAGACAAATTGGAATCACTCCCACTCGATCCGGTCATATCAGAGATGTTCAGGAGGAATATCCTGCGGCAGTATGATAACGGCATGCTGGGCCTGAACTACAGGAGGCTGTTCATAAGGCTGTCGGTCTATGTCGACAACTATTTCGCAGGATGGATCCTGACAGCAAGGAAGTGCAGACAGTAAAGCTGCGGTGAGGCTGATGGATAGGATTATATATGACAATTTGTCAGATGATAAGCTCTGATATTTCTTATAATCATCATAATTCAGTCCCTCTATTGTCTCTTCCTCACTCCGCATAATACAATAAGCATAAAGCTGCATTATGCACAGGAGGTTCGTGCTATGTGTAAGAAACTGCTTGCCTTTCTTATTGTTCTGATCATGATGGTTCCAGCTGTTTTTGCTGATACGACATTCGATCTTGTAGGAGGACTTTCAGGAGTTACAACGCCAACATCCATTGGAATCGGCTTCGGCACAACAGGAAATTCAGGAGGAACCAGCAGAAGCAACTTCAGTTTCTTTCTGGGTATCGATGCTGAAGCGGATGTCTTCTTCAATGAACATCATGGAATGTATGCAGGAACCGGGTTCAGCGTCAATGTCAGCGGAACAACCGTCGCAGGATACAATGTTGATCTCGGATATGCATATAAGATGTATTTCACTGACTTTGATCTGCTAATCACTGCAGGACCGCATGTCCGCGGAGAAGGCAATTCCGGCACCTTCGGACTTTCTGCGAATGTATATCTTGATTTCTATTTCACAAGGAACCTGTTCCTTCGCGGCGGAGGCGGATTGAGCATGGATTTCGTCAACTTCGGAGGCAGAACTCAGGGATTATTCTGGATGTCGATCGAAGGACCATATCTCGGAATCGGCTATTCTTTCTGAGAAAGATTTTATTAAGCTCTTTCATGGTGTGAACCCTTCAAGTTGTATGAAAAAACAATCTGGAGGGTTCGATTATGAAGATAAGAGGTGTTGACCATAAGAGAAGAATCAAGGCCGCTATATCGAATCGGATAGTCAGAGAAGATGCTCTCTCGATCAGGGTGCCGCTATCAGACAATACTCCAAAGAATGATTGGCGTTAAAACGAGTGAATGCAAAGTCCTTCTCTCAGAATTCGTAGCCGACAGAAACACCGAATCCTACTCTATCAAGCTTGGCTCTGAACTCTGCTTTCAGTCCGCTCCACATGAATGAAAGGATCACGGATCTGTATTCATAGCCAACACCTATCGAAAGATCGCTGAGTATATCATATGAGACAGAGAACTTAGGCACAGATAGGATGTCGAACTTATAGACAGGAACCATTGATGACCAGATGAACTGATCAATGATATTGCTGATCTCCCCTTTCAGATGCCATCTGCCATGATCATATATAAAGCCGATGGCTGCATCTGGAGGGACAAAGTATATATTCTCATCTGTTATGAGATTGAAGCCCATGAGGACGTCGGTAGCATTGAAGTACCAGTTCATCGATATCGATGGGATATTCCTGAAATCCATGAGAATCTTCGCTTCCCCTGCATCGATCATGAAGCCGATATTGAGGTCCAGACCAAGGCCGAAATCGAATGCATTATTGGCAAAAAGACCAAGGAGGCTTCCATCGATTCTTGATGTCACCAGATCAGTATTGCTTATCGTAGTGCTGAATATGAAATCCGGTGAGAAGGAAAGGCCTATTGCGAAGCTGTCACCTATATATGCACCATAGCCGAGATCTCCACCAAGCGTGAAATAGAGATCGCTGCCGTATTTGCGATCCTCAAAGGAGATTGAGCTGAGAATTGAATCCGCTCCATCATATACAAGCCCCATCCCTATATTCCAGGCAAAGCCATTTCTGACCGCGCCTCCATACATCCTGAGCGAGAAATCAAGGTCCCCTCCGATAAGAGAGGAAGTATCCTCCGGATAGATACCAAGGGAAGAGCTCAGGGCCCTTGATGCGGCAAGCGCTTTATTACCTGACCGCAGTGTGGGGAATCTGTCCTCAAGGTACTCTCTTATAAGGAAGGAGTTCTCCGTTATATCCTCCGAGAAATCAGGGAACTGTCCATCAAACTGGAAGATATCCCTGATAGCATCATAGTTATCCTGGAGGTACTGATCATCCTGATCGAGAAGGTATGTGCGGACATACTCTGCAGCATCCTGCAGGACAGAGGCAGGATTCGAAATGAAGTTAAGCATATCCATATCCGCATAGCCTTTGAGCTCTATGCCGAATGGAATCGATCTATCATCCAATGATGCAAGGAGAGCAGGACTTGAGAATACAGTCCTCTCATCATAATCGCTTATGGGAATCCAGGCTGCGAAGAGCGCGGAAGCAGATGCAATGAGGATAAAGAGCGAAGCAGAAAGTTTCCTCACCTCAGTTATCCCCTAGCCTCACAAGCGAATAGTAATACGGACTTTCCTCGAAGTTATCAGGATTGGGAGAGGGGTTCTCCCTATGGATTCTATAATCAAAGTATTCTCACTATACTCCGCATAGGATGTAGTACCAACAAAACCACCTGCATAGAAACCAAATGCTTCAACATAATGTTCATCATCAAGTGTAACTGTATTATTTATTACTTTTGTCAATTTCCCTGTATCAGAACCTCCGCTTGAAAGACATCCTACAAAACCACCTGCATTATAGCGATGCTTAATATCGTCAGGAGTAGAAGCGGGAACTGTCGCCTCGACAATACATCCAGAAATATCGCAATTCTGAACAGTCACTGTCCCGTTCACATATACATAAAGACGTCCTGCCAGAGAACCTGCTCCCTGGAATGCATAAACCTCTGAGTCTTCTACATCAACGTTATCAACATCTGTATGACGGCCGAAGCCAATAGCGATTCCGGCAGTATTCGAACCGGTTTTCACATAGCAATCCCTGAAAGCAAGATTGCTGATTGATGCTTCATCTGTTATAGCAAAGAATCCATATGCATTATCATCGCTATCACCATTGCCATCAGCTTCGATATGAAGACCAACAATCGTTGAGTTATTGCCCTCGAAAGTTCCTCTGAAAGGTCTGGCGTCAGGATTAAGACTTGTCGCATAAAGGACTGGAAAATCATCTGAACAGAGGGCGCTACGGCTCCCTTAACTTATTTTCTTTCACTATCTGCACATATTGCCAAATCCACCAGTATAATCCATCGGAACACAGGAGACTTTATATGAAGGAATTCAGTCTGCTGCCACACAATCAGGCAGCCTACACTGCACTTGTCACTATGCTCGACAAGAAAGGCCGTGCAGCCATCATACAGGCCACTGGTACAGGCAAAGGGTATATCGCAATGCAGCTCATAAAGGATAACCCTGACAGCCGCATTTTGTTCGTAACATCGTATGAAGCCAATCTCCGGCATTTCATGACAAGCCTAGGAAACTTTGGAATCTCTGTGGAGAAACTCACCTTCGCCCTCTACAGGGGCATCAAGAACGTCATTGATAAGGGGCCTTACGACTATATCATCACTGACGAATTCCACAGGCTCGGTGCCCCCGGATCCGGTCGTAACTTCAAGGTACTCATAGAACATTCCCCAGAGGCAAGGCTTGTCGGCTTCTCGGCAGTTCCCGTGAGATACCTGGACAATCAAAGAGACATGACACAGGAGCTTTTCGGCGGGGATGTCGCATGGAATCTTTCTCTTGATGATGCGATTCTGGATGGCCTCCTTCCCGCTCCCGACTACATCACGGCAGCCTACTCTTTCGAGGAGGATCTTGCGAAGGCAGAGAAGAAGCTTGAGGACAACGGCTACAGCGACAGAGAGAAGGCAAAGGCACTGATCGAAAAGGCCCGACGCACTCTTGAAAATGCAGGAGGTCTCAGGCATGTTTTCGAGGAAAGGCTGGCTAACAGACATGGCAAATACATCATTTTCTGCCGCGATTGAAAACACATGAAGGCCATGATGGAACTTGTGGATGACTGGTTCGGTTACTGCACGGAAAGGCATGTCTATCGGCTGTATTCCGGTCTCAAGTGGAATCGTGACTTCGACAGGTTTGCTGCAGATGACTCTGATGCGCTGAAGCTGCTCTTCTCGATAGACATGCTCAACGAAGGTGTACATCTCACTGGAATCGATGGTGTCATCATGCTCCGCCCTACGCAGTCGCCTAATGTATATTTCCAGCAGCTCGGGAGAGCTCTGTCGGTCACATCTGCAAAAGTGCCGCAGGTCTTCGACATCGTTGACAACTTTACAGGGATGAACGTTGCCTCCATGTTCTGGGCAGGACTCTCACAGCGGGCGAAGAAGGAGAAGAAACCCTTCGCAGGAAGGTTCGAGGTCGCCGCAAGCCAGGTTGAGCTTCTGGACATCATCAGGAAGCTGGAAGAACTGCGCATGACATGGGATGACTGGTATGCCCTTGCATGTGAATATGCCAATGGCAGCCTGTCAGAAGATGACAGAAGAATGGTTATGGAATGGATAAGCTATCAGAGGCGCCGCTACAAGCTTGGCTATCTTACTGATGACAAGAGGGTCCTGCTAGAGAAGGCTGGCTTCGATATCGACACTGATGCTACAAGGAAAGCCGAGTGGAACTCTTTCTATGAGAAAGCAAAACTCTATTACGAAGAGAATGGCCCTGACTGCTGGAAAGGTTTCTATTCGGCCAGCCTGAATCCCGAGTTCGGGCAATGGTACAAAACACAACTGAACCGGCTACGGTTCGGGACATGCAGTGATGAGGAGACTGTGCTCCTGAGCCAGATTGGCATCCGTGTACGCTCGCACAAAGAATATGGGGAAGACTGCTGGGATCTGAACTTCCAGAAACTGGCAGAGTTCTATAAAGAAAATGGTCGGCTCCCTTCAAAAGGTGAAGGCACGCTTGGCTCAAAGGGCAAAGGTGCATTAGGGCTCTGGCTGAAGCTCAACAGAAAAGCCCTCAGAGATGGGACTCTAGACAGCAGAAGAAGAGGATTGCGGGGTCCTCTGCTTGCCGAGGCGGAAGCAAAGGAGAAAGCCTCTGCCGATGCAGCCTGGGGAGAAATGCTATCGAAGGCAAGCATGTTCCTGTCCTCCCAAGGGCACCTTCCAAGAAGAGGAAGCCAGAATCCAGATGAACGCTGTCTGGGGAAATGGCTGGAGAACAACAGGGACAAAATCAGGAAAGGGACACTTGAGCCAGACAAAGAGGCCGCAATCTCCAGCCTTCTCGAAGCATTGCCTTGACCGCTGTCCTGAGCCAGTCACGGCCAATGTCCGTTTCTCCAATCTGTTTCTTGAATATTTCCAATGCCTCAGCATTGCCTAGCCGCACCTTCCTCAGGAATGGAAGATTTTCAATCTTGCAAAGGCTGGTGATTGCATGTACCCGTTGTGAAATCTGCCTTGCAGACAGACCATTGAACGACTTTCGCAGAAGGGCCTCATCCCTGACAAACAGGGGGACTGTCAAGCGGAGAAAACCCACCAGATCAGAGACGCCTGATTCCTCACATTTCTGGCGGACAAGAGTCATCAAGTCACCTGTCCCAGGCACGTCATTTAAATCGGAAAGCTCCTGGTCAGGGTCCAACCAGAGATATAGGTCCACCAGCTCTGCCAATCCGATTCTAAGTCCCGGGAACACCAATTTCATCAGGCCCAGAAGCTCTTCGCCGAACATCGTTGCAAACATGGCAACGCCTCCTTTCTATGGCATAAAGTACTGGAGGATGGACCTGAAAGCAAGGAATTTGTGCGACTATAAATTTCGCCCCCTAGGGTTTCACCAGGGGGCTAATCGCACAATTTTGGGTCAAATCGGGGTTAATCGTAATAATAATTCCTTATAAATAAAGCATTTATTATGTAAAATTACTATTCCCACTCAATCGTTCCAGTCGGCTTCGGAGTCAGGTCATAGAGCACGCGGTTGACACCCTTGACCTCATTGGTGATGCGCTGTGTGATATGCTGAAGGAGGCTGAATGGGACATCCTCGACAGTCGCGCTCATGGCATCACGCGTGTTGACGGCACGGATGATGACAGGCCACTCGAAGCTCCTCTTGCCATCCTTGACGCCAGTCGATTTGAAGTCAGGGACGATGGTGAAGTACTGCCACACCTTGCCCGCAAGCCCATTGGCGGCGAACTCCTCGCGGAGGATCGCATCAGATTCCCTGACGGCTTCCAGCCTGTCACGGGTGATCGCACCAAGGCAGCGGACTCCAAGACCAGGTCCTGGGAAGGGCTGGCGGTAGACCATGCCATCAGGAAGGCCAAGGGCCTTGCCTACGACACGGACCTCGTCCTTGAAGAGGAGGCGGATTGGCTCTACAAGCTTGAAATCCAGGTCCTCAGGAAGGCCACCGACATTGTGATGGGCTTTGACAGTACCACTCTCGAGGATGTCTGGGTAGATCGTACCCTGGGCCAGGAAGCCGATGCCCTCCTGTTTGCGCGCCTCCTCCTCGAAGACACGGATGAACTCCGCACCGATGACCTTCCTCTTCTCCTCTGGATCCGTGACCCCTGCGAGTTTGTCAAGGAAGCGGTCGACCGCATCGACATAGACAAGGTTGGCATCCATCTCCTCACCGAAGACCTTGATGACCTGCTCACTCTCCCCTTTGCGGAGGAGTCCATGGTTGACATGGACGCAGACAAGGTTCTTCCCAATCGCGCGGATCAGGAGGGCTGCGACGACAGAGGAGTCGACGCCACCTGAGAGGGCGAGGAGGACCTTCTGGTCCCCGACCTGGGCGCGTATGGCGGCGATCTGCTCATCAATGAAGGCCTGGGCCTGCGCCTGGCTCTCGATACGCTGCATGTCATCAGGACGTTTGTTCAACATAGTGCTGTTCTCCATGACTCCTGATTCTTTCATAAGCAGGAGGAGCTTGTCACGAGCCTGAGAGGAGATGCTTGTATTTCCTGTAGAGTCCACGGAACTGGTCGTAAGTGAGTCCAAGGAGCTCGGAAGCCGCCTTCTGGTTGCCATTCGCCTTGGCGAGTGCCCGAGAGAGGAATACGAGGTCAAGCTGTTCCTGGGCAAGGGCGAAATCGGAAAGAGGCATGTCCTCAAGCCCCGCCCTGCGCTCCTTCACGCTTCCTCCAGCCTCCTTCTCCGCCACCTTCCCCTCTTCAGGCTTTGCAAAGGGGTTCTTGAAGGGATTGAAGTCGACACTTCTGACCTGGGGGCCGTCCGCGCGGTAGACAGCACGCTCGACCACGTTCTTGAGCTCCCTGACATTCCCTGGCCAGGAATATGACATCAACTGTTCGACGACATCATCTGAGAATGTGGGAAGCTCCTCCATGCCACACTCCATCGCCATCTTGGAGGCGAAGTAGGATGCCAGGAGCATTATGTCATCACCGCGCTCCCTGAGTGGAGGAAGGAAGAGGACTTCGAAAGAGAGCCTGTCCAGCAGGTCCTCCTTGAACTTTCCTTCCTCACACAACTTTGGCAGGTCTGCGTTAGTCGCACCTACTATGCGCACATCACACTCATGGGTGACAGAGGACCCTACACGTTCGTACGTACCATATTCAACGACACGGAGGATCTTTTCCTGGACCTCGAGGGGGATCAGGCCGATCTCGTCCAGGAAGAGTGTCCCTCCCTCAGCTTCCTCGAAACGGCCTTTGCGGGTCTTCACCGCCCCGGTAAAGGCACCCTGCTCGTAACCGAAAAGCTCTGATTCAATCAGGGAAGAAGGAAGGGCCGCGCAGTTGACCGCGACCAGGTTCTTCTGCCAGCGCTGTGATAGGTAGTGCACCCTCTGGACAGCAAGCTCCTTGCCACTCCCCCTCTCGCCTATAATCAACACAGGGCGGTCGATCCGGGCCACGCGGGAGAGGCGGTCCTGGAAATCGAGGAAGACATCGCTCTCCCCGATACCCATCCTGACTCCATCTGCCATGCCATTCATGTGGTGTATCCTACCACTCTTGGCGTCATTGACCAAGATTCCAGCCACCCAGCTCACTCACTTTTTATGACATGATCAGTCATTATAAAGAATTAACAACCAATCAAACACTTGGCACGCTTCATGCATGAAGTTTGCAGGAACACAAACGACACAAGGAGAGTTGGCATGGGAGTCTTTTCCAGATTCATGGATATCATAAATGCGAACATCAACGCCCTCCTGGACAAGGCTGAGGATCCAGAGAAGATGCTCAAGCTGATGATGCAGGAAATGGAGGATACCCTGATAGAGCTCAAGAGCAACTGTGCGGCGCGCATGGCTTCGAAAATCCGTCTTGAGAAGAAGCTTGCCGAGCAGAAGGCCTTGATCGATCGATGGCAGGGACGTGCACAGATGGCTGTAGGCCGTGGTCGTGACGACCTCGCCCGCGAGGCCCTCCTTGAGAAGAGGAAGGCCGCAGAGGCCCTGGCCAGGATCCAGGATGACATCAAGTCATACGAAGAGGTGATTGAGGAGAGCCGGAAGGAAATCGACCAGCTCGAAGTGAAGCTCAGCCAGGCCAGGAGCAAGCTGCGCGTGCTCCAGGAAAAGGCAAAGGCCGCCAGGGAGGCTGCAACGGTCGACAGCCAGATGGGGCGCGATGGTTCACGTCACTTCGATGACCTTGAGGAGATGGTGGACAGGATGGAAGCCGAGAGGGAGCTGAACAAGCCACGCCCCTCTTCTGACGAGGTCTTCCGCTCGATGGAGGAGAAAGAGGCGATCGACCGTGAGCTCGAAGAGCTGAAGAAGGAGGTCGGCAGATGATTGAGATCATCACCATGCTGATCGTCTTCGGCAGCATCATCGCAATAGTCGCCATCGTCAGCTGGTTCAGCTACAAGGATGAGGAACTGAAGGCCAAGCTCCGCCTTGCGGAAATGGAGGCCGGCTACGCCCCTGGGACTTATTCGAAAATCAGCCGCAAGGATTTGAAAAGGGCGAAGAAACTCAACAAGAACCGCCCCCTGTGGGAGGCTGACGAGGAGGCAAGGGCCAAGATGAGCGAAGCCCAGGAGCGTGAGGAGCTGTTGAAAGGCATCGACAACCTCAAGGCACGCTTGGACAACATTGACACAATCATGAACCACAAGAAAGAGGAGGGAGGCGATGACTGACAGATGGATGAGGAGTCCGAATGGTGAAATATTCGGCGTATGCACAGGGCTTGCAGAATGGCGTGGCCTCCCGCCGGGGCCGGTCAAGTTGATCTGCCTCCTGGCGGTCTTGTTCACAGGAGTCTTCCCCGGTGTCCTGATCTACCTTGCCCTCGCATTGATCCTTCCAAGCGCTGACGGCGTGCATGAAGGCCTTGGCGCACATCTGAGGCAAGGCAAGGCTTCCGCCTCGGATGCCAGATATACGGAAAGCGAACGCAGCACGGAAGACCTCAAGGCAGAGTATGAAGAGCTCAAGAAGAAGGTCGAAGCCATGGAGAACGAGATGTTCGACAAGGAACGTGACTGGGATGAACGCTTCTCGAAAAGCTGAACTCCAAAGACCTCCTGGATGCTTCCAGGAGGTTTTCATCATCCCCGCACCCTATCCAAATGCCTGACGCTTGTTTATATTACTGATGATAAGGAGAAAGAATCATGGCATACAGGTTCAACCTCAATGAAACAAGTTATCATGGCAGCGGAGCCATCAAGGAAATCGCAACTGAAGTGAAGGGACGTGGCTTCAAGAAGTCCTTCGTCTGCTCAGATCCAGACCTGGTGAAGTTCGGTGTCACCAAGAAAGTCCTCGATGTCCTTGATGGAGCAGGCATCCCCTATTCCCTCTACAGCGACATCAAGCCCAATCCGACGATTGAGAACGTCCAAAGCGGTGTCGCCGCCTTCCGCGCAAGTGGCGCCGACCACATCATCGCCATCGGCGGTGGTTCTTCAATGGACACTGCGAAGGCGATTGGCATCATAATCACCAACCCGGAGTTCGAGGATGTGCGCTCCCTCGAGGGCACAGCCCCGACCAAGAACCCCTGCACCCCGATCATCGCTGTTCCGACTACAGCAGGTACAGCCGCCGAGGTCACGATCAACTACGTCATCACTGATGTCGAGCGCAAGAGGAAGTTCGTCTGCGTCGACCCACATGACATGCCGATCATCGCAGTCGTCGACCCTGACATGATGGCTACAATGCCAAAGGGCCTCACCGCATCAACAGGCATGGACGCTCTCACACATGCGATCGAAGGCTACACGACAAAGGGGGCCTGGGAGCTTTCCGACATGTTCCACCTCAAGGCGATCGAGATCATCTCACGCAGCCTCCGCTCTGCTGTCGCTGGCGAGAGCGCTGGACGTGAAGGCATGGCCCTTGGCCAGTATGTCGCTGGCATGGGATTCTCCAATGTCGGCCTCGGTATCGCCCACTCGATGGCCCATACACTTGGAGCTGTCTATGACACACCACACGGTGTCGCTTGTGCGATGATGCTGCCCATCGTCATGGATTTCAACAAGGACGCGACAGGTGTGAAGTACAGGGAGATCGCACGTGCCATGGGCGTCAAGGGTGTTGATGACATGAGTCAGGACGAATACCGCCAGGCCGCCATCGAGGCTGTACGCAAGCTTGGACAGGATGTAGGCATCCCGTCTGTGATCGAGGCCATCAAGGAAGAGGACCTAGACTTCCTCGCCAAGAGCGCCGCAGCTGATGCCTGCGCCCCTGGAAATCCAAAGGAAGCCTCTATTGACGACTTCAAGGCGATGTTCCGCCAGATCATGGCAAAATAAGCATCCATCCAGAGGCCCTTGGGGATATGGCTCCAAGGGCCTTTCCTTTAACCTGCAATTTGTGAAAATCACACATCAAAGCCATCAATAATCTTGACCACCTCGATCTGAGTGCCCAAAATCTCCTCAAAAAGGGGATATTCAAAAATGACCTGCGTCTTCCTCATCAAGCAGATCAATGACGAAATGCGTCATCGTGTATGGCACACTCTCAGCAATACAGACATCACGACCAGCCAGCTCAAAGCCATGCTGTGCATCCACAACAGCAGGAATGGCGTGCTAAGCATGAAAGAACTTGAGCGCATGCTCTCCGTAGCGCAATCAACGGTCGCAGGGCTTGTAACGCGTCTTGAGGAGAAGGGCTATGTGGAAAGTGGTGGTGACGCAAGGGACAGGCGTGTCAAGCTCGTCGCCCTCACCGAGAAGGGCCAGTGCCTATGCGCAGATGCCAGGAACAGGCTCGGCGATTACGATGATGTGCTTCTCGCCTCATTGGGCGAGGATGAGAGGGAGACGCTCTTCAGACTGTTATCTAAGATCAAGGCTGACTTCGTTGAATAGTGTTACTATTTTAACAAAACGTATTCATTATAACATATTGACACTATTCTAACGTATTTGTATCATCATGCCAGAAATTCCACCTGGAGGTTCTGACATATGACAAGAAGAAGAATCCTTGGCCTCGTGCTCATCACCCTGCTTTCAAGCGCAATGCTCTTCGCCGGCGGTTCCAGCGAGGAGACGGCATCGACATCTTCCAGCGGCAGGCCCGTGCTGCGTGTCGCCATGGAATGTGGCTATGCTCCATACAACTGGACCCAGCCTGATGCATCAAATGGCGCGGTGCCCATCTCAGGCTCCAATGACTACGCCTATGGCTACGATGTCATGATGGCCCAGTACATCGCCGAGTCCCTCGACATGGACCTCGAGATCGTCAAGCTCGATTGGGACTCCCTCGTTCCTGCCGTCCAGTCCGGTACTGTGGATTGTGTCATCGCAGGTCAGTCGATCACCTCGGACAGGCTGCAGATGGTCGACTTCACCACCCCTTACTACTACGCATCCATCATCTGCCTGGTGAACAGCGACAGCCCCTATGTCAATGCCCAGGGTGTCAGCGACCTCGCTGGTGCCACGGTGACAAGCCAGATGAACACCGTCTGGTACGATGTCTGCCTTCCCCAGATCCCAGATGCCAACATACTCCCGGCCCAGGACAGCGCACCTGCCATGCTCGTCGCCCTTGACAGCGGCCGTGTCGACCTCGTGTGCACCGACATGCCCACCGGACAGGCAGCCCTGGTCGCCTACCCTGACATGAGGCTCCTCGACTTCTCAGGAAGCGATGACGACTTCGAAGTCAGCGAAGAAGAGATCAACATAGGCATCTCAGTGCGCAAGGGCAACACAGAGCTCCTTGATGCGATCAACGGCGTCCTCGCCACACTGACAGTCGACGACTTCAACCGCATGATGGATGAGGCGATCGCTGTCCAGCCACTGGCCCAGTGAGGCGTAAGAGATGACGATTTCAGAGATGAACTTCTTCCAGCGCATGCTGTACATAGTCCAGCGCTATGGCAGCAGCCTGCTGGAAGGCGCTGCGACCACGATGGCGATCGCCATCATCTGTACAGCCCTTGGCTGTGTGATAGGCTTCGCCGTCGGCCTTGTGCAGACGACTGAACCGAAGAAGAACTCAAACCTCTTCATGCGTGGCCTCCTCAAGACGGTCAAGGTCATCCTCACGGCCTATGTGGAAGTCTTCCGAGGAACACCGATGATGCTGCAGGCGGCCTTCATCTACTACGGGGCCGCCCAGGTCTTCGGTGTCAACCTCGGGATGTGGAGCGCCGCCATCATCATCGTATCCGTCAACACAGGAGCCTACATGGCTGAGACAGTCCGCGGTGGCATCCTCTCTGTCGACCAGGGCCAGAAGGAAGGCGCCAGGGCGATTGGCATGAGCCATGTCCAGACCATGCTTCTTGTCGTCCTGCCACAGGCATTGAGGAACATCATGCCCCAGATCGGCAACAACCTGATCATCAACATCAAGGACACCTGTGTCCTGTCGATCATCGGCACGGTCGAGCTCTTCTTCACCTTCCGCAGCATCTCAGGCGCCCTCTACACCTACTTCGAGGCCGCCACGGTCGTCATGATCATCTACTTCGTGCTGACCTTCACCTGCTCAAGGATACTGCGCTGGATCGAGACCAAGATGGACGGTCCCGCTGACTTCGACCTGGCCACCGCTGACACCCTTGCCTTCACAAGCGGCATGACCCGCTATAATGCCAAGACAGGAGGTACCTACTGATGGAAGAGATCCTCAGGGTCGAGCACCTTGTGAAGACCTTCGGCACGAACGAGGTCCTCAAGGACATAGACTTCAGTGTCAATGCAGGTGATGTGATCAGCATCATCGGCTCATCAGGATCCGGCAAGTCCACCCTGCTGCGCTGCATCAACATGCTTGAAGAGGCCACAGGAGGACGGATCCTCTACCATGGAAAGGACATACTCGCAGGAGAAGTCGGAGAGGACCAGTACAGGACGAAGGTCGGCATGGTCTTCCAGTCCTTCAACCTCTTCAACAACCTCAACGTCCTCGACAACTGCACGGTCGGACAGGTCCATGTGTTGAAGAGGAAGAAAGATGAGGCCAGGGCGAAGGCGATGGAATACCTTGAAAAGGTGGGAATGGAGCAGTACATCACGGCAAAACCACGTCAGCTCTCAGGCGGTCAGAAGCAACGTGTGGCAATAGCCCGCGCCCTTGCGATGGACCCCGAGGTCCTGCTCTTCGATGAACCCACGTCGGCACTCGACCCAGAGATGGTCGGTGAAGTCCTTGATGTGATGAAGGACCTGGCCTCAAGTGGCATGACGATGCTGGTCGTCACCCATGAGATGGCTTTCGCCCGTGATGTCTCGACGCGCGTCGTCTTCATGTCGGATGGACGTATCGAGGAGGAAGGCAGCCCTGCCGACATCTTCCTCAACCCTCAGAAGGAAAGGACGAAGGAATTCCTCTCACGTTTCACCGCAGGAAGCCCTGCGCTCAATTGAGTCCATCTTCAAGTCATATGTCCCAAGGCGCAACGGTTTGTTGCGCTTTGGTGTTTTTGCGGCATCCTTGTTGCAAACGCACATGGCTTTTTGGTAGCCTTTCATCAATTTGGGCAAAAGTCAGGAGAAATAGTGATGCAAGAAGGCTATCTGTTGCTGGCATCGGGAGAAGTCCTACCGGGACGGCTCTTTGGAGACACCAGTGCATCTGCTGTCGGCGAGCTCGTCTTCAACACGAGCATGACAGGTTACCCGGAAATCATGAGCGACCCATCCTACAACGGCCAGGCCGTCCTCTTCACCTATCCCTTGATAGGAAACTACGGCTGCGACCCTGCATGGAACGAGAGTGATGGCGTCAAGGTGAGCGCCTTGGTCGTCAAGAAGCTCTACAGGGGGGCGCTTCCTCCAGGACGGATCAGCCTCGACGAGGCCCTCTCGAAGGCAGGCGTAATCGGCATCGAGGGTATAGACACCAGGGCGCTCACCCTCTCACTGAGGGATGAGGGTTGCCGCAATGCGGTGGTATGTACGGAAGAGGGGCTTGCTGACGCCCTCAGCCGCCTCAAGGCCTTCCCCCAGATCACGGAACGTGACCTTATCAGCGCTGTCGCTGTGAAGGAACGCGTCGACGACCCTGTGCTTTGTGGAGACTTCCCCTCACCTGTCAAGGATGGCAGGTTCCGGATTGCCGTTGTTGACTTCGGTATAAAGAATTCAATCATCGCCTCCTTCTACAGGCGTGGGGTATCGGTCAGCCTCCTCCCACCCACCTTCAAGGCAGAGGATGTGCTCTCAGGCGGCTTCGACATGCTCTTCCTGTCCAACGGTCCTGGCGACCCCGCCTTGTTGCAGGACCAGGTCGTCCAGATAGCCAAGTGCATTGGGAAGATCGCGGTCTGTGGCATCTGTCTTGGCCACCAGCTGATCACCTGGGCACTTGGAGGGCGGACGGTCAAGATGACCTATGGCCACCACGGTGGCAACCAGCCAGTAAAGGACCTCGATACAGGACGCAGCTTCGTCACTGCCCAGAACCATAACTACATGAGCGACATGTCCACACTTCCTGATGATGTGCACCTCTGGTTCACCAATGCCAACGACGGTTCTGTCGAAGGCATATACGACAAGAAACGCCATGTGCGCTCTGTCCAGTTCCACCCTGAAGCCAGCCCCGGGCCAAACGACGGGCTCTGGATCTTCGATGAGTTCTTGAAGGAGGTCTTCTGATGAGCCGTCGCACAGACATACATCATATACTTGTGATTGGATCCGGCCCCATTGTCATCGGCCAGGCATGTGAGTTCGACTACTCCGGCAACCAGGCGGTCAGGGCCTTGAAGGAGGAAGGCTACGAAGTCTCCCTGATCAACCCCAACCCCGCCACGGTGATGACCACGCCGGGCATGGCCGACCATATCTTCCTGGAGCCCCTTACCACGGAATACGTTGAAAAGGTCTTCCAGCAGGTGGGACCTGATGCCATCCTATCTACGATGGGCGGGCAGACCGCGCTGAACCTCACAATGGAACTTGAGCGCAAGGGGATACTTGCCAAATATGGGGTGCAGGTCATAGGAGCCTCAACAGGAAGCATAATGAAGGCGGAGGACAGGGGCCGTTTCAAGGAAGTCGTCAGCTCACTTGGCCTTGAAAGCGCCAAGAGCCAGGTCGTCCACAGCCTTGATGAGGCCAAGGCCGCCCTTGAGGCGATCGGGCTGCCTATCATCATCCGCCCTTCCTTCACACTGGGAGGAATGGGAGGCAGCATCGCTGACAAGGAAGAGGACTTCCTCCCACTGGTCGAGAAAGCGCTTGAGATGAGCCCGGTGCACGAGGCCTTGCTGGAAGAGTCACTGATCAGATGGAAGGAATTCGAGATGGAGGTCATGCGTGACAAGGCTGACAACGCCATCATCGTCTGCTCCATCGAAAACGTGGACCCAATGGGTGTGCACACAGGTGACAGCATCACAGTCGCCCCTGCCCAGACGCTCTCCGACAGGCAGCTGCAGAGGATGAGGGACGCCTCCATCGACATACTCCGTGCTGTCGGTGTCGACTGCGGAGGATCCAACGTCCAGTTCGCGATGAAACCAGACAGTGACCGCATGGTCGTCATCGAGATGAACCCCAGGGTCTCAAGGTCATCAGCCCTGGCATCCAAGGCCACTGGCTTCCCCATCGCACGCATCAGTGCGAAACTGGCTGTCGGCTACACGCTTGACGAGGTCATGAACGAAATCACGGGACAGAGTGCCTCCTGCTTCGAGCCCGCCTTGGACTACGTGGCAGTCAAGGTGCCACGCTTCGAGCTGGAGAAATTCCCCCTGCCCTCATCAGCCCTTGGCACGCAGATGAGGAGCGTTGGAGAAGCCTTGGCACTTGGACGCACGATGATCGAAGGCCTGAACAAGGCCATAAGGGCTGGAGAAAGGAAGCTCGAGGGCATAGTCCCACTCGACAGGAACGTGCATGATGTGGACACGCTGCTGCACAGCGCCCATCCCTTGCGCCTGTTGGCCGCTTATACGGAAATCTGCGAACGCGGTGAAAGCTGTCTTGAGGAAATCAGCAGGATCACAGGCTTTGACAGGTTCTTCCTTGACTGCCTCTACGAGCAGGGCAAGCTGGACAAGGCCCTTGCACAGGGCATCGACAAAGAGCGCCTCAGCTACGCCAAGGAATGTGGCATGAGCGATAAACGCATAGCCCAGCTCACAGGTAAGACGGAAGAGGACATTGCTGGGATGAGGGCAGGATGGGGACTCAGGCCCTCTGTCCACTACGTCGATACCTGCGCTGGCGAATTCAAGGCCCTGACACCCTACTGCTACACGACCTATGGGGAAGCTGACGAGGGGAAGCCGCTGGGTGATGATGCGGTCGTCATTGTCGCATCAGGCCCGAACAGGATCGGCCAGGGACTTGAGTTCGACACCTGTTGCACACTGGCCTCCCTCTCACTACGCCGTCACGGCTTGAAGACCATCATGGTCAATTCAAACCCAGAGACCGTATCAACCGACTTCAACACCTCGGACCGCCTTTACATCTCGCCACTCACCGCGGAAGAGGTCATAGGCATACTTGAGAAGGAAGGTTGCCGCCGTGTAGTGCTCCAGCTTGGAGGACAGACGCCGCTGAACATGGCGCGTCGTCTTGAGCAATGGGGTGCCACCATCGTAGGCACCAGCCTTGATGGCATCGATGAGACAGAGGACCGTGGACTCTTCTCAGCCCTGGTCAAGCGCCTTGGGCTGAGGCAGCCTGAGAACAGGATGGCTTCCAGTGAGGAGGAGGTCTTTGAGAAGGCGGCGGAGATTGGCTTCCCTGTCCTGCTCCGGCCTTCATTCGTACTTGGGGGACGCAGCATGTTCATCGCCTACGATGAGGCGGGACTTGAGGAGTTCCTGAAAAACGAAGACCTGACAATCAGTACACAAAGCCCAGTGCTCGTCGACCAGTTCCTGGAGGACGCCTTCGAATACGATCTTGATGCCGTCAGCGATGGAGAGAACGTCTATATCGGAGGAATACTCCAGCATATCGAAGCTGCAGGCATCCACTCAGGGGACAGCGCAGCTGTCTTCCCCCCTTACAAGAGCAAGCCTGAGATCCTCGAGGAGATGAGGCAGTGGACACTGCGCCTGGCCAGGGAACTCAAGGTCAAGGGGCTGATGAACATACAGTTCGCAGAGAAGGATGGCAAGCTCTACATCATCGAAGTGAATCCACGCGCCTCACGCACCGTGCCCTTCATCAGCAAATCCAGCGGCAGGGACCTTGTGGATACCGCGGTCCGTGTATGGCTTGGTGAGGACCTGGTCAAGCAAGGCCTTGTGGACAAGGTGACACATATCGGGGAAGGACACTGCACCCATGGCTGGTCGATCAAGGAGGCGGTCTTCTCCTTCGACCGTTTCGTCAATGTCGACCCACAGCTGGGGCCTGAGATGCGTTCAACAGGTGAAGTCGTCGGCATGGGACGCAGCTTTGGTGAAGCCTATGCGAAAAGCCAGGAAGGTGCTGGCAACATCCTTCCATCGAAGGGACGTGTGGTGATCAGCGTCAACCGCAAGGACCGCCAGACCATCGTCCCCATTGCGAAGGCACTGCAAGAGCTTGGCTTCGAGGTCCTTGCGACCAGGGGTACGGCCCGTGACCTTTTCGAGGCAGGTGTGCTCTGCGATGTCGTGTTGAAAGTCCATGACGGTCATCCGAACATCGTCGACCTGATCCGTGCCCACCGTGTCGACCTGGTGATCAACACGCCCATGGGCTTCCATGCGGTGCGTAGCGATGATGACATCCGCAGTGAGGCAATGAGGAACAAGGTCCCCTACACGACCACGACCTCGGCAGCCGCAGCCGCTGTGGATGCGATCCGCTACCTGCAACGTCAGGAACATGTAGTACGCGAACTGTGAAGACAATACAAAGGCGCCACCCCCTCTCTCCCAAAGGGATGGCGCCTTGTTGTATGCCATAGGGCCTCGTGGGCAGCCCCTCAAGCGTTTGTCAGTCGATCGAGATCTCGATCCTCCTCGGCTGGGCCT
>CALXXN010000028.1 GCA_944392695.1 uncultured Spirochaetales bacterium | reverse complement strand
TGCCGATTACAAGATCAGATGATCATTGCCGCCTTCATCCGGCAGGACAAGCCTGGCCGGTTTTCTGGCGGCTAACTTTATAAAACAACTAACAACAATAGAAAAGCCGTATTGGAAGCCAATGAATCCAATACGGCTTTTGTTGAAAACAACATCATTAGAGGTTCTTGACCAGCTCGTCTCCGAAGGCCCGGGTACCAAGAAGGCGGCAGTGCTCCTTGTCCTCTGTGAGCTTGTAGAGGTCGGAAGTCAGGGCACCGGAGGCGATTGTCTTCTCAACCGAGGAGAGCACCAGGTCGGCAGCCTTGTCCAGGCCCTTGTAGCGCAGCAGCATCTCGCCTGAGAGGACAAGGGAGAGCGGGTCGGCAAGGTCCTTTCCCGCGATATCGGGTGCCGTGCCATGGGTCGCCTCGAAGACAGCCTTGCCCGTGAGGTAGTTGATGTTCGCTCCAGGGGAGATGCCAATGCCACCGACCTCTGCCGCCAATGCATCAGAGACATAATCCCCATTGAGGTTCATCGTCGCGATGACGGAGTAGTCCTTTGGACGGATCAGTATGTTCTGAAGGAAGGCGTCGCAGATGCAGTCATCAAGCTTGATGGGACCTCCCCCGGCAGGGATCCAGGTCACCCCGCCCTCCTCATAGGCCTGGTACTCATCATGCGCCAGCTCGTAGCCCCAGCGCTTGAAGCCGCCCTCGGTGGTCTTCATGATGTTGCCCTTGTGGACAAGCGTCACCACCTTGCGTCCCGTCGCGATGGCGTAGTCGATCGCCGCCTTGATGAGGCGCTTCGAACCCTCCTCGCTGACAGGTTTGATCCCTATGGAGGAAGTCTGGGGGAAGCGTATGCGTGAGACACCCATCTCATCCTGCAGGAAGCGGATCACGCGCCCCGCCTCCTCAGTCCCCGCGGCCCATTCGATTCCTGCATAGATGTCCTCCGTGTTCTCACGGAAGACGACCATGTCGACATCTTGTGGCCGCTTCACAGGTGAAGGCACTCCAGTGAACCACCTGACAGGACGCTGGCAGACATAGAGGTCGAGCTCCTGGCGCAGTGTCACGTTGAGGCTCCGCCTGCCCTTGCCCACCGCTGTCATCAGCGGGCCCTTGATCGCAAGTCCGACCTCCCGGATCCGCTCAAGCGTCTCCTTGGGGAGCGGATCTCCGAAACGCTCCTCCGCCTTGCCACCGGCATAGGCCTCCTCGAAGGAGAGTGCCACCTCCCCACCATAGGCCTTGTCCACAGCCGCATTCAGCACATCAATCATGACAGGAGTGATCTCGGCCCCCACGCCATCGCCTTCGATGTAGATGATGTCGATCTTCCTCACTTCAAGGCCTCCTTGACCTGGTTCAGGCGTCCACCCTTCAAGAGCGCGTCAGCCTGCTTTGCTGTCACTTCGAGCTTCAAACTGTAATCCTTGCCAGTCGTCAGGTCATGGACGACGAAGGGCCTGCCTTCAAGTGCGGCCTTGACCTGGGCATGGACGCAGCGGATCTCCAGCTCATCCCCCTGGTTGAGCGCCTCGTAGTCGGACTCGTCCTGTATGGTCAGGGGGAGTATGCCGAAGTTGCAGAGGTTGGCCTGGTGGATCCTCTCGATCGAGAGTGCCAGGACGGCGCGCACACCAAGATACATCGGACAGATCGCGGCGTGTTCCCTGGACGACCCCTGGCCGTAGCTCCAGCCCGCGACGATGAAGGAGGCCTTGCCTGCTTCCTTCAAGGCGGCACTGCGGCTGGGGAAGCTGGAGTCGACATTCTCGAAGACGAACTCAGAGTAGCGGGCGATGTTGGAGCGGTATTTCAACCTGGCACCAGCCGGCATGATGTGGTCGGTCGTGATCTTGTCTCCGACCTTGATCGACACTTCTCCTGCAAGCACATCAGGAAGGGATGGACACCTTGGGGGCTCGCCGATGTTCGGACCTCGGACTATCGTGACATCATGACCATCCTCTGGCGGGAAGACCAGCATCGAGTCATCAACGATGAAATGCTGTGGCGCGGTGAACGAAGGAGCTGCCGCGACATCCTGGTCCAAGGGGTCGGTGATGCACCCGGTGATCGCGGCAAGCGCCGCGGCCTCAGGGCTGACAAGGTAGACCTGGGCGGACTTGGTGCCACTCCGACCTTCGAAATTGCGGTTGCTCGTACGCAGCGACACGGCCCCGCTCGATGGACTCTGGTGGTTGCCGATGCAGAAGCCACAGGCGGATTCGAGTATCCTGGCACCAGAGCGTACCAGCTTTTCCAGGGAGCCATCACCTGACATGTGCAACAGGACCTCCCTGCTTCCAGGAGCGATTCCCAGAGATACGCTTGGATGGACCACATGGCCATCGAGGACCTGGGATGTCTTCGACATGTCTGCATAGGAGGAGTTCGTGCAGCTGCCGATCAGGACCTGGTCGACCTTCAGGCCGGCAAGCTCCTTCAAGGGCTTGACGTTCCCAGGAGAATGGGGACAGGCGGCCAGGGGTTCAAGGCTTGAGAGGTCTATTTCAAAAACCCCGTCATATGAGGCATCCTCATCGGCCGCGAGTGGTACCCAGCCATCCCCCCTGCCCTGGGCTTCCATGAAGGCCCGGGTGACCTCATCGGATGGGAAGAGCGACGTGGTGACACCGCACTCAGCACCCATGTTGCAGATTGTCGCACGTTCAGGAACGCTGAGTGTGTCCACGCCGGGGCCTGAGTATTCGAAGACGGTGTTCACATTACCCTTGACACCGAAGTGGGAGAGCACGTGGAGGATCACATCCTTGGCCGTGACGAAGGGCCTGAGCCGGCCTAGGAGCCTGATTGATACGACACGGGGTGCGACAAGCGTGAAAGGCACCCCTGCCATGGCGAGGGCGACATCGAGGCCACCTGCCCCGACCGCGAGCATGCCAAGCCCACCACCTGTAGGTGTGTGGCTGTCCGAGCCAAGCAGTGTCTTCCCTGGGATGCCGAAGCGTTCGAGATGGACCTGGTGGCAGATGCCATTGCCTGGACGGGAGAAGACCACGCCTTTGGCGGCTGCGACCGATTGGAGGTAACGGTGGTCATCCGCGTTCTCAAAGCCGACCTGGACCGTGTTGTGGTCGACATAGCTGACTGCGAGCTCATTGCGCACCCTGTCCAGGCCCAAGGCCTCGAACTGCAGGTAGGCCATCGTACCTGTCGCATCCTGGGTCAACGTCTGGTCGATCCTGATATCAAGGGCCTGACCAGGCTTGAGGCTTCCCGAGACATGGTGGGCGGAAAGGATCTTGTATGTTATGGACTGTCCCATGCTGTCCTCCTGACGAGGTGAAGGGTAGCACTTGGCCCCATGGGTTGCAAAGGGCATGTGATGCATAGGACAGTTTGTGTTGCAAAGGGCGTAAGTGGCAGTTAGAATAGCCTGATGTGAATACAGATATCCTGCATAACTCACCCTTGGTCAGTGCCGTAGTGGCCTGGGCTGTAGCCCAGTTCCTCAAGCCATTCATACAAAAGTTCATGAAGGGTGGCCCCTTCAACCCCCACCTCTTCCTCACAACAGGTGGCATGCCGAGCTCCCATACATCCACTGTCACCGCACTATCCACATCGATCGCCCTGACAAAGGGTGTCGGCAGCGCCTGGTTTGCAATTGCGGCGATTTTCTCCATCATCACGATCCACGATGCGATGAACATACGTATGGAGGCAGGCAAACAAGCGGATGTGATCAACGAATGGTCGAAGATCCTAAGTGACATCTACAAAGACAAGAGATTCAAGCAGGAGAACCTCAAGACCATGCTCGGCCACTCCTTCTCCCAGGTCATTGGAGGAATAATACTAGGCCTGCTCGTAGGTTTCCTGGTCACATGGTTGATCACCCCATGGTGAGGATCCACTAGTCCTGGAAGGGCATGGTTACAAGATCCGGCTTCACGTTCCTTCTCCAATTGAGTCATCTTCATAGCCATGAACTGGCTCGAACGACACATCACATTGCGCGAAGGGGATGACAGGAAGGCGGAACGGGAGAACGCCATCACCCACTTCATCGGTTCCGTCCTCTCCATCATCGGACTCATCTGGATCCTTGCCAACCTCGGCAGGGCCCGCTCATCCTCCCTCAAGGCAGGGCTTGTGATCTTCGCACTGACAAACCTCCTGCTGTACACGGCATCAGGCTTTTACCACATCCTGCGTCCTGGGAACGCCAAGCGTATCTGCCGCATACTCGACCACGGCAACATCTACTTCCTGATCGCAGGCACCTACACCCCGCTCCTCCTCTATGTGGACAGCCCGGTAACACGCTGGCTGACTGTGCTGATGTGGCTGACCGCCGCCCTGGGCATCGCCTTCACCCTTGTCTTCTGGGGGCGCTTGAAGCCCCTGCACCCCATCCTCTACCTCCTGATGGGTTGGATGATCGTCTTCTTCTGGAACGACACGGTGCCCTACCTTCCTTCAGGGCTTCTTGGATACATCATCGCAGGAGGGCTCTCCTACTCTGTCGGAGTCATCTTCTACGCCATCAAGAAGCTGCCCCACCAGCATGCCATCTGGCACCTCTTCGTCCTCCTGGGCTCGATCTGCTTTTACGTCGGCATATGTGGAAAACTTCTGTCTTAGTGCTTAATATTGTCACATGGCACGAAGAAAGGACGACAGCCTCGAAGAGCGGCACAGGCGCTTCGAGGACTTCCACCTCGCGATCTACAAGGAACGCTGGCCCGACCTGAGGGAGGCCTTGCTGGCAGGACGCAATCCAATAGCCTACACAGAGGGCCTGGTACGGCCATACATGCTGGATGAGGCCTCTGTCATGACAGCAAGCCTCCTGCCTTTGGTCGAGGATGGCAGGGTGCTCGACATGTGTGCAGCCCCTGGCGGCAAGACGCTTGTGTTGGCATCCAGGCTGCCATCAGGCGCCACGATAACAGCGAACGACCGCTCGAAAGAGCGTTGCCGGAGGATGCGGGCAGTACTAGATGAGCACCTGCCCGGAGAATTGCGCCAACGCGTCTCAACGAGCTGCCGTGATGCCTCGACCTGGGGCTTGAAGGAAAAGGATGCCTACGACTCCATACTCCTCGACGCCCCCTGTTCGAGCGAACGCCATGTCATGGCAGATGAAGCCTACATGGCCCAGTGGTCCCCCTCCCGCCCCAAACGCCTTGCGATTGAGCAGTACGCCCTCCTCGCCTCGGCCTTCATGGCCTTGAAGGAAGGTGGCCACCTGCTCTACTCGACCTGCTCGATCAACCCAGGCGAGGATGAGGAGGTGGTGGCCAAGCTCTTCAAGCGCCACCCGGGCGCGGTCGAGGAGGTCAAGACCTGCCTGCCAATGGCAGAGCCGAAAACACATGGTGCGCTCATACTTCCTGACAACGCTGGTGGACTGGGACCGATGTACTTCTGCCTCTTGAGGAAAAAGCCATGCGACGTGTCGCTATAACAAACTGCAGGACTTATGATGAAGGGCTTGTGAAGGAAGCCCTGCACAGTGTGATCGAGGCCACTGCCTTTCCTGATTGCAAGGACAAGGCCGTGCTGGTCAAGGCCAATGTGGTGTCGGACAGCGCCCCATCAAAGGGCATCACGACACATCCACTCGTTGTAAAGGCACTAGTGGAGGAGCTTTTCGCACACGGTGCCAGGAGGGTGCTTGTCGGCGATTCCCCTGGCCTGCCGGGCCCTGGCTTCGCTGGACGAGGCTGCGGTCTTGCCCAGGTCTGCGCCGGAACAGGGGCTGAGTGGGCTGACTTCTCACAGTCAAGGACTCATGTGCTCGAAGGTGGGGAGAAGGTCCAGATGGCCTCTGTGCTCGACGAGGTCGACTTCGTGGTCTCAGCGGCGAAGTTCAAGACCCACCAGCTGATGTACACCACAGGGGCGGTGAAGAACCTCTTCGGCCTGATGCCAGGCCTGACGAAGAGCCCCATGCACCTGAAGCATCCAGGCAGGGAGGACTTCGCCCTCTTCCTCACCCGGCTGTACAAGGAGTCGAAGACGGAGTGGGCCTTGATTGATGCGGTGATCGGCATGGAAGGCGCAGGGCCATCGAATGGCACGTTGCGCCCTGTAGGCCTCCTGATGGGAGGCGCGGACCCCTTCCTGGTCGATGAGGCCCAGGCAATCATCATGGGCTACAGTCCTGAGGACATACCACTGCTTGCCGTAGGACGTAGGGAGGGGCTTTACCAGCCTGGAGCCCAGTACAGCCTCCTTGAAGCAGGCGGACTCAGGATCAAGGATTACGACAGGATCGATGTCGAGAAGAAGCAAGGGCTTTTCAGGACACTCATACTCCCCTTCCTCACCAAACCATTCAAAGGACGCAGGAAGGAGGACAGGCCTGCGCCATCCTTCGATGTCCAGCGCTGTGTACGCTGCCACCGTTGCATCGAAGTCTGTCCAGCCAAGGCGTTGAGGGATGAGGGTCAAGGGATCAGGATAGACCAGTCTGCATGCATACGCTGTTACTGCTGTGCGGAGTTCTGCCCGGCTGACGCTGTCAAGGTGGGCAGATGAAAGCTGACATACTACTTTGCATCAATCATGCCTTCACCGACCTGGCACGTACCTGCCTCTTCTCACTCAAGAGGAGCGCAGGTTTCAGCCACATGAGGGTCTTCATAGTCAACAGGGACCTGGACGAGGAGGACAAGGCCAGGATAAGAAGGCTCGAAGATGAATCGCTCTCTGTCGAGTTCGTCAGTTTCGACGCCTCTCTACTGAAGGGGGCTCCCTCATCCAAGCGCTACCCTGTCGAAATCTATTTCCGGCTCTTCGCCCCAGAGATCCTGCCACAGGATGTCGAGCGTGTGCTCTACCTCGATGTCGACACTGTCTGCATCAACAGCCTCACAGAGCTCTACGCTTCCGACATGTCAGGCTGTGCGATCATGGCCTGCTCCCATACCAAGAAGACCTTGACACGGATCAATGCGGCCAGGCTAGGTGTCAAGACATCCGAGGATGTGCCTTACATCAACACAGGAGTGATGCTGATGGACCTCGTCAAACTGCGTGGGATTGTCAACAAGGAGAACATATTCTCCTTCATCAAGGACAAGGGATGGAGCCTGATGCTGCCCGACCAGGACATCATCATGGCCCTCTATGGGACCCAGGTCAAAAGCATCCCAACCATGCGATACAACCTGTCGGACAGGATCTGGAGGTTGAACAACCTCTCACCAAGCCACCAGCTCTCGCTTGACGATATCAGGCTGGGTACATCAATCATCCACTACTGTGGCCGCTACAAGCCGTGGAAGGACTACTACAAGGGCCGGCTAGGAGTCTTCTGGCAGGAGGCCCGGGAACAACTTGACGCAAGCGGGCTGTAAGGGTTAGCGTGGCTCTCCGTGACCGACCTGGAAAGAGAGCTTAACAAGGAACAGGCCGCAGCTGCGGCCAAGATAGAGGGGCCAAGCCTGATCATAGCAGGAGCCGGCAGTGGGAAGACACGCATGATCACCTACCGCATAGCCCATATGCTGGAAGAGGGGATCGAAGAGCGCTCCATACTCGCACTGACCTTCACCAACAAGGCGGCGAAGGAGATGAGGGAGCGTATCAAGGACCTCACAGGACTTCCTCTGAAGGGTCTGACAGCGACGACCTTCCACTCCTTCGGCCTGGGACTACTGAAGCAGTACATCCAGTACCTTGGCTATAAGAACAACTTCACAATCTACGACACCAATGACAACACGGCCCTGCTGAAGCAGGTCATCACCAACCTCGGCTTCGAGCTTGCCGAATACAACACCTACTCCCTCCTCTCCCTCTTCTCCGACCTCAAGACAGGACGGAAGAGGGAGATCGCCAACAAGAACGGAGCCCTCAATGAAATCTACCAGGAGTGGCTTCTCAGCCAGAAAGCCTACAACGTCGTTGACTTCGATGACCTGATCGTCCTGCCAGTACGCCTCTTCGAACAGCGCCCTGACGTCCTTGAAGCCGTCCAGGACCGCTTCCGCTACATCATGGTAGATGAGTTCCAGGACACATCATTGCTGCAGTACCGTTTCGTGGCGATGATCGCGGAGAAATACAGGAACATCTGCGTCGTCGGTGATGACGACCAGAGCATCTATTCCTGGCGTGGCGCCGACTACCAGAACATCCAGTCCTTCGAGAGGGATTTCCCAGAGCGCGCTGAGTTCAAGCTGGAGCGCAACTACCGCTCGACGGGCACGATCCTGGAGGCGGCCAACCGCCTGATCGTCCACAACAAGGAGCGCAAGGACAAGAAGCTGTGGACTGAGGATGGCAAGGGAAGCCAGATCCACCTGATGATGAGCGATGATGAGGAGGAAGAGGCCTGGAGGATCGCAGAGGGCATCAAGAAACGCGCCAGGGAGGAGGGTCTCTCCTACTCTGACTTCGGTGTCCTCGTGCGCACGAACAGCCTGCTAGGCACCCTTGAGAACGCGCTGCTGGAGAATGGCCTTCAATGCGCTGTCTCCGGTGGTCAGAGCTTCTTCGACCGGAAAGAGGTCCGTGACCTCATCTGCTACCTGAAGTTGATTGTGAACAGCGATGACGATGTGTCCTTGCTGAGGATCATCAACACACCACGCCGCTCAATCGGCCGTGTCTCTGTCGAAAAACTACGCGAATTCGCCGACCGTAAGAAAATCTCGCTCGTCGATGCGATGACCCAGTTCGCCTATGCGGCTGACAGTCCTGTCAAGGGCAAGGCCCAGGAGAGCATGAAGACCTTCACCAAGCAGCTCGAGGGCTGGCAGTCGATGATGAAGGACGGACAGATGTCAGCACTGCTGGTCAACGTGATCAATGAGATCGGCTACCAGGAGATGCTTGAAGAGGAGAATCCTGACAAGCCCAAGCTCATAGATTTCAAGATGCGCTCGCTTGAGTTCCTCAGCTCACGCATCAGGCGTTTCGAGCAGGGGAATCCAGGCTCCTCGCTACGCGACTACCTGAACCTGATGAGCCTGGATGGCAAGGAGAACGCCGATGCCCAGAGCGACAAGGTCAACCTGATGACCATGCACGCTTCAAAGGGCCTGGAGTTCAACACCGTCTACCTGGCAGGAGTCGAGGACAACATCGTCCCATCATCACGTGCCCTCGAGGAGGATCCGAAGAACATCGACGAGGAGCGCCGCCTGTTCTACGTCGCGATCACACGTGCCAGGAAGGAGCTGAACATCAGCTACTGTGAACACCGCAAGGACAGGATGGGACAGTCCCACCAGGTCCTGCCCTCACGCTTCCTTGAAGAGATTCCGACAGGGCTTTTCAGCCAGGAGGATGACTCGACACCGGACAACGATGAGGACAGGATCGGCATGCTTGAGGAGCTGATCGCCAAGTACTCCCACTAGGCGAGCTTCATGTCGCCAGGTCTTATCCAACCACGGCGGCGCATGAACTCACTGATTATGAGCGTGATCACAGCTGGCAACACGAAGTGCAGGAGCACAAGCTGCCATATGCAGCCAGGCCCCATGACGGCCACGGCGTTGAACTGGCCTACGAGCCCTGATGTGCCCATGCCAGCCCCGGATGCATTGTTCTCAAGGCGTAAAAGGCAGGTAGATACAGGCCCGAGTACCGCAGAGCAGAGCGTTGGTGGGATCCAGATCCTCCAGTTCTTCCAGATGTTCGGAATCTGCAGCATTGATGTACCAAGGCCTTGGCTGATCAAACCACCTACCCCGTTCTCACGGAAGGATGCGACGGCGAAGCCTATCATCTGGCAACAGCAGCCACAGCAGGCCGCCCCTGCCGCCAGACCTTCCAAGCCCAGGGATATGCAGATCGCCGCAGATGAGATCGGCAGTGTCAGCACCATGCCGACGACGACGGAGACCAGCACGCCCATCGGGAAGGGATAAAGACGTGTCAACTGGTTGATGAAGGCTCCGATCGCATTCATCAAGGCAGAGACGGCCGGGGATAGGAAGATGCCGATAAGAGAGCCTATGACAATCGTCGTGATTGGCACGAGGATGATATCGAGTTTCGTCCGTCCAGCGATCCAGCGACCACAGAGCGCACCAACCAAGGCCGCCACGGCAGCGCCCAGCGGCTCCCCTGTCGAGAGTGCCAGCGTCGTGAGGTTTATCGTGCCTGCTCCGACAGCGCCACAGACGGCAGCTGAAAACATGGCAAGAGGCGGCGCCCCGACAGCAGCGGCCACGCCAATTCCTATTGCCGGGCCTGTCATGTACTGGGCGACCTGGCCTACCTGGGCCAGGATGTCGATGTGAGCGTAAGTTCCGATCTGCTTTATGATCAGACCGATGATGAGTGATGCGAAAAGCCCCTGCGCCATGCCGTTGAGCACACGTACAACAGCATCTCCAAGGCTCTTCTCCTTGCTTTTCTCTTCCATGGAACACTCCATGTATGAATGGGAAGGGAATGGATGACAGTCAAAACAACCAAGGGGACATCACCCGATGGCAGGCCTCCATGAAACGCGCCCACTGTACAGGAATCCACGCCCCTTGTGCAAGCAAGCCTCTGATGACATCTGGATGTAAGCCCCCGGTTCCCAACCAGAAGTGACAACAGCAACAATTCAGACAGATATCAGATCAATATTGTTATAACTAATATTACGTGTAAAATTATCAATGTATTGTATATTAGTCATATCAAAACAAATCTAGAGAATATTTAAACACATTCAATCACATGTCAAAAGCTAGCAAAAAACATGAAGAACAACAGCCAACACATTCATCTTGATACTGTTCCAAAGCATGACAACATCATTCATAAATCGTTATCCATCGTTTTCATATCCTTTCCCATCTAAAGCATGTAGGAACATGACAGGTTTCAAAAGAACCGATACCACTTGATGCCCTGCCCTTCCTGTCACATCATGTCAAACATGATACGCATTGAGGAAATCAAGGAAGAAGACAAGCTCAAGTACAAGGACCTCCTCCTGCTGGGAGATGAGGACATGCATATGATTGAGCGTTATCTCCACAGGGGTGTTATGTACGCCCTCTTTGATGATGAAGCCAGGACCATCGCAGTCGTGACAGAGGAAGGCCCAAGCACGATGGAATTGAAGAACCTGGCGACAGTTCCGCGATATCAAGGACAAGGTTATGGCCATATCATGGTCGACTTCATAAAAGCCTTGGCCAAGAAGAGACGCTGTACCCTCCTTGTCGGCACAGGGGACAATCCCAAGACAATCAGGTTCTATGAAAGCTGCGGCTTCACCCGCTCCCACATCATAGAAGACTTCTTCACAGACAACTATGACCATGTGATCATCGAGGATGGCATCAAGTTGAAGGACATGGTTTACCTCAAACTCGAACCATGAAACAGCAAAAAATACGCACCTCAAAAAAGCAACTGCTGCTTCGCATTTGATCACAAACAGGCATATATCATGGATTTAGATTGCAATACATGATATTCACGCTGACTAAGATATTGCAACGATGTATGTTTGATATCAAATATACATGTTTTAATATTGATACCTCAAACAAACATTCATAAACAATCTAAAATGATACTGTATTAAATTGATTAGCAATCGAATAAATAGTGGTAAGATAGGATAATTCATCTGTAATCAATGTAGAACGCTACATGAATGATTTCATATTCCAAGTGATTTTGATAAGAATGATTCTGATCCGATTCAGGAAAGAACTGGCTGGCACGAAGACATCCAGATATGTTCCTGCCAGCCTGTTAAGATTCAAACCAAGACGAATTCAATGACTATCGAAGCCGTCACATTGATATCCTCAGGCCGGAAGTCTGTTGATACAGACATCCTGGCAACCCGGGAACCGGCGAAGAGAGGAACATCAATACATGCATCCTCCTCACTCATGCTCTTGATACAGGAGATATGCATGCCAGCTGCAGCTGCATAGTCTTCAGCTTTCTTTCTCGCATTCAGCACTGCACGACGTCTAGCCTCACCTTCTGGCCTATCCCTGTCTTCAACATCAAGCTTGATGTTACTCAACTCAAGTCCATCAACACTGGAAAGCGCATCAATCAATGATGATGCGATATTCATGTCATGACTCTTGATTTCCAATGACTGCGAAGCCCGCCACCCATCAACAACCCTTTCATCATCTTTCCAATGACTTGCTTCCTGGATCGAGATAGCAGCTGTAGTGATTGACTTGTCATCAAGTCCAAGTAACTTGGATTTCCCAATAGCAAGAGCAACAATGCTGTTAACTTTCGATTGCGCGAGGCTTCCTGTAGCTTCAAGTACAGAAGCCTGGACCTTCACAACCAGTGTGTCAGCAGTTACAGCAACATCTCCCTTGCCCACAACGCGCAGTATGCATGAAGCATTATCATCAAGTGCCATCAACTTCCTCCTTGACTCTTACTCGTTTCCAGGCCGCTCCATCATCTCATATAAGAAAGATAACATGAACAGGTTTTGGTGACAGCCAGATTATTGTCATTTTAAAGCAATTTGAATTACTGATAGCTTTTCTATTAACTATGTGTTCTAAATTATTTTTATATAATATCAATAGAGGTATATTATAAAAATAGAATGTTTATCTATAATTCTTGTCATTTTCTAAAGATTTTCACTACTTAAACATACATTATTCATGTCAGAATTCAACGTATTATCTCAATGTTTTCTCTTAAAAAAAAAGCAAGGCATTGCCAAACCTCAGATTTAGATTCGATATATGAATTTAATTGAACCTCTATATAAAACTATCTATTTAATGATCTAACAATATAATATTCTTTAAGTTTTTAATGGTACTGATACAGTTAATTAGAATTTAAGATATCAAAACAGATGGTTTTACAACAAATACAATGTAGCAACTATTTAAATTTTAGCCTCTTTCGCAACAATTTCATCTGATGAGGTACAAAAAAGAAAAAGCCCATATCGCCGTCAGCAGCAATCTCCTCCTTGTACTCAGGGATATGGACGTACTTATAGCGCTCATACTCACATCTGTACATGGATGGTGCGTCATCAGTGCTCCTCTTCACATCTGATATGACAAGGTAGAGATGCCACTTGTATTTCCAGAAGCCAAGTTTATGGAGTGGCTTTGCCTCGACATCGCTCCTGGCAAGGCTGATACCTGTTTCCTCATAGAACTCACGGATTGCAGTATCCAATAGGTCCTGGTCCTTGTATTTGTCATAGCCTCCGCCAACAAAGGACCAAACATGAGGGTGACGTCGTAGCTGCATCAGCACTTCGTCGCCACAGATGTAGACGATACCTGCACCTGTGTATCCATCACGTATGAGTTTTGCTGCTTTCTTAAGCGCTTTCAAAGGCGGAATCCTATGGAAACACCCAGCTTCAATCAAGAAATCGTCTGAAAACTCGATTCAAGCTAGATAGATTCAATATCAGATTACTATCAAAACCAACGGTTACAATAGTAATCAGTTGTTCGAACCGTATTTCTTCATGAACTCCTTGAGAGCGAAACGGATACCAGCCGCCCAGCCAAGGCCCATGTCAGAGAAAAGATCCTCCAGCTCGGCTTTGACAGATGGCTCGATGGAAAAAGTCGTGAGGACCTTCTTCTCCTTGCCATCCTTGCGGGAGAAGACCTCCTTGGCCTTCTTCTCGCTCAAGCTCTCTTCGTGTTCGTTCAACCTTTCGTCTCTTTTGAGCGCCATCTCCAACACCTCCTATCTCAGTTGTTCCACAAATCCCGATATAGCTCTTCAAAGACCTCTACGGTCTGAGTCTTCATACCACGCCCCCTGATCTTGAAGAGCTGTGGAGCCTTGCCCAGTTCCTGGCACTTCCTGAACACAGGATCGACAGGAATCAGGTAGACCTTGTAGTTGCCGCTCTCGATTGCGGCTGCATAGATGTCCCTATGCTGTTTTATCCTGGAGTCATAGGAATTGATGATGATCTTGTCATGCTTGACAGAGACCCTCATGTTTTTCCTGATCTTCGCAAGCTCGCTGATGAAGATCTCAAGGCCATCAAGACTGAAGACCTCACTGGTCATCGGCGTGATGACCTCATCACTTGCAATCAGCGCTGAGCGCTCCAACATGCCAAGCCCAGGTGAGAGGTCAAGGATGATATGGTCGTAGTCCTTACCCACTTCATCAATGAGGTCCTGGATGATGTATGGCTCCTCTGTAAGCTTGGTCTCAGAATAAGTCTTCAGCGTTCCACCAATGCCAAAAGTTGGAAGGAGGAAGAGATTATCAACATCTGGGGCTGGGACGACAGCATCCTTCACATAGCACTTGCCCTGCAATACATCAGAAAGCTCATATTTTGGAGCAGACTGCAGGAACCATGATGATACGTTTCCCTGGGGATCACAGTCGACTACAAGCGTCTTCCTGCCAGCCAAGGCTGACTGACACGCAAGTGTCCCTGATATCGTTGTCTTGCCAACACCACCTTTTTGAAGGTGGAAAGCGACTGTCTTGGTCAACTCGCCTTACCCCCGTATTGAATTGGTTTGAATTATATTGTCACCCTATGGAAAGTGCAAGGAACAATTTTGTTATTTATTACATATCAGTAGAAGTCATAGCTTAATATGAAATTACAAAATAAATTTCCTATAATGTATTATAAATTTTGATTTAATTTCAAATTGATTTTCAACTGTTTTAATTGCATAATACTATCGATATATCACTTATACAATTTGAATTTCCTGACAAGATGGACAACTAGGCTGTTTTTGTCCTTCTAATTATAAAATCAATTTTTCATACCGAAATAACATTGATATTTCTTGCTATTAAAAATACCAACTATTATTTGACCGATACCTGGAAATCGCAGAAATGGTAGCAATGACCAGTCATCACGTCTATGACTGAATCAAAGTCCAAGGAACAGGTCTGTGGAACTAAACTGTGTGATCCCATACCGATGTCACCTGTTCAAACCCTGCATCCATAGATGGATCAAAACATCAGCAGTCTGTCATACCTGAGCTTGTCCTCAATCTTCCTCGTCTTATGGGCACAACAAATCACATACTCTGGTATACGTCCTATCGGGAATCTTTTTGACATTGTTGCCACATGAGTATCAACCTGCTGATTCATCCATCAGGGAAACACATATGTGGTTGTGATCACCAACGGCATTCAAAAACCGTTCAAGACAAGCCTGTATTGGCTACTGTATGAACGAGCCAGATTGGCACATGACCAGTGTTTGGGCTTACCAAAGTTGTACAAGAAGCAAGACACCTCTACACCAAGCCAGATATCATCAGCTAGAATCGAAGGCAAGATGAGAATCTACAGCTTCAATGTGAACGGCCTCAGGGCCATAATGAAAAAGGACTTCATGCAGTGGCTTGAGGCCACCCAGCCGGACATGCTCTGCCTCCAGGAGACAAAGCTGTCAGACCCAGGTTTCAAGCTGGAACTGGATGGCTACCACCAGTACTACTCCATGGCAGAGAAGAAGGGTTATAGCGGTACTGCGGTCTTCTCAAAGCAGGAGCCCATCAGCGTCAGTGAAGGCATTGGTATAGACGACCATGACAAGGAAGGACGTACGCTGATTGCCGAATATGAGGACTTCTATCTGATCAGTGTCTATGTCCCCAACTCGCAGGATGAGCTCAAACGACTTGATTACCGCCAGATATGGGACAAGGATTTTGAGGATTTCGTCTCCTCCCTCAAAGAGAAGAAAAGCGTGATCTTCTGTGGCGACCTGAACGTCGCACATGAGGAGATCGACATCAAGAATCCTAAGACGAACATCCGTAACGCAGGCTTCACAATCGAGGAGCGCAATGACTTCTCACGCCTGCTCTCCCGTGGATTCATAGACAGCTTCCGTTACCTCCATCCAGATGAGGTGAAGTACTCTTGGTGGAGCTACCGCATGAGGGCACGCGAGAAGAACATAGGATGGAGGATCGATTACTTCGTCCTCTCTGAAGACCTGAAGGACAAGCTCAGAGCTGCCGAGATTCACAACGATGTATATGGCTCTGACCACTGTCCTGTCTCGATCGATATCGAATTGTAAGCCTTTGTAAGCAATCCTTCCAAAGGCTTTGCAAGCATTCAGACAAAGAAAAAGTCCTTGCCTACAAGTTATTGATAGACAAGGACTTTTAATTTAGTTATCGATTCTTACGAAATCATTTCAGATAGTCAGGAATGGAGCCACGGCTCTCGAAGATCTTCCTCTTCTGCGTGTCGAGGATCTTCTTGCACATCCTGATTGATTTCGGTGTCACCTCGACAAGCTCATCATCCTTGATGAACTGGATAGCGCTCTCAAGTGAGGGTTTGACGACAGGTGTCAGGGCGACAGCCTCATCCTTACCTGCTGCACGAAGGTTGGTGAGCTTCTTGGTCCTGGTCGGATTCAGCATCAGGTCCCCTTCCCTGTTGCGCTCGCCAACGACCTCACCTTCGTAGACATCATCGCCAGGTACGATGAACATGCGGCCCCTGTCCTCGAGCTCCCAGATACCATAGGCGACTGCCGTACCAGCCCTGTCACAGATCAGGGAACCAGAGAAACGGTCAGGGAAGTCTCCCTTGTAAGGCTCATAGCCCTTCAGGTAGCTGTTCATGATGCCGAAGCCCTTTGTATCTGTGAGGAACTCATCACGGTAGCCGATCAGGCCGCGGGAAGGAACTTCAAAGCGGATCTTGACGCGTCCACCAGCGGTGTAAGTGATATCACTCATCATGGCCTTGCGGCGTCCAAGCTTCTCCATTACGACACCCGATGATTCCTCTGGGCAGTCGACCTGGAGGATCTCCACTGGCTCGGTCTTGCGCCCTTGCTCATCAGTCTTGAAGATGATATGAGGACGGCCTACGCAGAACTCCATCCCCTCACGGCGCATCTCCTCTGCGATGATGGCCATCTGGAACTCGCCACGTCCCTTTACGATGAAGGTGTCATCAGGCCCCCTCTCGATACGGATTGAGACGTTCCTGAGCGCCTCACGCTGCAACCTTTCCCAGATCTTGGCACTGGTGACAGCCTTGCCCTCACGGCCAGCCAATGGAGAAATATTCTTGCAGAACATCATGGACACTGTAGGCTCGTCGACAGTGATCCTGGGCAGGGCCTTCTTGTCCTCACGGGTACAGATCGTATCGCCAATCGATACATCGCTCAGACCAGATAGGACGACGATGTCACCAGCTTCGATCGAAGGGACCTCCTTGAAGACCGGCCCATCATAAGCCTGGAGGCGTGTGACACGAAGGTTCTCTTCCCCGTCCTCCTTCAAGCAGACAAGGGCATCATTCGTAGAAGCGCTGCCGTTGATCACCTTGCCTATCGCAAGACGCCCGAGGTAATCCGAATAGGACAAGTCGCTGACGAGCATCTGGAAGGGCTCCTCGTCGTCGTAAGAAGGTGCTGGGATGTAGTCGATGATCGCATCCAGGAGCGGATGCAGGTCCTTGCCTATCGCCTTGAGGTCCGTTCCACAGACGCCACTGCGGCCATCTGCATAAAACACGGGCACTTCCAGCATTTTCTCATCAGCACAGAGCTCCAGCAGGAGGTCATAAACCTCATTGAGGACCTCCTCAGGGCGTGCGTCAGCACGGTCTATCTTGTTGATGACTACGATGACGGGAAGGTCCTTCTGCAAGGCCTTCTCAAGGACAAAGCGGGTCTGCGGCAGTGGACCTTCCGCGGCATCGACCAGGAGGACGACACCATCGACCATGCTGAGGCCACGTTCGACCTCTCCACCGAAGTCCGCGTGGCCCGGGGTATCGATGATGTTGACCTTGACGCCACGCCAGCGGATCGCGCAGTTCTTCGCGCTGATCGTGATACCACGCTCACGCTCAATCGCACCACTGTCCATGATCCTGTCCTGATCCATGTCCTTGCCAACAAGGCCACTCTGATGGAAGAGGGCATCGACCAAGGTGGTCTTGCCATGGTCGACATGTGCGATGATTGCTATGTTCCTTATCTTATCATTAACCTTTCTCATAACCGCAGAAGAAAATAGCACAAAGAGGAAATGGGGGCAACACTCCTGGCATCATAGCCCATCATGATACCCATGGCGGGCTTCTCCACCACGTCCCAGTGGTATTTGGGCTGTTGCTTGCATGAAAACCACGCCCGATGGTTTTTCCTCCACCGGGCGCGGACAAAAAGTGAAAGGCTCCATTCAGAAGCTTAGAAGGCTGCTTCAAGTATCCTCAGGACATCTTCCTTGGATGTGGCCTTTGGATTGACGATCAAGGATCCATCATTGACCGCACGTTCTGCGACATCGCTGAAGACATCCTTGGTGACACCATTGTCTGAAAGATGGAGTGACAATCCCGCTGCCTGTGCTACAGATGAGGCGAAATCATCCACCGCCTCCACACAACGCTGGGCACGGCTGCTGGCGGAAACTGCGACATAGTCCTCAGGAGCGACCATGTACTGCAGGATCTCAGCATAATCCTCAGCACATTTATCCAGGTTGAACCGCATGCAGTGAGGCAGTAGGATGGCCATTGCAAGGCCATGAGGGACACGGCAGACGCCGCCAAGGCTATGACCGATCGCATGGACGATGCCAACCATGCTGTTAGAGAAGGCGGAGCCTGCAAGGAGTGAGCCGTTTGCCATCGCGAGGCGGGCATGCCTGTCAGAGGGCTTCGCCACACAGGTCGGCAGGTTCTCCCGGATCAATCGGATCGCAGCAGTCGCGTAACACTGGCTGACAGGGTTCTTCTGCAGACAGGAATAAGCCTCTATGGCATGGGTCAAGGCATCGAGGCCTGTCATTGCTGTGACCTTGGCTGGCATCGAAAGCGTGAAACGCTCATCAAGCACGGCGAGGTCGGGAAGGACGAACTGGCTGACGAACTCCATCTTCACATGGCGCTCGTCATCCTTGATCACTGCGACAACGGTCGCCTCACTACCCGTTCCCGAGGTCGTAGGCACGGCTGCGAAGGGCACATGGCGTCCCTGTGGCAGGACCTCCATGCCGGTGAAGCGCATCAAATCACTTCCTCCCTGGCTGACGAGCATCCTGACACCTTTGGCTGTATCGATGACAGAACCACCACCAAGTGCGACTATCGAATCAGCATTCGCCTCCCTATACAACGTCGCGATATGGTTGACGACCTCGATCGAGCTGTCAGCAGGGATGTCTGTATAGACCTTGACGACCTTCATCCCACCAGAGACAAGGGCATCTGTGAGCACCTTGACCTGGCCCAGTTTCTCAAGGATCCTGTCTGAGAGGACAAGTGCACGCGAGGAGCCCAAGAGACGGAATTCCGAGGCGATGTTCTCAAGCGCATATCGCCCAGAAAGGATCTTGCCAGGGTTTGCGAACTCATAATATGTCGGAAGATACATCTCACACCCCCAGGAAGACCTTGCGGTAGACACGCAGTGCGGAGAACTCCTTTGCCTCTACACGCTTCAAAATGCGCTTTGTCATGATGCGGGGGAAAAGGTAGCTCTCAGCTATATCAATGCAACGTACAAGGCTCATTGCCTTGTTGATGTCTCCATTCAACATGAAGCGGTGCTGTGCATAGGCATTTGCGACATCCATCTGCCCTGTCAGCACGAGGAAGGCGGCATCAAGGGAACGGAATGTGATCCTGATGTCAACAGGAGTGTGGTCATTGCAACGTACTATGCGGCCAGACTCCTTCTTGAAACAGATAGCAGGACCTTCAAGTGAAGCCTCGATAGCGACACTCTGGCCTTCCTGCCAGGTGGCGACCTCGGAAGCGACCCTGCGGTCATCACAAGCGAGGACCTTCAAGGCACGGTAAAGCACGAAGAGCACGACTCTTGATACAAGGGATTTGATTCCATTGCCTGTCCTGCGGGTCATGGATGGTCTTGTGATTGTCAACATTTTCAACACATTCTCCATCATCTGTCTATATAGACACAATTACAGAAAGCGTAAATTTTGTAAAGATACAAACAAAGCATATTGCACAATGAAAAGCTGTCCTTCGGTTTTGAAAGAAAGAAAGAAAGAAAGCATAATAACAGGATATCTAAAAACATTAATTAGATATGATAATCAAATCTAAATCATATTTTTTAAATATGATATCACTATAGCAATGACAGCTTATATTGTGAAAACAAACTATTCTTAGATGAACAAACAGCAGTCCATGGACATGCTTCAGGGCTTAGCTACTGGAGCGATACCACAGCCCCGCCCATCTTCAGGATCCGCCGCCACAGGCAAATCCTGCGTCGTACGCTGCACGACAACCATGAATCAGGAAATGACAGCTCCAAGATGCTTGAAGGGCGCCAGGATGATCCAGCGCCCTCCAATGATCAGAATGAGATGATACCAAGATGTTCCAGGAGTATCTTGAGCCCGATGAGGATCAATATGATACCTCCTGCGATTTCCGCCTTGCTCTTGAAGCGTGTTCCAAAGACCGCTCCTATCTTCACACCGATGGCACTGAGGATGAAGGTGCAGATTCCTATGAAGGAGACCGCAGGTACGATGTCCACAGAAAGGAAGGCGAAGGACACGCCGACTGCCAGGGCATCGATGCTTGTCGCCACGGCAAGCGGCAGCATGACAGGGGCGGAATAGAGGCCTCCCTTGCCATCATCATCGTCGTCATCGCCCATGACCGCCTCACGTATCATGTTGGCACCAATGAGGACCAGGAGCACGAAGGCGATCCAATGGTCGACTGATTGGATCAGTGAACTGAAATTGACTCCCAGCAGATAACCAATCAAGGGCATCAAAGCCTGGAAGAATCCAAACCAAAGACCAGTGATGGCCATGTGACGGACTTTCACATGACCTGTCGAGAGGCCTTTGCAGACAGCGACCGCGAAGGCATCCATGCTGAGGCCTACAGCGATCAGGAAGAGCTCAAGCAAGCTCATCTCTCCTCCCCCGGATGGACAAACCACCCTAGAATGAAAATGTCGTTGATAAGTCTCGTCACTCATTACCAAGGCCAGGGCTCATCCAACCCAGCATGTTGACCATGGTTCTGCAAAGGCAGCTGACTACTCCCTTATTCAGATCTCGCAAGAGGAAGTATCCTAAATGACAGGGACTGGGTCAAGCTGTCAATTTGGAGCACGTCTGAGGACAAAGAAAAACCGCTTCATGAACTGAAGCGGCCTATACTACACAGGGCTTGCGCCCTTCAAGGAGGACAAAATAAAAACCCGGCAGCGACCTACTCTCCCACGGACAAGCCGCAGTACCATCGGCGAGGAAGCGTTTCACGGTCGTGTTCGGGATGGGAACGGGTGTTTCCACTTCTCCATGACCACCGGGTCAATCATAAGTGCCGCAAGCAAGCTTGCAAGCTATATGATCGTCCTGCACAAGGCAGGCAATATTAAAAAAAACCTGGCAGCGACCTACTCTCCCACGGACGAGCCGCAGTACCATCGGCGAGGAAGCGTTTCACGGT
>CALXXN010000027.1 GCA_944392695.1 uncultured Spirochaetales bacterium | reverse complement strand
TACCGAGGCCTCAAAGACCCGCATTCTGCATATTCATGCAGCTTTTCATTGTAGACCTGAGTTTTGAAAAAAGCTCTGATGTTTGATACTGACTGAGAGGTCCTCCCCCAACAGCTCATCACGGCAGATGAATTGATTACCCGAGGCCTTGAGGCGGTACTCACCAGAGTGGAAGCGGCGGTGGCAGGTCGGACAGAGGCAAAGCAGGTTGTCCTGGCTGTCAGGTCCTCCCTTTGAAAGTGGAAGGATGTGATGGGCGTCAGCATCCTCGTAGAGCCACATCGTCCTTCTTTCCATCGAGGGACGCCATCCTGTCTTGAGGATGATGGCCCCACAGACCTGGCAGCGGAAGTCATAAAGGGATTTGACCATCTCCTTGAGAGTGCGGTCGCTCAGCCAGCTTGATGTCTCATGATACACCCTGGCACTCCTCAAGTGCTCATCGTAATCGCCTTCATCCACATCTCCAAGGAAGGTGCGCCCTATCCAATACTGTTCGCGGACTGTATCGGATGGATAGTCAGGAGGAAGCCTCATGTCATCAGCAGGAGCATCCCTCTCTTCAATGTGTTGGACGAGGTAATAGTAGATCACAGCCCACAGGGCATCAGTGCACCAAGGACGGATTGTCGAAAGCATCTCCTGGTCGGATGAATTCCTGAACGCACCCTGTGCATCCCTCCTGAGCCCGAAATAATGCAGGATGTTCATCGATTGGAAGCCCTTGCTCTCGAAAGTGACATGGAGGGCGTCCTCATCAAGATCCCGTGTGGACCTGCCCTCCTTGAGCCAACCATAGATGACAGCCGCCCGCTGTGAATCAGAATAGATGGAGAACTCCCTGTCACGGGATGATGGTTCCAGGTGGATGTATGGCGCTCTCATGAGTGCAGCTTAGCAGCCATGCTTCCACCCCTCAAGTCTTTCTGCTAGAGTCAGGGCCATGGCCAACAGCAGAAGGGACAAGAGTGATTCTTATACATTGAGGGCCCACAAGGAGGGCTATCCTGCACGTTCTGTCTACAAGCTTGAGGAGATCAATGCCTCGCACCACCTGATCAAGCCTGGCGACAGGGTCCTCGATGTCGGGGCCGCACCTGGCTCGTGGACGCTCTTCGTGCACCGCGCCCTGATCAAGGGACAGGGCAAGATCGTCTCATGTGACTTGAACCCTCTCAGGTTGGATCCTGTCCCACCCACTGTAGTCGAAATCACTGGGGATGCCTTCAGCAAGGAGATCCGGGCACGCCTGGTCGAGGAAGGTCCTTATGACTGCATCATATCGGATGCCGCTCCGATGACGACAGGCAACAGGACTGTGGATACGACACGCTCAGAGTACCTTGCAGAGAACGTCGTCGCCCTTGCAGCCGAACAGCTGGCCGTACATGGCAACCTGGTGTTGAAGATCTTCCAGGGAGGTGGGCAGGAAGCCGTCCTCAAGACGATGCGTGGCATGTTCACAAAAGCAAAGGCCTTCAAACCGAAGGCCTGCAGGGATGATAGTTTCGAAATCTATCTGATAGGGCTCGACAAGAAAGCCTGACTCACTCACCGTCCTTGTGGATGTGGACATCAAGCTGGTTGAATGGAATGCCTATGCCAGCAGACTCAAGGGCGGCGTAGATGTCCTTCTGGAACCTCCAGTAGATGTTCCAATACTCGCTGTTAGGGACCCATGGCCGCACTATGATGTTCACAGAAGAACTGTCCAAGGCGCTGACCTGGACAACCGGCTTCTTCTCCTGGTCGACCTCGCTGTAGCCATCGAGGACGCCGTTGATCACACCTATCGCCTTGGCTATGTCGCTTCCATACTCAATCTGGACGACCATGTCGACACGGCGTTTGTCAAAGGCGGAATAGTTGATGATCGCCGCATTGGCGACTGCCTTGTTCGATATCGTGACCTTCTTGTTGTCAGCAGTCACCAGTGTGACGGAGAAGGCATCCATGCCGACGACAGTCCCGCTGACGACAGGGTCTCCACAGTCAATCCAGTCCCCCACCCCAAAGGGTGTGTTGATGGCCAGGATGAGCCCGGAGAAGATGCTTCCAATGGACTCTTGGAGGGCGAAGCCGAGGACGACACCAGCGACTCCGAGTCCTGCGATGACAGGTGCCAGGTTTATACCCCAGATCTGGAGGACGATCAGGATGGTTATGACCCAGATGAAGGCATGGACGACCTTGACGACAAAGCCACACATCAAAGGAGTGAAGTTGGCGCCAACCTTCTGAGAGGCACGGCGGAGGACACGGCTGATCATGTAATCGATGAGACGTGCCACTATGATCGCGATCACAGAGAAGAGGATGCACCAAAGGATCCTCTCGGCTCCATTGATCGCAGCCATGAGTCCGGAGACTTCCTCAACGACAACAGTATTGTTTTCCATTAGCACTCCACTTCCCGCATCCATCACGTTTCCTGATTCTAACCCGGCCTCACGAGGCAAGGCAATGCCAGAGGTGGAGATGAAGACAGCCAGGCCGTCTGAGGTGCCTGGCTGTCATTGATCACTTGAGTTGCCGCCTTACTTGCCGAGGATGCGGGTCAGCTCCTTGACGAAGCCTGTCGGGTCCTTGGGGAGTATGCCCTCTGCGATGAAGGCCTGGTCGAGGATGATGCGGGCAAGGGAAGAAGCCTCCTGCTCATCCTCCGTAGCCTCCAGCTTCATGACAAGGCTGTTGGACGGGTTGACCTCCAAGATGGGCTTGAAGTCATCCATTCCTTCACCACCACCCATCTGCTTCAGGAGGCGCTGCATCTGGAAGGAAGGATCGTTCTCGTCGCTGACGAGGACGGCAGCCGTGTCAGAGGCGAGGCGGCTTGAGATGATGACATCCTTCACCTGGGCGGAGAGCTGCTTCATCAGCTTGTCCTTCAGCGGTGAGGCTTCCTCTGCCTTCTTCTCTCCACCTTCCTTCATGTCATCAACAGCACCAGACTTGTTGATCGCCTTCAGAGGCAGGTCCTTGTAGTCATGGATCATGCCTGCGACGAGGTCGTCGATCTCATCGTCCATGATCAGGACCTCGTAGCCCTTCTCCTTGTAAGAGGCGATCAGCGGACTGCCGCGGAGGATCTCCTCCTTAGCCCCGGAGATGTAGTAGATGGCCTTCTGCCCATCCTTCATGCGTTCCTTGTAAGCAGCAAGGGAGGTGTAACCATCGACTTCTGATGACTTGTAGCGGATCAGCTCAAGAAGGGACTCCCGATTGGCCCAGTCGCTGTACAGCCCCTCCTTCAGTGGGCGGTTGTACTGGCTGATGAACTCGTTGTAGAGCTCCGGGTTGCCATCTGCGAGCTTCTTGAACTCCCCAAGCAGCTTCTTGACCGAACCATTGCGGATCGCCGTCATGATCCTGTTCTCCTGGAGGATCTCACGGGAGACATTCAGTGGCAGGTCCTCGCTGTCGATGACACCACGCACAAAGCGCAGGTAGGTCGGCAGCAGTTCCTTGTCATCATCGGTGATGTAGACACGCTTCACATAGAGCTTCACACCAGGGCGGTAGTCAGCATAGTACATGTCGAAGGGAGCCTTCTTGGGGATGTAGAAGAGCGTCGTGTACTCAGTGGCGCCCTCGGCATGCGTATGCACATAGAACAGTGGGTCGTCGGAATCTGAATAATTGTTCTTATAGAATTCCTTATACTCCTCGTCCGTGATTGATGACTTTGGACGGGTCCAGAGCGCTGATGCGCTGTTGACCTGCTCCCTCTTGTGCTCGACTTCCTTGACCGGGTTGCCATCGGCATCCTTCTCGTCCTTGTAAGTCTCCTGGTCGTACTCGAGGTAGATCGGGTATGCGATATGATCGGAGTACTTGCGGATCAGGGTCTCCAGCTGCCAGCGGTTGGCGTAGTCTTCGCCCTCCTCGTTCAGCTTGAGGATGATGTCAGTACCCTGCTCAGCACGTGTGGCCTCGCTGACCGTGTAGGTAGCCTTGCCATCACTTTCCCACTTGAAGGCGGAATCCGCCCCCGCCTTGCGGCTGATGACAGTGACATGCGATGCGACCATGAAGGCGGAATAGAAGCCGACGCCGAACTGGCCGATCAGGTTGCTGTTCTTCTTGGCATCATCACCCAGGGCGGCGAGGAACTTCTTCGTGCCACTTGAGGCGATCGTGCCAAGATTGCTGTTGAGGTCTTCCTCGTCCATGCCGATGCCGTTGTCGCTGATCGTCAGCGTCTTGGCATCGCTGTCGAAGCTTATATTGATCGCGGGATCGAAGCTGAAGCCCTTCAGCTTCTCATCAGACAAGCTGAGGTACTTCAACTTGTCAATCGCATCTGATGCATTGCTGATCAGCTCGCGCAGGAAGATCTCCCTGTTTGAATAAAGAGAGTGGATGATCAGGTTCAGCAGGTCGCTTACTTCTGTCTTGAATTGTTTCTTTCCCATTGTCATACCCCTATAAGAAGCCTCTCAGCTTCCGAGGAGCAAAGATACAAAGAGCCACCCAAGGCGGCAAGTCACACCACAAAGGGTATTTGTAACCCAGGCGAACTATTGTACATTTGAGTCCATGATGGAGGTAGGTGCGCGATGAACTTCTCCCAGCCAGGAAACGCACGTGAGGTCAACAAGATCAAGGTGCTCAATGCCCTACGAGGGAACAATGGGCTGAGCAGGGCCCAGCTCTCATCCCTGCTTGGGATCAACAAGGTCTCCATGGGTGAGATCGTCGACATCCTCGTCTCAGAGGGCCTTGTCGCAGAGACAGGGCGGCAGAGCACGGCCAAGGGCCGTCCTGGGACCTCGCTGTCAATCAACCTCCAGCATTCCACGGTGATCGGGATCGACATTGGCAGCAGGGTGGTCACAGCCACACTCTTCAGCCTGGATGCCAAGGCGTTGAGGATGGAAAGGTTCCCCTCAAGTGGCTTCACCAGCCTTGATGATTACACGCAGACCCTGCATGGCTGCATGCACAAGCTCTCATCCATGGCACCTTCCCCTGTCATCGGCGCCTGCATCGCAGTCAATGCCGCCATTGGTCCTGATGGCAGGATCGGGGAATGCTACATCGATGCCCTCAAGAACGATGATGGCGCATTCATCCACAGCTTTGATGACATGCCCTTCCCTGTATGCATGGCTGACGCCCTGCGCTGCGCCGCTGAAGCCGAGCGCTTCCACTTCTCATCGTCACTCGAGGACATGCTTTTCATCAACTGGGGTGAGCACCTCTCAGCGGCCCTGATCCAGAGGGACCGCATCATACCTTCCCTTGACTTCGGCCACATGCCTGTACGTGACAGGGGGCTGTGCCACTGCGGCTCGACAGGCTGCCTTGAGACAGTCTCTTCAGGCTTTGGCCTGAGGCAGCTGTCATTGGAAGCCTATGGACAGACGCTCTCAGGACGCGACCTCGCCCGAGGTGGGGATAAGTTCAAAGGCCTGCTGATGCAATCCAGCCAGGCCCTTGCCAAGGCACTGGTCTTCGCTGTGTGCGCCACCGGGGCCTCGGCTGTCCTGATCGGCGGAGGGCTCTCCAACCTGGATGATGAATACTTCGCCTACATACTCGATGTCTTTTCGAAAAGCGCACCCAGGCCACTGAAGGAAGTCCCCGTGTTCAGATCCTACTACAGGGAGAAGGGTACTGTGCATGGAGCTGGACTTGAAGCCCTCGACCGCTTCTTCTACAAACGTGGCCTCCTGATCCGGCTCGAATGCCTTTGACACGAAAGCAAAATAAAACCGCCGGGGAAACACCTTCCTTGGCGGCAACCTCCTTAAGTCCCTGTATGGAACCTGGCAGCCTGTGGTACCTCTCCACCTGCTGCTTGATTAGAAGTATCGCACGGCTTCTGGCACGATTCAAGAGCAGGACAGAGGTTGCGATGACAAAAAAAGCCATGGGACGCACCCATGGCCAGAAAGAAAACAACACACTCGACCCCGTTTGTGGAGCCACTGATCCTTTTTCACACAGCGTGGATGCACCTCGCTGTCGTCAGGCGCCTGGATGTCGGGCTTTAGTGGAAGCACCTGCTTGGCGTCCCTGACGCCCGCAGGCCCGGCTTCTGCCGCCTTACAACTGAAAAGGTAAGGTTTTTGTGCGTGAAATCAAGTGTGCTTTACATGGAGTTTTGTGCAAGCATTGTTGTCCAAAGCGAATGGACCATGCTTGCCTTCTTCCCGCCACTGGGATAACATGTAAATACAAATCATTGCACGGTCACGAAATTTTCAATAATGTCGGAGTTTTTGAACCATGAGCAGTTCTTCTGGTAATTACAGTGCCACGCCTAAAGCGATGCAGATCGCATCCATGCTTGAGTCAGCCATACTGAACAATGAATACAGGCAAGGAGACTTCCTGCCAAGCCAGAAGGAGTTGTGCGCGAAATATGGCGCATCATCAAGGTCACTCCGCGAGGCCTTCAAGGTCCTTGAGGCCAAGGGCCTGATCGAGGTCAGCCAGGGCAAGAAGGCCTATGTGAAGACAAACAAGCTCGACCAGTACGTCGAGACCCTGTCAATGAACATGTTCAGCCAGGACAATGTCGACCTCAAGATGCTCTCAGACCTCCTCGATGTACACATCACACTCGAGGTCAGCGCCGCGAGGGAGCTGAGCCGCTCACCAGCGAGGGGGCCTGTCGTGAATGCCATGGAGGAATGCCTGCGCCGCATGGACCGCGACCTGGTGACAATAGAGACGAGTGGTGACAAGGCTGCGATCGAGGACTTCCAGGTCAACGACTTCACAATACATTTCGATGTCGTCAACTCGAATGACAACATCGTATTCAAGAGCATCTACAACACATTGGCTCCACAGATCCGCAAGGTGATGGCATCCTTCCCGGAGACGCTTGAAGAAAGGCGTAAGAAGGTACGTGAGTACACCTATCTTGTCGATGCGATGAGGGAAGGACAGACCGACCTCGTCGTCGCCATGACGCTTGTCTACACGACCAACGTCAAGAACAAGTTCGTCTCAACCTACATGACAGATGGAAACACCACTAATCACGCTTGAGCATGCCACGGTACGTCGTGAAGGCCGCATCATACTTGATGATGTCTCATTCACGCTCGAGGAAGGAGGGCATACGGCCCTGATAGGCCCCAACGGGGCTGGCAAGAGCACGCTGATGAATGTGCTTTGCAAGGCAGTCCACCCTCTTGCAAGGGATGAGTACTCCTATTGCCTGCTTGGAAAGGAGAGATGGAGTGTCGCTGACGTGCGCCGGGTGATCGGACATGTGAACCAAGCCGACAGCCTGGTTGTCAACACGACCTACACTGTACGGGACATCGTGGTATCGGCCCTGCATTCAGCCATAGGACTCGACTTCCATATCAAGCCAAGTGAGGAAGACAGGGACAAGGCCATGGAGGAGATCAGGAAGGTCGGTCTCGAGAAGCTTGCTGACAAGCCGATCAACTCACTCTCATCAGGAGAGCGTGCCCGGGCCCTGCTTGCAAGGGCTGCGGTGACCCAGCCTCCCCTCCTCCTCCTGGATGAGGCCACATCCGGGCTCGACTTCCCCTCCCGTGCCGCACTGCGCCAGACACTCTCACTATACGCCCAGTCGGGTCAGACCATCATGATGGTCACCCATGAGCTATCAGAGATCATGCCTGAAGTGAAACGTGTCGTCATCATGAAGGATGGGCGCATCTTCGCCGATGGGGCGAAGGAAGAGGTGCTCAGGGAGGACATCCTCAGCGAGGTCTATGGACATAGGGTGTACATCGACAAGCGTGGGGACCTCTATTCCGCCTGGTGTTGAGCACCACCCTCCCATCCTGACAGGTACGATGCCTGCTTGTGCTGCAAGGGCTGTCAAAACCTTCCATTCCCACCTCCTTGGGGTATAATCAGAAGAAACAAAGGAGGGCACATCAGTGAAGAGATGCAGCCTCATCATCCACTCTGTGAGTGGCAATATCTACATCATCGGCGAATATCTCAGGCAGCAGCTGACGGACATGGGCGTTGACGCCCGGCTCTACAGGGTGGAGGACAGCGACCTGCACATCCTCGCGAACACTCAGGACAGCGTGAACCAGTATTACGAGGACATACTTGAACTGCCGGTCGCCAGCGAGGAGACCCTGCTCAAGAGCGACATGATCATACTTGGAGCTCCGACGCGCTTTGGCAACATGACAGCAGAGATGAAGGCATTCATCGACACAACCTGGCCGCTTTGCGAGGAACGCGCGCTGGAAGGACGGCTCTTCGGCTGCTTCACCAGCTGCCGCCACTCGATCTGCGAAGGCAGCCACGCCCTTGATTCAATGCTCTACTGGGCGCAGAACATGGCATTGGTGCACATACCCTATGGCGTCCATACGGAAATCGCACTCTCCAACCAGCCTGTGGCGGGGATCGTGCATCTCGAAGGCAAGGAGAGCGACATCAGGCCATCGGACCGCCTAGGCGCGGTCATAGAGACCTATGCGGCGACAATAGCCGGATACCTGGCTGATTGATCACTCCGGATCGATCCGCTCTTTCAGCAAGCCAGCCCAACGTTTCAGGATGGAGGCTCCAGAATCCTTCCTGAGCTTCCGGCTGGCCTCTTCTATCGAGGCATCCCCCTTTGTGCGCTTCATCTCGTCCCAGGTCCTGACAAGCCACATGTAGAGGTCGCCTTCAGCATTCCCAGGGAAATAGAACATGAGGTTGTCCTCGCGTATCTGCGCGACTATCGGGGCATAGACGTTCTTGTACCAGCTCTTCGCCGCATCCTCGAAACTGATTTCGACATCACTGTCCTGATTGATATAATACTTGTGGACCAGTATGTGGTTGACCATCTCAGGGTAGGAACCAGGAGTGGTGAAGCTGATCTCTCCCATGGGAAGGTAGGATGGCTTGTACTGTTCCATGAAGGCACGGCGCTCGTATTCGACGACACGTTGTTTCAGCTGCTTCATCGTCATGCCTGGCTCGAGCGGGACCTCGCTGTCCAGCTCGACGACCTCGGCATCTATGAACTCGACACCCATGCTCTTCGCAACCGAGACACGGTGGTTGCCATCACGGACGAAGTACCAGCCACCAAGTGAGTAGACAGAGATCGGGGGCAAGGTGACATCAGTCAACCTGGCCTGGTCTATGCTCATCCAGCGGCGTCGGAGCATCTCCCGCTTGGGCAGGAAGGCGGAGGAGAAGTCCCTGTAACGGCCTTCGGACCCAATGATCTTCGAGATCTCGATCGTCCTCATGCCCAGATAGGTCTCCTTCTTGGGCTTGATGATCTTCGTGACTTCGTAGAGCGACAAGAGGTCTGGATTACGCCAGGTCAGCTTGTTGAGTATGGCATTCATCTTGGCCCTGCTCTTGGCCTTGTTGAAGTCCTCTGCTGTCTGCTGGCTGATGTAGTCGTTCATCATCGCCTTCCACCTCCTAGCTCTGGAGCATCCAGGACATAGCTCTTGTAGACATTGATGATCTTGGTGTCCCCATACTGGAAGACCCTGTTGGCATTCTCATCAAAGAGATGTACATGTCCATGCAACATATACTTGGGTTTGTAGGAATCGAGGAAGTCAAGGAAACTTGTGAAACCACGGTGGCAGATGTCCTCCCCATCGCCATAGCCAAAGGCAGGGGCATGTGTCACCAGTATGTCCAGGTAACGGCCATAACGCTTCTTGTTGTAGATCAGGCGGGGGATCATCTTGGTGATGCGCCACTGCATCTGGCGTTCCGTATACTGGCTCTTGCCATAGTTGTACAGCATCGAGCCTCCCAGACCTGCGATAATCAGGTCGTTGCGCTTGTCGTAGACGACCTTGCCATCAATCAGGTTCCCACCGAAGCTGGGCATCAGCTTCTGCTTGCCGGTCGTGCTGTACTCAGCCATGGGGTCGAAACCACCACGCCTCATCACTTCATCGAAGTGCTCGAGGTTATGGTTGCCATAGACATAGAAGAAGTCTTTCCCTAGCACTGTCATGATGTAGTCATAATAGCGCACAGGCAGGTCGCCTGCGCTGATAGCCAGGTCGCAGTCGGCGAAGAGGCTCTTCGCCTGGCTTGAATAAATCAAGGGCTCGGTAGCGTCCGCGACGCAGAGTATCTTCATGGCCACATGTTAGCCCAAGCGGTGGACCGGGGCAATGCCTATTGCTGGAAAGGGATGTCCCAGGTTTGCACTCACATGGAGACCCAGTCCTTCCATTTCCAGAAGCAGCCTCCTGGGGGCTGGATGAAGAAGAGCGGCGGGAAGACCGCCGCCCTTCTCATGATGGTCGTTGGCCAGTCCTGGTCACCAACCCTGCTGGCACATCGCATCTGCGACCTTGCAGAAACCAGCTATGTTCGCACCCTTGACGTAGTCGACATAGCCATCATCGCAACGTCCATGCTCGACGCAGGAAGCATGTATGCCTTTCATGACATTCCTGAGGCGTCCATCGACCTCGTCCGCAGACCAGTAAAGATGCTGTGCATCCTGGCTCATCTCAAGGCAGGATACGGCCACGCCTCCAGCATTGGCCGCCTTGCCAGGGGCAAAGGATATCTTGTTGGCGATCAGGTACTCAGCCGCATCGGCACAGACACCCATGTTCGAAGTCTCGATGACGTGCCTGCAGCCTCCCGCGACAAGGTCCTTGGCATCCTGGAGTGTCAGTTCGTTCTGGATCGCGCAGGGGAAGGCCAGGTCTACAGGGACCTGCCAGGGCTTGCCACCTGGTATGAAGCGGGCTTTGAATCGCTGTGCATAGGGTTTGACGACATCATTGTTCGAAGCCCTCAACTGGAGCATGTAAGCGGCCTTCTCCGGTGTCGATATGCCATCCTCATCGATGATGCAACCGTCAGGACCTGAAATCGTGACAACCTTGGCACCCAGTTCAGCTGCCTTGACGACAGCGCCCCAGGCGACATTGCCGAAGCCTGAAACCGCGACACGCTTGCCTTCGAGGCTGTCACCTTCTCGTGCAAGCATCTCCTGGGCGAAGTACATCGTACCATAACCCGTGGCCTCAGGACGGACGAGGGAACCTCCCCATAGCGGGCCCTTGCCTGTCAGCACCCCTGTGTTCTCTACACGGATCTTCTTGTACTGGCCATAAAGGTAGCCGATCTCACGTGCACCGACCCCGATGTCACCAGCGGGGACATCGGTATCAGGACCGATGTAACGTTGAAGCTCCGTCATGAAAGCGCGGCAGAAACGGCGGATCTCGGCATCACTGCGCCCCCTTGGGGAGAAATCGCTTCCGCCCTTGCCCCCTCCAATGGGAAGTCCTGTCAGCGCGTTCTTGAACGTCTGTTCAAAGCCGAGGAACTTAAGCGAACCCTCGGTGACTGACGAATGGAAGCGCAAGCCTCCCTTGTAAGGACCAAGTGCGTTGTTGAACTGGACGCGCCAGCCACGGTTCACATTGAGGTGGCCTCCGTCATCCTCCCATTCGACCTTGAACGAGATCACACGGTCCGGCTCACAGATCCGGTCCAGTATACGGGCATCAAGGTACTGGGGGTTCTCATTGACGAGGTCGATCACGTTTCCTACGACCTCACGGACAGCCTGGATGAACTCAGGCTGGGAAGGATTACGCCTTTCGAGCCCAGCCATGAAAGAAGCAAGTTCGTACATCAGCTCCTCCTGCATGACCAGCTTAAGACCGCATTTGGAAAACTGTCAACTTTTATTGCAATAGCTCAATCAAAAAGCTAATCGTTGCTTGAAAACTAAGAAAACACCCTCAGGCGTTGCGCCTTTCCTTCCTCATCGTCATTGAGAGGCTGTAATGCATGTCCTCCAGGCCATCAAGGCAGGTCGAAGCAAGGGCAAGGATGCCGGAACTCCAAGCCATGGCAACGGAATCAAGACCAAGGGCCGCCGATGTACGTAGGCCGATGACGCTGCTCGTGAGCGCATCACGCATGGCGGAGAAGGACTGGTGGATTGAGAAGTCGAGTGAACTCACAGCCCTTTGGAAGGCAAGGGAGCTCATGAAGGCCACATCCCCGGGATCCTTCTCCTGCCAGACCTCTCCCCATTTCTCCTCGAAACTGGTTCCTTCCACGCTCTGCTGCCCCTTGATCATGTGGCCAAGCTGGCTGACAGCATCCTCCATCACACAGCGGAACGCCTCGTCGTGAGAGACCACCAGCTCCCTGTGATGACAAGCGACTTCACTGAAAGAGGTCAGGCGGACAGGCCCTGAGAGTTCAGCCCAGAAGGCGTCGACCAATGAACAGAGCTCCTTCTTGAACTCCAGGAGCCTGGTGTTTCCACGCCCCCCTATGTCCTGGATGATCCCCATGCACCCCTGCACCAGCCCATCCACCGCACCACAGCAGCGCTTATACAGGTCCTCAAGAGCGCCAAGGCGCTCCTGTCCAAGCCTGTTGAAGCGTTCAAGACGCTCCTTGCGGTAGGACCTCACTGCAACGCTGTGTCCTCCATAGACATCATATGACAGGTCTGACACATAGGCGTCTTCCAGCTGCGAAAGGCTCTCATCAAGGTTTGAGAGGAAGCGCTTGTACTGCTCCCTGTAGACCCTGTCCAATGTGGAGAGGGCCTGGACACGCTCCTTCTTCAGCTGGGCACCGGCTTCGGAAAGGGGGACGTGGAAGTCTTTGATGATTTCGTCACACAGGTCATCAAGGGCTATGGCAGTCGCATCGTGGCGTGTATTGAGGATTGTCCTGCTCCGCCTGGAAAGCTGGTTCTGAGGAAGTATCGAGGAAGCCATTTGTCATGAATATATTATTCCTTCGACATGGTCATCAAGAAGCCAATGCGTGCTATCCTGTGTCCATGTACAAACTCGACCAGACCTGGATCCCCTTCTCTTATCTGATGCTGAAGCACATCTACAACGTGCTGCTCATCTGCTCGGACTACGACCGCTTCATGCTTGAAGAGGATGGACGTGTGGAGGAGGAGCTGTACAAGGAGTACATGGAGCTTGGGCTCTCGACCCCTCCGAAAATCACACACACATCCAACGAGGAAGAGGCGCTTGCCTTGATAAGCCGCCTTGATTTCGACCTGGTGATCACCATGCTCGACTTCCATACAGGGCGCGTCGAACGCCTTGCATCCAGGATAAAGGAGATCAAGAGCGGCATGCCAGTGATCGCACTGGCCCCCTCCCCCGACCACAGAAGGGCGAAAGCGCTGAGGGAAGATGGCACGAAGGTCCTCGACCAGGTCTTCTACTGGCAGGGCAATGCCAAGCTCTTCCTCGCCATGGTGAAACTCGTGGAGGACAAGCTCAACCTGGAACATGACACCTCTGTCGCCGATGTGCAGGTGATCCTGCTGATTGAGGACTCGGTGCGTTTCATCTCATCCTACCTGCCTGTCATGTACACCTGCCTGATCCAACAGACGAGGCTCTCCATGGAGGAGGGCCTGAACGACTGGGGCCGTACCTTGCGCATGAGGGGCAGGGCGAAAATCGTACTGGCCAGGGATGGAGAGGAGGCACAGGAGTATTACCAACGCTACAGGCGCAACCTGCTCGGCGTGGTCGCAGATGTCAACTTCCCCTACGAGGGAAGCAAGGAAGGCGCAGGCCTGCGCTTCGCCGCACGGGTCAGGCAGGAAGACCCCAGGCTGCCAATACTGATCCAGTCCAGCGACATGTCGAATGAAGCCGATGCCAGGGCGCTGGGCGCTGACTTCATCTGCAAGTCCTCCCCCAACCTCCTGTCCCAGCTCGAGGAGCATTTCATACGCTGCTACAACTTCGGCCCCTTCGAATTCATCAACCCTGCTTCTGGAGCTGTCATATTACGCGCCTCGACGATGCGCCGTGTACAGGAGGCCATACTCACCATACCAGCTGACAGCCTCGTCTACCACTCGAAGCGCAACGACTTCTCACGCTGGCTCCAAGCGAGGAGCCTCTACCAGCTGGCCAGCGCATTGAGGCAGGTCAACCTGAACGCGGAAGGAGATGCCGAAGACCTCAGGAAGAAGCTTTACAGCACAATCAAGAACTACAGGACACAGCGGACAAGGGGCGTGATCGCCCAGTTCACCCCGGAAAGCTATGATGACACCGCCTTCTTCTCCAGGATCGGGTCCGGCTCACTCGGTGGCAAGGGCCGGGGCCTGGCTTTCATCGCGGCGGAGATGATGGCTGACAAGGTCCAGGACGACTTCCCTGACATCTACCTGTCGATCCCCAAGACGGTTGTCGTATCGACCTCGGTCTACGATGACTTCCTGATGATGCATGATGCGGACTTCTCTCGGCTCGCGCAGATGGAGGACCATGAAATACTCCACCTCTTCCTATCGAAACCAGTACCTGAAGAACTGGAAGCATGCCTGAAACGTTATCTTGATGTCGTCGTGCAACCATTGTCTGTCCGGTCATCCTCCCTGCTTGAGGACAGCCACAGCGAACCCTTCGCTGGTGTGTACCAGACCTGCATGATCAGCAACTCAGGAGACAAGGACAAGCGCTTGAAGGAACTTGAGGATGCGATCCGCACTGTCTGGGCCTCTGTCTTCTTCAAGAGGGCACGGGAATACCTTTCCGTCACGGGCCACATGGTCGAAGAGGAGAAGATGGCGGTGATCCTCCAACAGGTCACAGGCTCCCAGCATGGACATTGGTGGTTCCCGAATGTGTCAGGAGTGGCCCGCAGCCTGAACTACTACCCTGTCGCAGGTCAGAAGAGTGAAGATGGGGTCGGCATGCTCTCCTTCGGCTTCGGCAAGAGCGTGGTTGATGATGGATCAGCCTTCCGTTTCTGTCCCGCCAAACCCCACAACCCCTCCGCCGACCTCTTCGGGGGGTCATCGAGCCAGGACAGCTTCTATGCCCTGGACATGGACGCACCTTTCGAACCAGAGCGCAACCAGGACAACCTTGTCAGGTTGCCGCTTTCCCGGGCATCCGCCTGGCCCAAGGCCTTGAAGAACATCGCATCAACCTTCGACATGAAGACATTCACGATGAGCGAGTCCTCACTGGCACAGGGGGAGAAGGTGATCACTTTCAATGGAATGCTGAAGTACGACATGTTCCCCTTGGCCAAGGTCGTCGACAGGATCCTGAAGCTTGGCCAACGCAGCATGAACACGCCTGTCGAAATCGAAATCGCGGTGAATACAGAACGTCCTGCTGACAAGAAAAGCGATTTCTCAATACTCCAGATGCGTCCCATCGCATCAGCTTATACGGAGAGTGATGTCGATGTCACAGAGGACGACATCCCAGGCTCGATCGTCCATGCGACTTCGGTCATGGGCAATGGTGTCGTCGAAGGCATACGGGACATAGTCGCCCTGCGCCGTGAGGCATTCAAGGCTGATGAGATGACAGACATGCCTGCGGAACTTGCCAAGTTGAACGCCTCGATGGAAGGACGTGAGTACGTCCTGATCGTCGCAGGACGCCTGGGTTCCAGCGACCGCTGGCTTGGCATACCATGTGCCTGGTCTGACATATCCCATGCCAGGGTCATAGTCGAGACAGGACTGCCCGACATGCAGGTGGAGCCAAGCCAGGGCACGCACTTCTTCCAGAACATGACCAGCCTGGGCTGCCTCTACCTGACGGTGAACCCTGTACATGGGGAAGGCAGCCTCGACTTCGAGGAGCTGGGGAAACTGGAGGAAGTGGAATCAACAACCCACTTCACACATTACAGCTGCCCTGTCGATCTGGATATCAGGGCGAACGGACTGGAGAAACAGGCCGTCATAAGAATCCCACGTAAGAAGGAGGACCCATCATTATGGGACTGACAAAGTACTACACACCAACCAAGGTCATCTTCGGAGAGGGGGCGCTGTCCCAGCTGCCTTCCCTCGTCAAGGGCTACAAGAAGGTCCTTGTGCATTATGGATCAGACCGCATCAGGAAGAATGGCCTCTTCGACCAGGTCACCAGCCTGCTTGAAGAGGCAGGAGCAAAGTGGATCCCACTTGGTGGCGTCGTACCCAATCCCCGCCTCTCCCTGGTCAGGGAGGGCATAGCCCTCTGCCGCAAGGAGGGAGTGGACCTGGTGCTCGCCATTGGAGGGGGCTCTGTCATGGACAGTGCTAAATGCATCGGTTATGGCGTGTCCTATGATGGCGATGTCTGGGACTTCTACAGCCAGAAAGCCACGCCACAAGCCTCCTTGCCGACAGCATGTGTCCTGACCATGGCCGCAGCAGGCAGTGAGATGAGTGATTCAAGTGTCATCACCAACGAGGACGGCTGGCTGAAGAGGGGTTGCAACAGCGATGTATGCCGTCCCCGCTTCGCCATCCTCGACCCCACACTCACCTACACGCTCCCACCCTACCAGACAGCCGCCGCCACAGTGGACATCATGATGCACACGATGGAACGCTACTTCACCTCTGGAGAGAGCCTTGCGCTGACAGACAACCTGGCCACCGCCTTGCTGAGGACTGTGATGGAGGCAGGCGAAGCCGCCCTCAGGAAGGGAGATGACAAGAAGGCACGCTCTGACTTGATGTGGGCTTCCTCGCTTTCCCACAATGGCCTGATGGCCATGGGCAATGACACAAGGGGTGACTGGGCCTGCCACCAGCTCGAGCATGAACTCTCAGGCATGTTCGATGTCGCACACGGGGCCGGTCTTGCAGCGATCTGGCCTTCCTGGGCCCGTTACTGCATCGCCAGGGATCCAAGCCGCTTCGCAAAGCTTGGCTGCAGCATCTTCTCCTTAAAGCCATCTGGAGACATGGCGGCGGATGCCAAAGCCACTGTGGAGGCCTTTGAAGACTTCTGCACCAGGATCGGCATGCCCATCAGGATCAGTGGTCTTGGGATCGACCTCACAGAAGAGCAGATAGACCAGCTGGCCCACAAGTGTTCATTCGAAGGCAAGAGGACAATCGGAGCATATCTCAAGCTGGATGAAGCCGCCATGAGGGAGGTTTACAGGGCGGCGAAGTGAATCAGGACCATCCAACAGCTCCGGGTGGGGCTGTTGGATGACCAATCACTCTTCAACAACAGAGAGGAAGTAGTCCCACAGCTGGTCATGTGGGGGGTCGGCTGTTATCGTGAGCCGCTGTTTGCGCACAGGATGGGTGAAGCTGATCCTCCTGGCATGGAGGCTGATCCCACCATCGGGGTTGCTCCTTGGTGAGCCGTACTTCAAGTCCCCCTTGATATGCACACCAACAGCCTTCAGCTGGGCCCGGATCTGGTGGTGGCGTCCTGTAATCAGGTGGACCTCGATGAGGTGGTAACGCTCTGACGAGGCGAGGACCCTGTACTCCAGCTCCGCCCTCTTCGAGCCCTTCACTTCCTTGCGGAAGGCGGTCGACTTGTTGGCGACGCTGTCACGGACCAGGTAGTGGACCAACCGCCCCTCCTGCTGGGGCGGGAGGGCGTCTGTTATAGCCCAATAGGTCTTGTCGACATCATCACCACGGAAGGACTCGTTGAGGCGTATCAGGGCCTTCTCGGTCTTCGTATAGACCATGACGCCGCTTGTGGGACGGTCTAGGCGGTGTGGTATGCCAAGATACACATTGCCCGGCTTGCCATAACGCTCCTTCAGGTAAGCCTTGATGTCATCAGCGAGCGTCACATCACCTGTCGAGTCGCCCTGTGTGAGCTCACCACAGAGCTTGTTGACCACGATCAGGTGGTTGTCCTCATAGAGTATGCGGTCCTCAAGACTGGTCATCGCCATCCCCCTGGGCATCATCAAAGAGAGTCGGTTCGGCATCCTTGCTCGTGGATGCATCCTTTGTCTGCCTCAGCGTCAGTCCAGCCAGGGCCTTTGTTATCAACTTGTAGCCGACACTCTGGGGGCTCTTACGTACTGCGAAATCGGAGAACCGGAAAGTCTCCTCAAGGACACGGTAGCCATAACCCGTCTTGTACTTGGCTGTGATGATGGCGGATGGGAAGGTGACAAGCTTGACGAGCTTGTAGTTCCCCTTGGGCAGGATCGAGTAGAGCTTGTTCGTCGTGAAGGCGTTTATCGTGAAGCGGTTGATGAAGTAGAACTTGCTCTCCTTCTCCTTGTAGATCACGGTGAAGATGACCTTGGCCAGCTCCTCCTTGTCGGCAAGCGCCCAGTAGAAGAGACCTTCAGTCCCGATGAACTCCTTCTCGGATACATTCATGACGCGGTATGTGCCATCCTTGCGCATGTAGAAGACCTTGTCGTAAGGGGAGACCTTCATAAGGACCTCCCCTGTCTTCAGGGCTGTGCCGATGTAGCCAGAGGCCTCATCGTAGCGCAGTTCGAGGTTGCGCACGGCGACGGACTTGGCATCAAGGGCCTGGAAGGTCCCGATCTCGCTATGTCTCTTCCAACGTTCCTTGTCAACAGCGTCGCGGATCTCAGTCAGGAAACCCTCTGCGTATTCGACAATGTTCGCAAGGTTATGGTCGACCTGGGCGATGGCGGCATTTATCTCCTCAATGTCCTTACGGTTCTTCTCGATGTCAAAGAGGGAGATGCGGCGGATTGGGATCTTCAAGAGGCGCTCGACATCCTCGTCATCGATAGGACGGTAGAGTTCCTCTGTGAAAGGTTTGAATCCTGCGTAGACGGCCTTGACCACATCCTCCGCAGTCTTCTTCGTCTCAATCCTCTTGTAAATCCTCTCCTCGATGAAGATCCTCTCGAGGGTACGGGCATGCAGCTTGTCCTCAAGATGGGCGCGTTCGACATTGAGCTCAGCGGTGAGCACGTCCACCAGGTGGTTTGCATGATAGGCCACCTGTTCACTGATCGGGACGATCCTCGGCAGCTCATCCTGGATCACAAGCGGGTTGACCGAGATCTTGTTCTCGCACTTCGTGTAAGCGTAAAGGGCATCAACAATATCGTTGTTGTACGTGTTACGCTGCAAGGCGATTTCTATGTTCGCCTTGTCTGTAGTGTAGTCAGTGATCTTCGCGATATGGAGCTTGCCGCGCTTGTCAGCATCCTCGATCGAAGCGATCATCTGCTCGGATGTGACACCATAGGGCAACTCTGTGATGACGATCTTCTTCGGGTCAGAGGTATCCAGGCGGGCACGCACGGTGACAAAGCCACGTCCATCATCATAGCCAGAGACATCGACAATGCCACCTGTCGGGAAATCGGGATAGAGGGGTACGATCTCACCATGCAGGGCGGCGATCTCCGCATCCAGGACCTCGATGAAGTTATGAGGCAGTATGTCGGTCTTCATGCCGACAGCGATGCCGCTCACCCCCTGGATCAGGACGACAGGGATCTTGGCGGGGAAGACGACAGGCTCCTTGTTGCGCCCGTCGTAGGAGTCGACATACTGGGTGATCTCAGGGCTGTAGAGGAGCTTCTTTGCGATTGGAAGCAGCCGGCATTCGATATAACGCCCTGCTGCGGCACCATCCCCCGTGAGCTCGTTTCCAAAGTTGCCCTGGTGGTCGATGAAGAGGTCGTTGTTCGCAAGGTTGACCAAGGCCTCATAAATCGAGGCATCGCCATGAGGGTGGTACTTCATCACCTGGCCTACGACGTTGGCGACCTTGTGGAAGCGTCCATCGTCCATTTCGATCAGGGTGTGTATGATGCGCCTTTGTACGGGCTTGAAGCCATCCTCGATGTCAGGAATCGCGCGGTCACGTATGACATAGGAGGCGTATTCAATGAAGTTCTTCTCGAAAAGTCCACTCGCGTATGCCATCAGACCAGGTTCTCCATGATGTACTCACGACGTTCAGGCGTATTGGATCCCATGCAGAACTCCATCTTGCGCCGGACCTCGCTGGCACTGTCTATAGTGACGGGGACTAGCTTTATGTCCTCTCCAATGAACTGTCCAAACTCCTTGGGGTCGATCTCCCCAAGCCCCTTGAAGCGTGTCACCTCAGGGTTCTTGACCTGGGTGAGCATGTTGTCCCTCTCCCTCTCGCTGTAACAGTAGGTCACGACCTGTTTGTTACGCACACGGAAGAGCGGGGTCTCGAGAATGTACAGGCGTCCTGATGTGATGATCTCATCGAAGAAAGTCAGGAAATAAGTCATCAACAGGTTCCTGATATGATAACCATCGGTATCAGCATCAGTGGCGATGACGACCTTGGCATAGCGCAGGTTGTCGAAGTCCCCGTTCTCAAGCCCGAGGGCCACCATGATGTTGTACAGCTCCTCGTTCTCATAAATCGCCTTGCGGGTCTTGCCACACACGTTGTATGGCTTGCCACGCAGGCTGAAGACCGCCTGGGTGTCGATGTCCCGAGTCTTGGTGATCGTACCGCTCGCAGAATCACCCTCGGTGAGGAAGATCATGCTGGAGAGCGCCTCGCGCTCATGGCTCTTGGGATAGGAGTTGAGGTGGTAACGGCAGTCCTTGAGCTTGGGGATGTTGATAGATACCTTCTTGGCCATTTCCCTGGCCCCGTTGCGTACCGCGCTCTCCTCTTTGTGGATCCTCTCGTTCGTCGTGATCTTCGTCTGGAGTTTGGCAGCGATGTCCTGGTTCTTCATAAGGGCATCGACGATTGCGGCCTTCACCTCGTTGACGATCCAGGTACGGATCTCCGTATTGCCAAGCTTGTTCTTCGTCTGGCTCTCGAAGACCGGGTTCTGGACCTTCACGGAAACCGCGCTTGCGATGCCATCACGCACCTCGGGAGCGTTCCAGCTCTTCTTGTAATACTCGTTGACACCCTTCAGAAGGCCTTCCTTGAAGGCTGCCAGATGGGTGCCCCCATCACTTGTATGCTGGCCATTGACATAAGAGTAATAGCTCTCGCCATAACTCTGCGTATGGGTCAGAGCGAACTCAAGATGGCTGCCCTTGTAGTGGATCACAGGGTAAAGGGCTTCTGTACCGACATTCTTCTCAAGCAGGTCCAAGAGGCCATGCTGGCTCTTGATGACCTTCTTGTTGTACTCGATTGTGAGACCGGTGTTCAGGTAGGCGTAGTTCCACAGGCGCTCAAGGATGAAATCCTCATTGAAGGCATAGTCAGGGAAGATCTCGGGATCTGGAGTGAAGCTGATCAATGTACCATTGGGCTCATCTGTCGGACCTGTCTTCGTCCTACCCTTCTGGAGTCCACGCACAAAGGAGGCCGAAGCCATCTGGCCATCCCTGTAGCTCGTGACCGTGAAGCTTTCTGAAAGGGCGTTGACCGCCTTGGTGCCGACACCGTTGAGGCCAACAGAGAACTGGAAGGCCTCGCTGTCATACTTCGCCCCTGTGTTGATGACGGACACACATTCGACGATCTTGCCAAGTGGGATGCCACGGCCATAGTCACGCACACTGACCTTGTTGTCGATCAGTGTGATGATGATCCTGCTGCCCGAGCCCATTATGAACTCGTCGACACTGTTGTCTATGACCTCCTTGAGTAATATGTAGATGCCATCATCCGGATGACTTCCATCGCCAAGACGTCCGATGTACATGCCTGGACGCAGGCGTATGTGCTCAAAGGATGAGAGCGACTTTATATTCGATTCGTCATATTTGTTCGCCATGAAGGACATTATAGAAGCAAGGGCTACATCCGTCAAACAAAGCCAAGAACAGGCAGTTCAAAAAGATAAGTCCATCCACCATCCTTTGCCATTGTGAAAAGCACCTGCAGGTCGGTTGACAGGCCGGGCACTTTTCCATATCATAGCCGATTGACTGGGTCGTAGCGGCCTGGTCGGTATCTGGAGAGATGTCCGAGCGGTCGAAGGAGGCGGTCTTGAAAACCGTTGAGGCGCAAGTCTCCGGGGGTTCGAATCCCTCTCTCTCCGTTCAGCGACACTCCTTGGAGAGGTGCGAGAGAGGCCGAATCGGGCTCCCTGCTAAGGAGTTGACCTGGCAAACCCGGGTCCGGGGGTTCGAATCCCCCCCTCTCCGATAGACATTTGAGACCATAGCTCAGCTGGATAGAGCATCAGTTTGCGGAACTGAGGGTCGGAGGTTCGAATCCTCTTGGTCTCGTA
>CALXXN010000026.1 GCA_944392695.1 uncultured Spirochaetales bacterium | reverse complement strand
TTTGAGAGGCCATAGCACTGGCTCAGTCTGAATCGGTGGATGGCTCAGTGTGAATCGGTCTCTGGCTCAATGTAGTTCGGTCGACTGGCTCCACTGGGCCGTTGTACTCAGGGAAATACCAGCTTTTGATGAAATCCTTGAAGGCCTGGCAGGACTGGAGGCTGAAATCAACAAAGGTACACTTTCATGATTGCCAAGAAGGCCTCCTCAGGTTAAAGTACGACTTACGCCTTTCCCCTCATGAGGGAGGGCTTTGAAGTCCTCTGGAGGTGTGAGATGGCTGAAGATCTTGCCAGACGTACATTGCCACATAACGAGGATGCCGAGAAGGCAGTCCTTGGTGCCATACTCCTCAACTCCGCGTCTTATGATGTCGCGAGCGAGTATGTCAGTCCATCTGACTTCTACCACACAGGACATCAGAGGCTCTTCGAGAACATCGTGGCTTATTCCGAGGCGCGTACGCTGAAGACCCTCGACCTGGTCTCCATCATCGACTTCTTGAAGTCACGTGGCCAACTTGCCGAGTGTGGAGGGGTCGCCTACATCTCATCACTTACAGACTTCGTCTCGACCACGGCCTCTGTCGAGGTCCATGCGAAGATCATCCATTCGCTTGCCCTGCGCCGCCGCTTCATACAGCTGGCGACGGAGTTCTCAATCGCCGGGTATGATGAGAGCCAGGAGATCATCAAGCTCCTCGATGACAGTGAGCAGCGCCTTTCAGCACTCTCCCAGGGCTCTGGCAATGACAGCAGCGACAACTCAGTAGGGGAGTTCGTCACCAAGGCCCTGGTCAATCTCAGGGAGAGGATGTCCGGAGCCCCGTCTGGGAACCTGAACACTGGCTTCACCGACCTCGACAAGATGACTGATGGTGGATTCCATCCAACTGACTTCATCATCATCGCAGCACGTCCATCAATCGGTAAGACGGCCTTCGCAATCAGCATAATGCAGTCGATGATCGTCAAACCCTACAACTATACAGTCGCCTTCTTCAGCCTCGAGATGAGTGGCGTGCAGGTCTCACAGCGCCTCCTGGCTTCCCTGTCCGGCATCCCTCTGAAGATGATCCGCAATGCCGCCTTCGCGAACCAGAAGGACAGGCGCTTCAACCAGATCATCCGCGCAGCTTCGACGCTTTATGAATCGAAGCTCTACATCATAGACAAGCCGAATATGAAGCTCTCGGAGATCCGTACGACCTCACGACGTCTCAAGAGGGAGCAGGGGGTCCAGGCGATATTCATTGACTACATCGGCTTGATTGATGCGGAGATGCCGGCGACCAGCAAGAAGTTCGAGCAGGTCACTGAGATCTCCAAGGCCCTCAAGAGCCTTGCACGTGAGCTTGAAATCCCTGTTGTCGTCCTCTGCCAGGTCACGCGTGATGCCGAGGGGGACAAGAACGAGCCTCAGCTGAACAACCTCCGCGATTCTGGTGCGATCGAACAGGATGCCGACATGGTCATGTTCCTCCACCGCAGCCGTAAGAAGGACGAGGACAAGTTCATCAAGGACCTGAAGGGTGAGGTCAGCCTCCAGCCAACCAAGGTCATCATCGCCAAGCAGCGTAATGGTGAGACAGGGGAGTTCCTGGTCGGCTTCCGTCCGACGAGTGCGAGTTTCGAGACACCCGCTCCTTATCAGGAAGGCCAGGGGCCGTCCTCATCCCCGTCATGACCAGAGCCTGATGTAGTGTAGTACGTCGAGTGAGTACATCGCGACCAGTATCACGACAGTGCATACGATACCAGCGATCTGGAAGACGACATAGCTGCGTGGACCAAGCTCACGCCGCGTCACCAGCTGCCAGATGTTGATCACGATCTGTCCTCCGTCGAATGTGGGGATTGGAATCAGGTTTGCGACACACAGTGAGATTGATACCAATGCCAGCAGGTAGAGCATGGCCCTGAGCCCTGAAAGCGTGTCTTCATGGAAGGCCGTGGTTGTGATGCTTCCAATCGCCTGTGCGGCTCTTGTAGGTCCTGTGACCTCATTGCGGATCGCCTCCATGTCAAGGTTCACCATGTTGAGGATCACTCCTATCGTGTCAGATACAGCGTCAACTGTCCGTGACAGCGCGTAAGCCATGGATTTGAAGAGTCCACCCCGTTCGACAGGGACGAGAAGGCCCTGCCAGGCAAAGGGGAAGCTTGTAGTCGGATCAAGCCTGACATCGACTTCCTCCCCATACCTCAGGAGGACGATTTCCATATCAGTGCCTGCCTCCTCGTAGAAGTCGTAGATTTCATCCACCTGTCTTCCATTGACGGCGAGGATCCTGTCACCTTCCCTGAAGCGTGGATCATCACTGCGGCCTATCACAGGATCCTGCCACATTGAAATCCCGTAACGCCAGGAAGAACCATCCTGGACACCTTGCGCCACCACATCCAGGATGTCCCCATCCCGTTCGACCCTCATTGGCAGTGCTGCCTTGCCTGCACCTGCTATGGCGCTTTCCGCCTCCTCCCATGTCGTGACAGGCTGTCCATCAACAGCGAGGAGCCTGTCCCCGCTTTGCAATTCATCCTGGGTGATGGTGCTGCCGAAGAGGGCAGGGTGGTCCTCGACCAGGACGATCCGTGGCTCATGGACGACAGTCATGACAGGAACCTGGGAGACGATGAAGAACAGGAGGAGGGCGAGAATGAAGTTCACCAGCGGTCCGCAGGTGAAGATGATGATCCTGACCAAGGGTGTCGTGGTGAAGTAGCTTCCTGCCTCTCCCTTGGAGAAGCTGCGCTCATCATCCCTCAAGGCCTTCACAAGGTCGATAGACCCTTCCATCTGGCAATAGCCGCCAAAGGGTATCAAGGAGAGCCTGTACTTGGTCTTCCTGCCATGCCAGGTGTGTATTGCAGGGCCCATGCCTATGCCGAAGGTCTCGACTTGGACACCAAGCGCTCGTGCGGCAAGGAAGTGTCCCAGTTCATGGATGAATACGACAAAGCCTATTCCAATGAAACCGATGATGAATTGGAGCAGCCTTACAATGATGCCAGGCAACGCTCAGCCTCCTTGCGGGCAGCCCTGTCGACAGCGAGGACCTCCTCAAGGCTGTGTGCTGTGCCAGACCAGTCAGCATCGAGCACCCTGCCCACCAGGCCTGCGATCTGGGTGTAGCGTATGCGGCCCTGGCAGAAGGCCGCTACAGCGACCTCGTCAGCCGCGTTGTAGGCGATTGGCCAGCCTTCCTTCTTCTCAAGCACCTGGTAAGCAAGGGCGAGAAGGGGGAACTGCTGCCTGTCCCAGTCCTGGAAGGTCAATGCCAGGTCCTTGAATGACAGTGGGCGTACTACATCATGCAAGGCCGCATGTCCATCATTCACAGCAGCCACGATGGGCAGTGTCATGTCAGGAGGGGACAGCTGGGCATAGACCGCTCCGTTTGAGAGTCGGATCATGGAGTGCACAATGCTTTGGCGGTGTATCGTGACTTCGATCCTGTCAGCTGGCATGTTGAAGAGGAAGCCTGCTTCTATGACTTCAAGGCCCTTGTTCGCAAGCGTGCTGCTGTCTATCGAAATCTTCCGTCCCATCTTCCAGGTCGGGTGGTTGGCAGCCTCATCTGGAGTGACGGAGTCAAGGTCCTTCCTGTCCAGGAAGGGCCCTCCAGATGCAGTGATCACCAGATGCTCGACATCCTGATGGTCCTGGACCAGGTGGTAGATCGCGCTATGCTCACTGTCGACTGGTATGATGCGGCGTCCTAGGCGGCGGGCTTCGTCGAAGAGGAAGCTGCCACCCATGACGACTGATTCCTTGTTGGCGAGTGCGAGGACGCTACCTGCTGAAAGGGTGGCAAGCGAGGCTGGAAGCCCGTCATGGCCTGCTATTCCATTCAGGGTGATGTCAGGGCTTACGCTTTCAATGAAGTCCTGAAGCGGTGCGCCATCGCTGTTGATGAAGAAGGGGCATGAGAACTCTTCAGCCAGCATCTCCACTGCTTTGACATTGCTATGCCCCACCAGGCCGACAAGCTGACAGTCAGGCATGAGGCCCTCGCGGAGTGCCTTAAGGGCTGTCGTACCTATGGAGCCTGTGGCTCCGAGGACCAGTAGGCGTCTCATCAGATTGCTGCGTTGAAGATGAAGAGCAGGGCGACGTAGATAGGAGCCGCCATGGCGAGCGAGTCAATCGAATCCATCATGCCACCACGTCCTGGAATCGCCGAACCGCTGTCCTTGATATGGCTTGAACGCTTCATCGCCGATTCGACAAGGTCTCCGAAGATACCTGCCACGGCTGTCCCAAGGCCAAGCAGGAGGCCCTGCCACCAGCTGAGGCCGTAGTAAGCAGGCCAGGCGATGGCCACCACGAGGCCTATGAGAGCAGGGATGATGGCACCGGCGGCGAAGCCTGCGACGCTCTTGTTCGGGCTCACCTTCACGACACCCTTGTTGTTCGCACCAAACCAGCGGCCGAAGAAGTAGGCGAAGGTGTCAGAGGAGAAGACAAGGGCGAAGAATGTCAGCATCCACATCCAGGCATTCTGGAAGAAGCCCAGGCGGATGAAGAAGACAGCGAAGAGGTTGGGGTAGGTCAACTGCAAGAGGGAGAGTGAGATACGCACCCTTGTGCCCTTGAACCCGTCCTTGTGACCCGTGGCCATCTCGATGACCATGGCCAAGGAGAACAGGAATATGTAGGTGTACAGCGTGATGTTGCCAAAGTCCTCAAGACTGTACTCGATGTATGCACCGACAGGTATCAGGACTCCAAGCCACGATGGTAGTGGGAGCTTCATGTCCTGTTTGTCGTGGAGGAGGAGTGTGTTCAGCTCCCGGGATGCAAGTGCGCAGGCCAGGAAGACCACGATGCAGAAGGCGAGGTGGTTCAGCTGCGGCAGGAAGAGGATCAATGCGAAGAGCACTGGAACCGCTATGCAGCCTGTCACTATCCTCTGTGCGTTCGATGTCACTGTTTGACTCCTCCGAATTTGCGCGTCCTTGAATTGTACTCGTCGATTGCGGCACTGACGTCTTTCGCACCCCAATCAGGCCACAGTTTATCATAAAAGACAAATTCGGAATAGGCGCTGTCGAACAAAAGGAAGTTCGAGAGCCTCTTCTCACCAGCGGAGCGCACAATCAAGTCAGCCGGTGGTACATCCGGGTTGTCGAAATGGGCACGTATGACTTCAGGGGTGATCTTCGTGATGCCTTCAGCCAGGGCTGCGTTGACAGCACGGCAGATCTCATCCTGGCCACCATAGTTGATGGCGAGTTGGACTGTGATCTTTGTGTTGCCCTTTGTGGCTTCGACAGCTTCGAGCAGGGCCTTCCGTGCGTCATCCGGCAGGACTGAGATATCACCAAGCGTCAGCAGGCGTATGCCATTTTCATTGTAAAATGGCAGCTCGCCCATGATCTTCTCACTGAAAAGGCCCATGAGGTAGTCGACCTCGTCCTTTGGACGGGTCCAGTTCTCTGTCGAGAAGCAGTAGAGCGTCACATAGGACACTCCTTCTTCGACACAGCCTTTGATGACCTTCTTCAAGGCCTTCAGGCCAGCGAGGTGGCCTGCTGTGCGGGGCATCAGGCGGGCCTTTGCCCAGCGTCCGTTGCCATCCATGATGAATCCGATGTGTTTGGGGACTTCCCTCATGCCTCACACTCCTTGTCATTCAAAAGCCCCAGGCAGTGCCCGGGGCCTTTGGGTCAGATCTCCATGATCTCCTTTTCCTTGGCTTCGGCGGTGGAGGCGACCTGGGCGATGGCCTTGTCGGTCATCTTCTGGATCTTCGCCTCTCCATCCTTCTGCTCATCCTCACTGATGTCGCCTGCCTTCTGGAGCTTCTTCAGCTCCTCCATGGCGTCACGGCGGACATTGCGGATGGCGACGCGGGCACCCTCTGCGCTGGCCTTCGCAGCCTTCGCGAGTTCCTTGCGCCTATCCTCGGTCAGTGGGGGGAAGGCGATGCGGATCAGCTTTCCATCGTTGCTTGGGTTGATACCAAGCTCACTCTTCTGGATCGCCTTCTCAATTGCTGACAGCACGCTCTTGTCCCAAGGCTGGATGACGATCAACCTGGCCTCAGGGGAGGAAATCGATGCGACCTGGTTCAGAGGGGTCTCTGTACCATAGTAGTCGACCTTGATCTTGTCGAAGAGGGCGGCCGATGCACGGCCGGTCCTCATTCCAGCGTACTCAGCCTCGAGGGCTGAGACGCACTTGCCCATCCTGCTTTCGCAGTTGTCAAGAACATTCTGCATGGCGGTGCCTCCTCAGGCCTCGACGCCTGCCTGGTAGAACTTGTACCCGACAATCGAGAGGCTGTGGCCAGCGGCCTTGGCGACCTCTGCCATCTTCTTCTCGACTGACATGCTGTCGTCCTTGACGAAGGGCTGGTTGAGGAAGCAGACCTCGCTGTAGAGCTTGTTCAGCTTACCGCGGACAATGCCTTCCTTGACCTTCTCAGGCTTGTCCATGCTGGCGACCTGGGCGCGGAAGATGGACAGCTGCTCCTCCTCGTACTCCTTGGTGACGGAAGCGGTGTTGAGGAAGCTTGGCTTGTAGGCGGCGACATGGAGGGCGCAGTCGTGGGTGAACTCCTGGACAGCAGGGACAGAGAAGGCCTCTGTGCTGTCAGAGGAGAAGACGACGACGACAGCGACAGCGCCTTCACCGTGGACATAAGTCGCTGCGTAGCCACCAGCTGGGATGTCGACAAGGGTGAACCTCTTGAGGGTCATGTTCTCCTTGATCGTGGCGATCAGGTTGTTGACCATGCCGTTGAGTTCATCGTTTGGCTCTGTATATCCCTTCTCGAGGATGACATCGCACATGGACTCGCCAAGGGCCTTGAACTGGTCGTTGGAAGCGACGAAGTCAGTCTCGCAGGTCAGCTCCAGGAGGACAGCCTTGCCCTGTCCGACCTTTGTGAAGACACGGCCGTTCTCTGTAGCCCTGTCCTGCCTCTTGGCGACTGCGGCAAGGCCCATCTCCTTGAGGATCTTCTCAGCCTGGGCCATGTCTCCATTAGCTTCGCTGAGGGCCTTCTTGCAGTCCATCATGCCAGCTCCGGTGATGTCACGGAGCTTCTTAACATCAGCTGCTGTGATTGCCATGTTCTTCTCCTTTACTTTGTGTAGAGTTCCTCTTCCTCGTCCTCGGAAGCTTCCTCAGCCTCATCAGCCTCCTCGACAGGAGCGGCCTCTTCAGCAGCAGGGACGTCCTCGTCGTCGAGGGATTCGATGATCTGGATGCCGGCATCGCTGTCAGCCGCGTCGATGACGGCGTTGGCGAAGATCTCGACAAAGAGCTGGATGGCGCGGATGGCATCATCGTTGCCCGGGATGGGGTAGGTGATGTTGGTGGGGTCGCAGTTGGTATCGACAACGGCGATCACAGGGATGCCAAGCCTCTTGGCCTCTGCGACAGCGATGGCTTCCTTCTTGGTGTCGATGATGAACAGCGCACCGGGGAGCTCCTTCATGTCCTTGATGCCACCAAGGTTCTTCTCGAGCTTGGCCTTCTCCTTGGTCAGGAGGGCGACTTCCTTCTTGGTCAGGGAGTTGACGGTGCCGTCAGCTTCCATCTTCTCGATTTTCTTGAGTTTTGTGATGCTCTTCTTGATTGTTGTGAAGTTGGTCAGCATGCCGCCGAGCCAGCGGTTGTTGACATAAGGCATCCCGCACCTCTTGGCCTCGGCCTCGATGGTCTGCTGTGCCTGCTTCTTCGTACCGACGAAAAGAACCTGCTTTCCGCTCTTGACAGTCGCCCTGACAGCCTCATAAGCCTCGACAATACAGGCAGAGGTCTTCTGCAGGTCGATGATGTGGATGCCGTTCCTCTCTGTGAAGATGAAACGTGCCATCTTTGGGTTCCACCTCTTGGTCTGGTGTCCGAAGTGGACTCCTGACTCCAAAAGGCTCTTCATTGTAACTACAGCCATGGTAGTCCTCCTAGCGTCGCCGGTGGTCCCGGCCCCATTCTCTACGTCTCGTCACAAGAGGGAAGACCCGCATGTGACGGAAATTCTGGTCCAACGGACACAGTGGCTCCAATATTGCCAGAAATGGCGATGACTTTCAAGCACCTGGGGAAATTGTTATCTGGTGGAAACATCCCTATGTTGGATGATGCAGGAAACCAGAATCATCCATAAGTGATGTTATTGATGATAATTATTTACAATTAAACGAATTGATAAAATCTTGACCGAGGGGGAGGTAATATGTTAATTTTATAACAAATCGATGGTGGGTGTGGGAAAGGGCACCTTATAACATCATGGCCTCTTCCGGCATCCCCGCAAAAGGAGGGCTCCATGATGTTGCATGGGAAGATACGCACCATTTCACTTTGCCTGTTGTGCTTCATCCTCGCAATCGTTGTATCGTGCGACGGCTCGCAGCAGGTGCCGGCGTCGCAGGACGGTACATTGACAGTCCAGATACTTGACAGCCAGGCGAGGGGAGTCACCCCGGACCTGGAAGTCGCCAGCTATGAGATCAAGGGTGTGATGGATGTTGACGGGTCCACTGGTCCTTCCTTTGGTCCTGTGCGTGTTGACAAGGCCCAGGGCTCTTACACAGCCAGCGTCGCAGCTGGTGCATGGACTGTGACAGTTGATGCGCTCACCAAGGACGGCTTGGAGGTGGGCAGCGGATCGGAAAAGGCGGTAGTCTTAGCTGGCCAGCCCACGACTGTGCCAGTGCACATCACAGAGAAGGAAGGTCAAGGCCAGCTGAACATCAACTTCAAGGATACGACTGGCAAGCTCGACAATCTTTCAGCTGTCGTGACAGATGCTGAGGGGAACGAGGAGGCAACCGTCACCTTGCGGGAGAACAGCGAAGGAATCCATGTCGGTGATTGTGATCTTGAAAATGGCTTTTACAAGGTGACGATCAAAGCAGGTGACAACTCCATCGTGAATGAGTCTGTCAGGATCTACGCTGGCATCACGACACAATACAGTTTCACGTATGATGGGGACGGCTTCACTGTCAACATAGTGGATGAGATCATCAAGACGCCTGTGATCGACCTCATTGTCAATTCTGATACAGTCGCTTCGAATGGCACCCTGAATGCACAGATAAAGGTTGAAGGGCTGTCGGAGTACTCAGTCTCCTGGACGCTCGATGCGAAAGAAATCGAGAGCTCTTACACTCTTGATGACGACATCCTTGTCTATGACCTGTCCCAGGAGGGTTTCACTCAAGATGAGACGATCAGGTTGACTGTCTTCGTCACATCTGGGGCTGTGATCTGGAGCGAATCAGTCCAGGTCGCTGTGACAAGCGCTGTCACGCTGCCTGAAAGCGTCGACATCTCAATCAGCCCGGCATCCCCATCCTTTGGCGATACCGTGACACTTACCGCCACAGGTTCTTTTGAAGAGGGGACAAGTCTTGCCTGGACTGTTGACGGGACTCCTGTCGAAACCACGTTCACCGCCAACACGATTGGAAAGGACCTGCCTGTAGTATTGACTGCGTCGAAAGATGGCGTCAGCAAGGAATACACGGGGCAGATCACCATAAATCCTGAAGTCACTGTCACTCTTGAAAAAAAGCAACTTCCTGAAAAGGGCTATCTTGATGTGACGAGTAGTGTCGGTGCTCCAAATGGAGCTGTGTTGTCAATCACAGTCGATGACGCCCCAATCACAGCTGTGGATGGACTCTATCCTCTCACGGATGTGGTGGCAGGCACTCATGATATCACTTGGACGCTCTCATATGGTGATGATGAATGGACTGGAGTGAGTGATGAGCTCACCATCGTCAAATCCGTTGAAGACACAGCGGCGCCAAGTGGGGAGCTTTCTGATGTAGCTGGTGAAGACAAGATTGCATTCATCAATTCTGTGCTCGAGGCCATCACGGCCCCTGGGCTGCTGTATGACACGACAGATGGCAGGAGCAATCTTGACAGGAGCTTCATCATACTTTCGGATGGTACCCGCAAGCTTTCGTCTTACAACTCAGGTGAATACACATTCTGGGGCGAAGGTTCTGGAGACAGTTTCGAGCTCACTGTGGAGATGGGTGATGGACGTCTTTTCAAGATGAAATCCGAAGGCGGCTCATATTATTTCAACGATGTGCGTGTCGAAAGTGGTCAGGGAAATCCTGACAGGCCTTCTGATGCCACTCCCGTTGGGACGGACAGCCCACACTTCCCAGCATGGTTGCAGGGTAGCTACGTCGGTCACATCAACGACACATTCTACCGTGAAGGCTGGTCATACCTGACTTTCACAGATGATGATTTCACCATTCTTTCCTATGATGGAACGAGCAAGGACTTCACATCGATGTATGGTCAATATGGTGTGGCTATCACAGGGCAGTGGTCAAATGATACGGACTACTGGGAATGCACACTTGAGGGTGGCCAGTATGGCCTTACATACATCATCAGGAAGACAGGTGACGGCATAACAGTGGATTATGACTACATCTATGGTTATGACATTGCCAATGACACCATTGCGATGACTTCTGTCGGTGATATCACAAGGGGAGGGGATGCTGGTTTCGAAATCCCTGACTGGGCTTACGGCACATTCGAAGGGGAGATCAATTGGAATGGCTTGCAGGGCATCACTGCCACAATCGCCAATAATGACACCATAACCATGACCCTTGATGACGGCACGAGCCATACCTTTGACAGCTTCTACGGTGACATCGACATCGTGATGCAGCTGAAGTATGACGACACCTGGGATGTGACGTTCGACTCATCAATGCTTGCAAACCGCGACTTGACATTCTACAGCGTCACCAGGACGGATGATGGCATGTCAGTCATCTGCGTGGCGGACATCGCCAATGGTTATGAGGGCAGTGAAGTCATTGAACTCACAAGGACAGCCACCGTTCCTGACGATCCAACTGATGTCGTCATTGATGACTACACAGAACTGAAATCCCCTGTGGAGCCAATCTATTCAGCGCCTGGTGAAATCACTGAACTTGCAGGTGAGGACGAACAGCTTGTTGTCAGTGCGCTTGGCAGTGGCATATCCAACTACTTGATGATGAGCCTCGTGACTAACCTGGAAGCATTCGAAAACCGAATATATGATTCCTTCAAAATGAGTTATGACCCTGACATGATGGAGAGGGACGCTGTATTCACTTCATCCGTGGACATCATTGCAGAATACTATGATGGGACATCGTACCAAAGTCTGAGTGCTACGGTAGGAGCGGGTACGACTTACCACTCATCAATGAATGGCACAAGTGGAGAACTGTATTTCACCTATGAAGGCGTGACTTATGTAGCCATTATTGAGAGTGATGAGAATGGATACCTGGACGTCATCTCTGTGCATGACTCTGGAAACATGGATCGCACAGGGACGATGGCGTCAATCGCGGAAATCGTCTTTGGTGAGGTTGGCACTATGACAGGTATGGCTGTCTACCAGGATGAAGAACTGATGTCTCCGCTGATGAACCAGGAGCTTCCGATTGCGGACATGGCCATCTTCAATGTCTCCAGCTTTGATATAAGCAGTTTGGAACAGTATGGCATACCTGAATCTGATTTCATCGCTTCGTTCTTGAACACGCCGTTCATACTCTATGGCGGAGAGACAAATGTGCAAAAGAACATGACATCTCCAGGACTCCGCTTCACCTATTCATATCCGGAAACAACAATCAAGGGGCCTGTGATCGCAGATGGTGTCAAATACTATGTTGATGTCACTAGTGATGTAAGCACATATGCAATTGAAGGTGGCATCTGGTCCAATGGCACTTGGAAGGCGTTGAGCATGTAGCTTCACCTCCAATGGTTTTCCACCTCCCTGCTTTCCAGTGGGGAGGTTTTTGTATCTTTTCCTGTCCTGCTGTGTAAATCATAACAACATGCTGGTTGTCTTAACATTTGATTGAATGCCAACTTATTCCTGACAGTATATTGGGGTAGGGGTGCTTGTATGTTTCCATGATGGCGTTTTCATGCTGTTTTATGAATAACAAGGGCATAAAAATTCAAGAACTTGCATGAAAGCAGAAGACACGATTTGAATTTTTGGCTAACATGCCTCCTATCGATTCACTCTAAAAATGGAGGTTATCTGAATGAAGAGACTCTTTGCTGTTATGTTGATGGCTCTTCTCGCCTTCTCCGTCTTCGCAGGCGGCAGCGCTGAGACAGCCACGACTACGACAACAACCACAGAGGCCGCAGCCGAGGTCCCAGAGCAGTTCCACATCGGTATCGTCACCGGCACAGTCAGCCAGAGTGAGGATGACCTGAGGGGCGCCGAGGCCCTCATCGCCGAGTACGGCTCTGTCTCCGAAGGCGGCATGGTCCAGCACCTGACCTATCCTGACAACTTCATGGAAGAGCAGGAGACCACGATCAGCATCATCGCTGGTCTTGCCGACGACCCACTGATGAAGGCAGTCATCGTCAACCAGGCTGTTCCTGGCACGACTGAGGCCTTCCGCCGCATCAAGGAAGTCCGCCCTGACATCATCTGCATCGCAGGTGAGGCCCACGAGGATCCGGGTGTCATCGCTTCCGCTGCCGACCTTGTCTGTAACAATGACTTCGTCTCCCGCGGTTACCTGATCATCCACACCGCTCATGAGCTTGGTTGTGACACCTTTGTGCATATCTCCTTCCCACGCCACCTCTCCATGGAGACCATGAGCCGCCGTTTGGCGATCATGCAGAGGACCTGTGAGGAGCTTGGCATGACCTTCGTCTCAGTCACCGCTCCTGATCCGACAAGCGATGTAGGTATCGCAGGTGCCCAGCAGTACATCCTCGAGCAGGCTCCAGCATGGATCGAGCAGTATGGCCCCAACACAGCCTTCTTCTGCACGAACGATGCCCACACCGAGCCTCTGCTCAGGCAGCTGATGACCTACGGTGGTTACTTCATCGAGGCCGACCTGCCCAGCCCGCTGATGGGTTATCCTGGAGCTCTTGGCATCGAACTTGGCGATGTCTCTGGTGACTTCCCTGCCATCCTCGCCCGTGTTGAGGAAGCTGTTGTCGAGCGCGGTGGCGCCGGCCGCTTCGGAACCTGGGCTTACAGCTATGGCTACACCGTTTCCGCTGGCCTTGGCACACATGCCATCAACGTCATCCGCGGTGAGAGCGAGCTGCTGAACAGGGCTGACATCATGGAGGCCTATGGCAAGTACTCACCTGGTGCTTCTTGGAACGGCGCCAACTATGTCAACGTCGACACAGGCGTTGGCCTGAGGAACTTCTTCCTCACTTATCAGGACACCTACATCATGGGACGCGGTTACATGCACGTCACCGATGTCGAGGTTCCTGAGTGGGCTTACACAGTCAAGTAAGCTCCCTTGGCTCAGCCAGGAACAGGCAAGGGGAGGTCAGTCCTCCCCTTGCATTTGTCCACTATATAAGGTGAAAAAGTAATGGAAAGCACTTCTACTCCCCTTCTTGAAATGAAGGGCATCAGCAAGGAGTTCTCTGGAAACAGGGTCTTGAACGACATCAATTTCCGCCTCTACCCCGGCGAGGTCCTGGGTCTGGTCGGAGAGAACGGTGCGGGAAAGAGCACCCTGATGAAGATCCTTTTCGGCATGGATGAGATCCGCGAGACCGGTGGTTACGGCGGCGAGGTGCTCATCGATGGCAAAAAGGTTGACTTCCACTCCTCGGAGGACGCGATCAAGGCCGGCATTGGCATGGTCCACCAGGAGTTCTCCCTGATTCCCGACTTCTCAGTCGCAGAGAACATCCTCCTTAACAGGGAACCACAGCGCTACAGCGTGATGTCAGAGGTCTTTGGAAAAAGACTCAACACAATAGACTCGAAAGAAATGCAGAGGAGGGCCCTCAAGGCCATTGAGCGCCTTGGAGTCGCACTCGACCCAGATAAGCAAATCTCCACCCTTCCTGTCGGTTACAAGCAGTTCACCGAGATTGCCCGTGAGCTGAGCAAGGAGGACGATGCCGAAGAGGCCGCAAGGCATTCGAAGGACAAGGACGCAGTGGCAGATGCCAGCTCGATCCGCCTCCTCGTACTCGATGAGCCTACAGCCGTCCTTTCAGAGAAGGAGGCTGAAGCGCTCCTTGATGCCATGAAGAAGCTCTCCGCAGCAGGCATCGCGATCATCTTCATCTCACACCGCCTCCAGGAGATCATCGAAGTATGTGACTCGATCATGGTCCTCCGTGATGGTGAGATCATCAAGCAGGTCGACAAGGAGGAGGCCGATGTGGCCAAGATCGCCAACTGGATGGTCGGCCGCGCGGTCAAGAGCGAGCGTGTCAAGCGTGATACCTCCCATGTCTCTGACGAAATCGTCCTTGATGTGAAGAACCTGCGTGTCGACATGTCAGGTGAGAAGGTCCATGATGTGTCCTTCTCCGTCCGCCGTGGAGAGATCTTCGGACTTGGTGGCCTTGCAGGGCAGGGCAAGATCGGTGTCCCAAACGGCATCATGGGCCTGGCCCTTGCACGTGGCGATGTCTTCTTCGAGGGCAGTAAGATAGAGATGAACAAGCCATCCAGCCCGCTTGGAGCCGGCATAGCCTTCGTCAGTGAGGACCGCAGGGGAGTGGGACTGCTGCTGGACGAGACGCTTGAGTGGAACGTCGCCTTCAGTGCCATGCAGGTCAATGGCAAGTTCCTCAAGAAGTTCGGTCCGATCCACATGCGTGACAACGAGGCGATGAGGAAGGTCACAGAGGAGTATGTCGACCTCCTGCAGGTCCGCTGCACCTCCACAAAGCAGAAGGCCCGCCAGCTTTCTGGTGGCAACCAGCAGAAGATCTGTCTTGCCAAGGCCTTCGCACTTGAGCCGAAGCTGCTCTTCATCTCCGAGCCCACACGTGGTATCGACGTTGGTGCCAAGTCCCTGGTCCTCCAGGCCTTGAAGCGCTACAACGAGGAATACGGCACGACGATTGTCATGATCTCCAGTGAGCTGGAGGAACTCAGGAGCATCTGCGACCGCATCGCGATCGTCCATGACGGCGGCATCGCCGGTACACTTGACGCCACCGCGCCAAGTGAGGACTTCGGTGTCCTGATGCTCGGACAGGTCAAGGAGGCCTGAGGATGGATACAGCGGTAATCAAGGAAAAGGCCTCGCAGGCGCTGAAGTCCTTCGGCCTGCCAAGGTTGATCATCACTCTCTTCCTGTTGCTGTTGTTCATCATCGCACCACTTGCGAATGTGAACATAGCATCAGGTGTCTCTGACATGCTGACACGCTTCGGCATGAACTCGATCCTCGTCCTGGCCATGGTGCCCATGGTGCACTCAGGTTGTGGACTCAACTTCGGTATCCCACTGGGCATCATCTCCGGCCTCCTGGGTGCCACGATGACTATTGAGTTTGGCTTCACCGGCTTTCCAAGCTTCCTGATGGCCATCCTCTTCGCAACCCCCTTCGCCATCATCCTGGGTGCCGGCTACGGCCTCTTGCTTAACAAGGTCAAGGGTGGTGAGATGATGATCGCGACCTACGTTGGTTTCTCATCGGTCGCCTTCATGTGCATCATGTGGCTCCTCCTGCCGTATGACAACCCGACGATGGTCTGGGGCTACGCTGGTACTGGCTTGAGGACGACAATCAGTGTCGAGGGTGCCTATCTTGGCGTCTTGGATGACTTCCTGCGCATCGAGATCGGCCACCTCGCCATCCCGACAGGCACGATCCTCTTCTTCGCCTTGCTGGCATTGCTGATGTGGCTCTTCCTGCGTACGAAGACAGGTACGGCCATGACAGCTGTCGGTTCCAACCCTGTCTTCGCCACCGCAAGTGGTGTCAGCGTGGACAGGATGAGGACTCTTTCTGTCATCATCTCGACCTGGCTTGGAGCTGTGGGCATCATCGTCTACGAACAGTCCTTCGGCTTCATCCAGCTTTACATGGGACCCTTCAACATGGCCATGCCGGCGGTCAGCGCCATCCTCCTTGGTGGTGCGAGCGTCAACAAGGCCTCGATTGCCAACGTCGTCATCGGCACGCTGCTCTTCCAGGGCATCCTGACCATGACACCGTCTGTCATGAACGGCCTGATCCAGATGGACATCTCGGAAGTCATCAGGATCATCGTCTCCAACGGCATGATCCTCTATGCCCTGACACGTAAGCAGGAGGCATCAAGATGAGGGGGGAAAGCTCAATGAACGTCAAGAAATCACCAAAAGAGCTGCTTATCAACAACTTGGTGCCTATTCTCTTCATTCTCATCTGTGCCTTCGGCATCCCACTGTCCGGTTACTCCGGCAGCTACCTGCTGAACGAGATCCTCTCGAGGCTTGGACGCAACTCCTTCCTCGTGCTCTCGCTGCTGATCCCTGTCATGGCAGGCATGGGCATGAACTTCGGAATGACGCTTGGCGCCATGGCTGGCCAGATCGCCCTGATCCTGGTCACTGACTGGAATGTCGTCGGCATACCTGCCATGGTCCTCGCGGCCTTGATCAGCATGCCGGTCTCAGTCTTCCTCGGATGGCTTTGCGGCAACATCCTCAACCGCGCCAAGGGCCGTGAGATGGTCACGGGTTACATCATCAGCTTCTTCATGAACGGCGTCTACCAGCTGGTCGTCCTCTACATGATGGGCTCGATCATCCCGATCAGCTCTTCCGCCCTCGTCCTGCCACGTGGCTATGGTATCCGCAACACGGTGAACCTCGAAGGCATGAGGAAGAGCCTGGACAACCTGATCCCACTGAACATCTTCGGTGCCAGCGTGCCTGTGGCCACCTTCATCCTCGTCGCGATCTTCTGCCTGATCATCATCTGGTTCCGCCGCACCAAGCTCGGCCAGGACATGAGGGCGGTAGGCCAGGACATGGAGGTCGCACGCCAGGCGGGTATCAAGGTCGAGCGCACAAGGGTCCTGTCCATCATCATCTCGACGGTCTTCGCGGGCTTCGGCATGATCATCTACCTGCAGAACATCGGTACGCTCAACACCTACAACAGCCATTCGCAGATCGGCATGTTCTCCATCGCCGCCCTGCTGGTTGGTGGTGCCAGTGTCGACAAGGCGAACATCCGCAATGTCTTCATCGGTATCATCCTCTTCCACCTGATGTTCACAATCGCACCGACTGTCGGACGCAACCTGATAGGTGAGGCACAGCTTGGCGAGTACTTCCGTGTCTTCGTCAGTTATGGTGTCATCACCCTGGCCCTGGTCCTCTACGAGGTCAGGAAGCGCCGCGAGCAGCGCAAGGCGCTGGAGGAGGCTTGAAGATGGTCCTCGATTTCTACAAGAAGCGTTCTTTCTGGATCCGTGTGGCAGTCATCGCCCTGCTGATCGCATTGGGCGTGTGGATGTTCTTCATCGGCAAGCAGCATACGATACTCCTGGACAACAACAGGAGTGGCGACTACAGGCCGCTTGACGAGGTCGCGGTCAGCATCGATGGTTCCGAGCCACTGGACATCTGGTCCAGGATGAGGGACCAGATGATAGTCACAGGGCAGGGGCACACCCTCACTGTGACCTATGTCGATGACAACTGGCAGGAGCAGACGATCACCCGTGAGCTCGACATCCCTGTCGGAGAGGTCTACATGCTCCTCTCCCTGCCATACCTGATCAACAACCCTGATTCCCCGCAGGAGGAGTGGCTCACCCACTTCGAAAGCCAGGCGGTCGCAGTCACAAGCGACGAGGGTTCGGATATCGTCACAGACGAGACAGCAGCCTTCTCCTCCTTCTAAGGAGAGGCGCTGTAAGATCAAAGAGGCCTTGTCCATGGTGGGCAGGGCCTCTTCTTTCATCCTGATGTTTGCCTCAGGCCCCTTCAGGCCCCTTCAGGCCTCTTGATGCTGTAGCATATGTGTGGCATGTCGATGCCATGGTAGTGCTTGATGATTTCCCCGCGTGGCTCCATGCCGACACGTATGGCGACGTTCTGGGATGCGAAGTTCGTGTCCCTGATGATCGACCAGACCTCATCGAGGCCGAGCACATCGAAGGCGTAGTCCCTCATCGCACAGGCGGCCTCTGTGGCATAGCCATTGCCCCAGGCATCACGGCGGAAGAGGTAGCTGATCTCCACGACCGTACGTCCATCCATCTTCTGGTAGGTGAGCCCGCATTGGCCGACGAAATCCATGCTGTCCTTGAGGAAGACGGCAAGTAGTCCAAGTCCATCCTCCTCCTTGTAACGCCGTAGCTGGTTCTCCAGCCAGGCGGTGACCTCATCATCGCTGAATGCATGCTCGTAGGCGTACATCGCCTTGGCATCCTGCAGTATTGTCGACAGGTGTCTCCAATCCTCCTTCCTCATGCGCCTGAGGTAGAGGCGTTCTGTGATGATGTCTTGTGTGAAAGCTGTGATCATGAAATCAGTCTAACACGGCAGGAGGACGCTGTGGACATGAAAAGGGAGGTCATCGCTGACCTCCCCAGGAACTGATGCCGTGTCTTTGTCAGGCCTTGGCCTTTGCTTCGCGCTGGGCATCTGCGATCAGGCGGATCGCATTGATGTTGATGAAGCCCTTGCAGTCGACAGGGTGGTAGCCACCAGCCTTGTCCATCGAGCCGAGGTCCTCGTTGTAGAGCGAGCAGGGTGAACTGATGCCCGCATTGATCACGTTACCCTTGTAGAGTGCGACCTTCGCAGTACCTGTCACATGCTTCTGGCTCTCATCGAAGAGGGCGGTCAGCATGTTGAACTCAGGAGCCCCCCAGTAGCCGTTGTAGATCAGTTCGGCATACTTCGGAGAGAGCATGTCGCGCAGGTGCATCGCTTCCTTGTCCATGCACAGCCCCTCGAGGTTGTGGTGTGCCTTCCAAAGGATCTCACAACCCGGGGTCTCGTAGACACCGCGGCTCTTGATTCCAATGAAGCGGTTCTCGACCATGTCGACACGGCCGATCGCATTGTCATGTCCCATCTTGTTGAGGTAGAGGACCATCTCGAGCGGGTCGGTGCAGACAGTACCATCATCAAGGTTCGTCACCTTGACAGGGACACCTGCGGCGAACTCGATTTCAAGCAGGGTCTCCTTGTCAGGAGCGGCCTGCGGGGAGAGCGTCAGGGAGTAGACATCCTCAGGACAGCGCTTCGAGGGGTCCTCGAGCATGCCTGCCTCATGGGAGATGTGGATGAGGTTCTCATCCTCGCTGTAGGGCTTCTTGAGGCTTGCCTTGACAGGGATGCCATTGGCTTCGGCGTAGGCGAGCATGTCGCTCCTTCCCTCGAACTGGGAGAGCCACTCGGGATCCTTCCATGGGGAGATGATCTTGACATCGCTCATGTTCATGTAGTAGCCGAATTCGAAGCGGACCTGGTCATTGCCCTTGCCAGTGGCACCATGGGCGACATACTTGGTCCCCTCGGCCTTGGCGATCTCGATATGGCGCTTGGCGATGATCGGCCTGGCGATCGAGGTTCCGAGCATGTAGGTGCCCTCGTAGATGGTGTTGGCCTTGAGGGCGGGGAAGATGTAGTCGGTCACCAGGGGCTTCTTCAAGTCTTCGACATAGACCTTGCTGGCACCTGTCGCATAGGCCTTCTCCTCTATGGCCTTGAAGTCCTCGCCCTGGCCGACATCAGCCACATAGGCGATCACGTCGAAGCCCTTGTTCGAGAGCCACTTGAGGATGACGGAGGTGTCGAGGCCTCCTGAGTATGCGAGTATGATCTTTTCCTTAGCCATTGCTTTGTACCTCTGTTGTCTTGTAGGAGTCTTTATGTTTGATGATTATGCACAAACACCGAGGATGTTCAAGTGCTTTTTCGATATTTATGCAGAAAATCCAAACTTTTTGCATAAACGCTGTATTATGAAGCTTGGATCCACGGAAGCGGTGAGCTTGCCTCATGGCTTAATATGTAGTAATCATTACGACGTGTGAACAGACAAGGGGAGGAATGGTCCATGATTGGATTTTTCATAAAAAAAGCCTTTTTCGACGGTTGGGACAACCTGATAGGCATGGTGCTCATGAACATCGGCTACCTGGGGATCTTCTTCCTCCTTGTAAGCGCCACGAGCCTCGCCTCATACGGCGTCCTGCCTTTCCTGCTGGCCGTCATCGCATTGATGTTCGTCACAGCAGTATACTCCGGTGCCGTGTCCAACTGCTGCAATGGTTATTCAAGTTACAGGCGTGACACCTGGAAGGACTTCAAGGCCGGTTTCGGCCGTTACTTCCGCCATGCCCTCCTGATGTTCTTCATCTACGTGGTGGGCACGGCCATGGTGCTTTTCGTGATCCCCTTCTACATGGGGGGCGCCCTGGGCATTGTCGGGACTGTCATCTCGGTCTTGCTGATCTGGCTTGTGATCTTCTGCCTGATCGCCCTGCCATACTACTTCGCGCTCTCAAGCTACCTGCCTGGTGACAGGCCGCTCAAGACGCTGAAGAAGTGTTTCATCATCATGGGTGACAACATGGGCTTCTCGCTCTTCTTCCTCCTTTACAACATCATCTGCATCGTGCTCACTGTTGTCACTGTCGGCCTGATCCCAGGTGGCTGTGGCATGAACCTGGCCGCCCATGATGCTGTCAGGCTGCTGATGCTGAAGTACGACTACCTGGAGGAGAATCCAGACGCCGACCGCCGCCACCTTCCCTGGGATGACATACTCTACGATGAAGAGGAGAAGATCGGCCCACGCTCCTTAAAGAACATGATCTTCCCCTGGAAGTAGAGGAGGGTGCATGCCATACGAAGTTGAAATCAAGGCCCATGCTGATGCCTCGTTGAAGGCGGCCATCGACAAGCTTGCCGGCGTCAAGGGCCTGCCTGTCACGAAGGATGACTGCTATTACGCCCTCCCTGGGGATGAGGTGCCACGCTTCCGCATCCGCGTCGAGGACGGCCACCTGCTGGTCACTGCCAAGCACAACAGGAGGGAAGGTGGGCTTGAGTGCAACGAGGAGCTGGAGTTCGTCCATGAGCGTCTTGAGGACAAGGCCACGATGGAGGCCATGGCCCGGATGCTTGGCTATGAGGTCTTCATCCACAAGCACAAGACCGGGTGGTCCTGGATGCTTGGCGATGTCCATGTCGAACTGCTGGATGTACGTCATCTTGGCTGGTACCTCGAGATGGAGGTGATCAGTCCTGTGCAGGGTTTCGAGGAGAACAAGGGGCTTTACGACAAGTTGCGCCGGGTCCTCCACTCCCTTGGCCTTGGCGATGATGCCATCGAGTCACGCTCCTACCAGGAGATGCTCGCCCCCTGGCGTGGCAAGGAGGAGTGAATGGAAGACAAGGCGAAAATCCTCTCATCCCTGGAAGGGCTTGCCACCAAGGAGAAGATTGATGAACTTGTCAGGCGTGTCATCCTCTACAGCGCCCAGGCCGACACCTTCAGCCGCCAGGCCGCCATGGCCGAGGCTGATCTCGTCCCGTTGAAGGAGCGCAGCGCCTCCTTGGAGGCTGAAGTGAAGAAGCTCCAGGGTGAGTTGGCCAAGAAGGATGGTCTCCTCGGGAAAGCTGATGAGGTCTCGACAGAGCTCCAGATCACAAAGAAGCTCCTTGGCAAGACCTCGTCCTCCTTGGCAAAGAGCCAGGACGAGGTGTCCAGGCTCAAGGATGAGGTCAAGGCACTCAAGAAGGAGAACTCGAAACTCTCACGTCAGCTTGAGAAGGCCACTGCCAAGAAGGTCAAAGGCTAGGCAGTGTCAGCGCGAAGGCCGTCATCGCGGCCAGTGGGAGGACCGCCAGCGTACGTGGCCGGGTCCTGCCACCTTGGACTGTCTCAGGCATGAAGCCTGGCAAGAGGGTGCAGGCGAAGCCTATCACTGAGAAGAGCATGTTCCGCCCAAGCCCTGCGGTGCCAAGGGCTGGTATGATGTAGCTCAAGGCCAGCACGAGGCAGGAGGCCTTCCAGGCCTTCTCCGTCCCCAGCCAGGAGAGCAGCATTGAGAGCCCTGCGCACAAGATGAGCACAGGAAGCCAGATCGCGGACTGTCCCTGTGCCAGGCAATTTGCAAAGCATGAGAGCATGACACTTGCAGCCAGGAGGCCATGGCGCACCATGCGCAGCACCATTGTCGTCCTGATGTGGCCTTCATCGAAGAGGTGGTAGGTCGCAGAGGTCGGGAAGAGCAGCAGGTAGGCTGTGAAGGCCAGGATGTAGGATGCGTGCACAGGCCCGCTCATGGATCCCGGATCAGCTGATGTGAAGATCAGCATGACCAGGGCGGCAAGACCTGCGATGATGTCAAGCACGGCCCCTGGCACTGAGAGCGCATGATGAGGCCCCTTGGACCTGCCTCGCTCGGCATCATAGTCAAGGTTGAAGCGTGTGCCGTTCCTTAGCTTCGCTTCGAAGCGCAGGGTCTTCACATCATCCTGGTGCTCTGCAAGCAGCTGTGCTGTCTTGGTGAAATCCTCGAAAAGCTCTTTCCTCTCCATTTCCTACTCAACTCCAGAACTTGTCCTTCATTATGTCATCGATCAATCGTGCGACCTCGGCCTTGATCTTCCCTGTTATGATCTTCTCCGCCAGCTCAGGGGCTGTCTTCGCGAGCTCCCTTTCCTCAGGGAAGTCCATCGCCCGCCCCATGTCAGCATAATAATTCCTGGACACGACTGTCAGGCTGTGACCGACGAAGGCTCCTTCCTTCTTCCTCATCCGCCTCATGGGGGCGACGAGGCCGATTGGTACGATGGGGCAGCCTGTCGCGATATGCAACCTCGCAGCCCCCATGTGGAAGTCCAGCATCTCCCTGCCTGGGTTCAACCTCCCTTCTGGGAAGATGTAGATGCTGTCGCCTTCGTCAAGGTAAGAGGCGCAGCGCTCGACGACCTTGCCCCTGGCTTCTTTCGTGTTGGCAGGCACCTGCTCTGTCCACTTCAGGTAAAGCCTCAGCAACCTGACGTTGAAGCCAGGTCCGATCACCATGTGCAGTGGGTCCTTCATCAGCGTCGTGACGAAGTGCGCGTCAGATGAGGAGAAATGGTTTGAGACGAAGATCTTCGGCCCTTCAGGCGGCTCCTCCTCCTTCCAGAGGCAGAAGTCGCACCCCAGGGAAAGGAAGATCCCCACCGCCTTCCTGTAGATGCTGTGCAGGAACCTGGCCACTGGCTTCATGGAGGCCAATCTAACACCATGGCATGCCTTCTAGCAAGCCGCGATCCGTGTTATAGTCATCATCATGCAGGTCAGAGCATCACACATACTAGTAAAGGACAGGGCCCTCGCCGAGAGGCTCTATGCAGAACTTAAGAAGGGCGCCAACTTCGCAGAACTGGCCCGCCGTTATTCAACCTGCCCAAGCAAGAGCAAGGGTGGGGACCTTGGATTCTTTGGTGAAGGGCAGATGGTCAAGGAGTTCGAGAAGGAGGCCTTCCGCCTCTCCCCGGGTTCGATCAGCCGGCCTGTCCACACCCAGTTTGGATGGCACATCATCAAGCGTACGGGGACGAAGGAATGATCCACGTCGACATCTATACGGATGGTGCCTGTTCGGGCAACCCCGGACCTGGTGGCTGGGCCGCCATACTCAAGAAGGGGGAGGTCGAGAAGGAGCTCTCAGGAGGTGAGGCCCTGACGACCAACAACCGGATGGAGCTGATGGGTGCGATCCAGGCCCTCAGCGCCTTGAAGACAGCCTGCGAGGTCGACCTTTATTCAGACAGCCGCTACCTGGTCGACTCTGTCACCAAGGGCTGGGTCTACTCATGGCGCGGGAAGGGCTGGAAGCGCCAGGGCAAGGCCGTGCCCAACACGGACCTCTGGCTCCGCCTTTTGGAACTCCTTTCCATCCACAGCGTCAATTTCATCTGGGTCAAGGGCCACGCCTCCAACGAATACAACAACCGCTGTGATGAACTCGCAGTGGCCCAGTGGAAGCGCTTCAAGTAGTAGTGCCACGTACATGCCTTTAGACAACCTGTGTTCCTGACAGGAGTCTTTGTCCTTCCTCCTTTTATGTTGTATTCTCCTCTCCAGAGGAGAAGGTTTATAAAGTATGCCGCCAGAAAACCTGCCAGGCTTGTCCTGTAGGATGAAGGCGGCATAATCACTTCACATCGTAGATTGCAAAGACTCTGTTGCATGATTCGCAGTAATACGCTTTGG
>CALXXN010000025.1 GCA_944392695.1 uncultured Spirochaetales bacterium | reverse complement strand
CACGACCGTGAAACGCTTCCTCGCCGATGGTACTGCGGCTCGTCCGTGGGAGAGTAGGTCGCTGCCAGGTTTTTTTTTGTCCTTACACCATCGAGCGATGGTTTTTGATATATCGAGGCCTGGTCTACCAGGTCTTCTTTTTTGGTTCTTCACGGAAAGTTGAGGGATGAAAGATAGAGATTGAAAGAAAGAGCATGTGAGTTCTAATGTTTAGTTACCACACAAAAACAGAAGGACGGACACATGCTCTTTGAACAAATTATAGCAGACAATACATTACTTCAGCCATATGAATACATCAATACAGAGATAGTAGAAGATGGGAATCGGCTGGTGCTTCATCTTGCAAGCAGGAAGGATACCGCAGAGGACAGGTGCCCCTACTGCTAAGGGCATGTGCATATCTGCGGCAGCTGCAGCATGAGGCTGAGGGACATGCCGGTCTATTCCGGGACGAGGCAGGATCTTGAGATAAGCTACCATCGCTACAGATGCCAGAACTGTGCGAGGACATTCTGCGAGGAGATACCATTCAGGTATCCCGGGACGAGGATAAGTGAGCGTGCCGCTTCATGGATAAGTTCATTCCTGCGTTTCAACATACCCATCTCCACAGTCCAGAAGATCACAGGTGTGCACTGGGATACGATAAAGCACATACATAAGCAGATCATGGATGAAGCGGTCGAGGACAGGCGGCGGAAACTCCTTGGGGAAGGATACAAGCCGAAGCATCTGGCAGTGGATGAATCCGCCATCCACAAGGGGCACAGGTATGCCACGTGTGTAATGGACCTGGATACAGGGGATGTGCTCTGGGTCGGGAAAGGAAGGGCGAAGGCGGACTTTGCCATCTTCTTCCAGGAAATGGATATGGATTACCTGTCGGAAGTCGAGGCCGTGGCAATGGACATGAACGCCTCATACAATGCCCTGGTAAGTGGGCACATGCCTTGGGCAGAGATAGTCTATGACAGATACCACATGCAGGCACAGTTCGGAAAGGACGTGCTTGGAGCCGTGAGGCTTGATGAGGCAAGGAAGCATAGGGACAATGCAAGGAAGCTGAAGGAAGAAGGAAGAGCCAGGTCTGAGATAAAGGCGGAGAAGCAGCTCTATTCTGAGGTCAAGCGTGCCAGATGGATCCTCCTTGCAGGAGAGAACAGCCTCTCAGATGATGAAGCCTCATCCCTGAAGAGGATACTTGATGACCATGCCGGTCTTGCCCTGTGCCATGCGATGAAGGAGGAGATGGCAAGGCTTTTCGATCTCAGGGATGGAGATGAAGCCAGAAATGGCTGGACTGCATGGTTCGAGGGAGCCAAGGCAAGCGGTATTCCTGCATTGGTGAGATTTGCTGAGCTTAAGGAGAAGAGGATTGATGGGCTCATCGCCCATGCCTCCCATCCAATCTCAACTGGCAAGCTTGAAGGATTCAACAACAGGATCAAGGTTGCCAAGAGGATTGCCTATGGATACAGGGATGAGGACTATTTCTTCTCCTTGATCCAGTTCATCTCCATCCCTTCTGTCAGAGCTCAATCCCACAGAAAAACGTGAAGAGCCTCTTTTTTTGCCTTCTGGACAGGACCTTATCTTATACTCTTACAGATGAAAAGTAGCTGAAAATTGGGATTTTGCCAGTTTTGCTTACTTTTAAGCCGCATATGCAGGTTAAAAGTATTACTTTTCCTTGAAAACCCATGTTTTTGCTACTATCATTGAGTGTGGAGGATTTGGCATGGAAATAAGAAGGGATGCCTACTTGGATGAGCTTCTGTCAAAGCGTTGGAATGGCCTCGTAAAAGTCATCACAGGGATCAGACGCTGTGGCAAGTCCTATCTCCTGAAGACGCTTTTCCGCAGACGACTGCTTGAGGAGGGTGTCAAGGAAGAGAACATAATCACATTCGAACTCGATACGTTGAAGGATGTTCCTTTCAGAAACCCATTCAAGCTTGTTTCAACAGTCAGGTCCATCATCGGTGGGAGCTCAGAAGAATATTATCTCTTCATTGATGAGATCCAGATGTCATCGAAATTGACGAACCCTGACGATAGGGCAGGGCGCAAGATCACGTTCTATGACGCGCTTAACGATTTGATGACCATACCGAACCTCGACATCTATGTCACTGGCAGCAACTCGGAGATGCTCTCAGACGACATTCTTACGAATTTCCGAGGTAGAAGTGATCGGATCCACATGCACCCACTGTGTTTCAAAGAGTTTCATGATGCCGTGGGTGGTGATGCCAGGAGTGCTTACGAGGCTTATTCCTGGTACGGTGGTATGCCCTTGGTGCTCTCACGCCCTGATGAGAAAGCCAAGCAGAAGTATCTTGCGAACTTGTTTGATGAGATTTACATCAAGGACCTGGTCGAGAGGGTCAAGATTCAGAACCAGGAAGCACTTGAAGGAATCATCAATCTCCTATGCTCTGCTGTGGGGAGCCTCACCAATCCTCAAAACATAACTGACGCATTGCGTAGCAGCAAGATTGACACACAGATAGCACGCTCCACAGTTGCGAAATACATGAAAGCACTTGAGAATGCATACCTTTTCACACCAGCCAGACGCTACGATGTGAAGGGTAAGGCGTATTTCGACAGTCCAATCAAGTACTATGCGGAGGATGTCGGGCTTCGTAATTCGAGGCTCGGCTTCCGCCAGCAAGAGCCGACACATATCATGGAGAACATCATCTTCAATGAACTGATTTGCCGGGGATGCTCTGTGGATGTGGGACTTGTCAATTCAACAGAAACGAGGAACGGAAAACGTGTCAACGTGGCACGTGAGATTGATTTCATCGCCCACTTCATGGACAAGCGTGTCTACATACAGTCAGCCTACGCCATCCCTGATGATGAGAAAAAGCAAGCGGAGAACTATCCTTTCAGCAAGACAGGCGACAACTTCATGAAGATCCTCGTCCGTGCCGACATCACTCGCAGATGGTATGATGAGCATGGTGTGCTGAACATAGGGGTGGTTGACTTCCTGCTCGACAAGAATCTCTTCTGAGCTTCCCCAGGGTGCTGTCAACATCAGCTGTGTTGCGTTACACTGTTAACAAGAGGTGTAAATGGCCAAGGTCTCAAATGGACGTGACAATGTCTCCATTGTCTTCGAAGATATGAAGCGCCGCATACTCACACTGGAGCTTGAACCAGGTCAGGCGTTGAGCGAAGCTGATTTATGTGCGTATTATTCGGTCTCGAGGACACCGATGAAGACGGTCCTGAGGAGCCTTGATGATGCAGGCTACATAGAACTCTCTCCTTACCAGCAGACGCGTGTCACCAGGATTGACGTCGATGTGGTCGAACAATACCTCTATGCACGTGTGGCATTGGAACGCGCCGTGATCCGCGATTTCGCCTTCAGTGCAGGACAGATGCAGCTTGAGGACATGGACCATGTCATACGCAAGCAGGAGATCGTGGCAGCTCATCCGCCTGTCGATGTCCTGGAGTTCCATGAGCTTGATATAAGGCTGCATGAGGTCTGGTTCAACGCGGTGGGCAAGCTTAGTGTCTGGCGTCATTTCCGTGAGTCGATCGACTATACAAGGTTGAAGATCCTGGATTACAAGCGTGCACAGGACTATGAACTGATCATAAGGGAGCATCGGGCCTTGGCGGAGTCAATCAGGTTGAAGAAGCTTGATGATGTCGCCCAGCTCCTGAATGAACATGTCTATCAACACATCATGCATCTCATAGACGATTGCAGCCAGGCGAATGATTACTTCAAATGAGACGTGACCTGACCCAGGGGCCCGTGCTCTCTTCCATGGTCTTGTTCGCCCTTCCACTGATGGCGGGCAACATACTCCAGCAGCTCTACAACATCACGGACAGCGCGATTGTAGGCCGTTTCGTCGGCCCTGATGCGCTTGCAGCTGTGGGCTCCGCCTACAGCCTGATGACCTTCATCACATCAATCATCATAGGACTCTGCCTGGGTTCCGGGGCCTTGTTCGCCTTGCACTATGGCAGGAAGGATGATGATGCCTTCAAACGTGCGGCTGCCTCCTCATTCATCATCACAGGACTGACGACTGTTGTGTTGATGGCCATCTGCCTAGGCTTCAACACAAGCATAGTACGCTTGCTCAACACACCTGAGGACATCTCTGCCATGCTGGAGAGCTATCTGTGGTACATCTACCTCGGTATTCCTGCCACACTTGTGTCCAATTGCCTTGGTGCCCTCATGAGGAGTACGGGGGACTCCAGGACACCTCTTGTCTACTTCGCAGTCTCAGTAGTGTTGAATATCATCCTGGACCTGGTCTTCGTCGTACCACTAGGCATGGGGGTTGATGGAGCTGCGATCGCCACAGTGATCAGCCAGTATGTCTCGGCCATCGGTCTCCTGGTCCATTGCCTGGTCCTCAGACGCGGCCTGCTGCCTTCATCCCACCACTGGCATGTAGGACGGCGTGACATAAAAGAAGTGTTCTCCTATTCCTACCTGACTTGTCTGCAACAGTCAGTGATGAACTTTGGGATCCTGATGATCCAGGGCCTTGTGAATTCCTTCGGAGTCACTGTCATGGCGGCCTTCGCCGCAGCGGTCAAGGTCGATTCCTTCGCCTATCTCCCTGTGCAGGACTTTGGCAACGCCTACTCCTTCTTCATTTCACAGAACAGGGGTGCTGGCAAGGCTGACAGGGTGGCCAGGGGTACCAGGGATGCTTTGCTGATGACATGCTTCTTCTCCCTGCTCATCAGCCTGGTCGTAAACCTGTTGGCCCATCTCCTCATGGGCATCTTCGTCGACAGTGGACAGACTGCTGTGATAGACGTCGGTGTTGGCTACTTGAGGATCGAGGGCTCGTTCTACATCCTTATCGCCATCCTCTTCCTGCTCTATGGCCACTTCAGGGCTGTAGGCAGCCCTGGGGTGTCTTTGTTGCTGACAGTGCTCTCATTGGGTACCCGTGTCGCCTTGGCCTATGCCTTGGCACCGTCCTTCGGCTATCTGTGGATCTGGGCCTCGATCCCCATAGGTTGGGCCATTGCTGATGCCGTGGGGCTGGTGCTGATGAGACGCTCCAAAACCTCCTGACTGCTGATCCCCTTGCAACTGGTGGAAGTGAAGTGGATTTCATTGATAGGCTGATTGTGATTTCCGATAACGGCAAAAATGTGTTGTCTAGTGTGATGCTTTGCTGGATTTCTTGCCGATGATGTGATGTACTGATGGTGTCATTTTTTTGATTGATGACGGTCGAAGGCGATGCGGTACCTTTCAGTTGCTGAAATTGCAAGAAAATGAAATATCTCGGAGCGCAGTGTCAGGAACTACTGTGCCCATGCCCATTCGTTTGGCTTCCTAAGTCTCCTGACCTTGTGTTAAGATGCGGCCGTGCACAAGATACTCTTCATCTGCCACGGCAACATCTGCCGTTCGCCCATGGCTGAGTTCGTCATGAAGGACATCGTCCAGGAAGCCGGGCGTGAGGATGGTTACATCATCGCATCAGCTGCCACGACAAGTGAGGAGATAGGCAATCCTGTCTATCCTCCTGTCAGGCGTCTGCTCAATGGGCTTGGAATTGATTGCTCAGGTAAGAGGGCGCGCCGGGTTGTAAGTGATGACTACTATAAGTGGGACTTGATCATCGCGATGGATGATGAGAACCTCTGGGATCTTGCCCGCATATTGCCCCACGACGACAAGACACATCTCCTCCTTTCCTATGCAGGAGTGGAGCGTGATGTCGCAGACCCCTGGTACACCATGGACTTCGAAGCCTGCTACCATGACGTCCTCATGGGCTGCCAGGCGCTTTTCAAGACACTTGAGGAGGAAGGTGATGCTTGATGAAAGGATCCGTATCATCACGACTGGAGGTACCTTCGACAAGCTATACGATGCTGTCAAAGGTGAGCTGACCTTCCATGAGTCACAGCTCCCACGCATACTTCACCAGGCCAGGGTGACGCTGCCTGTCCACCTCGACTCCCTCTTCGCTGTCGACAGCCTTGTCATGACAGAGGAACAGAGGAAGGTCATTGTCGATGATGCGCTCTCCTGCATGGAGCGCCGTGTCGTGATCGTCCATGGCACTGACACGATGGTGAAGACTGCTGAGCTGCTCAAGGCTTCCTGCCCGGAGGATGACAAGCATATCTTCGTGTTCACAGGTGCGATGATCCCCTATGCCCTTGAGGACTCGGATGCTGTCTTCAACCTCGGTTGTGCGATGACAAGCGTCCAGTTGCTGGCTCCTGGCGTCTACATCGTCATGGGTGGCCAGGTCTTCCGTTCGGGGGAAGTGCGCAAGAACCGTGAGAAGGGCGTCTTCGAGCGGATCTGAGAATTGCGCACATCCTCCCTTTTCTGCTATACAAAAAGGGATTCAAATCACAGGATGTGAAGCAGATGCGCATAACACTGAAGAACTTGAAGCGGGATTACGGGAGCCTGCATGCCGTACAGGATGTCTCCCTCTCAATCCCCGACAATACGATATATGGGATCATAGGGCGCTCAGGTGCTGGCAAGTCCACGCTTGTCCGCCTTGTCAGCATGCTCGAGAAGCCTGATGCCGGCGAGGTCTGGTACGATGACGAGCGTGTCGATGGCCTTGAGGGCAAGGACCTGATCAGCCGCCGCCGCCGTATCGGCATGATCTTCCAGAACTTCAACCTCTTCTCCTCACGTGACGCCGCAGGCAACATCGCCTATCCAATGGAGATCTGCGGTATGGACAAGGAACATATCAAGGCGAGGGTTGATGAGCTGCTGGGCCTGGTCGGACTCGAGGGCAGGGGGAACGCCCCGATTTCGACCCTTTCTGGTGGCCAGAAGCAACGTGTGGCGATCGCCCGTGCTCTGGCCTGCAAGCCAGACATCCTCTTCTGCGATGAGGCGACCAGCGCCCTCGACCCCCAGACGACACGTTCCATCCTGGCCCTAATCAAGGAACTCCAGGCGAAGATGAACCTGACAGTCGTCATGATCACCCACCAGATGGAGGTCGTGCGTGATGCCTGTGAGCGCGTCGCCGTCCTCGATGCTGGACGCGTTGTCGAGGAGGGCATGGTCTCCGACGTATTCGCCAACCCGCGCAGCGAGGTCACGAAGGACTTCCTCTCGAACCTGACGAACGTAAAGGACTCGATCGTACGCTGGTCGACCGAGGGGGGACGCTTCACATTGCGCTTCCGTGGTGGTACAACCGATGAGCCGATCATCAGCATCATCTCCAATGAGATAGGGGCGGTCTTCAATATCAGGGCGGCTGGAGTCCAGGAGGTCGGTGGTGAGGAGCTTGGCGTCATGGTCACAGACATCGGACCTGACGAGCAGCATGTGCGCATCGCCTTGGAGATGCTGAAGAAGCACGGTGTCAGCGTGGAGGGTGAGTGAGATGGATCAGATGATACAGCAGGTCCTGAGTGCAACTGGACAGACCATTGTCATGGTCTTCTTCTCTACGATCTTCTCCCTGGTCCTGGGTCTTCCTATTGGCGTCCTCCTCCATGTGACAGGGAAGGAGAGTGAAGGGGGGATCATCCCATCACCTGTCTTCAACAATGTGCTCTCCAGGATTGTCAACGTACTGCGTTCCTTCCCCTTCATCATACTCTTGATCGTCCTGATCCCGCTTTCGCGTCTGATCGTGGGTACAAGCATCGGAACCAAGGCCGCGATCGTCCCGCTGTCAATCGCAGCAGCACCCTTCGTCGCACGCATCATCGAGTCGGCCTTGAAGGAAGTGGACCCTGGCGTGATACAGGCTGCCAAGGCCATGGGATCGACGAACTGGCAGCTGGTCTACAAGGTCCTGATCCCTGAGGCCATGCCATCCTTGATGAGCGGGCTCACGCTGACGATCATCAACCTGATTGGTTATTCGGCCATGGCTGGTACGATTGGTGGTGGTGGACTTGGCGACCTTGCGATCCGCTATGGTTACCAGCGCTTCCGCCCCAGCTACCTGGTCGCAGCCGTCATCGTCCTCCTGGTGATGGTCGAGCTGATCCAGGTCATAGGAGACCGCCTGGTCAAACGCATGATGGCTAAACGCTGAAAGAAAGTAATGGCCGCTTGTCAGAAGCGGCCATTTCCGTATCAGAGGACTCCTGGGTACTTGCTTTCGTACTCAGCGAAGAAGGCATCGAGTTCTTCTCCTGATACGCAGAAGAGGGCTGTAAAGGTCAGACTGCCCGCAGCTTCTTCTCCTACATCCTCGATTTCCTCCTCTGTCTGTGCGTTCTTCATCCCAGCCTTGTACTCATCGATGATTTCATCGACAATGGCCTGGTCTTCGGCGGACAGGCCGGCATCATCAATCAGCCCCTTGAGTCCGTACACAAGTTCGTCGTACATCTTCTCCTGCTCGCTTGCGCAAGATGAGAAAAGCATGACAGAGGCGGCTAGCAAGACAATCAGCAGTTTCTTAATCATTCAAATACCCCTTGTTTGTTATTCTGATTAATGATGTGTCCGTGTTTCTCCAATTGTCAACACAGGCCCTTCCCTGGCATACGTTTTCCTGTTGATGAATCACATTTGATGAAGTAGCATCAAGACATGTCCATCATCACTCCTTGAGCGCAAGAATCCTTCATGAATGATAACCAGGGTCCAGGATACGGACTCTTGGGATTGCTGTCGGAATATTGACTGCAAGCCATTCCGCAGAGGCTGCTGCCCTGCGCTACGGAATGGCAACTGCCTCCACTGGAGTATTGGACTATGAACACCCTGATCAACAAATATTGCTTTCCTTGGCTGCTGTCCGCTGTCATCCAACAGCTGATAGTAGGTTCATCGACATTTTTCATGATCCAACTGGGCTTGGACCTAGGCGGTCGCATGGCCTTGGTGTGGCTCCTGGGCTTCGTGTTTTCCCTTGTCATTGTCTTCGTACCTCGCATATTCAATGAGCGCTTCCTTGTGAAAGCGAAGTACAGCGCATTCAAAAAGCATGTCGGCTTATATGAAGAGAACCTCTTCGCCTGTCCGTACTTGAGGACGGACAGGGCTTATAACAGTGGGCACCAGGCTTTCTTCCAGAACCAGACCTGGCTTGTCATCAATGAGGCATATGACTTCTTGGATGACTTCGTATCCCTTGTCTTGAATGTGGTGATCAACATCGCTGTCATCAGTTCCGCCCTGACAAGCCAGTTCCTGCTTGCTTACTTGGTATCTGTATTCATCATTATCATCAGCATCAAGTTCTCAGGGAGGACGATTGCCCGCAAAAGCGCCGTATCCCAGGAGAAGCAAGGTCGCGTCCAATCAATCATGTTCCCTGGGTGGGATACCATTCTTGTTGGCAACAAATACAATTGGAGCCTCTGGAAGAAGGAATTCAACAAGAGTGCTGAGGGGGCCAGGAACGCTGAGATTGATTTCAAGCTTGCCAGCAACCTGCTCTCACTTGGAATCATCGCTGTCAGCATCATCCCCATCACAATCGTCATCATGCGGATCCTGTTCTCAGAGCCTCAAGATACAGGCTTCCTCACCGCCATTGTCGTCACGCTGCCGCGCCACGTGAACAATATCCAGCACTTGAGCCTGGTCATCGAGGACCTGGCTGCCTTCTTGGGGATACGTGAGAAGGTGCGCATGCTCGTGAAGGCTTCTGGCAAGATCGTGGATGCCTCCTGTTACCAAGGGGATATCGACTGGTCCAGGCTCACCTTCATCCATGGTCATGAGGAGCGTAAGTTTGATTCATTTGATGACTGCATTTCCTTCATCAGCAGTTGTATCGGGTCAACTACGGGAAACCACATGTTGTTGATAGGTGGGAATGGAGCAGGGAAGACTACGTTGTTGATGAAGATCAAAGAGTTTTTTGGCCATGATGCCTTCTTCTACTCCAATCACCTGGATTTATATTTCGCGGATAGCTCCAATAAAGAATATTCGACTGGACAGAGGGTCCGCGCTGATATGGATGAGCTTGTTGAGGCACGGCTGCAGAAGCAGGTAAGGCTCTTCCTCTTGGATGAGTGGAATGCAAATCTTGATGACCAGAACCAGGCACGGATACAGGAGAAGATCGACAAGCTGGCAGCTGACAGCTTTGTCATGGAAGTCAGGAACAAGGATATCCCACTGTCTTGATGGCGTCCTGGTTCCATTGGAGGATGATCCTTGTCTCATCTGGTGGAACCTGTCCTGAGAAGAGCAGGAAAACGGAAATCAAAAGCAGTTTTCTGCAATGACAAGCCATTTGGGCTGATGTATCATCTGCCTTGCCTGTGAGGAGGATGACATCACATGAGCCGGATTTCAGTCATTGACCGCTGCCTTCCTGGATCCACGAGGATAGTCGAGGACCCACTTCCGCGATATAGGGACCTGCCACTTTCCAAGCCCCTTGATGAATCAAAGCTGCTTCCAGAGGAGAGGGAGGGTTTTGGTGTCGAGAACAACCGCCGCATACTCCCTTATCGTGACCAGGCTGGTTTCTCCAGGGAGCTTGGAACAGCCCATGTGAAGACGATAGTCCTCGAGAACGAGCACTTGAAAGCTGGTATCTACCCAGGGCTTGGTGGTCGCGTCGCCTTCCTCTACGACAAGGACAATGGACGCGACATCGTCTATGACAACCCCTCGCTGAGGTTTGCTGACCTGGCGATCCGCAGTGCCTGGTTCTCTGGTGGTATCGAGTGGAATCTTGGACGCCTGGGACATGCGACATCGACCTGTTCATCCGTCTTCGCTGCTAGGCGTGGGGACTCTGTCTTACTCTGGGACATGGAGCGGGTGAGCGGCCTGCTGTGGTCTGTTGAGCTGCGCCTCTCAGGCCGTGTGCTCCTTGCCTATGTACGTGTGGTCAATCCTTATGACGAGGCGAAGCCCTTCTATTGGTGGACGAATACGGCGATAGCGGAAGAGGCGGGGCAGAGGATCTTCTCGGCGACTGATGAGATGATTTACATAGACATGTCATCCCTCGGCCCTGATGGGCGCCGCCTCATGGTGCATGGCCGCCTTCCTTACATCCCTGAAGTGCAGGAGGGTGTGGATTTCAGCTATCCTGAGAACTTCACCGCCTATTCCAACGAATACTTCTTCCAGAACGGTAGTGGCATCGACAAGGCCTGGGAGGTCTCTTCCTACACGGATGGACATCTCTTCCTCGAGCGCTCAAGTGAGGCGCTGCGCTACCGCAAGATGTTCTGCTGGGGCACGCACCAGGGAGGACGCCATTGGCGTGACTACCTCTCCATGCCTGGCAAGGGGGCTTACGTCGAAGTCCAGGCAGGCTTCGGCCGCACACAGCTTCACAGCCTTGTGATACCTGCAGGAGCACAGTGGGACTTCATCCAGGCCTTCTCAGGAGCGGAAGCGGAACCTGGTATCGGCGATGGTGACATGGCTGAAGCGAGAGGGCGTGTCAAAGCAGTCCTTGACCGTGAGATTCCTGAAAGCTTGATAAGAACAGGGCTCGGACTTTCCCGTTCTTCAATCTTCTCACCAATCGATGAAGTGCTCCACATGGGTGAGGGCTGGCTTGCCTTGGAGGACAGGCTCTCAGGCCTGCCGTCGAAGCATGGCTTTCCTGTCATTGATGAGTCGCTTGGTGTCCAGCAGCAGCCTTGGCTGGACCTCCTTGAGGGGCGCAAGCCATCCTTCCTCATGGAAGATGGCATTCCTGTCTCCTACATGCTTGATTCCCGCTGGGAGGAGAGGCTTGCCGCATTGGACGATGAGGGTGCCAGGACTGTACGTGCTGTCATGATGCTTGATGAAGGGCGGCTGGATGAGGCCGTGAAGGTTTTCTCAACATTGCCTGGCCCCTTTGCCCAGTACTCACTCGCGCACGCCTACATGAGGAAGGGTGAGATTGATGAAGCCCTCTCCGCTGTGGCATCCTGCCTCTGTCAGACAGGCTCTTATTGTTATGTACTGGGCTGTCTTGAGTTGCTTGCCAAGATGGAAGCCTATGATGAGGCCTGGAGGATCTACGAGGGACTTGATGATGGGATGAAGACGGATCCCTGCATACGCTACGCCATGCACGGTGCCGCCCTGGCACTTGGCATGACTGACTTCCTTGATGAGTCCTATTCCTGTGAGCCTGTCTCGATAAGGGAGGGCAGCCGCCTCTGGTCTGATGGCTGGTTCACCTACAGGGCCTGGAAGGAAGCAAAAGAAAAAGGCATCCCGTTCTCACAGGAGCTTGTGGACAAGCATCGTCGTGAGGAGGAGATGCCTTATGAGGTGGACTTCCGCCAGGGCTAGGTCAGCTGATAAGAGCTTCGACTGCGTCCTGTGAGCGGAAGCCGACAGCCTTCTGGGCTTCCTTGCCATCGCGGAAGACAATCATCGTTGGCACACCCATGACCTGGTACTGGACGGCGAGGTCGTTCGCCTGGTCGACATCGACCTTGACAACCTTGACGTCAGGATGTGCCTCTGCCACCTTGTCGAGTATGGGGGCGAGGGCCTTGCAGGGGCCGCACCAGGTCGCGAAGAAGTCGACGAGGACGGTGCCCTTGGACTCGAGGACCTCCTTCTTGAAATCTGCTTCGTTTATATGCATCACTGCCATTTCTGTTTCCTCCTGATCACTTGCGTTATCTCTGTATGTGAATATAACACCAAGGAGTGGCAGGGGACAGTGATGATGTCACACAGCACCGTCTGGTGGGCTGGCGAGCTTCTCAAGGCCCTTCCTGTCCGTGATACGCACGACGCCACGTCCGACATCGATCAGGCCACGTTCCTGCAAGCCCTTGAGCGCCCTTGTCACCACTTCCCTGGCACTGCCCAGGTGGCTTGCCATCTTCTCCTGCGTCAGGTGCACTTCATCCGCTGCCGCCAGTGAGGCTTCGTCGAGGAGGAGCTCCGCAACGCGCTCAGTGATGCTCTTGTTCAAGACTCCATCAAGCAGTGTGAAGATGTCTGAGAAACGCTCCCTGCTGACAGAGTTCACCAATGAGGCGAAGCGGCTGTCAGAGGCTTCCATCTCTTTGAAAAGCGGGGTGGGGATTGTGATGAAACGGCTGTCCTCCTCGGCTTCGAGCGAGATTGGTACCAGGGCTGTAGGGAAGAGGCATGATGATGAGAAGAGGCACATGTCGTAGGGGAAGAGCCTGTAGAGCGTGATCTCCTTGTGCCCATCCGCGTCAGCATAGGCCCTGAGCTGGCCTGAGGTGACCACTACCACACCCTTGCAGTCATCGCCTGCACTGTGCGCCATGGAGCCCTTTGGGGACACGTGTGCATTGGACTGGGCGAGGATCCGCTTCTTCAAATCATCAGGAAGATCGTCAAAGTAAGTGATGTAGGCTGCGTCTTCAATGTTTATCATGGATGGCCTTCCTTTCCCGGAGGAACACGACCAAGGCGCTTGCAAGGCCGCCAACTGTTCCGTTGATCATGTCGTTCATCGAATCCCTGATAGCAGGGTTCTGCCCCTCGCGCCCAAAGAACTCCCACTCGTAGACAAGGTTGCGCTGGCTGTCCCCTCCTGTGATGATGTCGGAGAAGAACTCGAGGATCTCCCAGAAGCCTGCCGCCGCGATGCAGATGATGACCAGGAGCACGAGCCGCCACAGCAACCCTGTGTTCCTCCGGATCTCCTCAGGGAAGAAGACTTCATAGAGCGTGAGCCCGATCAGGACACCTGAGAGCAGGTGCAGGACGATGTCGTAACCTGCCCAACGGTGGTAGAAATCGTACTTGTTGCCTAAGTAGGATGCCTCGACTATGAAGATGAGGTCTGCGAGGAGCACAGGGTAGCTCAGCTCCGTCTTGGTGACCAGCCTCAATACGGGATCTAAGATGAGCACAAGGACCAGTGCTATGACAGCATACATCTTGGTCGCACCAGGCTGACCTGTGACGAAATCTGCGACCAGTGAGATCAAAACCAGGACGCAGAGGACGGTCTGTGTCCATCTTGCCTTCTGCTTTCTTTCCATAACGCGTCAAGCGTACAATATTAAGACGGATCCTGCTATCATGGCGCCATGGATTTCACTTGGATTGACAACGATGACCAGCTAGATGAGATGAGTGCGCTGTGGAACAGGAAGGAGCGCATAGCGATGGATTTCGAGGGAGAGTTCAACCTCCATATCTATGGTGAGCACCTCTGCCTCATCCAGGTGAATGACGGGGATGGCTACTATATCATCGACCCGCGTTCGCCACGTCTCCATACTCCGGCGCTGGTCTCTTTCCTGTCATCTCCTGTGAAGAAGGTCTGGTTCGACTGCCAGAGCGACATGGCCTTGGTCTATAAGAAATATGGCTGCAAGATCGCCTCGATCTGTGACATACGTGTCTACGCCCTTGCACTCGGCTGGGAGGGCAACCTCCTTGGCCTTGAGGGCAAGTACCTTGGTCTTGACAGCTTGGATGGTCTTGATAAGAAGAAGCTGCAGCAGACGAACTGGTTGCGCCGTCCATTATCCCAGGAGCAGACTGACTACGCCCTACTGGATGTAGCCCATCTGATGGAGCTTGAGGACATCCTGCGTAGGGAAGTGGAGGAGAAGGGGCTTGCCCGCCAGTGTGATGCAACGATGCGCCACCTGAAGGCAGCTGAGCCGAAGCCTGGTTGGACGAAGCTCGGTGACTGGAGGCGCATGACAAAGGAGCAGAAGGAGGCGATGAAGCAGTACTACATCGCCCGGGAGACTGTGGCGAAGCGATTCAATGTCCCCGCCTTCCGTGTCCTTGACAAGCATGTCGTCCTACGCCTTGGACTTTCATGTCCACGTACCCAGGTGGAGGTCCTTGACGCCATAAAGGAAGCATCACCCCGTTTCAAGAGCCATCTGGAGGAGTCGATGCTGAAGGCCTTCAGGATCCTGCATCCCTAGGCCCTGGACAGTGGCTCCATGGGCAGGTGGTCACGTACCTTGCCATCGAGACGGTATAGTGCGTTGCCGATTGCAGGCGCTGTCGGTATCGTGCAGAGTTCTCCAACACCCTTCGCTCCATAGGCGAAGGGGCTCTTGCCAGGTCCGTGCACAAGGACCGTATGGATGACAGGGGCATCTGTGGAACGCAGGAGGCCTAATGTACCGTAGCGTGACTTCACCTGGCCTTCCTCGACGATGAAGCGTTCACTCATCGCGTAACCCACGCCCATCACGACACCACCTTCGACCTGGCCTTCGATTGCTGTCATGTTGATCACGGTACCCGCATCACAGGCGGCCCAGACCTCGGCCACCTTGCCATCCTCATCCAGGCGTGCGACCTGGGCTGAGTAGCTGTAGGCGAGGTGGGAGACTGGGTTTGGCTTGTCTGAGTTGATCGGGTCCGTGTCGAAGCTGAACTCCGCCTTGAACACCCTGCCTTCGAGCTCTGTGAGGCGTTGGTCCTCCAAGGCCGTCCTGAGCTCTTCTGCCGCACGGCGCACCGCCTCCCCTGTGAAGGCTGTCTGGCGTGATGCGGTCGACGTGCCACTATCAGGAGTACGTGCCGTGTCAGGACGTTCGACTATGACAAGGGCGGGGTCGATCCCTGCGGTCTCTGCGGCGATCTGTGTCATGACAGTCGCAAGCCCCTGGCCCATGCAGGCTGCTGAGGTCCTGACATGGACCATGCCATCTTCAACTGAGATCACACAGCGTCCTGTGTCGATGTTGCCAACACCTATGCCACTGTTCTTCAGTGCGCAGGCGAGGCCTGTGCGGTCAGAGGAGAAGTAGGCTTCCTTGACGGCTTCGAGGCATTCCCTGATGCCTGTGTCAGGTCCAGCGACCTGGCCATTGGGCATGATGTCACCAGGGCGTAGTGCGTTCTGATAGCGGAAGGTCCAAGGGTCAAGGCCGACTTCCTTGGCAAGTACATCGAGGCATTCCTCGAGCGCGTAGCAGGACTGGGTGACACCGAAGCCCCTGAAGGCCCCTGATGGCACGTTGTTCGTGTACAGGCCAAAACCCTCGATATGTATGTCCTGGTAATTGTAAGGCCCTGCGGCATGGGTGCAGGCCCTTTGGAGTACAGGACCTCCAAGGGAGGCGTAGGCTCCTGTGTCTGCTGTTATCGTGCAGGTCATCGCCTTCAAGAAGCCTTTCTCGTCACAACCTACCCGGAGAGCCATGTCCATGGGATGGCGCTTGGGATGCACCAGCAGGCTCTCCTGACGGGAGAGCTTCACTTTGACAGGGCGCTTCACAAGCCAGGTCGCTAGTGCGGCATGGTGCTGTACCGACATGTCCTCCTTGCCTCCGAAGCCACCACCAACCAAGGCGCTGATGCAACGTACCTTGTCAGCGGGCAGGGCGAGCATGTGGCAGATCTCCTCATGTTCATCGTAGACACTCTGCCCCGAGGTGTGGACCGTGAGGACATCACCATCATATTCAGCGACTGCGCATTCAGGCTCCATGAACGCGTGTTCGGTGTGCCCTGTGGAGAACGACTGGCTCACCACATGGGCGCACTTGGAGAGCACCTCCTCCGCATTTCCCCGTATGATACGCTCATGGGAGAGCAGGTTGCTCCTTCCTTCGTGGACAATGATCTCGTCCTTGAGCGCCTCATGGGCGTCGTAGACACCAGGCAGGACTTCGTATTCCACCTCGACAAGCGAGAGGATGTCCGCAAGGTCCTCCTCCCTCGTGGCGACCGCCATGCAGATTGCATCGCCTGTGTAGTGGATCAGCCCCCCTGGTGCGATGAAGACAGGCCAGTCCTTGATGAGGTGTCCATGTTCATTCACAGGAACGTCGGCAGCCGTGACCATGCGGACACAGGAAGGATGCCTGCTTGCCTTGCTTGTGTCGATTGAGAGGACGCGTGCCCTTGGGTAGGGGCTGCGCAGGCACTTGGCATGTAGCATGCCCGGCAGGTGGATGTCATCAGTGTAGATGCCTGTTCCAAGCGTCTTCTCCTTGGCATCGACCCTCATCATGCGTCCTGAGATCGAGGCGTCTGCCTCTGGAGCTGGGATTGGCAGGTCTTCACGGATGATTTGTGCAGCCAGGAGTATGGCCTCCTCGATCTTGGCGTAGCCTGTGCAGCGGCAGATGTTGCCCCTGATCGCCTTTTTGACATCCTCCCTTGTGGGGTCTGGAGTCGTGTCGATCAGGCCCTTGGCTGAGATCACCATGCCAGGGATGCAGAAGCCGCACTGGACCGCACCGACTTTGCCGAAGGCATAGGAGTAGACATCCTTCTCCCTCTGGCTGAGACCTTCTATCGTGATCACGCTCTTGCCATCAAGCTTTGACATGAGGGGTACGCAGGCCTTGGTCTTGCGTCCATCGACGAGGACTGTGCAGGCCCCACAGGCACCTTCAGAACAGCCATCCTTCGTACCTGTCAGGCCAAGTACGTCCCTGAGGTAGCGAAGCAGCTTCATGTCGTGCTCCACGACATGCCATGTTCCATTGATATTCACCCTGTACACGCCAGAAAACCCCTCTTTCCAGGTCTTGGCAAAGGCCGCTTAGCTTCTGTCTGGTCAACAGCGGTCTGTGATACCAATGCCATATCACATTTTAAAGCAGGGGGGTGGAAAGTCAATCATGCATCACGTTGGATAATGGACCCCTGTCTTGAAGAAGAACCCCTGTCATGGGAACATCCAGGACATGAAGACTTTGCGTTTGCTCAACGGCCAGTGGCAGGGTGCATCGATCGCCCACTGGCTCCCATCTTTTCCTGCTTCCACGAGTTCCCGTGGTTATTCACTTGGCTCCTCCATCCTCGATCTCATTGTGCCTTCCGAGGGGTATGTCCGGGCCAAGGTCCCCATCGACATGGAATGGGGAGGGCGGGTATCCACTGACGGTGTACTCGACAAGGACATCATCATGAAACAGCTTGAGGCCACCTTCACCATACTCGATGAGCATGGGCCTGACAGGGTGCTGGTGCTTGGTGGAGAGTGTGCTGTCTCCGTCGCCCCATTCACCTGGATGGCGGGGCGCCTTGATGGGGATGTGGCCATGATCTGGATCGATGCCCATCCTGACATCACGTTGCCAGGGGATTCTTATGAGGGCTTCCATGCCATGGCGGCTGCGGCCTGCATGGGGCTGGGTGATGCTGATATCACCGCCATGCTGACCCTCTCTATGTACGAGATGAAGCGGCGTCATTAGGAACTTGGCATGGCTTATACCGGTGGGGATGACCTTGATGGCCTGGATGAGTGGCTGGGGCGTGATGACAAGAAACATGTCCTCATCCACTTCGATCTTGATGTGCTCAATCCTGAGGACATGGTGGCCGCTGTCGGTGTCGTGCCAGGAGGTCCCACCCTGGATGAGGTCATCGCAGTGATCAACAAGACCACCTTGCTCAAGACCCTTGCTGCATTGACGATTGCAGAACCAATGCCACGCATCGCGTTACGACTGAGGGATGCTTTCTCCAAGCTTGAGGTCTTCAAATAGCCAGGGGTTATGGTTGCCATGCGTCCTGCTTATAGGGCATCCAGCAATTGAAATTGACAGCCCGTTACAGGCTGTCCTAACATCACGTCCATGGATAGCTATCTCTCGCCCTTGGAGGAGGGCGATTCCCTGGAGCTTTTTGATGAAAGCGGACTCATCTTCCGCAGTGGAGGCAAGTGGCTGCATCCCCTCTTCGAGGCTGAGGCCTTTTTGAAAGGATATGAGGTCAAAGGCATGCTTTCCGTCCACGACAGCATCGCAGGCTGTGCTGCGGCCTTTCTCGGTGTCCGGCTTGGAGTGAGGCATGTCAACATAGACATGATCAGCGATGCCGCGATCGAGGTCTACAAGCGCCATGGGGTGGAAGTCCATTACACGAAGCGTGTCGAGCGGATCAAGTGCGTCACTGAGACGATGATCAGCCCTGACATGGCTGTCGATGAGGCTTACAAGGCCCTGCGCCGCAAGGCAGGTCTCACGACTGGCATTCCTCTGCGTATCGACAATCTAAGTTTCTCTTATGGTTCCAAGAAGATCTTGGATGGGCTCTCCCTCTATCTGGAGAAGGGTGATGCCGTCCTCCTTGAAGGGGAGAACGGTTCTGGCAAGACGACGCTGCTGCGCCTGATCCTGGGGCTTGAGAAAGCTTCCTCTGGACAGATCCTCTACGATGGCTCTCCAGTACCACCACCAATCGGCTATGTGAAGCAGTTCAAGGAGGGGCAGGGCTTTCCTTTCAGCTGCCGTGAGGTCGTCGCACTGACCCTCCCTGGAGGCACTGTTGATAGGGATGGTGAGGTCGAACTCGCACTGAGGCGTACTGGCGCCTGGCATCTGGCCGACAGGCGTTTCTTCTCCCTCTCGGGAGGGGAGAAGGCCCGTGTCGACCTTGCCCGTGTCCTGGCATCCAAGGCGAAGCTCCTCCTCTTGGACGAACCTACGGCCAGCCTCGACAAGGAGAGCCGGATCCGCTTCGCTGACATGATCTCCTCCCTGAGCACGGATGAGATGCCTACCATGATCCTCGTCAACCACGACAGGCTGCTGTCCGAAGCGCTTTCATGGCCAAGACTCCATCTGGAAGGAGGGCGCCTTGCTTAGCCTCCTGATGCTTGCCCCTGTGCAACGTGCCCTTGTGGCCTTGCTCTTCGCTGGGGCGTCCTTCCCCCTGGCTGGTGTCATGGTGATCAGGTTGAACATGCTGCTGCTCCGCTATACGCTGATGCATGCGCTCCTGTTGGCGGGAGCTGTGTCATTGGCGCTTGAGCTGCCCCAGCTGCCACTCTACATCATCGTGTCCGTGTTCACCGTGATGCTGATGCTGCGCCTCTCTCGGCGGGGTGGCATGGATCTTGGGCTCTCATCCGCCTTCCTGATGGTGCTCGCAGTGGCGCTTGCCGCCTTGATTACCCAGGTTGCTGATGTGCCAAGCAAGGACACCCTGGAGCTCCTCTGGGGTTCCCCATTCACTATACACGGTGTGGAGCTCGCCGCCTTCATCGCGCTTTCCATCCTGATCATCGCTTACACCGTGGCCTTCAGGAAGCGCATCATGCTCCTCTTCTTTGACAGGGATGTGGCTTACACCTCGTCCAGGCACATGGTCCTCCATGAGGATGCCATGGTCTTCCTGACTGCCTTCGCTGTCACTCTGTCCATGCGTTTCATAGGGGCCCTCTTGATTGACGCCCTCCTGCTGCTGCCAGCTGTCTGCGCCTTGAAGAGGGCACGTAGTGTGAAAGGGCTCCTGGTTTCTTCATCCCTGATAGGTCTCATCGTCTCACTTACAGGCTTCCTGCTCTCCCTGGCCTTTGACCTGCCACCTTCTGGCATGACGGCCCTGGCGAGTGCCGTAGCCTATATCCTCATACCAAGACGCAAGGAGGATTGATATGATCCGCAAACTGATCCTGGGCGCCATGCTGCTCATGGCGGCCCTCCTGCCTCTGTGCGCATCTGGCGCGGCTGAGGCTGTCGACAGCTCATCTGTCATCGCATCGACATCCTGGACGGCGGCCTTCGCCGACCTGGCCGGTGTTGATGATGTCACGGCATTGGCACCTGCCGAGCTGAGGCATCCACCAGAGTACGAGCTCACACCTTCTGATATCGTCCGCCTGCAGGAAGCGGATTATTTCATCGCAGCAGGTTATGAAAGGATGATGTCGACGATCAGCGAGGGGATCACATCCCCTGACCGTGTTGATATCCGGATAAACACGGGTAATGACAGGGCCAATGTCATCGAGCAAGCCCAGCTGATCGCCTCCTACACAGGTACGAGTCCGCGTTATGACTCATATGTGGCGATGCTTGATGAAGCCGCCGCCAGGGTCGCATCTGAAGGCCTTGATGGCCTCCGCGTGGCTTGCCATACGATGCAGACCCCGCTTGCCCAGGACATTGGACTCGACATAGTCCATGTCTTTGGTGGTAATGAGCTCACGCCCTCAGACCTCCAGGCGGCCTCAGAAGGGGACTGGGACCTTGTCATAGACAATGTCCACAACCCAATCGCAGAACCCCTCGCCGAAGTCAGCGGCGCACGCTACATCGTCTGGCGAAACTTCCCAGAGGAGGTCGCACCAGGAGCCTTGGAGGCCACTGTCAGGGCCAACCTCGACCAGCTCTTCGCCAACTGACTTAGAAGTGGATCACCAGCTCCTTCCGCTCAGGGCGGAGCTGGTGCAGTTCCACTCCCGCCTGGGTCAGCATCAGGCGGCTGGCCTTGGTGCCATCTGTGTCAGCATACTTGTCAGACAGGTAGATGACTTTCTTTATGCCTGACTGGATGATTGCCTTGGCGCACTCATTGCATGGGAACAGGGCGACATAGAGCGTACAGCCCCTGAGGTCCCCTCCGATGGAATTGAGGATCGCATTGAGCTCTGCATGGCAGACATAGGGGTACTTGGTATCAAGCCAGCCGCCCTCCCTGTCCCAGGGGAGTTCGTCATCAGAGCATCCACGCGGGAAGCCGTTGTAACCAACACCCACGATCTTGCGCTCACTGTTGACTATGCAGGCTCCAACCTGGGTGTTCGGATCCTTGCTGCGCATTGATGAGAGCATGGCGACCCCCATGAAATACTCATCCCATGAAATGTAATCCTGGCGCTTCATCTGCCCCCTCCTTTTTCCAGGAAGGCGATGATCTCATCTGTGTAGCCTTCCTGTACTGAATGATACATCAATAATGAGTGGTGGCTATGCTTCCACTTCTTATCCATCTCGACATCACGCCGCACCTTCACGTTCCCACCGCAGCCACGTGCGATCAGGTCGAGGTTCTTGTATGGTACGGTCCTGTCGTTCTTGTCATGCATGATGAACATTGGGACTGATATCCGTCCAAGGTCCCGGCGTATGCGGTTGAAGGCTGTCTGCAATGACAGGCCATGGCGGATCACGACACCCTTGTAGCCACGCCATTCCTCGTTGCCATCATCCCCATCTGGCCGTCCATCGACGATTCCCAGGCCAAAGGTCTTCACGAAGAGCCCCAGCGTACGTGCAAGGTAGCCTGCCCAGCTTGTCACAACGCCAAGATGGAGGCAGTTGTAGGCGACAGGGGCGGAGATGACGAAGATGCTGTCCATGGCGAGCGGGGTGGAGGAGTGCTCTTCTGCCAGACGTAGCGTCATCGCTCCTCCCATCGAGACTCCCCCAACGTGGATTTCCGCATAGCGTTTCCTCAATGCCATGTAGTATTTGTCGATATAATTGTACCACTGTGAGAACTCAGTCTTCTTGAACTCCTCAGGATCCGCACCGAAGGTCGGGATCAAGGGGATGAAGACATCGAAGCCTGCCTCGTCAAGCCTCTTTGCAGTATATGCGTACATGTTGGGGGCGGTAGGGTAGCCATGGATCATCAACACACAGCGCTTCCGACCCCTGTCATAGGTAATCGACCTGCACTCAGGAGAGAAGCACTTGGACTCGTCACTTACGAGTTCCTCCTTGTTCCTGTCCTTGTAGAAGGGCAGGCAGCTGTTCCACCAGAGGAAGAGTATGACACAGATGGCTATCACAAGATAAAGCATGTAGGGGATTCTACCCTGTCAGGAGGAAGTCGAAAAGCATGGCGGGCTTTGAAAAGCCGTGTTAACATCAAAGCATGATGGTAAAAGGCGGATTCCAATTACCATGCATGAGATATGAAGCCGCTTCCCCTAGATGGGGGGTATCCTATTCTGATCATCTGATATCAAGCAACCAGGTTGAACACGTCAAACAGAGGCCAGGACTTTGTCCCCGGCCTCTCTTGTCATGTCTTGGTTGTATGGAGGGAAAACAATGAGAAAGACGATCTTGGTCGTGTTCCTGGTCCTGCTTGCCAGCCTGCCTCTGAGTGCGGCTGACACGGGGCTGGGCCTGTCATTCGGAGCCACGGTACCTCTGATGGAAGTAGGAGGGAAGGTTGAAGGTCAATACTCTGACATGCTTGGCCTTGGAGGTGAGGTCATGGTTGATTACGCCTACATGCCATCAACTTGGTTCTCTGTTGGAGCTACTGTCGGCGCTTCAGTATTCGAGACACCGCATTCTGACGGTGTGCTCTGGCGCATACCTGCCTATGTGGATGTCACTCTCGCCCCAGGTGGACGTGTGCGTTTCCCAATAACCATATCTGGTGGTGGCTATCTTGAGATGACTGGAGACAGCCTCGGCTATGGCCCTGCAGCCAGGGTTTCACTTGGTGTTGAGTCGGATCTTGGAGGCTGGACTGTCTACGCGAAGACGCAAGCTGAAGCCTTGTTCCACATATCTGATGAAGGAGTGCGTACCTTCATCGCGCTCACACCGATAGTCTTCGGTGTCCGCATGGTCTTCTAGGAGGTGGGTGATGAAGAAGTTTCCTGTACTGATACTTACTGCGGTCTTGATCCTTGCCGGATGTTCGCAGGATCCTGTCTTTGATGATCTTGTCAATCAGCTCGACACCACGATCACTTACGTGGTTGATGGGCAGGAGACACTTGTGAAAGCCGCTGTTTCCGCACCACTTGCGGAAGAACCATCGAAGGAAGGCTATGACTTCATAGGTTGGGCGCTCGATGAGAGTGGAACGCAGATGTACACGGACTGGGGGGATGCGCTTGATTCCGGATTGAGGTTATATGCCATCTTCCGCCTTTCTGGTGCTGATGTCTGGGATGGTTCTGTTGACACTTCTTGGTATGATGCTGAAAACCCCAGGACAGGGTATGAGATAGCGACGGCGGAACAGCTGGCAGGTCTTGCCCAGTTGGTCAATGAAGGTGCTTCATTCAAGGGTGTGACATTCACACTCGTTGAGGATATCGACCTGGCGGACAGGGCATGGACGCCAATCGGTTCCCTTGTTTCAAACACAGGCAACCCATATGGCGAGGATGAGTCGTTCTTCCACGTCTTCTCAGGGAGTTTCGACGGCCAGGGGCATAAGATCAGCAACTTGAACATACCACAAGAGCGCCTGAGTGCGAACTTCACAAACTCCTACATCGGCCTCTTTGGTGTGGTGAGTGCTGAAGACAACGCAATCTCCAACCTGACGATTGAGAATGTCGCAATCGAGGGCAACTCCTTCGGCGGCGCCTTGGTTGGCTACATTCCTAACGATGGTGATGCATCAAACCAAAGTGTCACCATAAGTAATGTAGACATCACTGGTGACATTGCGATTGACATGGGTTCAAACGCAGGTGGCATGCTCGGCCGTATTGAGACTCAGAGCGAACTGTTGATTGAAGGTTGTTCTGTTACTGGCCTCCCAGGTAGTTTCATAAGTGCTACAGGAGACAGGGGGACGACATCTTTCGCAGGCGGCATGGTCGGCGCTGCGTATAGCAATACATCCAACGTCTTCAATAATGTCAGTGTAAGTGGGTTGGATGTCACAGGCGAGCTTGAGGCTGTTGGTGGCCTTGCCGGTTTGATTGGCAAGGGTAAAGTCTCAGGTCTCACGGTCAACGATGTCGACCTGTCCATCACATATGTCAACCCAAGCTACCCGAATGACAACAAGGCCATGGGAGCTGTTGCTGGGCATATCTATGGGACACCAGACTCAGGAGCAGGACATCTGACTTTGTCTGACATGTCGTTCTCTGATGTCTCACTGAACTTCGCCATCATGGAGTTCACACCATTCTGCCAAGGCTTGGTTGGAACCTTCCGATCCGATAGCTATGAGAGGACTGACCCATCTTCAATCATCTCTGGCATTCCGGAAGCTGTCACTGGTGTCAGTCTTGTCTTTGCTAGCGAGTGGAAGGGTAATGCGGAGACCTCTTGGTATGACAATGCCCCTGAAGGTGTTTCAGAGTTCCAGCTTTCCACGGAAGCGCAGCTGGCAGGTCTTGCGAAGCTTGTAAACGAAGGAGAAAGTTTCGCTGGTAAGACCATCTCTCTTGCAGGAGACTTGGATGTTTCTGGCTATGAGTGGACACCGATTGGTAATGCTGTAAGAAATAGCGCATCATTGGATGGAACTCCATTCAGTGGCGTCTTTGATGGCAATGGACATACAATAAAAGGTCTCACAATCAATAAAAGAACCTGAATTCATAGGACTATAGAAAAATACGCTTGGAACGGCCATTTGTTGGCCGTTTCCTGCATTCT
>CALXXN010000024.1 GCA_944392695.1 uncultured Spirochaetales bacterium | reverse complement strand
GGACTGCCTGCGATGCTGATGGCATGCCTCGTGTTCTCCTCGATCCTGTCCTTGTAGTAGATCAGCTGGGGGGATGGGATGTCCTCCTGGCCTTGGAATGTGAAATCATCATTCATAATACTCCTGATTATATTTTCATATGGATGGATCGGTGAACTAATCGTTTTCGAGCCTGGACAAATTTTTTTTCCGCTTGTCATGTATCTTGTTGTATTGCCTTTGTGCGAGGGCTATTCTTTTGGCATGTCCAGTTTCATTTTCAAGAACGCGACTATTGTCGATGGCAGCGGAAAGGCCTCATACAAGGCCTCTGTATTGGTGGATGACGGTCGTATCATCCGTGTTGACAGGTCATGCAGGACAGCTACGGCAGAGCAGGTTTTTGATGCTGAGGGCTACGTGCTGGCCCCTGGGTTCATTGATGTGCACAGGCATTGTGACATCAAGCCCTTCCTGGATCCGTCATTCGGGGATGCGATGTTACGTCAAGGCATAACGACGACGATCGTAGGGAACTGTGGGATTTCGATGACGCCTGCCAATCCTGATCCAGGAATACGCAGGCAGGCTGATGATTATGATGAACCTGTCATGGGCCCTGCTTTTGAAGGCATAAGCTCCTTCCCTGGATATGTTGACACACTCTCAGCCATGGACCTGCCTGTGAACATGGGGGCGTTGATAGGTACAGGGAACCTCCGGATCGCTGTGAATGGTTTCAGCCCGGAAGCCTTGGATGACACAGGACTGGCCCGTGCGCACAAGATCATGGAAGAGGCGGTCAGGAAGGGGCTTCATGGTTTTTCGAGTGGCCTCATGTACCTGCCGGAGTGCCATGCCTCGGAAGATGACTTCAAGAAGCTCCTGTCTCCAATCGCCGGTAGTGACCTGGTATGGGCCACGCATATCAGGGGAGAGGGGGACAGCCTGGTCCAGAGCATCAGGGAAGTTGTAGATATCGCGGAATGTCTTGATTTGAACCTTGAGATAAGCCATTTCAAGTCCTGTGGCATGGCCAATTGGCGGAAGGAGATATTCAAGGCCATAGCTATCATTGAGGAGGCGAGGGCCGCAGGAGTGCGTGTCTCGTGCGACTTCTACCCATATGATGGTGGGTCCACCACCTTGCTGTCGATGTTCCCCCCGGCTTTCGCAGGAGGGGGACCTGATGCCGTGGTCAAGGCATGTCAGGATCCTGAGGGAGTGGCAGCCCTGCGTGACGCACTGGAGCGTACGTATGATGGATGGGACAATTATGCGAAGAGCCTTGGGTGGGATCGTGTGATCATCAGCTCAGTCACAGATGAAGAGGATAGGAAGTTCATCGGACTGGACATGGTTGATGCCTGCGTGAAGAATGGCTTTGCCGACCCTGTCGAGCTGGCCGCCTACCTTGTCGCAAAGACACATGGCCGTGCATCGATCATAACGCTGAGCATGTGCCAGGACGACATAGACACAGTCGCAAGGCTTCCATACTCGATTGTCATCTCGGATTCCATTTACGCCCCCACCGACCATCCTCATCCAAGGATGTATGGCGCTTTCCCCAAGATCATCAGGAGTTATGTCAACGAACGCGGGATCCTGGGCCTGGAGGAGGCTGTGCATAAGATGACAGGGCTGCCTGCAGTCAAGTATGGCATTGAAGGACGTGGACTGGTGGAAGAGGGTATGTGCGCCGATCTCAATCTTTTCAAGCCTGGGCTTTTCAGGGATTGGGCCACTTACACGGATCCTGCAGCCTTCGCAAGTGGCCTGGAGATGTGCATGATCGCTGGCAAGGTCGCTGTGCGTTCGGATGCAATCGTGTGCCGGGATGGAGGACGGCTCCTCCTGCGCTCCTGAGTGTGACTAATTTAGTTTTGGGTGTGCATCTCTTTTTGTGGCAAATGTTAACTCATGTAGGAAATTGAAAACTAACCAGATTTCAGGTCAGAAAAATACGAACATTTTTCAAAAAACGATTTGTTTACAGCCTTTTTAGGAGCGGATGAGACTGGAAGCAAAAGGAGATGAACCTCATGAAGAAACTCATTACCTTCTTTCTGATCGCACTCTGCTCACTCTCTTTCATCACTGCTTCAGGTAGTGCCGAGAGTGGGAGTGGAAAGACTGAGATGCTGCTCTGGATGCCTCCAAATGGTACGAGCGAATCCCTCGACCTTGAATTCTGGAAGACAAACCTCGCCCCATGGGCAGAGGAGAACAATGTGGACCTCCAGATCGAGATCATCCCATGGTCTGAGTATACGACCAAGTACCTTACAGGCTTCGCCTCTGGTGAAGGTCCTGATGTCGGCTACATGTACATCGAGATGGTCAACGACTATATCGACATGGGGCTTCTTGAGGACCTGGACAAGTACTTCACCGAAGATGAGAAGGCCAACTACCTCTACTATGACAAGGGGTATGTAAAGGGTGGTCAGTACATGCTCCCCTTCATTGTCGGCAACGCCAGGCTTTTCTTCTTCAACATGGATATCCTGGCTGAGGCTGGTGTGAATGAGCTTCCTGAGACCTGGGACGAGCTTGTCGAAGTGCTCCAGGCTGTCAAGGACGCCAACCTGGATGATGTGATCCCATTCTGCATCGCCTGGGGCGACTCCTCGATTGGAACACTCAATGCGAACTTCTACCCCTTCTTCTGGCAGGCTGGTGGTGAACTCTACAACGAGGATGGAAGTGAGATGACCCTCTCTGATGGAGATGCCGCACTGCGGGCCCTCACCTTCGTCAATGACCTCAGGTTCAAGTATGGGTTCATTACAGATGAATGCATGTCCATGAGGAATTCTGGAGTCAAGGAACAGTTCGCAGCAGGCAGGGTCGCTGTCTGTGTCACAGATGCGACAGTCGCCAGGATGGCGGATGAGGCAGGTATCAACTGGGATTTCGTCGGTTCCCTCAAGGACAAGGAGGAGGCCGTCTGGATCGCCAATGACAGCCTCATCATGAATGCCCAGTGTGAGAACAAGGAGCTTGCGGCTTCTTTGATGAAGTACATGACCACTGGAGACATGATGGCCAAGTATCATGCGCAGATCGCCTCTTATCCTCCAATCACAAAGGATGAACCCTATAGCGACAACCCCCGTTTCCAGGAGCTCTACGCCAACACTGGAATCCTCCACACACTTTATGCGGCACCTGGTGCGGCAGCCGTGGCTGACAACCTCTACAAGAACATGCAGCTGATGATGCTTGGAGACCTGACACCTCAGCAGGTCATCGACAACACGCAGGCCTATGCCGACAGTCTGAACTGATCAGATACAAGGAAGGGGGCCGCAAGGCCCTCTTTCCCTGATTGGAGGATCCAATGCCAAAACCGAAGTATAAAGACGCAGGCTTCGCCTTCGCCTATATCCTGCCCAGCTTCCTGCTCATCCTGGTCTTCTCGATCATCCCCATCATCATGGATGTTGGATTGAGCTTCACCTCATATAACATGATCACAAGTCCAGAATGGACAGGTCTGGACAATTACAAGAGGCTTTTCACCGATCCTTACATTGGAGCCTCGATCAAGAACACGGTGATATTCACCTTCGTCACCGTACCAGTCCAGACACTGCTGGCCCTGGTCTTCGCCGCAGTGATCGCGGACAAGTTCCGTTCCCATTTCGGGGAGGCTGTGAAGAGTGCGATGTTCATCCCCGTCATCGCATCAATGGTCCTGATCGGCAATCTCTGGACCATAATCCTCGAGCCACATGGCATAGTCAACAACTTCCTTGGGCTGTTTGGGATCAGTCCCGTCAACTGGCTTGGCAGCAAGCATCTCTCACTCTTCTCTGTCTGTATCATCTCGATATGGAAGAATGTCGGTTACTTCCTTGTCATCTTCTATGCCGGTATCATGGACATCCCCGCAGAGCTTTATGATGCGGCGGATGTGGATGGGGCAGGTACGATGCAGAAGTTCCTGCATATCACAGTCCCCGCCCTGTCTTCTGTCACCTATCTCGTCGTGACACTGGGTACGATCTGGTCCTTCCAGGTCTTCGACCTTGTCTACACCCTGACAGGAGGTGGCCCAGGACTTTCCACCCAGACACTTGTCCTTACAATCTACAACACGGCTTTCAGGAGTTATGAGATGGGGTATGCCTCGACGATAGCCCTGCTGATGTTCGTCTTCGTCCTTGTGATTTCAATACTTCAGAAGAAGTTCCTTGCGAAGGAGGACTGATATGAGAACACATAAGAAGTATACACCACAGTATTGGGCGGCCCTGGTGCTTGTCCTGATAGCGGCACTGGTCTCAGTCGTCCCCTTTGTATACATGGTCCTTGTATCCTTCACTCAGATGGAGATACTGAGCTTCAACTTCGACTTTTCGGAGTTCTCATTGGTGAACTACTCGACGGTCTTCAGGAACCTGGACTTCATGACCAACCTGAAGAACAGCGTCATAGTCACTGTCATAACATGTATACTCAATTGTATCATTCCTAGTATGGCTGCTTATGCCTTTGCAAAGAAGCAGTTTCCTGGAAAGAGCAAGTTTTTCATGGTGTACTTGGCAACGCTCATGATTCCAAGCCAGGTCACCCTCATACCGATGTTCTTCATTGTCAGGGCGCTTGGGCTGATGAACACCTATACTGCGATGATCCTTCCATTGATCAACGCCTTTGGTGTGTTCCTGATCAAGCAGTTCCTGGACAGTTTCCCGGATGAGTTGTTGGAGGCGGGTAGGATCGATGGCTGTGGTGAGAACCGGATGTTCGTGACAATCGTAGTGCCTTTGATGAAGTCTGTGCTTGTCTCCCTCGTCATATTCACATTCATCACGTCTTGGAACAACTTCCTATGGCCTCTTGTCATCGCAAGCAAACCCAACGTACAGACATTGACAGTGGCTCTAGCGACCTTGAAGAGTAATTACAGTACGAACTATGGACTGGTCATGGCAGGCAGCACCCTGGCCTTCCTGCCGCCATTCATCATATACATCTTCCTGCAGCGTCAGTTCGTCGAAGGCATAGCGCTTAGTGGGATAAAGGGGTGATGACATGCGTGAAGACTTGGATTTGGAATTCATCCTCGTGCCTTCTTCCGAGAAGGTGAGGCCATCAGTGCGGCCCCGTTCCAATGCTGTACGGGTCCTGGACCTTTTCAAGAATGACAGGGTCTCATTCCAGCTGGCCTATACACTGGCCTCCTTTGATGAGGAGCAGGGGATACCCTATGAGGAGTACAGGCTGGAACTTGATGGTGGATGCCTGGAGCTTGCGGTGAGGGATGTCGCCCTCGTCCCCTGTGCTTATCTCACAACGGGTGTGGACGATGAGTATTACATGGCCAAGGAACCAGGGCTTTATCCAGACAGGTTGGAACCCTCGGATGGGACAATAAGACCTGTATACGGCCTTTGGCGGTCTGTATGGATTGATGTCTCATCAACAGACCATGTCAAGCCTGGCCCTGCAAGGGTGGCCGTCAAAGTGGTAGGCAGGGAAGGGGATGTCATCTTCTCTGATTGTGTCGATGTCGTCTTCCATGACATGGAACTGCCACAGCAGGCTGTACACCATACAGAGTGGCTTCATGCGGACTGTCTTGCGGACTACTACAAGGTCGAGGTGTTCAGCGAGGAGCATTGGATGATCATCGAGGACTTCATCACCTTCGCCCATGACGAGTGCGCTTGCGACATGATCTACACACCCGTGTTCACTCCAGCCCTCGATACTGAAATCGGAGAGGAGAGGACCACGGTCCAGCTTGTGGGCATAAGTGAGGTGGATGGGTGCTATGTTTTCGATTTCTCACGCCTGCGCCGATGGTGTTCGATCCTCCGACGGCATGATGTCAGCAATGTGGAGGTCTGCCACCTATTCACGCAGTGGGGCGCCCACTGTGCCCCTAAGGTGATTGTCAACGGGGTAAGACGCTTCGGATGGGACACGGAGGCGGTGGACCCTGGGTACATCAGGCTGCTTCGTTGCCTGATCCCCCAGCTCCGGCAGGTGCTTGAGGAGGAAGGCTTTCAAAATGAGCATGTCTGGTTCCATATCTCAGATGAACCGAAGGAGGATGACCTGGCTTCTTACAAGGCCGCGCGCGATGCTGTCTCCGACCTGCTTGAGGGATGCAATGTCTTCGATGCCTTGAGCAACTACAAGCTTTACAGTGATGGCATTGTGCGTCAGCCAGTTGTCGCTGCAGATCACATCGATGGCTTCATCGCCAAGGCAGCCTCTCCTTTGTGGGTGTACTACTGCGTTGGCCAGGGCAGGCTTATGCCGAACCGTTTCATAGGGATGCAGCCCTACAGGACACGTGTCATGGGCCTGCTCATGTACTACCATGGGATCAGTGGTTTCCTGCAGTGGGGTTTCAACTTCTATAATTCCAGGCGCAGTGCCACCCACATCAACCCCTATCTCGTGACAGATGGCCTGATGGCCTTCCCCTCAGGGGACGCCTTCCTGGTCTATCCTGGTCCTGATGGCAGGCCACTCTCCTCGCTCAGGGCGGAGTATGTCAGACAGTCGTTCAGGGATCACCGGCTGTTGCAGGCCTTGGAGGGGAAGCTTGGCCGTGATGCCGTGCTTGACTTGATCGGATCTGTGTGTGGAGGACGCATTGGTTTTGCCGACTACCCCCAGTGCCAGGAGTTCGTCGACGATGTGATGGCAGAGGTCATCAGGCTGCTTTGCGCTGAGGAATAGGCAGCTTTGTGGTAATATCAGGGATGATGAGCAAAGACGGCAACATCATCAAACGTTTCGCAGTTTCATCCTTCGTCGTCTCCCTCGGAGTCTTGATAATCTGCTCGATACTCTTCGCCTACCACCTTGCGACCTTGCGTGACAATGTCGCAAGGCTGGATGCCTTGTTGTTGGAGACTGTCTCGACAGAGATAGACCTGAAGCTGGAAGACCTTGGACAGATCACGACCATCATCAGCACATCGAATGCGAACAACAGGCTGAAACGTCTTGAGGAACCTCTTGCCGTGCCAGACGCTGAAGTCCTTGAGTACCAGAACCTGATCCGGAACCTCAGGATCTCCAATGGCAGTGTCAAGGACATCTTCGTCTGGTATCCTGGACTTGAGCTTGTCGTGGGATCCAGTGGCTGTTTCGCCGACTATTCATATTTCGCCCTGATCAATGGCCTGGAGCGCGAGGACTGCGATGCATACTTCGCTTCAATCAAGGATGCACAGCCAGGACTTGAGCTCTTATCGACAAGTACCGATCCGATACGCTTGTCGCTCTTGTTCCCCATCTACTACCAGAAGGAAATCCAGGCTTACATCGTGATCGAACTGGATGAGGACGAGCTCCTGCGTTCAATAGACCTTGAAGAGGGGATGTACTTTGCTGTCATGTTTGGTGACACCGTTGTCGCAGAAAGCGGTGAAGCCTCGACAAGAGGGACATCCACATCGCTTGATTCCTCGTTTGATGGTTTGTCATATGTGATCGTCTCTGATGAGAGCGTGTACAGTGGGGAACTGAAGCTCGCAATCCTCCTGACTGTCGCAGGCATAGTGATCTGTATCGGCATCGCCTTGCTTGCTTCCTACAAGATCACAAAGAGGAATGCGACTCCACTCTTATCCATCCTTGATTCGCTTGGTTATGGTAATGAGCGGGACCTGGCCCTTGTCAACAAGAAAATCGACGCAATGCTCAAGGACCAGGAAGCGAATATCAACCGCATAGAAATCCAGCGTGGCTTGCTTGATGGTGCCTTCCTTGAGGAAGTCATAGTGCGTAACTTGAATGATGAGGTAGAACTTGGCATTGCCTGTGGAAAGTACAAGATGGATTGTGACTTCCCCTTCTTCGTCCTTGCCTGTGTCCAGGGAGGGGAGGTGGATGACCTCAAGCGTTTTTCCCCGATGAGCGCCAAGGTCGGGCTGTACCAGGCCTTCCTCTTCCCGCTTGAGGAAGAGGTGGTCCCCGGTTCATTGATTGATGCATTGACCACCCTGGGCAGGGATCACAAGGTCGGTCTTGGCCAGGTGTATGACACCTTGAAAAGCGTGACACTGTCCTGGTCCCAGGCCGTGGAGGCCGCCTCATCATGCGACCCTGCTGGTTTCTCAAGATACGTTGGCTCTCTTGATCCCACAACAAAGTGCCCTGACCAGGACAGCCTGGTGAACTTCATGGCTGAGCTTGGCATGGAACGTTTCTCCGAGGCTTCTCATTACCTTGACGGTGCGCTGGATGTGTTGTTGGACCACAAGGAGTCGACGGACCTCCGCCGATGCAAGGTCAAGGGGATTGTCGATGACCTGAGGCCATATGCTGATGTATCAGCCCTCTGTTATGCGTCCGAGAAAGTCCTGAGGGATGGTCTTGCGAACATACTCTCGTCCTTGGCACAGGAACCTGCCACCACCCAGGAGGGGAGGAGCGATGAGATATGTGTCAGGGCGCTGAAGCTCATCGAGGAGAACTATGCTGATTCCCAGTTCGGCCTCTACCAGCTGGCACAGCTGCTTGGTGTCAACAACTCCTACCTGTCCACGCGGTTCAAACAGTACTATGGGATCGGGGTGGCGAGATGTATCCAAGGCCTCAGGATAGCCAAGGCCAAGAACCTCATACTCACGACTGGCATGAGCATACGTGAAATCGCGCTCTCTGTCGGCTTCTCAAGTGATATCGCCTTCTTCAAGGCCTTCAAGAAGGTCGAGATGGTGACACCTTCCACCATGAGGAAGAACAGGGGGCGGTATGGAAGTGGGGCATGAGCCTCTTTGACCGCCTCATTCATTCCAGCTGGCATGGTCAAGTTGTGCACATCGATTGCATGCAACCTGTTCCATGCAGGCGCAAGGATATGTGAAACACGGCCTGTCACCATCACTGATACCTCCTTTTCCCCCGACGATGGGACAAAGTGTACACAATCTTCATATGCCTCTGTGGTATGAATGTGTTAATTTGATTCTGTAAAAAGATATAAAATATTTTGAAACAAAACTAAAAAATTTCTTGCGCGCTCACAAAAGCCGTGGTAGCCTAAGGCTGTAAGAATCATTTAACAAAGCTTATAAATTAATTCTTGCGCACTGGAGGTAGACAATGAAAGGAGGAGTCACAAAGCGGAGGGAACACTACGTGACCTACTGGGTCCTGGTGCTTCCAGCCTTCCTGATATACATCTTGGTGATGGCCTTCCCGACCATCTACTCTGTCGTCTTGTCTCTAAGCGACTACAGAGGAGGGAACCTTTTCACATCAGACATCAACTTCGTTGGGTTTGATAGTTACAAAGAGGTCATAGACGACCAGTATTTCTATGTCGCCCTCAAGAACAACCTGCTCCTGGTGTTCATATCCGTGTTCGGGCAGATTCCTCTTGGCTTCATCTTCGCCTATCTCCTGAGCCGTGACATGGTGAAGCATAAAGACTTCTTCCAGACGATGATCTACCTGCCTTCAGTCATCTCGACGGTCGTCATCGGCCTGCTGTGGAAGAGCTTCTTCTCCCCAAATGGCGCCTTCGTCCAGCTGATCAGGGTCTTCAACCCCTCTTATGAAGCGGCCCTCAGCTCATACCCCTTCGGCCAGGTCCTATTCGTCACGCTGTGGATGTATGTTGGCAACTACCTGATCATCTTCATGGCCAACCTCCAGAAAATCGACAGCTCCATCATCGAAGCGGCGAAGATTGATGGCGCAAGCGAGATGCAGGTGCTCTGGCATATCATATTGCCTGCATTGAGCGGTGTCATCGTCACTGCGAGCATACTTGCCATCTCCGGGTCGCTCAAGGCTTTCGACCTCATCTATGTCATGACAGGAGGCGGCCCTGCCAACAGGACGACCGTTCTTTCAATCTTCATGTATGACAAGGCCTTCAAGGGGGCGCCGAACTACCCCGTAGCCAATGCGATATCGACAATCATGGTTGTGATCAGCTTCACCCTGATTGGTATCACGAAATTCATCGAGAGCAGGGTAGGAGGTAGGGAATAATGGCAAACATCCAAAGTCACAGCCCGGCTGCCAAGGTCGGCAAGGTCATCACCTACAGCGTCCTCCTGGTCTTCTCATGCTTCGCGGTCGTCCCGCTCTTGTGGCTCTTCATGAACTCGTTCAAGACGACCCAGGAGTTCATGATTGACAAGCTCAGCCTCCCCGGACAGACAGAGGGTTACTCAGCGACACTGGTCAACTACATCGATGCCTGGACACGTGGCAAGTTCCCCACGCTGATCATGAACAGTGTCATCTACACCGCTGGTACTGTCATCATGGTCGAGGTCCTTGCAATCATGGCAGGCTTCGGCTTCGCGAAGCTGCGTTGCAAGGCGACCAAGGTCCTGCATGGATCATTCGTGATTGGCATACTCCTGACGATCCAGTGCATCATGGTCCCGCTCTTCCTCTTGGTGAATGCGATTGGACTGTACAACTCAAGACTCGGTGTCCTGATTCCTTACATCGGCATTTCACTGCCAATGGCTGTCTATCTGGCTACGGAGTATATCAAGTCGATTCCAGACGCGCTTGTGGAAAGCGCCAGGATAGATGGGGCCAGTTATTTCGGAATCCTTGCCAGGATCATCGCCCCGATGGCGAAACCTGTAGCCGTCACGGTCGCGATCCTGACAGTCTCAAGCATCTGGAACGAGTTCATGCTGATCAACATCCTCACGAGCGATGACGCGCTCAAGAGCCTGCCAGTCGGCATCAACCAGTTCGCAGGAGCCCTCACGACAGACTATGGAAAGCAGTTCGCTTCCCTCGTCATCGGCCTGATCCCCATGCTTGCCTTCTACCTTGTCTTCCGCAAGGAGATCACAAAGGGTGTCGCCGCCGGTGCTGTAAAAGGTTGAATCCAACATAGGAGGAAAATAGATGAAAAAAGGAAAACACACATTGACCATCGCATTGGCACTCCTTCTGTGCCTTGTCCCGGCCATGCTCTTCGCCGGTGGGTCCTCGGAAGCCACAGCTGCGGCTGATGATGGTAAGATCAACCTCACCGTCCTCAACTACCGTGACACTTCGGCTACGAACTCTGCAAACGAGGATGAGGTCGTATGGGACTACTTCCTCGAACAGAACCCTGATATCTCACTGACAATTGAGAACATCTTCGGTGAACCCTTCCTTGCAAAGACCGAAGCCTACCTCGCCAGTGGCAACCTCCCTGATGTCATCTACATGTGGTCAGGTGGAAAGAGCGCCAGCGTCCATCAGAACCATGCGGTCAAGGACCTCATGCCCTTCCTTGAGAAGGACGGACTTGTTGATGACTACAACCCTGCCGCCCTGGTGCCCCAGTATGGTGGATACCTTGCCGAGCTTCCCGAGGGTATCACCGCAAGCCACATGATCTTCGTCAACAAGACTGTCCTCGAGGATTGCGGACTTGAGATCCCTGAGACCCTCGACGACCTCCTGGCCATGGTCCCCGTCCTCAAGGAGAAGGGTTACGGTGTCTTCGCCATGGACAACATGACGACCTGGGTCATGCAGTCGACACTCGTCTCGACCATCGTTGGACGCCTTGGTGGTGCTGACTGGTACGACAGGCTTGTCGCAGGTGAGATCGACTTCACTGATGACTGGTTCGTCGACTCCCTCGAACTCGTCGAGCTGCTCTACGATGAGGGTGTCATCAACCGCAACTCCCTGCAGTCGACCTATGGTACATCCCGTGGACCTTTCGCCCTCAACCAGTATGCCTTCCTTGTCGATGGTGACTGGGCCTGTTCGTCACTGATGATGGACAACACCACAGGCCAGGCCCTGCTTTCCCGCGAGAGGCAGGAGAACGACATCGAGCTGATCGTCTTCCCCGAAATCCCTGGTGAGGTCGTACACGACACGACAAGTGGTACGATTGGTACTGGCTATGCGATCAGCGCTGACATCGAAGAGGGCAGTGCCAAGGAAGAGGCCGCATGGCGCCTTGTCAAATACCTGCAGGGTGAGCATGTCCAGGAATACCGCCTTGTCACAGGACAGGCCTTCCCGACCAACCTCAATGTCGATGTCGACAAGGTCATCGAGGAGAACAACCTTGAGCCTCTCGTCAGCAAGAGGGCTGAGTTCTACAACACCTACAGCTACACACCGGTCATCGATGACGTCCTCTCCAGCGAGGTCGCAAATGTGATTGATATCGGCCTGCAGGAGCTCGGACTTGGAAGCAAGACCCCTGTCGAGGTCGCCCAGGATGTCCAGGACACTTGGGAGAAGTGGCTCGACAAGCAGTAAGAAAAAGAACATCACAACCTCCATGCCGCTGGCATGGGGGTGTGGTGGAAGGAGTGTAAGAGATGAAAATCCTGATCAGCCATGTCGGCTATGTGGCAAGCGCCTATAAGAAGATTGTCGTCCAAGGTCCGGACAGCCTCGCTACAGACCATTTCGAAATCATTGATGAGAACGGTTCTGTTGTCTTCTCAGGACAGCTTGAGAAGGTCGGAACTGTCCGGCACTGGGACAAGGGTGCCTATCATGTGGGTGACTTCTCAGCCCTCAGGACCATAGGACGCTACAGGGCTGTTGTCGGCACGGTGCGCAGTGAGGAATTCGAGGTGACTGAGTATCTTGGTTCCCTCCGCCTGGCAAGCGCCGCGACTGCATGGTTCAAGGGCCAGCGTTCATCCGGCTGGTGGGATGCTGAGGACAGCAGGCTGCGTTTCGCAGGCAGCCGTGAAGGCGTGCTCGATGTGCGCGGCGGATGGTTCGATGCTTCTGGTGACCATGGCATACATCTGTCACATCTTTCCCATAGCACCTACTACAATCCCCAGCAGGCAGGCTTCTCGGCCTATGCCTTCTTCAGGGCTTATGAGCAGAGCATGCAGAAAGGCGTGCACTCTTACATCCTCCTCCAGAACCGCTTCCTCGATGAAGGTTTCTTTGGTGCCGACTTCCTGATGAGGATGAGGGCGCCATCAGGTTCCTTCTTCCGCTCGATCAGGAGGAAGGAGGACCTTGACAGGCTTGAGGTCATACAGGGTACGAGGACCATGGGGTTCGAATACCATGGCAGCTCGGACCAGTTCAGCCAGAAAGCCGCGACGGCTGACCAGGAGAAGGTCGATGATACGAACTATGAGACCAGCATCCGCAGTGGCGGTGGTCTTGCCATCGCCGCCCTTGCCGCCGCCTCTCGCTATGAGACCTGTTCTCTTGATTTCTCAAGTGCGGACTATCTTGCGGCAGCAGAAAGGTCCTGGGAATACATGAAGGAGAACAATACGAAGTACACGAACGATGGTAAGTGGAACTTCGTCGACTATTACTGCTCCTTGATCGCCACCACAGAACTCTACAGGGCGGCTGGAAAGGACACATACCTGGCAGATGCCCGTTGGTTCGCACGTACGATCTGTGACGATTGCACTGCCTCGCTTGATGATGGAACCATCCGCTTCGAATTCACAGCTGGGATGCCTTATCATCATGCGGCAGAGGAGGGCATGCCTGTCCTGGCCCTCTTGCAATATGCTGAGCTTGAACCAGATGAGGCCCTCAAAGCCAAGGCTGTATCTACATGTGAAGCTGTCATGCGCCATAAGATCGACCTTACAGATGGGGAGGCGAATCCCTTCGGCTACCCTGTTTTCGAGTGCCTTGAGGATGGTCGGATCATCTCACGCTTCTTCTTCCCCCACCATACGCTCGTATCCCCTTGGTGGCAGGGTGAGAACGCCCGTCTCGCATCCATCGCGGCGGCGTCCAGGAAGCTGGCTTCCAAGACGGCAGACAGCGCTCTTGCCGCAAGGCTGCTGGAAATGGCGGATGACTGCCTCAGCTGGATTTTCGGGCAGAACCCATATGACAGCTGCATGATGGAAGGTTATGGGCGCAACAACCCACAGTATTTCTTCCAGAACCGCTATGAATACCTGAACACCCCTGGTGGTATTGTGAACGGCATCACCAGCAAGGACTCTGATGAGGACTCGATCGACTATGTGATCACTGAACGTGAGGATACGCTGGACAACTGGCGTTGGGCTGAACAATGGATCCCACATGTGTCATGGTTCCTCTACGCCCAGAGCCTGGACAGGGTCTGATGCAAGGGGTGTTATAGTTTAGGAAAGCGAGATGGAGGGAGCATATGGATGCCTACGTGCCTGAATATCTGAAAGTCAACAACCGGAGGGTGGTCTTCGATCTATTCCGCCGCCACAAGTGCCTGTGCAGGGCTGATGTGGAGGCGATGACGAACATGAGCTTCCCGACGGCGAGCAAGACAATAGACTATTTCATATCACGTGGGATTGTCTGTGAGACCGACATGAGGGACCAGACGCAGAAGGGTCCGGGACGAAGGCGTAAATCGCTTGTCTTCAAATCCGAGACGTTCAAGACGCTCTGCCTTGCCTTCGAGGGCCAGGTCGTCGACATCGGAATCGTCGACTGTTGCAACAAGGTCTACCACCATGAGGTCCATAAGTTCAGCGACTTCACCGACAAGGCCGCACAGCGTGCCTTGGCAGGGCAGGTGGCATCCATACTCAAGTCTTACGAAGATGTGATTGGTATTGGCATAGCCATACCAACCAACATTGACACAAAGGACAACGAAATCGTCGGATACTTCAGCCTTGGGCTTGATGAGCAGGTGCGTTTCGATGACCTCTTCAAGGACTTCCTCTCCTGTTTCGACCTTCCTTTCTTCGTTGACAACGATGTCAACCTGGCTGCCCTCGGGGAGCTGTCGCTGAGGTCTCAGGAGGAAGGCGATGGCAATCTCTGCTACCTCTCACTGGGCAGTGGTTTCGGTAGCGGGATCATCTTGGATGGAAAGCTCTGGCGAGGGGTCAAGGCCAGCTCGGGTGAGATTGGCATCATGACCCAGTCAGGGACCACGGGTGACTACCGTCCCATCGAGGACCTGATAAACGCAGAGGCGATCAGGCAGCATTTCGGTGTCGACCTGATGCAGGAGGATGTGGCAGTTGACGATGATGTGAAGGAGGCTGTCATCTCATCAATCGTCCCTGTGATGTGCGCAGCCATCTATGATGTCTCGATTTTCCTTGACCTGGAAAGCTATGTCCTTGGGGGGATCATCCCCATGAGGCTTGGAGATGGCCTCAGGCGGAGGCTTGAGGATGCGGTCAATGAACGCCTCGTTGGACGGCGTAAGCGTATTGGCATCCTGGCGCCATCGTCAGATTACGACAGCTTGATTGGAGCATCCAACCTTGTCGTGGACAAGTTGCTCCTCTACGAACTTGGAAAGGATTGATGGTGCAGTGATGCAGAAGGAGGTGCATGGCATGACAATGCTTGATTACATAAAGGAGCAGGGGATGCTGTTCAGGCAGGCCCTTGCGGACAGGGATGGCCTGACCAAGGCTTTCACGAGGCTTTACTCAGATGGCCGGCCGGAACATATCGTCCTGGTTGCCAGTGGTACGAGTTACAACGCCTGCCTTGCGGCAGCGCCTTTCATGGAGCGCATCCTGGATGTGGATGTCAGCGTGAAAGCCTCAAGCCGGCATGGTGGTTATCGTGGACGTACACTTGTCATGTATGTCTCACAGGGTGGCAACAGCACCAATACCATCAAGGCGATCGAGGAGGATGCTGCCCCTCTGTCAATCGCAGTGACAGGCAACAAGGATGGCCGTGTCAACGAGATTTGTGCGGAACGTCTTGAGATCCCTTGCGGGATGGAGACCGTAGGTCCAAAGACCAAGGGGTATACGATGACGATCCTGCTGTTGCAGCTATGCGCCCTTGAGGCGGCATGTGCCACAGGAAGGATCGACATGGATGGTTATGGTGAATGGCTGCGCATCCTTGGTTCGGTCGCTGGCCGTATTGATGACAATGTCACGGAAAGCGAACGCTGGGTTGAACGCAACCTGGACCTGCTGAAGGGAATGAAGACCCTCTATGTCGTTGGACGTGGGGTCGACCAGGCTGTCGCCTGCGAAGGTGCCTTGAAGGTCCTGGAGACCTTCCTGATCCCCGCCTCATCCTGGGAGTTCGAGGAGTTCCTGCATGGTCCTTCATGTTCAATCAGTAGTACGACTTCTGCCTTCTACCTCCCTCCAATGGGCTGTGCTGATGATGCTGCCAGGATGGCACGGCTTGCCGCCTACAACAGGAAGCACTGTCCTGCCACATTCTCCATAGGAGGAGGGGATGGCAGGGATGCCGGGCTGGTCCTCAGTGGCAATGTGTACATGACGCCATACGAGTACATCATCCCACTCCAGGTCGCGAGCGCCATCGTGCCAGGGGAACTTGGAATCCAGGGGGAGGGCTCCAAGCGTTTCAAGGAGCTGGACAGCCTTCTTGCTGTCAAATGCCGGCAGGAGCCTGTGACATGAAGTATGTTATTGGAATTGACAGCGGAGGAACCAACTACCGCCTCAGGGCCGCTTCCCTGGATGGGACGATACTTGGTTCCTATGTAGGCCGCCCCGCCAGCATCTATTCACTTGAGAACGATGAACTCATCGAGAGGATAGGAGCCAACATCGATGCCCTTCTTGAAACCTTTGGTGGCAGGAGGGAGGATGCGCTCTACATCCTCTGTGGCACGACTGGGGCTGACAGTGATGAGGATGTTGAGCAGATCCATCGGGTTTATTCATCCCTTCCTGGTTTTGACTGTCCTGTCAGGATCCTCAATGATGTCCAACTTGCCCATTATGCTGTCATCGGAGGACCTGGCGTGCTGATCATCTCAGGCACTGGGACGATCGCCTATGCTGTAGATGCCGAGGGCAATGAGGTCAGGTCCGGAGGCTGGCTCTTCTCAATACTTGGAGACGAGGGGTCTGGGGCCTGGGTCAGCCGCATGGCATTACGTCAGCTGGGACGCTTCTACGATGGCATACTCCCCCGCAGCCCCCTCATCAGCAAGGTGGAGGAGACCTTGGAAATCCAAGGCAGGGATGGGTTGAACCAGGTGGCATCTGCCATGGCCAAGCGGCCGTGGAGGACACCCAAGCTTGGCCAGCTTGTAGATGAAGCCGCATTGGAAGGAGATGATATCGCCATCATGATCCTGACGAAGGCTGCGGAAGAGAGCTTCGCTGTCATGAAAGATGCCGTGGATGCCCTTCAACTTGATAAGAAGGACCCCTGCTTCAAACTGGGTTTGTGGGGTAGCAACCTCCTTAAAAGCCCTGTGTTGAAGAAACGTTTCCTGGAACTCACCCAGGCCCACTATCCCTCTGCAAAGGTCCTCTACCCAGCGAGGGAGAGCATAGATGGTGCGGTCGAACTCGCAATCAATGAGGCCAGGCAGCTCCAGGTCCAGGAGTAGCTTGAGCCGGACAAGGCCAGGACAGCAGCTTTGTGCAGGCTGCTGCCCTGCAGGAAAATGGAGGTAAGCAAATGGATGTCTATACGAAACTCAAGGAACTTGGACTGAGCCTGCCAAAGGCTCCTGCCAAGGGAGGTGTCTATTCACCCTGTGTACGCTTCCTTGACAGGCTTGTCTATGTCTCAGGTTGTGGTCCTGATGTGTCAGGACGCGCTTACAAGGGCAAGCTTGGTGATGGTGTGGACATTGAGGAAGGTTTCCTGGCTGCCCGTGATGCCATGCTCAATGTCCTCGCCGTCCTGAATGACAATATCGGGGATTTGAACAGGATCCGGCCGGTCAAGATCCTGACCTTCGTCGCATCAACACCTGGTTTCACACAGCAGCCGGCAGTAGCCAATGGTGGCAGCCAGCTGCTGGCTGACCTTTATGGGGTTGATGCCGTTCCTTCCCGTTCAGCAGTCGGCATGTCTGTGCTTCCTGGTGACATCCCTGTTGAGACAGAAGGTCTCTTTGAAATCCTGGAGGATTGAATGAAGCCGGAATTCAGGAAGGCATTGGAAGACTCGCTCTTCATCCATTTCCCACTGGAGTGCGATGGAAAGGGCAGTCTGGATGATGAGGCGCTCTCAAAGGAAGTGCTGGAGAGTGTCGCTGCCTGGGATGGTGTGTCAGAGGATGCATGGACTTACGAAGGGGATGGCGATGCCCATGTCGAGGACGGCATGCTCATCTGCCACACCTGGCCACGCTCTGACAAGTGGCCGGATAGCGAAGCCAGGGCCGATGATGCGCCAAATGGCTTCTATGCGACCTTTGGCAGTTTCATACCCCATCTCGATGTCAGCTCCCTGGATCTTGCCAGGTGCAACAGGATCAGCTTCTCAGTGAAGCCCATCTGCCCTGGGCTCCACAGCCCCATCGTCAGGGTGGGCTTCACGAATGATGGGCAGATCAAGATACCCGACCCCTATGCCCGGGAAGGTTTCAACGCGGTGAGCCTCAGGAACAACGAATGGAACCATGTGACCTGGGAGGTCGAATCTATCGCCCATGACAGGATCACCTCGCTCTCATTCAACTTCCACCGCTATGGCAAGGAGGTCAGCTGTGGTGATGACCTGACCTATTTGCTTAAAGACATCAGGCTCGAGCGTGTCGAGCCCTATGTCGTCCATGGCTGGCGCTGTGCTGAGGGCAGGGCTGTCTACCCGACGACAGGTTATGATGTCAAGGGTCCCAAGACCGCAATCGCAAACACACAGGAAAAGGTCTTCAAGATAGTCGATGCCACAAGTGGGATCACAGTATTCGAAGGACCTGTCACCGATGTATGCAATGACCATGGTGTCTTCCAGGTCTTGGACTTCTCTTCAATCAACAGGGAAGGTTGCTACCAGGTCAGGCTGGGGGAGTGGACAAGCCCTTCTTTCGATATCTGCCACGACATCTACGATACAACGCTCTGGAAGTTGTTGAACTTCCTCTACTGTGAGCGCTGTGGCTACCCCGTACCCAACAAGCATGGCAGCTGTCACCAGGATGTCGTCGCCCATCATGATGGTCTCGTCACAGCCTTCTCCGGAGGATGGCATGATGCGGCTGATGTGTCACAGCAGACTGCGCAGACTGCTGAGATACTGGATTCAATGATGAGTGTGGCTGAGAACGTTGACTGTCACGACCACATGCTCTCGCTCAGGCTGAGGGAGGAGGCCAACTGGGCCTTGGACTTCATACTCCGCATGCGCCTTGGTGGTGGACGCTACGTCACCCATGCCGCGATCCGCCGCTGGACGGATGGCCGGCTTGGGAACATGGATGACTGCGAAGCTGATGTGAGGCAGGGGTCCTTTGAGGCCTTCATCTTCGCTTCCGTCTACGCCCACGCCTCATCCTTCTTCAAACAGGGTGACAATGAACTCTCCTGGAAGTGCCTTGAGTGCGCCAAGGAGGACTTCGCCTACGCCCTTGCCCGGTTCCAGGAGAAGGGTGTTGAGCCTGTACACATGAGGGAGCATACGGCAGGTGCCTCTGCATCACAGTATTACTCCTTGGCTGCCATAGCCGCATCAAGGCTCTATTCATTGACAGGTGACATGGCTTACAGCGACGCGGCCGCCCAAATGGCTGACAAGGTCCTCGCCTGTCAGGAACGGGGTGTGAAGGGTGGCCTTTCTGGTTTCTTCTACCGTGATGAGACCCATTCAGCCATCGTGCACTTCTCCCATCAGGCCCGTGACCAGGTCTTTGTCATGGCCTTGGACAGCTGCTGCCGCCTGCTTGGAAATACAAAGGACACCAGGGCCTGGAAGGAGGGCCTCAAAGCCTTTGGTGCTTACCTCAAGGACCTTCGTAAGTTCACTGCGCCTTATGGCATGCTGCCTGCTGGCATCCATCATATCAGCGAGGTGGATGATGCTGCGACCTTCGCCGTACTCCATCCTGATGTCACGCATGAAGCGGAGAAGGAGAACTACAGACAGCAGTTGATGAATGGCATCGACCTTGGTGATGGTTACTACATCAGGACCTTCCCTGTCTGGTTCTCATTCAGGGGGAACAGCGCCATACAGCTCTCCATGGGCAAGGCCGCATCAATCGTTGGCCATGCCCTGGGCGATGAGGAATTGATCGACATCGCCAGGGAGCAGCTCTACTGGACGCTGGGCAAGAACCCCTTCGGCCAGTCCCTGGTATACGGGGAAGGCCATGGTTATGGTCGCCAGTACACGGCCTTGCTGGGTGAGACTGTTGGAGAGATGCCGGTGGGTGTGCAGACCAGGCGCAATGAGGACCTGCCGTACTGGCCACCTGCCTGTATCGCGACATACAGGGAGGTCTGGACGACCCCTGTCGGCAAGTGGATGGCCATAGCGGCCGACCTGGTCTAGGAGGATGGTGGAAATGGATGCTGTGATTGAGTTCGCATCAAAAGAACTCGCCCGCTATCTTGGCTCAAGGATCGGGCTTGACTTCAGTGTCAGCCCAGATGACTTTGATGTCGAAGACCCCACGCTTGATGATGCCTATCATGTAAAGCTGGATGGTACCCGTGGCTTCATCAAAGGTTCCAACAGCCGTAGCGTCCTACTTGGACTCTACCGCCTGCTGGAAGAGCTTGGCTTCTACTTTCCAGTCCCTGGACGCGACATTATCCCGGACGAACCATGTATCCATGCCCTTGATATCAAGGAGGCGGCGGCATACAGGCATCGTGGCATCTGCATAGAAGGGGCGACGGGTATGGAGCATGTCCTCCTTATCGTCGATTGGCTGGCGAAGAACGGCATGAACACCTATTTCACCCAGTTCTTCACCCCCTATGAGTTCATCATGCTCTGGTGTTGTCATGATGACAACAGCATCCTCCATGATGAGACTGCCGCACCGTCCTATGATGAGGTCGAAGCCTTCATCAAGAACGACCTGGCTGAAGCCATGGCAGAGCGTGGACTCATATGGCATGGAGCTGGACATGGCTTCACCTCAGAGGCCTTCGGCTACAGGGGCAGGGGATGGGAGAAGCTTGAAGATGACTCCTCACTCGACACCTCGATCATGGCGGAGCTGGACCATCAGCGGGGGTTGTTTGGTGGCGTGCCTCTCAACACCAACCTCTGCCTTTCCCAGGAGAAGGCGAGGTCGGCATTTGTCGATGCGGTGACCAAGTACGCACAGGACCACCCTGGTGTTGATGTAATCCATGTATGGCTTGCGGATGCACAGAACAACAGCTGTGAATGTGAAGCATGCTCAGCCCGCACTCCATCTGACTGGTATGTCATCCTCTTGAATGAAATCGACAAGGCGATGAGTGCCAAGGGCCTCAAGGCCAGGATCGTCCTCCTGTCCTACTTCGACCTGCTATGGCCACCTGTGGAGGAACTGGACAATCCATCACGCTTCATCTACATGTGGGCTCCAATCACGAGATCCTACAAGACAGGGCTCACCGCCTACGATGAGCGTCCACTTCCGCCATTCGTACTCAACAAGCTGAGCTTCCCAAAGGATGTATCTGACAACCTGGCCTTCGCCCGCGAGTGGAAACGTTGGATGCCCCTTGATTCCTTCTGTTTCGATTACCACTACATGTGGAACCACTTCAGGGACCTTGCCGACTACTATGGAGCCCTCAGGCTCTATGAGGACATCGCAAGGCTCAAAGCCCTTGGCTTCAATGGTTTCGTCAGCTGCCAGGTCAACAGGGCCTTCGGTCCCGCAGGCCTTGGCATGCATGCCCTTGCCAAGGCGCTCTGGGGACAGGACAGTGCCGACTTCGACAGCCTTGCATCTGCCCACTTCACAAGACTCTTCGGAAGACAGGGTGGAGCCATACGCTCCCACTTGGAGAGGATTTCCCGCCTGGCCTACCTGGAGCGCTGGGAGGACGATGGCCCTGGAGCTGACAAGAGGGAGGCAGAAGGTTTCGCTGAAGCGGCAGATGAGTGTGATAAGACACTGTCCATGATCGGTACCATGGATGACAACCAATCCACCTCTGACCTCGGCTACATGCTCACCATCGTACGCTCCTACTGCCAGCTGATGGCGGCACGTAGGAGAGGGGAAGAGGAGGAAGTGTGCCACGACTTCCAAGCCTTGAAGGACTTTGCTTCAAGAGGTGAGATGGATCATCAATGGGCCCTCGACGTCCATTGGCTTGCAAGGGACCGTGGCAAGGTTTTCTGAGATACCAACAGGACAGCCATCCTTTCTCTCCTTGGGATGGCTGTCCTATCGATACCTTTGGTGGAAACTACTCCAGGGCCTTCAAGAAGGGTGCTGTTAAGCTTGGTAGGCTCTCTGATATTTGCAATATCATGAGCTACAATATTACGAGTTACAATATCACGATATTGTGAATTGGACTGGCTTGTGATAGGATTGAATCAGGAGGACCCGGATGTTCATAGCCAGGGAGAATGAGCTCGCAACTCTTGAGGAAAAACATGTAAGTGGTGGTTTTGAATTTGCGATCATCTATGGACGGCGCAGGGTAGGGAAGACCCGTCTGATAGAAGAGTTCACAAAAGACAAGGACTGCATATTCTTTTCTGCAATGAAGGATGAAAGCCGTCAGCAGAGCCTTTACCAGCTTTCCAAATGCATCGCAGGGGTGGATGATGATGACTTTCCTGTATTTCACTCATTCCAGAGCGCCTTCCATGAAATCGCAATCAGGGCAAAGGATGGAAGGCTGGTCTTTGTCATCGATGAGTTCCCCTATCTTGAGGATGATGACGGTTATTTCTCATCCCTCCTTCAGAACACGATTGACAGGGAATTCAAGCATACAAAGCTTTTCCTAATCATAAGTGGTTCATCCGTGAGCTTCATGGAAGACGAGGTCTTAGGTTATGAGAACCCTTTTTATGGACGCAGCACGCTTATCATGAAGCTCCAGCCACTCGATTACTATGATACAGCACGTTTCTTCCCTGGATACACAGCATACGAGAAGGCTGTACTATATGGAGTCACAGGTGGCATACCCTTCTATCTGGAACAGTTCTCACCAGGGTTGGACTTGAAGGAGAACCTCAAACGTAACTTCTTCAATAGCAGCTGCGTGCTTTTCAATGAGTCAGACAACCTCCTGAAGGAGGAGCTCCGCGAACCGGCCAACTACAAGGCGGTCATATCCGCAATTGCCAATGGAAAGACGAAATACAGTGAGATTGCTGATGCCACTGGTATCAAGAGCGGGGTGCTGTCCAAGTATCTGAACAAATTGATTGAACTCAGGATAATCTCCAAGAAGAAACCTATTGGTGGAGAGGAGAAGAAGTCCATCTACTATGTCAGTGACCTGTATTTCAGGTTCTGGTTCTTCTTCGTGCCCCGCACTTATTCATCAATCCTCTCTGGTAGGATCCAGGGTGCATTCCATGTCGCAATCTGGCGCCTGATGAACGACTACATGGGACCTGTATTCGAAATCATATGCAGGGAGTACCTGGAGTATCGGGCACTTGGGCTTCCAATACTTCCACGTGAAGCAGGCTCCTGGTGGGGAGGTGCTCCAAGGACAAGGAAAGAGTGTGAAATCGACATTGTCATCACAAGTGCGGTGGATGATGATGTCATCATCGGCTCATGCAAGTTCAAGAACACAGCAGTTGGCATCGATGAACTGCAATTGATGGAGGAATATGCTGATGCCATGGGTACAAGGGGAAGGCGGTACTATTACTTTTTCTCCCTCTCAGGCTTCACAGATGGCATGAAGTCGAAAGCAAGTGACACTGTCCATTTGCTGACTTGTGACAGCATCTATCAATGATGGCATGAGCTGAGTCTTGAATGCATGGCAGTCTTCAAACGTGTCTGCCATGGTTGCGGACTGATATTGATGGCTTCACCTGTAGCAAGGGAACCAGCAAAAGAGGATGCCATGCCGCTCGGAGAAGGATGTTGCAGGACTTGCAGCCAGGTCTCACGGATCAAAGGACAAACCCAAGGCTGGTCCTCCTGCGTGAGAACATGGCATCCTTGTTGGCGCATGGCGAAGGAAACTAGCGAATCATCATCAATATGATGTGTACTGAAAAATGTCAATTTATGACACTTTTCAATATTGAAAACTGTTTGATTTTAACACTTTTCAATACAGTGTTGTTGTGTTAGGCTTACGCCATGAGCATCACACTGAAGCGGAAGATTGAGACCATCCTCAATGAGTACTATGCCCACGATCCTGGGAAGATCATGGTGGTGGATGGAGCGCGTCAGACGGGGAAGTCCTTCATCATAAGGAAGACCGCAGGCAGCTTCTTTGAACACTATGTGGAGATCAACCTCTTTGAAGACAAACACGGTCCCCGTCTCTTCAGGGATGTCGATACGGTCGACAAATTCAACATGGCTGTCAGCCTTGCGGCGGGGGCTTACCTTGGTGATGGAAAGGCTGACACCATCATATTCCTGGATGAGATCCAGGAGTACCCAGACCTCCTTCCTCTCTTGAAGTTCCTCAACCAGCGCGGACGTTACCGTTACATCGCTTCAGGCTCGGCACTTGGTGTTGAGCTGTCAAAGACAAGCTCAATCCCAATGGGTTCTCTGACAATAGAGCATCTACATCCATTGGACTTTGAGGAGTTCCTCTGGGCTCTTGGCGTTGGAGATGAGGTAATCTCCTATTTGAAGACATGCCATACTGGAAAACGTGAAGTCCCGTTGCCAGTGCATGAGACCATGATGCGTCACTTGCGCACCTATCTTCTCATTGGAGGCCTTCCCGAAGCGGTACGTAGTCACGTGGATGGCATGGACATCAATGGCATCAGGAAGCTTCATTCGGAAATCATTTCTTTTTATGCGGCAGACTGTGCCAAATACGATAGTGAGCATCGGCTTCAAATCATGCGCATCTACCGCCTCCTTCCATCATTCATGGAGCAGAGGAAGAAGCGTGTCGTCTATAAGGAAATCGACCCTGGAAGTGCCCGCTCGGACCGGTATGTTGATGAGTTCGACTATCTATCATCTTCTGGGGTGGCATTGCCAGTGATGGCTGTGTCGAACCCAGTCTTCCCCTTGGATGAAAGTGTCACGAAGAACTTGCTGAAACTCTACATGAACGATGTAGGTCTCCTGTCTTCCGTGCTTTTCGCATCCAACACACGGGCTGTGCTGGATGATGTGAGGTCAATCAACCTTGGAGCCTTGTATGAGACATTCACAGCCATGGAGTTGTGTGCCCACGGCCATAGGCTTTTCTATTACGACAACAGGGTGAAAGGGGAGGTGGATTTCCTCATCAACGATTATGACAGGCTTGCTGTTCTTCCTATAGAAGTGAAAAGTGGACGCGATTACCAGATCCACTCTTCCCTGACAAACATGATCAAGACAAATGAAGGTGGAGCGACGGAAGGACTTGTATTGTGCAATTCCAACAGCGCGAAACCGAGGAACGGCATCCGCTACATTCCATCCTATATGACCATGTTCATATAAATGGCGGTCGGTCATCCAACATGCAGGATTTGCGGTGTTTTATAAAGTATGCCGCCAGAAAACCTGCCAGGCTTGTCCTGCAGGATGAAGGCGGCATAATCACTTCACATCGTA
>CALXXN010000023.1 GCA_944392695.1 uncultured Spirochaetales bacterium | reverse complement strand
ATCAAGAACCCACTCACTGGAAGCCACATCTCCATCCCCGCCCCAACAGAGGTCATACGTGACATCCCAGGCGCTGATGGGCTTGTCATCATCAAGGACTGACAACAAAAGAGGCCCTGCCTTTGTGGCGGGGCCTCACTGTTTCATGATGCTGTTGTGCTTCTCAGCCTTCCAGGATGATCCTGCAGAACTTCTTCTTGCCTGCCTTCAGCATGATCTCGCCTGAATCATCGACATCATCGAGGCTGAGGATGCGTTTAGGATCCGTCACCTTGCTGCCATTTACCTCGGCACCACCCTGGGTGACGATCGTCCTGGCCTCGCTGTTGGAACGGCAGAAACCTGCACGGACCATGGCGGCAAGCAAGCCAAGACCAGCCTCAAGTCCGCTCTTGGCGACCTGGATGGTCGGGATGCCCTCGCGGTTCGCCGCTTCCCCGGAGAAGAGCGCCTTGGCGGCCTCACGGGCCTTGTCAGCCTCCTCCACTCCATGGATGATCCTCGTCTGCTCCCAGGCAAGGCGTTCCTTGGCCTCATTGATGTTGCGCTTGGGGTCGGCGTACTCGGCGATCTCATCAAGGTCCATGAAGGTGAAGAGCTTCATGAACTTGATCACATCAGCATCTGGCACGTTCCTCCAGTACTGGTAGAAATCGTAGACAGGGCAGAGGTCCTTGTCGAGGAAGATCGCACCCTTCTCGCTCTTGCCCATCTTCTTGCCATCAGCCCTCATGATCAGGTTGAAGGTCAGGCCGAAGCACTGTGGGCCGCCAGTGCGGTTGATCAGGTCGATGCCAGCGACGATGTTGCCCCACTGGTCGGCACCGCCAATCTGGAGGCGGCAACCTTCGTTCTTGTTCAACATGTAGAAGTCATAGGACTGCAGCAGCTGGTAGTTGAATTCGATGAAGCTCAAGCCCCTCTCAAGGCGCTGCTTGGTGCCCTCGAAGGTCAGCATGCGGTTGACAGAGAAGTAGCGGCCTATGTCGCGCAGGAAGGGGATGTACTTCAAATCGACAAGCCAGTCTGCATTGTTGCGCAGCTTGGCATGGCCCCAGCCCTCGGGGAGCTCTTCAGAGAAGTCGACAATCTTGGCGAACTGCCTCTTCAGCGCCTCGACGTTGCTCTGGATCTGCTCGACAGACAGGAGCTTGCGCATCTCGGTCTTGCCAGAAGGGTCGCCGATCATGCCAGTCCCACCACCGACCAGGGCGATGGGGTTGTGTCCACCTTCCTGGAGGTGGCGCATGGCGTAGACGGGAACCGTATGGCCGACGTGCATAGAGGCGCCAGAGGGATCGACACCAAGGTAGAAGGTGACCGGTCCCTGGTCCATCAGGTCGCTCAGCTGGTCGATGTCAGTGCAGTCGTTTATGAACCCCCTGTCCTTCAGGACCTGCAATGCCTTGTTCATACACCAACCCTCTTGTAAGCCTTCATGTCCTTCTTGATGAAGTCGACGAGGGATGAGATCGAGACACGCTCCTGCTGCATGCTGTCGCGGAAACGGACGGTGACACTCTGGTCCTGGAGGGTCTGGTAGTCGACCGTAACACAGTAAGGAGTACCAATCTCATCCTGACGGCGGTAGCGGCGGCCGATGGCGCCACTCTGGTCATAGAAGGTGGTGAAGTCCTCGCGCAGCTCATGCTCGAGCTTCGATGCGTATTCGGCAAGTCCGTCCTTCTTGACAAGCGGGAGGACAGCGACCTTGACCGGTGCGATCTGAGGATGGAAGTGAAGGACAGTCCTCATGTCGCCTTCCGGTGTCATCTCCTCGTCATAGGCGTCGGAGAGCGCCATCAGGACATTGCGTGTAAGTCCGGCCGAGGTCTCGACGACGTATGGGATATAGCGCTCGTTCGTCTCAGGATCGAGGTAGGTCAGGTCCTTGCCACTGAACTTCTGGTGCTGGGTCAGGTCGTAGTCTGTACGTGAATGCACGCCTTCGAGCTCCTGCCAGCCCATCGGGAAGAGGAACTGGATGTCGTAGGCGTCCTTGGCGTAGAAGGCCAGCTCGTCCTCTCCATGGCGGTGCCACCTGAGGTGTTCCGGATGGATGCCCATCTTGTGGTAGAAGGCCATGCGCTGCTCCCTCCAGTAGGGGAACCACTCATCCTCCGTGCCAGGCTTGCAGAAGAACTGCATCTCCATCTGCTCGAACTCGCAGGAACGGAAGATGAAGTTCTTAGTCGTGATCTCATTGCGGAAGCTCTTGCCGACCTGGGCGATTCCGAAGGGGATCTTGACACGGCTGGACTGGACGACGTTCTTGAAGTCGACGTAGATGCCCTGTGCCGTCTCCGGGCGGAGGTAGACGACAGATGCGCTGTCCTTGTTGGCACCGATGTGTGTCTCGAACATCAGGTTGAAGTTCCTGGGCTCGGTGAATGAATCGCGGTTGCCACAGACCGGGCAGGGGGCGTTCAAATCAATCTGGTCTGCACGGAAACGTGACTTGCAGACCTTGCAGTCGACCATGGGGTCGGAGAAGTTTGAGACATGTCCACTTGCTTCCCAGACACGGGGATGCATCAGGATGGAGGCATCCAAGCCGACGATGTTGTCGTGCAGCTGGGTCATCTCCTTCCACCAGAAGTCACGGATGTTGTTCTTCAAATCGACACCCAGTGGACCGTAGTCATAGGCACCGTTCAGTCCGCCATAGATCTCGGACGACTGGAATATGAAACCCCTGCGGCGGCACAGGGATATGATCTTGTCCATTGTCACGACTTGCTTTTCCTCTGACATCCTCTTTCCTCCTATGCGAAGAGCGCGATGGCCCTGTCGATCCTCCGCCTCGTCTCATCCAGCCCCAGCAGGGCGATCGAATCATGCAGCGGCAACGAGACGGTGCTGTTGGTTATCGCCACACGCAGTGGCTGGAAGATGGCGTTGACCTTGACTCCCATCTCATCCGCCAAGGCGCGTACCTCGTCCTCTGTCTTTGTGAAGGGCTCCCCCTTCTCCTCATTGGCCATGAGTATGGCGGCGCCACGCTCCAAGGCCTTGCCAGTGGCCTCCTCATCCATGCCCTTCGCGACATAGATGGACTTGTCGGTGACAGGCTCGTCGACGAAGAGGAAGCGTGAGAGGGGTACGGCATCAGAGAGCACCTTCATGCGCTCACGCAAGGCCGGGGCCAGGCGCTTGAGGCGTGCCTTGTCATCATCAGTCAATGGCGATGAGACGAAGCCTGCCTCCTGCATGTAGGGAGTGATGAGTGAGACGATCTCATCATCACTCTTCTGGCGTATGTACTGTCCATTGAACCAGTCAAGCTTCTTGTAGTCGAAGGTGCCTGAGGACTTGTGGATGTTCTCAAGCACGAAGCACTTCTCAAGGTCTTCCCGGCTGAAGAACTCCCTCTGCCCGTCAAGCGACCAGCCAACCAGGGTGACGTAGTTGAGTATGGCTTCGGGGAGGTAGCCCTTGGCGCGGAAGTCGCGCACGGCAGTGTCCCCATGGCGCTTTGAGAGCTTCTGTCCATCCTTGCCACAGACCATGGGCAGGTGGCAGTAGACAGGAGGCTCCCAGCCAAAGGCATCGTAGAGCAGGATGTGCAAGGGGCCGGAGGGGATCCACTCCTGTGCACGCATGATATGTGTGATACCCATCAGGTGGTCATCGATGACATTGGCCAGGTGGTAAGTCGGATAGCCATCAGACTTCAGGAGGATGGGATCGGGAGATACGTCCTTGTTGCGGCGGGTGATGTCGCCCATGATGACATCATGGATCGTCGTCTTGCCCTCCGTGGGGACCTTGAGGCGGATGACAGGCTTTATGCCGGCCTCCTCAGCCGCCCTCCTCTCCTCCTCACTGAGGTTCGCACAGTGACGGTCATAGCCCTGGTACTGGCTCTTCGAGGAGACCTGCTCCTGGCGCAGGGCCTCAAGGCGCTCCGGGGTGCAGTAGCAGTAATAGGCCTTGCCGTCCTCCACCAGCTTCTTCGCATATTCCTGATAGAGCTCAAGACGCTCTGACTGGATGTAGGGTCCACATGGACCACCAACAACAGGGCCCTCGTCCCACTTGATGCCAAGCCAGTCAAGGGTGTCATAGAGGTCCTGGAGGGACTCGTCCGAATAGCGCTCGCGGTCAGTGTCCTCGATGCGCAGGATGAAGCGGCCGCCCTGGCTGCGGGCGAAGAAATAATTGTAAAGCGCCGTCCTGATCCCTCCGATATGCTGCAAACCTGTCGGAGATGGGGCGTAACGCACTCTGACTTCCATTGAAGAAACCCCCGTTCAAAAGGTGATGACATCTTATACATTTTGCCATGAAGACAACAAGGCCCTCCATGCAAGGGGAGGGCCCTGTGTGATGACTGCCTTGTGGTCTTACCTGACCCGTGGACGGGCGGCATCCAGGAGCTCGTCGAGCTTGGCGGCCGGATCCTTGAACTTGGCCAGCATGATCATCGCGGCGATGATGTAAGGCTTGTAACTGGCTTCCTTGTACAGTGGCACGAGGTAGCGGTCGAAGACAGAACGCTCGACCTCGCCTTCTGCACAGGACAGGCCGGAGATGTCGGCAGGCAGGCAGTGCATGTAAAGCGCCTTGCCACCACGTGTCGTGGCCATGAGATCCTCTGTACAGGTCCAGTCCTTGAAGCGGGCATTGTTTGCCAGACAGCGCTTCTCAAGGTCCTTGAGCTCATCGAAGCGGCCTTCGCCGACAAGCTTCGTGCGCTCTTCCATGACAGCGAAGGGTGCCCAGGACTTTGGATAGACGATGTCTGCATCCTTGAAGGCGTCAGCCATCGAATCCGTCTTGCGGAACGAACCACCAGAAGCCTTTGCGTTGGCGGCTGCGACATCTTCGACGTCACTCATGATCTCGTAGCCCTCCGGATGGGCGAGCACGACATCCATGCCGAAGCGGGTGAAGAGTCCGATGATACCCTGTGGTACCGAGAGCGGCTTGCCATAAGAGGGCGAATATGCCCAAGTCATGGCGATCTTCTTGCCCTTGAGGTTCTCCACACCACCAAAAAAGTTGATCACATGAAGCATATCGGCCATCGACTGGGTCGGATGGTCGATGTCGCACTGGAGGTTGACCAGGGTCGGCCTCTGCTCAAGCACGCCATCCCTGTAACCCTCCTCGACGCTGTCGGCGACCGTCTTCATGTAGGTGTGTCCCTTGCCAATGTACATGTCATCGCGGATGCCGATCACGTCAGCCATGAAGGAGACCATGTTCGCCGTCTCGCGCACTGTCTCACCATGGGCGATCTGCGAGACCTTCTCATCAAGGTCCTGGACGGTCAGTCCCAGGAGGTTGCAAGCCGACGCGAAACTGAAACGCGTGCGGGTGGAATTGTCACGGAATATCGAGATCCCAAGTCCACTGTCGAAGACGCGGCAGGAGATGTTGTCCTCCCTCATCGCCCTCAGGACCTCGGCCACCTGGAAGACAGCCGCGATCTCATCATCGCTCTCCTTCCATGTGTGGAAGAAGTCATTGAGATACATCCTAGAGGTGTCAAGCTTCCTCAAGGCGTCCGTCATCTGCCTGATTTCCTGAATCGTCTTCATAAAGCCTCCTTGGCCTTGCCACTCAACTCTAACATGAGGTAGGAAGGGACGCAAGGCATGTTGTTGCGTTTTGTTGTCAAACTGCCCGGACAAGGCATCCTTGGTCAGGATGTTACGACAAGAGGACGTTTCTGTCTGTATCCACAGTCCACAGATTGGGTTATCATGTCGCCTTGCCATGAAACGCCAGACAACGAAGATCCCAGCCTCACAGAGGCTCTTCACACCGGCCTACCTGAAGGCCTTGATCATCCCCCTGCTTTTCGAGCAGGTCCTCAGCATCACGATCGGCATGGCCGACACGATCATGGTCGCCGCTGTCGGAGAGGCCTCTGTCAGTGGCATATCACTGGTCGACAGCATCTCGAACCTCTTCATACAGCTCTTCAGCGCCTTCGCCACCGGTGGTGCTGTCGTCGCAAGCCAGTACATGGGCCGGCGGGACAAGGCCTCGGCATGCAAGGCGGCCAAGATGCTGATTTACATCACATGCATCATATCTGGAGCGATCGCCATCTTCTGCCTCGCGGCTAACAGGCACATGCTGCACCTGGTCTTCGGCTCAATCGAGGACGCTGTGATGACAGCAGCGGACAACTACTTCATCTTCATCGTGATCAGCTACCCATTCCTCGCGATCTGCAACAGCTGCAATGCGCTTTGCCGCTCCATGGGCCGCACCCGGATAACGATGACAGTCTCGATAATAATGAACGTTATCAACATCGGGGGCAACGCCATACTGATCTATGGCGTGGGGCTCGGGACCGCAGGGGCCGGCATCGCATCCCTCGCAGCCCGTATCATAGGTGCCTTGATCATGATGGTCGTCGTCTGCGACAAGAGGCTCGACATCCACATCGACAACCTGTTCAAGCTGGAATGGGATGGAGCGATGATCCGCAAAATCCTGCGCATAGGCCTTCCGTCGGGAATCGAGAACAGCACCTTCCACATAGGGAAGATCCTCGTGCAGTCGCTGATTTCGACCTTTGGCACCGCAAGCATAGCGGCCAACGCCGTCGTCAACAACCTCTCGACCTTCGCCAACATACCAGGATCCGTGATAGGAATGGCATCAATCACTGTCATAGGGCAGTGCTGTGGCGCGAAGAAGATGGACCAGGCCCACTACTACGCCAGGTTGCTGATGCTGCTGACGATGGGCTCCATGCTCGTCACCTGTGCCATATTCTACATATTCACACCACAGCTGAGCATGCTGTACAACCTCTCCGACGAGGCCCTTGCCCTCTCAGTGCGCTGCACCAGGATGATACTGGTCAACACCGCCCTCTTCTGGCCCCTCTCCTTCACCCTGCCCAATTACCTGCGTGCGGCAGGTGATGCACGCTATACGATGACAGTCGCCATGCTGAGCATGTGGATCTGCCGTGTCGGCTGTGCCTACATCCTGGGACTGAAGCTAGGACTCGGGCTCTATGGTGTCAGCTGGGCGATGGTCATCGACTGGTACTGCCGCATCATCTTCTTCGTGAAACGCTGGCTCAGCGGCAAGTGGGAGACAAAGGCCGTCATTTGACGGCCACGTCCTCCTCAGGGGCGCTCGCCTTCCAGAGTTTCTCCAGGGAGTAGAAATCCCTGAGCTCCGCACTCATCAGGTGGATGACGATGTCCCCTGTGTCGATAAGCGTCCAACCATCCTCCGAGGGGTTCTTGTGGCGGTCACGCACAGAGAGGGAAAGGCTGTTGAGGCAATCCCAGATCTGATGCACGACACCCTTCAGGTGGCCGACTGAATTGACAGTCGCGATGACGAAGCAGTCTGTCCAGGAGCAGTCCTCCAAGGGGAGGATCGTGACATCCTTGCAGCTGTGTTCCTCGAGGAAGGCCGCTATGGCCTCTGCATTGGCCTTTGTCTTCTCGTTGTACATATCCAAATATTCTCCACTTTCTTATAAAGCACTGCCAAGCCATAGGGCGAGGCCCTCTTCCAAGGAGCCGTCCATGCCCTGCGTGACAGAGTCGAAGTCGAAATCATAGTGCTCATCGACGTCTTCGAACGCCTTGAGCAGGGCCTCCTCATCCAAGGGGGAACCCAGGGATGAGAGGGTGTCGGCCCAGTCTGATGAGGCAAGGCTGCCAGCGTACGAGACGATGGCATCATCCACATCCATCCCTGTCACGGCCGCCAGTGATGAGACCAGGCGCTCACGGGCGCTCCAGGCAGCCTCGTCAAATGACACTGACACACCATCGATGCCGAAGAGGCTTTCCAGGTCCTGTCCATCAAGGGCGGCGAGGTCTTCCTCATCCAGCCTCAATGTCACAAGCCGTCCTCCACTGGCAAGGTGGATCCTCGCACCACCCGGGTGGCTGAGGTAGAAGGCCTCCGTCCCCCCGCCGCACGATGAAAGCAGGACGAGGCAGGACAGGATGGCAGCCAGCCTAACGCGCAAGACGCCCCCCTTCCTTGAGGAAGTCACGGCAGCGCACTGTCACCGCGGCAAGCGGCCTATCGACAGCTGCAGAGTAGGCCTCCTCCCTGGCGATCACATCAAGGACCATCTCCTCGAGGCTGCCATGCCCCCAGATCGCCAGCCTGTCGTTGTCATCAAGATGCCTCCTGCCCTTTTCTGAGTAGTCCGCGACATAGATGACAGCACCCAGCGCACCCATCTCGGGACTGGCCAAGGTGTGATGGCGGATGGCACGTACCACACGCTCATCCTTTATCCCTGTCACCACAGGGAAGTACCATGCCGCCACGGCACCATGGAGCAACATCGGGGCCGCCTTCTCCTCCTCCTCGACCGGGATCTTGTGATCAAGGCAGAATGAAAGTAGTGACTGCCCATCCATGTAACGGTTGAAGTCATGGAAGATGGCGGCCATCCTGGCAAGCTCCACGTTCAAGCGGAAGCGGCGGGCCAGGACCTCGCTGACCTCGACGACCCCGAGCGAGTGCTCGAAGCGCGAAGGCTTCTCATGATCCCTGACTATTTTTTCGAGTGTCGTATAGTCCATGTGTCTCCACGTAACGGGCCACCTTGGGTGGCAGGAGGCTGAGGTCCCCAGCCCTTACGGCGCTGCTGGATGCCTCACAGGCCTCGACCTCGTACAATAACACATCGGCACCGTCTGGGACAGTGGCCACACCACCACGCGTGAAGCATACAAAGGTCACAAGACGCCTCAGCTCATCCCACCTCCACCAGCCAGGCAGTCCTGGAAGCAGGTCATCGCCGATCAGGAAGCCAAGGCGCCCATTGACAGCCCAGCTGCTCCTGACGTGGACGACAGTGTCATAGGAATAGCTGACTCCGCCACGCGAAAGCTCCCAGTCGCTGATCACGACCTGGCAGCCTCCGGGCACCTCGAAATCCTCAAGAGCCAGGCGGAGCATCGCAAGCCTGTCCGCGGCGGGGGCCGGGGAATGCCCCTGTTTGAAGTTCGACAGGCTTGCAGGCATGACTATGATACGGGAAGCGCCTGTAAGCTCAAAGGCCTTCCTGATGATATACAGGTGTCCGATGTGGACAGGATCGAAGGATCCTCCGAAGAGCAGGGTGTCAATACTCATCCCTGTATTCAGCATCCTTGTCGACGCGCGTCGTGAAGCCACCCAGGCCATCATCATCCTTCAGCCCGGACTGGCTGACGACCTTGATGAAGGCGGACCTCACATCCTCCACTGTCTCATCCATGTAAATCGAGAGCGGATGGACCTCCCTGTCCTTGTATTTGGCCTTCAAGGCCTCGAAGCGCTCAGGAGCCCCATCCTCGTCAAGCTTGCTGGCGATCATCACCTGGGGTTTCTCCAAGAGCGATGGAGCATAACTTGCCAGCTCTCCACAGAGGATCTCATAGCTGTCAAGGAAACGTTCATCAGAAAGGTCGATGAGGAAGGCAAGTGCCTTGGTGCGTGAGATATGGCGCAGGAACTTTATACCCATGCCAGCACCCTGTCCCGCACCTTCGATGATGCCTGGGATGTCGGCAAGGATCAGGTCCTGGTCACCATAGCGCATGGCGCCAAGCTGAGGGATCTTGGTCGTGAATGGATAACCTGCGACCTTGCTGCGCGCATTGGTCAGCAGGTTCAGCAGGCTGCTCTTGCCTGCATTGGGGAAACCGACGAAGCCGATGTCGGCGATGACGAGGAGTTCGACACCAATCCGCATCTCCACACCTGGCTCACCAGGCTGGGCGAAACGGGGGGTCTGGCGGACTGATGAACGGAAGTGCCAGTTGCCAAGCCCTCCCTTTCCTCCATGCAGGAAAGTCCAGCGGTCCTCGCCCGTCAGGTCCTTGATGACCTCGCCGGTCTCAGGATCCTTGATCACCGTCCCAGGTGGAACAGGGATCTCGACATCATCCCCCGCCCGGCCATAACACCTCGCCCCCTGGCCGGGACGGCCATTGCCGGCCTTGAAGCTGCGAACCATCTTGAGGTGGCCGAGCGTGCGGAGGTTGTCACGCACGACGAAGACGACGTCCCCTCCCTTGCCGCCGTCACCACCATCGGGACCCCCCTTGGGCGCGAACTTCTCACGGCGGAAGGAGACACAGCCATCACCCCCCTTGCCGGAGGCGACCTCTATGTAAGTCTCATCGGAAAATCCAAACATGTCTTGGGAAGGAAACAAAGGCCTGGGATAGCCCAGGCCCGATCAGGTATCAGTCGCTTACTCCGTCACGATTGTGGCGTACTTGCGGTTGTTCCTCTTGATATAGGCGACAGTGCCAGCCTCCTTGGCGAAGAGCGTGTAGTCATTGCCAAGACCGACATTCTTGCCGGGGTGGATCGTGGTGCCACGCTGGCGGACAAGAATCTCACCAGCCTTGACGACCTGGCCACCAAAGCGCTTGACGCCCAGGCGCTGCGCGTTCGAGTCGCGTCCATTGCGGGAAGAGCCGCCACCTTTCTTATGTGCCATGCCGATTCCTCCTTATGCCTCGATCTTGTTGATCGTGATCATGGTGTACTTCTCACGGTGGCCCTGGGTCCTTCTGTAACCCTTCCTCCTGTGGAACTTGTAAACCTTGATCTTATCACCTTTGACTTCGCTGCCAACAGTCGCCTTGACGCATGCGCCAGCGACATAAGGAGTGCCGAAGCGGGCATCCTCACCGTCGACGACAGCGAGAACCTTGTCTGTCTCATAGGAAGAACCCTCTTCCAGATGGAGCAGGTCGACACGCAGCACCTCGCCTTCGACGGCCTTGTACTGCTTGCCGAGGATTTCCACGAGTGCGTACATACTCTGTCCTCTTTGTCAGTTGAAATTCTCCAACGATGTTCCTTCATCACAGCCCACCCATTCAAGCAGGTATTGGGGATTTTGAGGGGAAGTTTGTACAGAATCGATGAAAACAAACTAACGCTCGGTAGACAAAATGCATCATCGATGCCATCCTGAGGCCATGACGAAGGACGACATCATCAAGGCAGCGGCGGGAATCATCTCGCAGGAAGGCTATGACAAGCTGACACTATCCACACTGGCAGGGGCTTTAGGTGTGCGCAAGGCCAGCATCTATCATCATTTCGATGGCAAGGAGGCGATCATAGACGCCTTGTACAAGCATTTTGAGGAAGATGCGCTCCACCTTGGATTCTCTGTCGACCTGTCAAAGGAGCCAACTGAAGTCCTGCATCTCGCACTATCTCATTGGAAGGGGCTCTTCACAGCACCATCACGCCAGGACATGATCTCGCTTGTCGAACAGCGCAAGGAGGTTGATGAACGGGCCTGGGACATGAGGCTGGCCCTCAGGCTGATGATCCAAAGCCAGCTGGAAGCCGTACTGGACAACATGGCTTCACGAGGACGGATCCAGCGTGGCCTGGACATCCCCCTCCTTGCCCAGATGGCCTCGTCGACACTCTACGAGGCCCTGGTCGAGGGGGAACCGGACGCAGATGCGTTCCTGGACTCCCTGATTGACATGATCAGCTTGGGATGAAGTCAGTCCTTGGGGAAGACCTCTTCCCTGAATGGCATGGCATCCATCGCACCAGGACGCGATACGGCGATTCCAGATGCCTTGGAAGCGTAGTAAAGGCAGTCCTCCACGGCCAATCCCCGCTGATGGGATGCAAGATAGAAGCCAAGGAAGCTATCCCCTGCCCCAGTCGTATCGACCACGGGATAGTCGATGATGTCCTGGAAGAAAACGCCTTCACGGCTTATATGGCAGGCACCCTTCTTACCTAGTGTGAGGATGACCACCTGTCCAGGATACTCCGCCTTGAGTGCGCCAATCACCTCATCCGTGGTAGCTCCAAGGCCCTTGCCTGCGAGCATGGCCCCTTCCTCCTCGTTGACGAAGATCATGTCACAATCCTGCAAGGGGAGTTCCTTTATCATCTCATCAAGAGGAGATGGGTTGATGCAGACATGCATGCCCTTGGCCTTTGCCATGCTGATGAGCCCTGCAAGTCCATTGACCTCATTCTGGAGGACAAGCCAGTCCCCTTTGGAGAATGCGCCCAAGGCATGTGTGATATCATCATCAGACTGTTCCCTGTTGGCAGCTGGAAGGACGATGATCGAGTTGCGCCCCGCCTTGTCGACCTGGATGAGCGCCTTGCCGCTACGGGGACCTTCATCAACCTTGACGAGCGAGGTGTCGACCTTGAACCCCTTGAGCTTGTCCATGATGAAACAGGCATCAGAGCCTGTGCGTCCTGCAAGGAAGACGTCGGCACCTGCCTTGGCAAGGGCGGCTGCCTGGTTGGCCCCCTTGCCACCAGCCCCCATGGAAAACGATGACGCTGTGATCGTCTCCCCTTCCCTGACGATATGGTCGATATGATATGTCATGTCTATGTTGATCGATCCGTAGACAAGTGTCTTCATTGCACGCTACTCCTTTGCCTTCCTGGCAAGACCAAGCCGTTCATACTGTTCCGCCGGGGCATCATCCTGCTCCATCAGGTCCAGCATCAAGTCTATCATATGGTCCTCCAGCACAGGGTCATCAAGGGGATGCTCCTGCCGGGGATCCTTGTCGATGTCATAAAGCAGGTTGCCGAATGAGTGGGCATCGAATTCCAGCTCGGGAATACCATGGGAGGGGACCTGCCAGACCTGGCAGTCCTTGGTGAAGCTGAAGCCTGGATGGGCTTTCATCCCATGAAGCTCCTCAAGTGAGAAGACCTCCCTCATGTGCATCGGCATCAACGTATAATTGTAGAGTGGTGAGTTGCCACTGTCCTTTGGCGCCCTCATGTAGACATGGTGGCCGTCTGTCACATTGACGTGGCCTCCATGTATACCGAAAAGGACTGCATCATGGATCTTCATATCCTCCCGGATCACAGGGAGGAGGTCCTTCCCTTCCATGTCTTTGGGAAGAGGGATTCCAAAATAAGACAGGATGGTGGCGGCAATGTCTATTGTCTGTACAAGCGCACCCCGCCGCTGTCCATCAGCTCCAGGGCATCTGGGATCATGTATGAAAAGCGGGATATGGCTGATTTCCTCCCAGAATGGCATGCGGCACTTCGCCCACCAATCATGTTCACCAAGCAGGAAGCCGTGATCGGTGTTGACAATCAGCATGGTGTCATCCCAGAGCCCGAGTTCATCCATCTTGTCCAGGACGCGTGACAGGCTCCAGTCACACATTGAGACAAGGGCGCGGTATTTGAGCACGAGATGCTTGATGGCTTCAGGACTTTCAGAGACCTCGGCATAGTTTGGCCAATCGAAGTGAGGACCTCTCCAATCATCCTCATAGAGTTTGTCGAAGTCTTCTGGGACGAAGAATGGTTCATGAGGGTCGAAGGCCTCGATCTGCAACAGCCAGCCATCGCTGTCCTTGTTCTGGTCGATGAAGTCGAGTCCCAGGTCCACTGTGAGTTTCTGAGGATGCTTGTCCAGACCTTGCATGAAGGGCCTGTTGACCCAGTCCTGCCTCCAGAGGCAATTATCCCGTCCATTGACAACAGGTGGGATGAAGGGGTCTTCCACAGAGCCCTTCCATGGGTCTCCTTCCTGACCACGGACAAACTCCCAGTCGTTGTAGCGTGTATGGTAAGTCGCTCCCCCGTTCTCAAAGTAATGATAGTGGTCTGTCACAAGATGAGCATGGATGCCGTTCTTCTTGAGTATTTCCGGCATGCTGTCATCGAAGGGCTCCAAGGGTGACCAGCTCCTATGGAGGAAGTTCAAGCGTCCTGTATGCAGTTCACGCCGTGCAGGCATGCACGGAAGGCTGCCAGCATAGGCCTTGTCGAATGTCACGGCCTGCCTTGAGAGGCGCTCGAAGGCTGGGGCCTTTGTCACAGCATCTCCATAAGGGGGGATCATATGGCGGTTCAAAGAATCGAACATCAAAATGATTGCTTTCATCTGCTGCCCTCTTGATAGCAAGGGGAGGCTACCCTCCCCTTGCCTTTGTAATCTGTCCTGTCTTGGCTCGTCACATGCCGTAAGCGTTTTTGATCATGGCCTCGAACTCCGGATAGCCAAGCTTATCGAGCTGCTCGCAATAGGAACCCCACTGGTCGAAGGACAGGTCGCCTGTGATGAACTTGGCCCAGGTCTCCTTGCAGTAAGTGCCAATCTCGCTGTTCAGATAAGTGAAGCGGTTCTGGGTGGCTGTATCCAGGATTGGCATGGTCGCTTCTGAGACTTCTTCGAGGAAGGGTTCGACCTTCGCGGTGTTCTCGATGACAGTGCTCAGTGAGAGTCCTGGCTCAAGCTGCTTCTCGGTAAAGCAGCCAGGCTCGAAACCATTGCCCCAGATGATCGAGTAGTCGCCCATGGCTGCGGAGAAGCCGGCTGGGTCGTTGGCGATTTTATCTGTATAGGAGTAGGAGCCATCCTCATTCACGACATAGGTCTCACCCTCGATGCCCATCCAGGTCAGGGTCGCTCCCTCTTCCGAATAGAGGTAGTCAAGCCATTCGACTGCGAGCTCAGGATTGACAGTGTCAGCAGAGATGAAGGCCGAGCAGTTGTTGTAGACGTAGGAGCTGTTGAAGTTCCACACACGGCCATCCGCACCAGCAGGTCCGATGAGAGGTTCCATGCCGACAAGGTCGGGGGCGACAGGACCTGCGTTCAGTGTCTGATGCAGGAGGACCACGCCAAACCTGTCGTCAGGCAGGTAGCCATGGAAACGGGTGTTGGTCTGGGAGAAGATCTCCTGGTCAAGGAGGCCTTCAGTGTACAGAAGGTTCATATACTCCAGGGCGGCCTTGAACTCATCACTTTTCGCGGCGAAGCTCATCTCACCCGTCGCCTCATCATAAGTAACAGGATAGGTGTTGAGTGTGAAGTTCAGGCCGAAGCCAGGGAGTATGCCACGCAGGCAGTAAAGCCAGGTGTGGGCTGAGTAGGGGATCTCGTCATCCGGATCACCATTGCCATTGGCATCCTGGTCACGGAAGGCACGCAGGACTTCAGTGAACTCATCCAATGTCGTCGGCATCTCAAGTCCGAGGTTGTCGAGCCAGCGCTGGTTGATCTGCATGGTGCGGTTCACAAGATAAGGCACGTAGTCATAGATCACCGGCAACATGTACAACTCACCGTCCTCTGTCATACAGGCTTTGGCCGCATCTGGATACTTCTCAAGCATTGCCTTGATGTTCGGGCCATGTTCATCGAGGTAGGGTGCGATATCCAGGACAAGGCCTGACTGCCCCCAGCGCACGACATTCTCGCGGTTCGTCGCAGCGCCCATGCGGATGAAGACATCCGGCATGTCCTCGCCACCAGCGAAGATCATGTTGACACGTTCGTTGGCAGAAGTGCTTGGCTCCATGTACTCCCATTCGACATGGACACCTGTACGGTTCTCAAGTTCCTCAAAGAATGGCATCGTCTCCCAAGGTGCCTGCCCAGGGTACGACATACCGAAACCCCTGAGGATGGGCTTGCCATCAGCAGTAGTGGCCGCTGTGCTTTCAGCATCTCCTCCTGCCCACACTGGCAGGAGCACGAAGGCGAGAAGCGCGAGTGCGAGTACTTTCTTCATATCGATCTCCTTTTGTTGTGTTTTGTTCTGCTTTGTATCTGATCAGCCCTTGACCGCACCAATCATCACGCCCTTCCTGAAGTACTTCTGCATGAAGGGATAGGCCACGATCATCGGTATGCTCGAGACGACGATTGTCGCGTACTTGATACCCTCGACCTCATACATCTGCTCAGTCAGGCCTGCGGCATCGGTCATGGCGGCAGAAGCCGTCATCAGGATTTCCCTCAAGACGAGCTGCAAGGGATGCATCGAGCGGCGCGAGAGATAGATCAGCGGGGCGTAGAACTCATTCCAATGTTCAACGCCGTAGTACATCACCATGATGCAGATCACTGGAACCGAGAGAGGGAGGACGATCTTGACCAGGAAGCGTATGTCTGAGCAACCGTCCATCCTCGCGCTATCCAAGAGTTCGTCAGGCACTGTGCTCTCGAAGAAGGTGCGCATGATGATCATGTTGTAAGTGTTGATCGCTGTTGGGAAGACAATCGCCCATGGCGTGTTCAACATCCCCAGGTCCTTTACGACCAGGAAGAGAGGTATCGAGCCACCAGAGAAGAACATCGTGAAGAGGATGATTGTGAAGATCACCTTCCGGCCAACGAGGTCCTTCCTCGACAGGGGATAGGCGGCACAGGTCGTCAATACAAGGTTGACGCTGGTCGCGAGCAGGGTGTAGATGATGCTGTTCTTGAATCCAGTCATCAGGCGGTCATGCTTGAAGACATTGACATAAGACTTGATGCCGACATCCTCAGGCAGGAGCCAGATGTCGCCCTGCATGACGAGTTTTGGATCGCTGAACGAGCAACTGACAGTCAACACCAGTGGATAGGCCATGATTACAATCACAAGGACCATCAGGATCTTGACAACGACATTGAAAACGACGTCGCTGCCACTCTCACGGACTTTCAAGGCTTTTTCGTTTGACATCCCGCACCTCCGATCACCAGAGACCTGATCCGGAAACCTTCTTGGTCAGCAGGTTGCTGACAACAAGCAGGGCTGTGTTGATCAGTGAATTGAAGAGTCCGACAGCGGTTGAGAGTCCGTAGTCGCCTTCCAGGATTCCGCGCTCATAGACAAAGGTCGAGATTATGTCACTCGCCTGCTTGTTCAGATCGTTCTGCATCAGGAGGGCCTTGTCGAAGCCGACGTTCATGATGGAACCAAGGTTCATCAGGAGCATTATGATGATAGTAGGCATCAGGCAAGGCAGTGTGATACGCCAGATCTTCTGCCAGCGTGTGGCACCGTCAATCGATGCCGCCTCATAAAGCGCAGGGTCGATTGAGAGGATTGCACCGATGTAAATCAGCGAGTTCCACCCCATGTTCTGCCAGACACCAGAGAGGACGAAGAGTGGTTTGAACCAGCTGGCTTCCTGCATGAAGAGTATGGGGTCATGACCGAAGAACCCCAGTACCTGGTTGACGACGCCTGTACGCTGGAAGAGCATGTTCAAGAGGCTGACTATGACGACACTTGAGAGGAAGTGAGGGATGAAGGTCAGGTTCTGCACACTCTTCTTCAACCCGCCATCCTTGAGTTCGTTCAAGAGGATGGCGAGTATGATCGGCAGGGGGAAACCTACCAGGATTTGGAAGATCCTGATTGACAGCGTGTTCCACACCAGGCGTCCGAAGTAGTAGGAGTCGAAGAACTTTGAGAAGTTGTCGAAACCAACCCAGGGTGCTTCAGCAAGGTCCATGCCGGGGAAGTAATCCTTGAAGGCTATCGTGACACCATACATCGGGACATAGTGGAAGATGATGTAGTAAGCGAGTACAGGGACAAGCAGGAGGTAGAGCTGCCAGTTGTTCAACACCCGGCGCTTCATGAAGTCCCGACTCAGCATTTTCTCCTTTTTCGCCATGCGGACCTCCTATTTCATCCACTTTTCATGCGTGAAGCGCTGCCCAAGCTTGAGCATGTGCGTCTCTGGATCCCGCTCACCTGTGTCAAAGGGGTCGCCTGTCTTGGCAAGCCATTCCTGAAGCAAGGCCTCCATTTCCTGACGCAGGTCCTGGTAATCAGGATTGTTGACCAGGTTGTTCATCTCAAGTGGATCGGCTTCCCTGTCGAAGAGCATGTCCTCAAGGTCCTCATCCCACCAGCGGGCATAGGTGTAACGCTTTGTGCGCACTCCACGCCAATACCCAAGCCAAGGACCGCGGTGTGGCCAGCCTTGTCCGAGGATCTGGAAGAAGGCTGATTCCGGTTCCTCACCCACCCCGCCGGTCATGGCGAAGGAGAGGTCGCGGCCGGCCAGGGTGGGAGGAATGGAAGCACCGCAAAGGGAAAGCAGGGTCGGCATCACATCAACGCTGTTGAATATCACATCACTATCAGAGCCTGACTTGATGTGTCCTGGCCAACGTATGATGAACGGGATATGCACTGATTCATCGAAGGGTGTCGCCTTGGAACCACGCTTCGAATGGTGGAGCCACATGTCACGAGGTTTTCCAAAGCCGTGGGCTCCAAGATGATCGCCGTGGTCAGATGAGAAGATGAAGATCGTGTCATCAGCGATCCCGAGCTTGTCGAGGCTTGCCATGATGCGGCCGACCTGGTCATCAAGTCCCGTCACATTACCGTAGTAGAGGGCGAGCTCCTTCTTCTCGAAGGCTGACAGCTGCTCAGGCACGTTTCCCGGCAGGATCATGTCATCTGGGTTGTAGATGTTGTAGCGCTCAGGTATTGTCTCATAGGGCCAATGAGGGGGAATCCAGCTCATCATCATGAAGAATGGAGTATCTGGTTCATTCTTGGCATGGTCCTCGACCCACTCAAGGGCGGCATCGGTCTCTATGATCGGCAACCAGGTATCAGGACCTCCAAGATCGAAGGGCCCTTCCTCATCACTCCAGTAAATCCCACTGAAAGAGTCACGTGGAAGGTTGTTAGCCATCATGTGGTCGAAACCGTAGCGCTTGTCCTTGGTGTAAGGTCCATAACCAAGATGCCACTTACCGAAGAAGGCTGTATCATAACCCGCTTCCTTGAGGCAGATCGGCAGTGTTGTTATGTCATGGCGCATCTCATATTCGTTGCAGACCACTCCATTCTGGTGCGCATAGAGCCCACTGAGGACCTCTGCGCGGTATGGTGAGCAGATCGGGCAGGATGAGAAGGCATTGTCCATCCTCATGCCCTCCCCTGCAAGCCTGTCCATGTTTGGAGTCTTCACCTGGCTGTTGCCATAGCAGCCAAGGGCTGAGTGCCTCAGCTGGTCTGCGAATACGTAAACAATGTTCGGTTTCTTCATATCATCACCTTCCCCTCACTCAATCGACTTGACATGGATGTTTCCAAAACAAGCCGCACTGCCAGAGCGCATGGCCATGCCAATGCAACCATTAAGATAAGCGCCTTCACCGTCTTCGAAAGTGATGGCTTCATCACCATCGAAGGAGATCTGGATCCTTGGTCCTTGTACACGTATGCCGACTTGGTGTGTCCTTCCACCCCCTGCCTCGACCTCGACTGATTTGAGTTCCAGGTAACGGCCGCCGGCCTTCTTGCACAAGCACAACCAGCCTTCTCCCAGGAAAGCCGCATATGAACGCATCGCACCCTGGACCCTGAAGAGGATGCCATTCCACGAACCGGAAAGGACCTCGATGTCCTGGCTCAGTTCATAGTCAGACCACTGGTTGTCTCCTGTGTAGACTTCCGCGTAATCAGAAGAGCGCAGGCGCAAGCGGCCGCCTTCTATCAAGGCAGTGCCCTTAAGCCTTGTGAACTGGCTGAGTTCCGTCCTGACATCACGGTCCAACCACCCCCAGTTGTGCTCTTTGGAGAAGTCGATCCTGTAATCAACCCCACCAGTGATGATGAAGTCGTCAAGGAGGAAGCAACAGTCTCCTCCGACTTTGCGCAGATCATCAGTCTCGATGATCACACCGACTTCCTTGACCAGGGAGTCTGAGGGTGGGATGGAATAAGACAACTTCGTCCAGCCTCCAGTGCCTACCTTGCCCTGTGGCCCGGTCATCATCGTCCCATCATGACCATCAAGGGCGTAGAGCGCAGCCCTGATCCCTTCTCCAGACTTCGAACGCAGGCTGACTTCCAAGCGCTGTCCAGGATAGGCGATTGGGGAAGTCACAGGCTCATAACGGCCATTCGTGAAATCTTCCTTGGCGTAGTAAGTCTTGATATAGACCTTGGCCTGACGTCCTGATGGCATTGGGCTCAGCGATACTGCAAGGCTCCTATGGCCACTTGATGCATCTTCGTCGCTGTTGTACATGGCGCTGATCAAGGAACGTCCATCAAGAGCCGCCACACGGAAGGCGTGTGTGGAATGGGGGAGTTCGAAACTGCACCAACGTCTTCCAGGTGTTGTCATGAGCTTCAACAAGGAAGGGACCTCTTCCCCCATCACTTCATACCCAAGCCTTGCGAAACGGAATGCCGTCTGTGCGACATCAGTGATGTTCAAGACCCCCAGGACACTGGAAGCGGCCTGGAAGTCGTTGATTTCAGGCGCCCACTTGTCGAGGTCCATACCCTCAAGTCCATTGAGCACACCTAGGATGCAAGCGATATTGCCAAGGTTGCAATCAGTATCGAAACCACACATCGCACAAATATCCAGGCTCTTTGAGAAGGAACCTCCACCATAGAGTATCGAGAGGATCATGATCGCGATGTTGGGTATGATGTGGCAGTTGCCAATCCATTTGTCCATCCAGTAGTGCTCCTTGATGTACCCGAGGCATAGCCTCCAGTCATCAGGATGCGCATTGTGGAAATCCATGATGTCGACAACAACCTTGTAGTAGTCAGAGTCTTCCGGAATCATGGTGAGTGCCCTCTTGATGACGGCCTCTATGCTTCCGCCATCGAAGGCTGTGCTGATACAACAGGCGATGAAGATACCACCATCAATCCCAACACCATCCCATGCTATCGATGCAGCCTTGCGGGCCATGGACGCAGCCTTCTCCATATCCCCAGGGGCGACAAGGCCCCAAGGGTCGATGAAAATCTGTCCCCCGATCTGTCCTGCCATGATCGGTCCGTTCTGCTCTTCACTTCCCGAGTCGGGAGGCATGATGCCATTAAGCAGGTTGTGGTACATGGTGTGCTCTGCTGACACGCCATAGCCTCCCCACCAGAAGAAACCATGTTCATAGGGGACGTAGTTCAATACCGCCTCACCTATATCCTGATAGGAAAAACCCGCTCCCTTGCCTGTATCATCGAGGACGCGCGAGAAGAATAGAGGACCATTGGTATCGTCATCAGCTGCGAAATCAGCATGATGCATGACATAGCCTGACAGTCTTCCAAAGAAGCGTCCTATCCTCTCATCAGACCACATCTCAAAGGGTGCGCCATAGCGTACCCCGATCACCTTGCCAAGCCAGCCAGCATAGACGCGTTCCACATAGTCGGCTGGGACATTATGTATACGTTTACATGACTGGATGCAATAACAGTCCTCATGCTTATCCATTGTAATCAAATCCTCCTGGTGCTTTCGCGTTCTATGACTTCCCCTGTCGAGTTTGGTTCAGGCACGAGGCCCCCCTCCTCTCCCCGGATCCGCATCAAAAGACTGCGGATCATGTAACCTGCCATAGGGGCAGGATCGTTCCTCACGCTTGTAAGTGATGGGGACATGAGTCTTGCGATCTCTATGTCATCCATGCCTGTGACCGAAATGTCGTCTGGTACACTGAGTCCGCATTCCTTCAAAGCCAGCACAAGACCGACAGCGATCTGGTCGTTGGCTGCGCACACAGCAGTAGGACGGTCTTTGAGGGAGGCGATGAAACGCCCAGCCTTCATACCAGCTGCGACCGTGAAGTCCATCTCGAAAAGCTCATCATCGTCATACGCCAGTCCAGCCTCATCCATCGCCTTGACGAAGGCCCTGCGCCTTTGCTCGTTGATCCAAGTGCCCGAAAGGCCGCCTACGTAAGTTATATGCTTATGTCCAAGAGAGATAAGATACTTGGTCATATTATATATGCACAAATCATGATCCTCAGGCTGGTCTTTCACATAGGGAGTGACACAGGGTATGGTTAATGCTGCGATACGCTCATCCATGCCAGACGAGCGGTACATCGTCTGCCAAATCAGGCCATCACAGCGGTTCTCCTGGGCGATGCGCAAGGCCTCGAGTTCGCGTTCCATCAAACCATTCGTATCGTACAACAGCAAGGTGAGGCCATTCTCCTCTGCGATGTCCTGCACCACCTTGTACTGCTGGGCGTAATAAGGATTGGCAATGTCAGGCACGACCATCATGACCATGTTCGAGCGCTCCATCTTCAGTGCCCTGGCCATCTTGTTCGGGTGATAATCCAAGGCGCGAACTGCCTTATCCACCCTCTTGGCAGTGTCTTCGTTGACGAAGGCTGTTCCATTGAGATAGCGTGAGACCGTTGCCACAGAGACTGAGGCGAGGCGGGCTACATCGGAGATGGTTGAACGGTTCTTGATTGCCATGTGTAAACCTTTACATAACCCACCCTACACCCGCTTCCACCAGCTGTCAACAAGAAAATGACAATCAGCCGCTGGCCCAGTCCTGGTTGCCGCACCAATGGAAGAAAGCCAAGCCATGCAGACGGATCCCTCAAATGGTGATGAGCCACCACATATGTAGGAGAAACATGAAAAACCAGCCACCCCAGGGTCATTAAGAGAAGGTTTATTGGTTTCTGTTGTGAGGGATGATGGGCCTGGGGCAGCTGGCATGTCAGGCTCAACATTGGCTGGGCCGGACATAAGAATCCTAGCCAAAGCAACGGCTTTGGGCAAGACATGCTTCACATGTATAGCGATTTCCTTGGATAATCCTCCATATGCCAAGCCAGATCACGCGCTGCAGCCATAATGCAAGCGTGCTTTCAAAAAGAATCCACGATGACCTTGCCACCCGTGCCTTGGACAGGGGACTTCCACTTGCTTATATCGACCACCCTGTGTTCTTCGCACCACTGCCCCAGCCCAAGCTTGGACTGTTCGACAGCAGGGAAGCCTGCTACTTCCTCTCGGAGGACCTGATGAGCCTGCCCTATGAGGAATGCTTCCAGATTGCACTGCACGAAGCCGCACACGCAGCGGCCTTCCATACGACCGGCACGCTTGCACACGATGAGGTTTTCAGGTCCTGGTGCAAGGCCTTGGGTGCGGATGAGGCATATTCAAAGGCGAAGGTGAACATGAAGACACGTTCAGGCCTCCTCGATAAGATACGTAAGCTTGAAGCACTCTCCTCATCCCCCTTCGCCGCTGAAAGCGAGGCCGCCATGAGGAAGGTCAGGGAGTTGATGGCATCCCACAAGCTGGAAGATGACATGGAGGAAGAGGAAGCGATCTACATGGTGGACCTCTGCCCTGCCCTGTCCCGGATAAGCACAAGATGGACAATGCTTACAGCCATCGCATCCATGCAGACAGGTGCCTATCTTGTGAAGGTCAAAGATGGTGATGGCTACTGCATCAGGGCCTATGGAAGCCAGGATGAGCTGGAAGTCGCCTCCTATCTTGTGGATGTGATTGGCCGTGCGGCTGACAAGGAACTTGCCCGCCTCCGTACAAAAGACCCCTCATACAAAGGTGTCACAGGGATCAACAGTTTCTACTATGGTGTCTACGATGCCCTGCACACACGCTTCCAAGCCGATGAAAGAGATGGTGATGAAGCAGCAGGCGCCCTCATGGTCATACGCGAGGACAACGCCGTAAAGACACAGCGCATCGTCTTCCCAGACACCAGGCTTGTGAACAAGTCGCGCAGTGTGCGGTACAACAAGGGGGCCTACGAAGGAGGGAAGGCCTTTGGAAAAGACCTCCATGTGAGCAAGGGTATCAAGAAGGATGGATCCAAGACTCCCCACCTGCTGGCATAAAGGTCAATCAGGGTAGCATCCTGATGGATTCCAGCTATAGGTGATCCTACTCGATGATGTGGCCATCAATAACACTCACACCTGGTTTCATCCTCCTCAACCAGCTGACCGGGCATGCACGCCAATGTCCAGACCGTTGAGATGTACACCCCTGAAAGGCTATCATGCAGCCATGGAAATGACATTGGCGGCATCCTCCATTGGAGGATCTGTGCGCATCCCAGGAAGCAAGAGCCAGACGATCAGGGCCCTCCTAATCGCCCTTGCAGCAAGGGATGTCAGCACCATACATGGGGCCCTGATCTCGCAGGACACGGAGAGTTGCATCGGTATCTTGAAAGCGCTTGGTGCAAGAGTGGATGAAGTCGGAGGGTCGACACTTGTTGTCGACAGCACCTCGCTTGTCCACGGTGGGGATGTGGACCTCTACACAGGCAACAGCGGAACGACGACCTACCTGGCCTATGGCTTGCTTGGGACATTGGGACTGGACTCGTCCACCCTGACAGGTGATGAGCAGATGAACCGCCGTCCAATCGGGGCACTTGCAGAGGCTTATGGACGCCTGGGGTTGAAGACGGAATACCTTGGCAAGACAGGTTGCCTGCCAGTCAGGGTGACCGGAAGGCTTTGTGGAGGGCAGGTCTCAATAGAGTGCCCGACAAGCCAATACCTCTCCTCCCTGCTGCTCTCGCTGCCCCTTGCCACAGCTCCATCGCACATCGATGTCCCCCTGCTCCATGAGAAGCCCTATGTGACAATCACGCTTGATTGGCTCGACAAGCAAGGGATCAAGTACGAGGACCAGGCAGGTGACTACTCTGCCTTCAACATCCCTGGAGGCCAGGCCTACCACGCCTTCGATTGCCAGATCAGTGGCGATTGGTCCTCCGCCTCATTCTTCCTCGTCGCCGCCGCGATAACAGGAGGAAAACTAAGACTTGAAGGATTGGACCTTGATGACAGCCAAGGTGACAAGCATGTGTTGGAAATGCTTGTCAGCATGGGCTGCTCCTGCCAGGTGGAAGCCGATGGTTCCCTGCTCTTCTCAGGACCAGGTGCTGGCCTGCTGTCTGGCGGAGAGCTTGATCTGAACAGCACGCCAGATGCCTTGCCTGTCCTCTCAGTGCTTGGTGTGCGTTGCAAGAAGCCCCTCGCCCTCGTCAACGTGGCCAACGCACGTATCAAGGAGACTGACAGGATCGCCTGCATGGCCGCAGAGCTTGGCAAACTCGGCATCAAGGTCGATGAACTTCCTGATGGTCTTGTGATACATCCAGGCACGCCAAAGGGGGGCCAGATGCTCTGTGGACATGGAGACCATAGGATCATCATGGCACTTGCCGTGCTCTCCCTCATAATGGAAGGGGGCCTTACTATTGATGATACAGCTGCAGCAAGTGTGACCTTCCCCGGCTTTTTCAAGCTACTGGACTCGATAAAGATTGGTAAGCGTGGCTGACAAAAGGAGGAAAACCATGCAAGACAAAGAAAAACAAATCATAGACCTTCGTTCTGACACCTTCACCCTGCCCACGGAGGCGATGAGGGATGCCATACGCAATGCAGAGGTCGGTGACGATGTCTACGGTGAAGATCCGACCGTGGCGCGCCTTGAGACCATGGGTGTGGAGCTCTCTGGCAAGGAAGCCGCACTCTACGTCTCATCAGGATGCATGGGCAACCTGATTTCAATCGCCCTTCAGGCAGGCAGGGGCTCCGAAGTGCTCTGCGCTGCGGAAAGCCATATCGTCTGCCACGAAATCGGGGCGCTCTCATCAATCGGCCAGACCCAGCCCATGATCGTCCCCTCCACTCCTGATGGCCGCATCATACCATCCGGGCTCAAGGCCTTTGTCCGTCCCTACTCCTATGACATGGCGGACAGGCCGCTCTTGGAGATTGAGAACACGACTTCAGGCCTCTGTTACAACTGGGATGAGTACAAGGAGATTTGTGCTTTCGCACACTCCAACGGCATGACGGTCCATCTGGACGGAGCCCGTATTTTCAACGCTGTCATCGAGACTGGAATCACACTCAAGGACTGGGCATCCCATGTCGACACTGTCACCTTCTGCCTCTCCAAGGGGCTGGGCGCACCACAGGGTTCACTACTCTGTGGCAGCAAGACATTCATCGAGAAGGCCAAGCGCATGAGGAAACTCCTAGGTGGTGGCATGAGGCAGACAGGCTTCATGGCAGCGGCGGGCATCTATGCCCTCGAGAACAACATCGCAAGGCTGAAAGACGACCACGACAATGCAAGAAGGATAAAGGAGGCACTCGAAGCCACATCATGGGCCAGGATCGGACGCTACGGCACGAACATGGTCTTCTTCTCAACTGAAGGAATCAAGGAAGAGGAAGTCGTCAGCCGTTTCGCAGCCATGGGTGTGAAGTTCGGCCTGGATGCTGGTTACTGCCGCATGGTCACAAGCCTGAATGTCTACAGCTCGATGATCGACCGTCTTGTCGACATGATTGGCAGCTTCAAACCCTGACATGCCATTCAAGCTGATCAGGAAAATCTATCTCTTGCCCGTCCACTTCTACAGGGTCTGCATCTCACCACTGCTAGGCCCTAGGAAGTGTGGCTACACCCCTACCTGCTCTTCTTATTTCGTCCAAGCTGTCATGCGTTTCGGAATCATAAAGGGGAGCATCATGGGCTTTGCCAGGATTGGACGTTGCAGCCCTTTCTTCTACGGCGGTCTTGATGAAGTCCCAGAAGAATGGAGCTGGAAGGCAATCAAACAAGGTTACACCATCTTCAAAAGACCAAAGCGCAAGAAGAAGGACAACGACGAAAGCTGACAGCCGTCGTTCAAACAACCCCCATCCACAACAAAGTATCATAATCCGACACACATCTTTTTGAATGGCCTTCGCTGACAATGGAACCATTTTGATTACTGAAACTTTAGAAGTCTAAATATTACAGCTAATTCGGAATAAATATGATAACACAAAAAACCACACAATCCATATACAACAGATGCTCATCCCATAGCTACCTGTGTCCACACCTATTCCGCTCAGGATGATTGCATGACATCTGGAACCACATGGTCTCGCGGAATGCGAACAACTTGCTGACGGATAAGGCATGAACAATACAGTTATGTCCAAGTTCCTGATTGGTATTAAATTTCTCCTTACATCAGCGTAATATACATATATGAGTAAGGTTTTCCCAGTCTAAATTTTCCAGGGGAAGTCAACGACCTTCAGGACAAGCCTGAAGGCTTGGACATGAGCGTTTTATCCACAGATTCCGTTTCCGGTTTACCTGTGGCACCCCATCCATACGGCTGATTGACTGCAGCCTGCCCGGATTGCATGACCCGGGTGATATAGTTGTCGCGGATGTTGATGGCGGCATTCACATCTGCATGCATGCTGTTGCCGCAATGCCTGCATA
>CALXXN010000022.1 GCA_944392695.1 uncultured Spirochaetales bacterium | reverse complement strand
CCAAAGAAGAAACGTGGCAGACCTCCAAAGAAGTTCGAGAACTAAGCTATAGTCCTACGATTTGAGGTTTCTTTATTTAAGACAGCTTTGAAATTGAAGATATTCCGCATCTGATATGGCAGTACGCTCATAGGAAATGCTGTTCAAACCCTCTTTCCGAATAGTGGTTCTCATACAGGTCTTGAGATAGGCTCCTCTTGCCGATTCCATGAGAGACAAGACAGCTTCCTGCTCACTCATCATGATCCACGACATTGAACCGGATACCCTTGCGCATCAGGAAGGCTCGACCCTTCTCTTCTCCTTTTGATGCGATGATCTTGGAGCTGTAGTCATTGTAAATCTGCTTTATCTCATCGTCGTGCTCTTCGAAATAATCAGAGACGGCACGTGAGGCAAAGGATGAGGGGATGCCCTTCTCCTGCAATCTTAGACGGAGGATTGATGGACCTTCAGGTGTCTTCCTGAGCCTGCTTCTCATGTAGGATTCACAGAAGCGCTTGTCACTCTGGTAACCTTCATCGGCAAGCCTATCAAGGGCAAGGCTGACATCCTCCCTTGCGTAGCCCTTCTTAACAAGCTTGTCTTCAAGTTCCTTCCTTCCATGCTCCCTCATCGCAAGGAGGGAGAGCGCCTTTGAGTAAGCATCCATGATTTGATGATAGCAGGAAATCCCTGGATATAAAAACAGCCCAAGGAAAACTCCAAGGGCTGTCTGATTTCTCTGAGAGTGTAAGGAAACTTACCTCTTTGAGAACTGGAAGCGGCGGCGTGCACCACGTCTGCCATACTTCTTCCTCTCGACCATCCTGGGGTCGCGGGTCATGAAGCCGGCATCGTGCAGGATTTTCCTGTAAGCCTCGTTGTTCTCATCGCAGAGGGCGCGGGCGATGCCATGGCGGCAGGCGCCAGCCTGTCCTGTGATACCACCACCGACGACATTGATCAGGATGTCGTACTTGTCAGCGGTCTCTGTGATGACGAGGGGCTGCTTGACTGTTGAGACGTTGGAGGCATCGACGAAGTACTCATCAACGGGCTTGCCATTGACGACGATGCTGCCATTGCCTTCCCTGAGATAGACGCGGGCGACAGCGGTCTTGCGGCGGCCGACACCATGTCCGAGGTTGACGATTTCCTTCTTATCAGCTTTCTTGGCCATCTTCTCGCTCCTTAAAGTTCAACCGCGATGGGCTTCTGGGCGGCGTGGGGATGCTCAGCACCAGCATAGATCCTCACGTTCGTGAAGAGGGCGCGGCCCAGCTTTCCATGAGGAAGCATGCCCTTGACAGCGTGCTCCATCGGGAAGGTCGGCTTCCTCTTGATGACATCAGCATAGGTCTCGACCTTGAGCCCACCTGGATACATGGAGTGGCGGTAGTACTTCTTGTCGAGTTCCTTGTTACCTGTGACCGTGGCCTTGGCGGCGTTGATGATGATTACATAGTCCCCCATGTCCTGGTGAGGAACATACTCGGGCTTGTTCTTGCCCCTGAGGATCCTGGCGGCTGCAACTGCGACACGGCCAAGATTCTTGCCTTCGGCATCGATCAGATACCACTTCTTCTCAATGCTCTGCGGTTTGACGAAAATAGTCTTCATGCCATTTTTCCTAAAGAGTATGGATTACATCCGCCTTCGACTCCGTCAGGGCTCACCATTTCCACTGGGAGGCTCGAAGGAGGACCGGATAGCGGGGAAAGGCTACTTCCCGGTCCTGGACAACCCGCCTTTGGTCCCTGCGGAATCCCGGACGCATCATGAGTGTGGGCGCATGATGCCGCCTTTCCCCTGAGGGAAAGACACGATAGGGACTTTACCCTCTTTCCCCATGTCGTGTAAAGCCCCCGGGGACAAGACTTTCACATAAACCAAACACTCCTAAAACACACCAAGAGGATGATGTAGCCAACCTCCCCTTGTTTGCAGAGATGTTTTGCTATCAGAAATAACGAATCAAAGCTACATAACATGAATCATTTTTTTCATAAGAACGCGCGTTACCAGCACCTATATTAGCATCATACCAATAACCTAATGCCCTTTCTTCACCTTCCTCTGTACTGCTTATATATGCACCATTCTTAGATTCTTGAATCAAAACTCCCTCATCTATGCTTGGTAAATACCAGTCAAATCCTGCAGTATCAACCAATGAAGCAAATCGTGCAACATACAGTCCTTTTTCATCTCCTGTAGGACTTAGATAAGCAGTATCCCCCATAGCAGCTACAAGCTTTTCAGTGTTTTCCTTACCAGAGCCCAGTTCTGCAGAAGTCCCAACCATTTTGTTAACACTGTTTGAATCGTCACGGAAATACCCAAATGGGATTAACAAATTCATGGGTTCAAACCTAGTTGCCTCTATATGGTTCCAATCGTCGTATTCATCTTCTTCATCGACATATACGACAGTACCTCCAAGTTCTCCAATACTGCCAACAACATATTCAAAATTAGGAATGATTGCAGGGGAAAAGTCTTCACCTTGATAACCTATGTTCAATAATGGATCCCTGAAATAATCGGAATAATCAACACGGGCAACATTGAAATTCTGGTCAAAGAAATCGTTGATGAACGAGACATTCCCATTCGTGCATTCATCCATTTCCCGTGTTTTGTCATAGCCCCAGAAATTGCTTCTGAAATCGAATGTATCCACATAGGCACGTGGCGATGATACACTAATTCCATTACAATCCGTAAAGTCTGAATAATTTATCGTAGCATAATACTGAATATCATCTAATGCAACTAATTCTTCAAAGACACAATAATATGCAGTGACACCAGGCGAGAAAAAATCAGAAAACTCCACAGCATCTTCGAACGTACAATAAATGAAAGTACTAGCATCAGACACCACATCCTCTAAAAAGAGTGTATTGAACATGACAGACCAATCTACTTCCGTATGCCCGCCAATAACAACACCGTCAAAAAACGCATCTTGTATGTTGGCATCACCTGATACTTTGACATTATGCAGGATGCCTCTGAACGTTCTGACTACACCAGTGTAATCATATACCCCTAAGGCATACGCTGCATCAACTGTAGAATCATATACAACTGGACTACCTATAAGGCCATAAGCAGCATCATAGATGTCAACATTATTCAGGGTTGAGGTCAGGTCATCATTGGCAACATTGATGCCTTCCCAAGCATCCTTGCCTTCGTCGATGCCATAGAACTTGATGCGCTCTGATGGAGCACCTTCTGCCTTGAGGACGCCTTCGACATAGATATTGAAGGGACCATTGAACTGGACATCGACGCCAGGTTCGATGGTAAGTGTTGTTCCTTCTTCAACATATACACTGCCAGTGACAAGATACGGGGATTTATCCTTTGTCCATTTCAGGTTGTCCCCAGACATGATGCCAGAGACCTCTGTCTTCTGGTCGATGAGGGTGACAGTCGCGCTCATGACAGATGATGCATTGCCAGATGCATCGTAGACCGTGACATAGATGGTCTTCTCGCCGTTGTTCATTGGCATGGCGACATCGAATGATCCCATGTAGTCACGCATGGTGACAGTCTCATCGAACCTGTTATCGAAGCAATACTGCATCTTGCTGACACCACTACCCTCGTCACTTGCACGGAGTGTGATCCTGACATTCCTGTCAACAGCGGTATTCGCACCATCGTTGATGACGACAGAGCTGAGCACAGGAGCTGTCGTATCATACAGTGTCACAGGATTTTCTGCCGTGATATCCCTCACCTCAAGAGGCATCAGATCAGAAACTTCTATCTCCTGGCTGTCCCAGCCAGCCTTCTCGAAACGCACAGTGTAGTTACCAACTGAAACTACATTGCCGATATAGAAGGAACCACCAGCATCAGTCGTTGTCGACTGCGTTGGAAGTGACGAGTCATCAGGAACCGCTGTCACCTTGATACCACCATGGTTGCTCATTCCATCCAGTGAGACGTTTCCGATAAGTGAAGCTGAATTGGGGATCAATGTGATGGTCCCAAGATCAAGCACAGGACAGGGCTGCAATGTGATCTTCTGGGTCACAAGAGGAGTGTTCTCCCTTTCAGCTTCCAAACGGTAGGAACCAAGTGGTACATGCTTGAACTCAAATGAGCCATCGGCTCCTGTCGTCATTGAGAAAGGAGTGTCTGCAAGAGAGACAAGCACCCCGCCCTCATCATCAGTGTTCAAGACATCAATCCTGCCTCTGACTGTGGTGGCCAGGGCCCTGAGTTCCCTGTCAGCCACACTGTAAGTGGAATCTGTGAGGACAGTGATTGTGTTCGTATCGCTGGCTGTCTCAAAGTCTTCCTTTGAGAACCTGACACCACCAGGGTAGTTACCTGATGGGACTGAGAAGTCGTAGCTTCCATCATCTGCGGTCTCAGCCACATACTCAGTTCCAATCAGTTCGACCTTGATTCCAGAATAATCTGTCCAACCCTCAAGCCTCACAATGCCAGTGATACCACCCCTTGCTATCGGGAGTGTCACAGGCTCCAATGTGACAGGTTTTGAGTCCATGACATCAACGGTCTCAAGCGTCATCGACCTGTAACCAGGCTTGCTGATTGAGATCAGATACTGACCTGGGACCAGTCCTGCAAGGGAGAAGACACCGTCGCTGTTGGTTATCGCAGAAGTGACATCGCCCTCAGCTGCGAGGTTGGTCGCTGTGACAAGCGCACCTGAGTTGTCATCTGAGAGCTCAAGCTTGACCGTACCGGTGATCGACCTGACACCAATCTGGAGCATGATTGGGGAAAGTGTCTTGTCTGAAGAGGGTTCAACTGAGAATGGCGTGCTCTCATTTGAGTTGTATCCACTCTTTGATGCAAGGAGGGTATACGTACCAGGAACGACACCTGAAAGTGCGAAGCTTCCATCCTGGGCAGTTGTCGCCGTGTACTGGTTGCTGTTGTTCTTCAAGAGGATTAGGACACCCTCATGGGAAGCGGCGCCTTCAAGCTCGACACTACCCCGGACAACAGCCTGCACACTTGCCAGTGTGATATCAGGAACAGTAGCCACCTGCCCTATTTTCACAGAGACGGTCTGCGAATTGTTGGAGACATAGCCTTGAAGGCTGACACGGACCTGGTAGGAACCAGCTTCCTTGATTCCTGTGATGTCGAAGGAACCATCATCGCGTGTTGTCGTGGTGTAGGAGATGCTTCCATCGCGGAGGCTGACCAGTGTCACTGTGATACCAGAGTAGACATCCGCACCTTCAAGGAAGACCTTGCCACTGACGGCACCAAGACCGGCCTGGAGGACAGCGTTTATCTCAAAACTGGTCGCAGCCGATATGGCCGCCTGCCCTTCATAAGGTTCATATCCATCAAGCGTGACTGTGTAGCGGTAGTTGCCAGGTACGACATTGCTGATCGTGAAGCTGCCATCGCTGGAAACACCTGTGTAATAGCTCTGTGAGCCAGAAAGCGAAGTCAGGAGGACGCTCGCACCTGTGACAGTCTTGGCATCATGTGTCGTGACTGTGCCCTTGAAGCTTCCACCATTAGCTGTCAGCACGATGGGGTCGACTACAGTGACAATGGCGGCATCAACCTCGATACCAGTACGCGTGGCCACTGTGTAGTAGCTGCTTGGTGTGACTGTGATGGTGTACACACCGGGGACGAGGCCACCAGCATTGTACAAGCCATTCTCATCACTCATCACAGTCTGTCCGACAGAAGGATCATCCTCCTTCTGGAGGTAGATGCTTGCAGGGCGGCTGGTCGAGGACGTGCTCCCTTCATAAACGATGGATCCCTGGACTGTTCCAGTGCCTGGTATGAGGTTGAGCTCGCTGCCAAGTGTGATGAGCGTATCCTCTTCCGCGCTTGTGATGACTGTGAATGGCTCTGAGTAAGCCGTGATATACCCATACTTGCTGGCGACTATGCTGTACTGGCCATCAGGGAGTCCACTGAGCGTGAAGGATCCATCCTCAGCCGTCTTCGCCATATAAGACGTACCTGGGACATAGACATCGATGCCAAGCAATGAGCTGTTGTCAGATGTGGTGACGCATCCACTGACACTGGCAGTCTTCTTGATCTGCACGATGCCATTGTCAGTACCCTCGCCCTTTGAGCCGTAGACATTGTCCTTGCGTCCACCATAGTGGCCATGGTGCCCACCACCATCCCTGGCAAGGTCGCGTGATGAGATATCTAAGAAGGGTTCATCCTGGAAGTAGAGCGTATAACCCACACCCTCCTCCAAGCCGGAGATGACCCAGGTGCCATCGCTTGCGACCTGGTATTGGTTGCCTGTCTCCTCGACACGAACATAGATGTCAGAATACGAGAGCCCCGAACCACTTGGCAGGACGATCCTGCCCTTGGCTGTCGGGGTCTCATAAACCTGTGAGATGTCTACGGGATCGTCGTTACATGCGGCCATCGCGAAGATGATGAAAAGGACCAGTGCACTTGCTTTCAAAAGGGAGGTAATACGCTTCATGACTTCACACACCATGTACATGTTCCAAGGTGTGCACAAGGCACCCCGCAGCAGGGGCTGCAAGAGCGTCCATCCCGATACCCTCAACGCGGGTCCAAGACAACACACACCTAGGACGGCCTGCACCGTCACTTAGCACGATAGCCCTTTTGAATCTTTGTGTTAATACTCAAGACGCCTGTCTGACACAATCCTAGGCAGGCACCAGGCATGGAGACAAGCCTCCATGCCTTGGTCAGATCTTCTCCAGGTTGCAGAAGCGTGCGTTGAAGACAGACTTGCGGCCATTGTCGAAGGCGACACGGATGATGACACGGTCGGCCTTCCTCATGTCGACTTCGGCTATGGTTCCAGGACCATAGTCAGGAGAGTTGACGCGGTCTCCCGCCCTGAAGGTGTTCGTATTCTCCTTGCGCTCGACCTTCTTGACAGGTGGCTCATGGAAGATCACAGGGTCTTCTCCAACTGGCTTCCTGCTGTAGCGTGGCTCGTAGGCGTAGCGGCTCGTATAAGATGATGCTGAGCTGCCAGAGAATCCACGTGGGATGGCAGGGCGGCCATCGAGGAGTCCCTCCGGGATGTCCCTGAAGTAGCGTGTCGGCTTCTGGTACATCTTCTCACCCCACAGGAGGCGCACTGCGGACCAGGAGAGGAAAAGCTCCTTGCGCGCACGTGTCATGGCGACATAGAGGATGCGGCGCTCCTCCTCCACCTCCTCGTCATCATCGCTGTTGCGGCGGCCTGGGATCAGGTCGTCCTCAAGTCCTGTGACGAAGACGGAGTCGAACTCAAGACCCTTCGTGTTGTGCATCGTGATCAGCTTCACGACATCCTTGTCAGGAGAGATCCTCCCATCAGCGCCAGGCATGACAGAGGTATCCAGTGTGACCGACTCGAGGAAGGTCGAAAGCCCTTCGGTGCCACTGCCGTAGCTGTCCAGGGAGGAGACGAGGGTGTTCAGGTTCTGGATCTTCGATTCCGCCCTCGCCCTGTCGTCATCCTTCTCGTAATAGGCCTTGAAGCCTGTGTCGACGACAAGCTTGGTTGCGAAGGCTGACAGCACTGTTCCAGAGGCGAGGTCCTCCACCGCCTTGCGGCAGATTGTGAGGAAGCTTGTCAGTCCTGCCTTTGCCTTGGAAGAAAGCCCGCCCTCCTGGAGGACGGCCTCCATTGAGGCGAAGGTGTCACCACCATGTGAGAGGACCTTCTCCACTGTAGCCGCACCGACACCGCGGGCAGGCTTGTTGACGACACGGCGGAAGGCGACCTCGTTGTAAGGGTTCAGGAGGAGTGCGAAGAGGGAGAGCATGTCCTTGACCTCCTCGCGTTCGAAGAAGCGCAGACCTCCAACCACCTGGTACTTGATCCCACGCTGGGTCAGCACGTTCTCAAAGGCCTGGCTCTGGGCGTTCGTGCGGTAGAGCACGGCACAGTCCGACCTGCCCAACCTGTCGGAGATCCTTGAGACGACCTGCATGGCCTCGTCCTCTGCATTGAAACAATTGATGACCTTGGGGAGGCTGCCTGCCTCGTTGTTCGTGAAGAGCGTCTTCTCATGGCGGCCACGGTTATGGGCGATCAGGGCGCCTGATGCCGCGATGATATTCTTGGTCGAGCGGTAGTTCTCCTCAAGGCGGATCGTGCGCACATTGTCGTAGGCCTGCTCGAACTGGAGCATGTTCTTCACTTCCGCACCACGGAAGCGGTAGATGCTCTGGTCATCATCACCGACGACGACAAGCTGGCTGTCCGGTCCCACCAGCTCCTTGAGGAACTCGAACTGCGATGCGTTCGAATCCTGGTACTCATCGACAAGGACCAGGCGGAAACGGCGGTGCATGTGCTCCTTGACATCAGGATGCTCCTTGAGCAGCCTCAGGCTCTTGACGACCAGGTCGGCGAAGTCGACACAGCCAGCCGCCTCCAGCCTCTCCTCGTAACGCCTGTACAGGGACCTGAAGTTGGGAGCGGCGTTGCACGAGAGCACCTCGTCATCGAAGGGGGTCACCCCGCGGTCCTTGAAAAGCGAGATCGAACGTGCGACCTTGCGGGCAGTCGAAGCATCCATCTTCTCAAGGGATGAGACAAGGTTCTGGCTGTCCGAGTCATCGTAGATCGTGAATGATGACGGCAGTCCCATCTTGTCCGCATTGACCCTCAAAAGCCAGGCCCCGAAGGAGTGGAAGGTGCGGATCATCACATCCTCCGCCCCGCAGCCTGGGCCGAGCATGGCCTCGATACGGCTGCGCATCTCATTGGCGGCCTTGTTGGTGAAGGTCACGGCAAGTATCTGCCAGGGCTTCAAACCAATGACATTCAGGGCGTAGGCGATCTTCGTCGTGACGGTACGCGTCTTGCCAGACCCGGCTCCTGCCAGGACAAGGAGGGTGTGGTCGAAGTCGAGCACGACCTCCCTCTGGGGGCCGTTCAGCGTAGCCAGGGCCTCCTCCATCATATGAGCACGGCCTCCAGGTCGACACCACGCACAGCGCGTATGCCGACATCTACGACCTGCCCTGCCTTGAGGTCCTCACCCATGATCACTGTGAGTCCATCCACATCAGGGGCCTGGCTGTAGATGCGGGCGATGGCCAGGTCCTCACCTTGGATAGGTTCCTCGACCAGGGCGCGGAAACGGCGTCCTACGAAGCGCTCGAGGCGCTTTGCCGTGATCTCCTCCTGTCTTGCCTGGAGTTCCTGCTGCCAGATGGCGGCCTGCTTGGCAGCCTTCCTGTGCTCCCGCTCACCCCTCATCGACCAGGCAGGCGTATCCTCCTCACGTGAATAGAGGAAGGAACCCATCCAGTCAAGCTGGGCCTCATCGATGAAGCGCATCAGGTCCTCGAAGGCCTCCTCGTCCTCGCCGGGGAAGCCGAGCATCAGGGTGCTGCGGATCACGGCATCGGGTATGGCATCACGGATCTCATTGATGAGTCCGACATAGCCTTCCCTGTCACCAGTGCGCTTCATGCCACGCAGGACCTTCGGATGGCTGTGCTGGAAGGGGATGTCGAAGTAAGGCAGGATCTTCGGATTGTCACGCACGACCTGGATCAAGCGGCGTGGGAAGGTGTCGGGGTGGATGTAGAGCATGCGGAGGACGAAGTCCCCATCAAGCTGGGCGAGCTCCTCGACAAGGTCTGTGAAGCGCTCACCACCCCCGTTGTCAGTTCCATAAGCCCCCAGGTCCTGGGCGACGAGGTTGATCTCGTAGAAGCCCTGGGCGGCCAGGTCCTTGGCTTCTAAGATGATGTCATCGTGCCTGCGGGATGAAAGTGGTCCGCGGATAAGAGGGATCGCACAGTAGTTGCAACGGTGGTTGCAACCCTCGCTGATCTTCAGGTAGACAGAGCCCTTGGTCGAAAGGAAGACGCTGCGCCTCGCATCGCTGTGGCTCTTCTCATCCTCCGGGCAGAGCCTCACCTGCCCGTCACCAGCTTCCAGTCCATCAAGGACCTCGGGAAAACGGGAGAGGTCGTGGTTGCCGAAGATGGCATCAGCTTCCTCAAGCTCCAGCTCGTCGAAGTAACGCTGGGCGAGGCAGCCTGCCAGGACGACCTTGCAATCCGGGTAGGCGTTGCGCAGTGAGAAGAAGGTGTCTATCGCCTCCTTCTTGGCGCTCTCGATGAAGCCACAGCTGTTGACGACGATGACGGAAGCCTCCCCTGCGCTTGCGACAGGCGTGTAGCCATGCTCCTTGGCAAGCGTCAGCAGGGTCTCTGAATCGACCTGGTTCTTGGCACAGCCCAGGCTCTCGACATAGATGCTCTTGTCCATATGGCGTCAATCTTAGCCAGAAACGGGACATGCCTCAACCGATCATTCCACAACCACTCCCAGTGCTTGCCCCTATTCCATACTTGATTATAATCAGTGTTAAAAGGAAGGGGTGGCCCTGCGCCACACTGGTGATGTACATGAGAAGCTTCATACGCCTCTATGGACTCGAGGGCGAGGCCCTCTTCGCAGTGATCGCCGCTTTGCACATCCTGGCGTCGCTGATCGCGAACAACCTGAGTTACAAGGCACTCGCATCCATGCGCCTGCACCTCTCGGAACGCCGCTGGGAGGACAATGGGAAGACTTATCAACGCCTCTTCTGCATCAGGACATGGAAGGACCATGTACCTTCGGTCGGACGCTTCGACAAGAGGAACTTCCAGTCGGACAGGAATGATTACATCTCACTCTTCATACTTGAATCAGTGAGGGCCGAGGTGACCCACTACCTCTGCCTCCTCTTCACCGCAGCAGCCCTCTTCATCCATGAAGGCGGCATCCCTGACGCCATGCCCTTCTTCTTCCTCATGATCAACCTGCCATGCATCATGATCCAGCGCTTCAACAGGCCACGCCTTGAGAAGGTGCTGAAGATGACAGGCAAGGGCCTGGTCATACCAGAGGAGGAGCCCGGCCTGGTCAGGAGCGTCCTGGCGCGCAAGGGGCGGGTGAAATGAGGAAGGGCGCCACTGCGGCGCCCTCCATCTCCTGCATCAACATCTCAAGCCTGGCGTGAGAAGCTGGTGACCCCATAAGTGGACCTCATCATCTCATAGGCCTCCTCATAATGGATCCCGCCTTCGACGATCATCGTATGGAGCGAGGCGGCAAGGGAGGCGAAGCAGCCTTCCGATGCGACCAGGCTGCGGTGCGACCACATCGCCATCAAGGAGTCGAGATAGCTGTCGCGGGCACCATGTCCAATCAAGAGGACAGGGTCTTCGTCAACACCCATGACCGTATCAAGGAGTGTGATCACGGCAGAAGCGTAACGCGCGATTGAATTGTACAGGAGCCCGATGGAGGCGCTTCCTTCGACCTTCTCCCGTCCATCCTCACTGAGTATGGCATTGAGGCCTTCGATGACCTTTCCACCAGCCAGGCGGCTGTCACGGATATCGACATATTCAAAGACATGCCCCTCCCTGGCCTGGGCCTCGATCGAGTCGAAGGTCGTTCCATCAGGCATGCCCTTCTTCACATCCTGGATCAGGGAGTAGCCGGCGAAAGGCATGCTGACATAGCCCTGCCCATTGACAAGTCCTGGAAGGAGCCGTCCATCCCTGACGACAGCCTCAGTGCGGCGTCCGATCCTCCCACCCTGGTAGTTGGTGATGAAGGTGGCATTTGGGAAGACGCCGAGGGCCAGCGTCAATGGGTCTGCCGCGTTCATGAAGACAGGGGCTGCGTGGCCTGCGGCCTTGGCGGTCTCATCAGTGAGCGGCCCTAGCAGGCTGTCCTCAGCGCCAAGGGCTGGGAAGAGGTTCCTGATGCCCATGTCCTCGAAAACCGCCTCATTGACCTGTCCGTCCTTGATGATCCCAGCAGCCTGGGCAAGCGAGCGGTCCGTCGCCTTCACACCTGTCAGGCGGAAACGCACATAATCAGGCAGGAAGAGGAAGGACGTGGCCCTCTCGAAAAGCTCACCTTCCTCCGTCTTCAAGGCGGCCAGGCGGTAAAGGGCGCCACGGCGGTCGACATCAACACCTGCATCCTCCTGGATCCTGGAAGCGGGGACCGCGTCATCAGCGACCCTGTCCAGCCCCTCGTCCCTTGATGAAAGGCAGGGGAGTATGGGCATGTCGTCCTCTCCAAGGACGCAGACGGCGTCACAGGGGCCTGTCACGGAAATCCTGTCGACCTCACCCGCCTCAGCAAGGGCGGAGAGGATGTCAGCACACAAGCGCTCAGTGTCGAGCATCAGCCTGCCCTGGGAATAAAGCGTGTTGATCCTGTCGCGCTTGACGCACTTGTGATCGATATGACCATAGGAGAGCGTCGCCACATAGGTGCGCAGCTCACGGCTTCCGATTTCAATATTAAGGTGTCTCATTTCCATAGCCTGGAAAGCCCAGGCATCCTCCTTAGCACTAAGTATACGTGTCAGGACTTACAATCTTCCTCAAAGATAGAGTATACAATGCGGTGATGAATGTAGAAAGAGCAAAAACAGGGGACATCGATGAGCTGATGTCCCTCTTCGATGCCGCCAGGGCCATCATGAGGAGCACGGGGAACAGCAGGCAGTGGCCGGAGGGCTACCCGGTGCGGGAGAAGGTCCTGCGCTCAATAGAGGAAGGCAAGTGCTATGTCGTCCGCTCCTGTGATGGGCGGATCCATGGTACCTTCTATGCCGCGCTCGAGGACGATCCGACCTACCATGTCATAGAACAGGGGGCCTGGTTGTCCGACAGCCCCTATGTCGTGATCCACCGCATCGCACAGGATGGAAGCCTCCATGGACTTTTCAGCACAGCGCTTTCCAAGGCCATGGAGGCTTCACATCACATACGCATCGACACGCATGAGGATAATGTGATCATGCGGCACCTGCTGTCAAAGGAGGGCTTCACCCAGGTCGGCATCATCCATGTAGACGATGGCACGGCCCGCCTCGCCTTCGAACGGCTGTGACTCCTTCCTGCTCCTGACATAGCCGACCGTCCCCTTCTTCTTGTAAAGGATGCCGGTCACCACGAGTGTCAGGGCATCTGCCAATGGCAAGGCCCACCAGGCGGCACTTGGTGCGATGATGAATGGCATGGCCACAATCAGCGGCAGTGGCAGGGCCATGGAGCGCATGGTGCTGATCAAGGCTGACGAGAGTCCATCACCAAGGGCGGTGAACCAGGCCGATGCGAAGACATTGAGGCCGCAGGTCAGGAAGACAAGGCTTGTCGCCTTCAAGGCCACTACTGTCAGGTCCCTGGCCGCCCCTGGCTCCAGGAACACTGCCGCGATTGGTGAGGAAAGCCCTGCCGACAGGCCACAGAGGACGACCTGCGAGACAAGCACGGTGACCAAGGAGCAGCGCAACATTGAGGACATCCTCCCCCAGTCACGGGCGCCAAGCGAGAAACTGACCTGCGGAGCCGCTGCGACCCCCAGCCCCATGTAGAAGGCGATGAAGAAATAATAGACGTACATCACGACCGTGATCGCCGCCACACCATCCTCCCCGTAAAGCGTCATCAGGACCCAGTTGAAGGCCAGTGTCGTGACACCGGTCGAAAGCTCGCTCATCATTTCGCTGGAACCGTTCGTACATGACTTCAAAAGAAGCCCTTTCTTATAACGTGGTCGCTTGAATGAGAGCCGCCGGCCCTTGATGAAGTGGCCAAGGCCCATCAAGGCACTGATCAGGATCGACAGCAGGGTGCCCAGTCCCGCACCGAAGGTCCCCCAGTCCAGCACGAGGACGAAGAGGGCATCGAAGATGACATTCAACACAAGCCCCACCCCTGACATCAACATGGCGTGGCCAGGGAAGCCATCGGTACGCAGCAGGTACTCGAAGTAGAGTTTGAAACCCATGGGGATCGCACCTATGAGTATGGGGACCATGTAGGCTATGACATGACTTTCAAGCCGTCCCGAGGCTCCCAGGATCCTGGCCAGCGGCCTGAGGAAGGCCAGGCCCAGCACTGTGAAGACCACCAGTACGGCTGAAAGGACGAGCGAGAGCGTCGAGAAGTCGCGTGAGGCCTCATCCATCCGGCCTTCCCCCATCTCCTCGCCTATTATGGCGCCACCTCCTGTGGCAAGCATGACCGCAAGGCCGAAGAAGAGGCAGGTCAATGGGATGACGATGTTAACCGCCGCCAAGGCGTCAGGGCCTGCGGCATGTGAGACGAAGAGTCCGTCGATTGTCGTGTAGAAGGACAGGAAGACCATGGAGAGCACAGAAGGCAGTGCCCCCTTGAAATAACGCTTCCAACTGAGAGGTCCTTCGAATACCTTGTCCATTTTAATCACTCCTTGTAATCTGGAGTCAGCCTAAAGTGTATAGCAACAATACAGTCAAGGGGATGGAATGAAAGACCAATACTTCTCAATCTCACAGTTGGCGGAAAGCCAGGACATAAGCCGCCAGACGCTGATCCATTACGACAGGATCGGGCTTTTCCATCCTGCACATGTCAACCCGGACAATGGTTACAGGGAGTACTCGCCCTCCCAGCTGGATGAGCTGGAGACGATCATGATGCTCAAGCGCTCGGGGCTGTCACTCGATGAGATGAAGGCGGCGCTCTCAGACTACAGCACTGAGAGCTCGTTGAAACTGCTGGAATCGCGGATCCAGGCCCTGGATGAGCAGGTCAAGGCCTTGCAGGAGACACGCCGCCGCCTCTCTGACAAGGTCGCGATGGTGGACAAGGCGATGGAGCATGAGGATGGGCAGATCGTCGTTGAACGCGTCAAGGATTCCTGGATCGTCCCCCATCCGGTGAAGGCTCCCTACAGCCTGGAGGAGGTCAGCCTCGCTACGAAGGAATGTCTTGTAAAGGCCTTCGCCGCAGGCTTGAAGCCACGCTACCAGCTGTGCGCGTTCCTTCCGCTTGAAGCCCTGGAGGCAGGACGCTTCCTCGACACTGACGAGGTGTTCCTGCCCTGTGACGAGTCACCCTCCCCGCTTGTGCGCAAAGTGCCGGGAGGCCTCACCGCCTCGATCTGGCACCGGGGCTCTTATGGTAGGACACCGGAGAAGTACAGGCTCCTTTCAGCCTTCTGTGAGGCCAATGGGCTTGAGATGGTATCCGGATCTTACGAGTACGCCCTTAACGACCACCTCACGACCAAGGACAAGAGCGAGTACATGACCCGCCTGCAGGTCTTTGTCAGGCCTCTGTGAGCCGAGCCCTGACAACAAGCATCATAGGGCGCTTGAGCTCGATGGCCCATTCCGGCCACTTCACCAGGTCCTCATCGCTTGGACTGACCTCCTTGAGTGCTTCAATCAGGAAGCCGTTTGAGAGAAGGCCTGTCACAAGACCCTCAAACGTATGATGTGCCTTGCGCACATGATGGGAAAGGAAGACAGTGTCCCTCCAGCCTTCGGCGAAGTAGCCGTCGACGGGCCAGATGAGGCCCTTGTCCGTCTCAAGGAAGGACTGGTCCACACCAGCTGTGAAGACAGGGTGCTCTATGTTGAAGATGAAGAGTCCCCCCTTCCTCAGTGAGCGCCCCACTGCCTTGAACACAGGTCCCAGGTCCAGGACATAGTGCAAGGCGAGGTTGGAGAAGACCAGGTCGTAGGAGTCATCCCCGGGCTTCCATTCCTCAATCCCGGCTTCGATGAACTTGACAGCCCCCAGCCCCTCACACTTCCCCTTGGCCACTTCCAGCATGGCAGGTGATGCATCCAGTGCCGTCACGCTGCGCGCCCCGCTTTCCAGGAAGTACTGGCTGTGCCAGCCATAGCCACAGCCCAGGTCCATGATGTCCAGACCCTCCAGTGCCGGTAGGAGCTGTCTGACCACGGGCCACTCCCCCGCCCCTGCAAGCCCAAGCGTGCTGCGTGGCATCCCGTCATAGGCCTTCCTGAAGTCAGGATCATCGTATGCAGTCATGCACCCTCCTCCAGCCAGTGCCAATCAAGTGGCAGCACGGCCCCGGCAGTGACCTCGAAGTGGATCACAACCCCAAGGCCATTGCCCACGACCATCCTGTTGAACTCATGGCGGTCCATCATGAAAAGGCTTACGATCAGCGTCCTCATGATTCCTGAATGCATGACAATCGTGGCGCTGGTGACCCCCTCTCCTGACATCTCCCTCAAGTGGGCAAGCAGCGCTGGCACCGCCCGGCGCTGTATGTCGCTGAAGGTCTCCTCATCTGCGACATGCCTGTCCTCCACCCAGCCAGCGAAGAAGGCCCTGGCCTCCTCTGGAGTGGCAAGCACCGTGCCTTCCAGCGAGCGGAAGTTGATCTCCTTGTACTCGTCCCGGATCACCGCATCCTTGTCGGGGAAGAGGATCCTGAAGGTCTCACGGCAACGTGAGAGCGGGGATGAGAACCAGGCCCCGCTATCTGGATAACGTACGCTCATGCGCAAGCGCGAAAGCTCCTTCCTGCCATGATCCGTCAAAGGCACATCCATCCAGCCTGAGAGCATGTGGTCGACATTCGCCTGGCTCTCCCCATGGCGTACAAGTGTCAGTGTGAACCTCATGCCTCGACCTCCAGCAAGGGCTGGGCCAGCATGACTTCACCATCATAGGCCTGGCACACATGCTCGAGGATGGCCTGCCTGCCACCGTAGATGGGCAGGTGGGTCAGCACCAGGGTGCCAGGACGGGCCTCGTTTGCAAGCAAGGCGACCTCATCGACGCCCATGTGGCCCGCAAGAGCCCCTTTGCCCATCCCAGGTGGGAAGGAGCATTCGGCAAGCAAGATGTCAGCACCACGGGCGAAGGCTGCAAGGCGCTCGTCAAGGCCACTGTCCGCCGTGTACACGATGGTTTTCCCACCTTTCTGGACCTTCATCGCAAGGCAGGGCACAGGATGTCTGGTGCGCATGAAGGAGAGTGTGAAGCCCTGCTCATTGATGACAGCACCCTCGTCAATTGGTGTGAAGGTCGACCTCCCCTCCATCGACAAGCCCCTGTCCTCAAGGGCGTAAAAGCGCAAGGGCCCCACTCCACGGCCCAGGTCCTGGCTGATCAGGCGCGAGTAGATGGCGGCCCCGGCATCAGCGGAGTGGTCCGCATGGAAGTGGCTGATGAAGATGGCCTGGATGAGGTCAAAGGAACAGTAGCGTCCAAGCATCGAGAGCGCTCCGGACCCGATGTCGAGCAACACACGTCCATCACCATCCTCCATGAGATGGCAGGAGGTCGCCCCTCCTGGCAAGGGCGCACCAGAACATTCCCCTATTGTGACAAGCCGCATCAAAGTCCTCCTAACAGCATCCGAGTGTATTCACTCTTGGCAGAGGCGCTCAAGTCCTGTCCCAGCTCCTCGACGATGCGGCCATGCAGCATCACATAGCTCCTGTCACAGAAGTAGCGCACAAGGTCGGCATCATGAGAGATGAAGAGGAAGGAAGCCCCTGTAGCAGACCTTATCCTCCGCAGTAGGTTGATGATCTGGGCCTGGATGGAGAGGTCTAGCGCTGAGACGCACTCGTCTGCAATGATGACCTCCGGCTCGAGGAGGAGGACGCGGGCGGTGATTATCCGCTGGGCCTGGCCCCCTGAGACCTCGTCAGGATGACGGCTGAGTATCGAAGTAGGAAGCCCCACACGTGCAGTCATGTCCTCTACAAGTTCCACCATCTGGGCCTTTGAAAGTTCCTTGCGGTTGACCTTCAAGGGTTCCATGAGCACCTGGCGCAAGGTGAAGTAAGGATTCATCGCCGCCTTGGGGTCCTGGAAAATGTACTGGACAGATTGGCGGAAGCACTTCCAGTCCCCTCCCTTCAGCGTGGCTATGTCCCGGCCCTTGTAGAGGACCTGGCCCGAGGTGGGCCTGTCCAAGCCGCCGAAAATCGCGGCGAGCGTGCTCTTGCCACTACCAGACTCTCCAAGTACGCCGACGCTTTCCCCTGCTTCAAGGTGGATGGAGACATCCTTCAAGGCCTCGAAGCGTTTCTGAGGTCCGTCTATGGGGAAGACCCTGCCCACACGTACGGCTTCAAGCAAGCTCATGGCAGCACCTCACGTAATGACTGCCGCCAAGATGGCGGTATGACAGGGCGTTGTGGCAGTCCCTTGCCGCATAGGGGCAGCGCGATGAGAAGGCGCAGGAGGGGTCCCCCCTGCCCTTGTCAGGCACAGATCCGCCAATCTCATCCAGGTCCCGCGTACGGTCAAGGCTACGCCTGCCACTGAGCGAGGCCAGGGCCTTGGTATAGGGGTGGGCGGCTTCACCGAAGACCTCATCAAGGCTGCCCTCTTCCACAACCCTGCCTGCGTACATGACATAGACCCTGTCCGCGATACGACGCACGAATGACAGGTCATGGCTGATCAGGAGCAGGGACAGCCCCTCGCGCTCACACAGGCCCTGGTAGAGTTCCTCGACCTGGCGGCGCACATGGGCATCCAAGGCGCTTGTCGGTTCATCCGCGATCAACAAGGGGGCATCCTTCATCAAGGCGACCGCCATGTTCACACGCTGCCTCATCCCACCCGAGAGCTCCCCGGGGTAGGACGAGAGCACACGCCCAGGGTCCTTGATTGAAAGTGACTCAAGCAGGGCCGTGGCCTTCTCAAGCGCCTCCTTGCGTCCAAGGGGGCTGAAGTCAGTCAGCTGGCGTGACACCTTCAACAGGGGGTGGAGGTTCTCAGAAGTGTTCTGGCCGACATGGCCTATCCTCATGTAGAGGTCCTTCCTCAGCGCCTCGCCCTTCAAGGCAAGGGCATCCTCCCCCATGAAGCGGATCCGGCCTGCGCTCACCTCCACATCAGGAGGCAGGGTATGCAGGAGGGCACGCAACGTCATCGTCTTGCCGCAACCTGACTCCCCCACGATGGCGGTACGCCCACCGGCGTCCACATGCAATGAGACATCAACCAGGAGTTCCTCCACGCTGTCACGGGCGCAAAGGCCCTGGATGTCAAGGATCCTAGAGTCCATCCGCGCTCCTCCTTGTCAGCAGGCTGCCAAGACCATCCCCCAGGAGGTTCAAGCCCAGGACGAGCACCAGGAGGGTGATTCCCGAGGGCAGCACCTGCCAGGGATAGGTCAACAGGTAGGCCCTGGCCTCTGAAAGCATCATGCCAAGACTGGCTGATGGTGGCTGCACGCCAAGGCCAAGGAAGGAGAGCGAGGACTCAAGGAGCACGGCTCCTCCAATGGCAGAGGTGAACTGTGTGACAAGCCGTGTCAGCACAGGGGGGAACATGTGGAAGATGACTATCCTCCAGGCTGGAGCGCCATAGGCCCTGGCCGCCTTGATACTGAGCCGCTCCCGGCCCTCCATGACCATGGCCTGGGTAAGGCGTGAGAAGCTTGGCACCATGCTGATGCAAACAGCCAGCACGGATGGAAGAAGCCCCCGTCCGAAGATGGCGGCGGCCATCAGTGCGAGCAGTATCGTCGGGAAGGCCATCAGCGCATCGACAAGGCGCATGACCAATGTGGAGAGCCAGCGCGGGGCAAGGGCTGCGAGAGTGCCCAGTGCTATGCCTGCCAGTGCTCCAAGCGTGACGGAGACAAGGGCGGAAGAGAGGGCCGTACCACTTGCCATCATGACGCGGCTGAGCATGTCACGCCCGAAATGGTCTGTGCCGAATGGGTGTTCAAGGCTGGGGCCGTTGAAGCGCTGCATCAGATTCATCGCTTCAGGGTCGTAGGGGCTGTGCAGGACACCAATGATTCCAAGGGAGGCGACGAGCAAGGTGAGGATGAGCCCTATGAAGAGGGAGGGGTTGCCACGTCTCCTCATAGTCCGCCCCCATCTGGCTCCAAGGCTGGATTGACCAGCCGGAGGACGATGTCGGTCACCAGGTTCATCAGGACGACGAAGAAGGAGACGAAGATGACTATGCCCTGTACAAGCTGCAGGTCCCTCATCTCAACCGCTGTCAAAAAGAGGCGCCCCATCCCAGGAAGGGCGAAGACAGACTCGACGATGGCAGTACCACCAAGGAGCTTGGCCAGCTGCGTGCCCGCGCTGGTGAGTGGTGCGGTCAAGGCGCTCCGCAGGGCGTAAGAGACAATGACCCGGCCCTTCCTCAGGCCCTTGACCTGGGCGGCCGTGTACCAGTCCTCCCCTATGGCTTCAAGCATCGAGGAGCGCACAAGGCGCAACAGGGGGCCGGTCTCCCCGACGACGAGGACGCTGAGCGGGAGCACGATTGAATTGAGATAGGCTCCGAAGTCCTCCGCTGGGCTGACATAACCACCCATTGGTACAAGACGCAGCACAGAGGAGAAGAGGACAAGCAGGAGGAGCGAGAGCCAGAAGGATGGCATGGCGGAGGCCAGCTGGACGAGGCTCCGGCTGATGATGTCGACCACCCCGCCCTTCCTGACCGCTGCGACCGTACCCAGGGTGATGGCGATCAGCAAGGCCAGCAGGACAGATGCCAGGGCCAGGGGGAAGGTCACAGCCAGGCGCTGCGAGATCAGCGTCCAGACAGGCTGGCCGTAATAGGACGAGGTCCCCCAGTCGAAACGTATGAGACCTGAGTAGTAATCGAAAAGCCGTTCACCAAGAGGCCTGTCCAGACCGAGCTGGGCCTCCAAGGCCGCCAGCTGCTCCACATTGCCTTCGGTTCCAAGGGAGACGATGGCCGCGTTGCCAGGGACCACCTCCAAGGCGGCGAAGGTGGCCAGGCTGACCAGGAACATCACGATGAAGGCCGCGAGGATGCGCCTCAGCAGCTGTCTAAACACTTGTCTCAAGCCTCATTCCTGGCTGAAGTATACCTCATTGAAGGCGAAGATGTTTATCGGGAAGACCTTGAAACCCTTGAGGGATGACGGGGTCACGTAGATCTGGATCGGGTCCTGGATGTAAAGGCCTGGGACGGCTTCGGCAAGGCGCTGCTGCATCTCATGGGCGATTTCCGTACGCCGGACCTCATCAACTGTCACCGAGTACTCATCAAGCAGGGCATCGAAGGCAGGATCGGAATAGTTGAGGTAGTTCTCAGCCGAACTGCTCCTGTAACGTGAAAGCAGCGAATAGGCATCAAGACGCCCCGTATGACCAACGACGGTCAGGTCGTAGCCCCGCCCATTGTAGATATCGCTGAGCCAGGTCGCCCATTCGACGATCTGGACAGAGACATTGATACCAACAGCCTTGAGGTAGTCGGCAATGACAAGTCCTGCGTTGACATACTCCTGGTAGTTGCGTGGGAGGTACATCTCCAGCGTGATGCCATCAGCATAGCCCGCCTCGGCAAGAAGCTCCCGCGCCCTGTCCGGGTTGTAGGGATAGAGGCCATTGGTGTCGACGTACTCTGAGAGGACCACTGGGAAGTGGCTGCCAATCGGCTCTCCATAGCCCCACCACACACCCTCGATCAGGGCATCCTTGTCGACCGCATGATTGATTGCCTGGCGCACACGCACATCAGACAACGCTGGAGATGCGTTGTTCATCGCCATCAGCTGCAAGCCATTGCCAGGTGCTGCCAGGATGGACCAGGCGTCATCACCTTCGAACTGTCCGACAAGGTCACCTGTGACCAGGATGATGTCGACCTGCCCACCACGTAGGGCCGTGACCTGGCTTGTCATGTCAGGCATCATGATGAACTCGACAGTGTCGACGTGGCGCTCACCTGTGTACGAAGGATTCGCAGTCAGCACGAGTTCCTGCTGAGGCACCCAACTTGAAAGCATGTAAGGCCCTGTGCCCACAGGATTGGTCCTGAGGTCCTGGGCATTTGCATCGACAACCGCCGCCCAGGGATAGGCGAAGAGCGTCAGGGCTGAGACATTGAGTTCTGAGAATGTGAACGAAATAGTACGCTCATCGATGACATCGATTCCGGAGATCCCGCTGTAATCCTGGCTGCGCACGCCCTGGGAGAGCAGGCGCTCGAAAGAAGCCTTGACCGCCTGTGCGTCACAGGCCAGGCCATTCGAGAACGTGGCGCCTTCACGAAGCGTGAAGGTCAGCACCAGGCCATCCTCCGAAACCGTCCAGGACTCCGCCAAGTCGGGAATGATCACACCCTGTTCATCGACAGTGACCAGGGTCTCATAGATGTTGCTTGTCACCTGGAAGGTGCTTGCAGATGCCGTGGCATGTGGATCCAGTCCATCAGGATCCGTCGTGACCGCCATGCGGATGATGGAAGGCGCGGCAGCGGCTGTGCCTGTGGTGGTGCCACCATCACCGCTTCCCTCCCCTCCGGAGCATGATATCAGGAAAAAGCCCAGCATGAGGGCAAGTACGATTGATAATGACTGTCTTTTCATCGGCTGCATAGTAGCATCAAAGGGCGTAGATCCCAACAAGAGCCCCGCTATTTCGCCAAAACTTTACATTCCGTTTCCATTTACATGACCAAGCGCTATGATGGGAACATGCAGATGAAGAAGAAGTGCGCCCACGGTACACTTGAGGCGCTCAGTGTGAATGCTGTGAGGAAGGATGGTGGGGTGCATACGGTCAGCTACTGCTTCACCTACAGGGCTGATGAGGAATGCCGCATACCCCTTACCTTCTCCATACTTGGCAAGGCGACGACCAAGCTGTGCTCCTTCAAGAAAGGCCTGAACGACATCTCGTCAAGCCTTGACTTCAAGGATGCCAAGGCCTCGAACCCCATCGCCTTCATGGGGGGCGGCAGCGCCGAGGCCCTGGTCAGGATCGATGGGCTCTCAATCCCCGTTGATGTCGACTTCCCCTGACGTAGGTTCCGCCATGCCGAAGACAAAGAGCGAGAGCAGTTCCTCGACGCCTGTCAGGACCTTGTGCAGGTCCCTCTCCTCCCCTGTGTAGGAGGCCAACAGCGTCTTGAAGGAAGCTGAGAGGCTGGAGAGGTAACGCTCAGCCATGTCCTGGCTGACACCAGGGCGGAGCCTCAAAGAGGACAGCGCCGAGCGGATCAGGCTCCGGTTGAGCTGCTTGACCGGGGCCCTTGCCTCCTCGACCTCGTCCTTCAAGGCCTCCGGTGGTGATAGCACGGCCTCCTCGAAGACCTTCCTCTCATCATCCTTGTCCTGGAAATAGGTCTCCCGGAGCTTGTAGAAATCCGCAATGCCCTCGAAGGCCCGCTGGCAGCAGTCCTCCTGGTGTGCCATCAAGTATTCATACAGGTCGCCAACGACCCTGGTGACCGAAGCGATGTACAGTTCATCCTTGCCACTGAAATAGTGGTACATCATCCCCTTGGAGATTCCGTGCCTGGTGCAGATGTCTTCCATCGTGGCAGCCTTGTAGCCACTACGCGCGAACTCACATAGGGCCGCCTTGAGGATGATGGCGCGGCTGCGCTCACGTCGTTCAAGCTGTCTCATCTTCCACGTACTTCCCTGCCTGGCCAAGTTCACCGGCCCATTCGAAGCCCTTCTTCGCCATGAAGACGGCGATGATCTCGTTTATGATCGCAGCGGCTGCGATCGTACCCTGTATTATGGTAGCACACTCAGGAGCGGGGCCTTCAAGCACTGATACAGCGATGCCGGTGAACACGAGAGAGACACCAGAGTGCGGCAGCAAGGTGAAACCAAGGTAGCGGCGCACAGTCTTCGGAGCGTTGGTCGCAACCGATCCAACCCATGCGCCGAAGTACTTCCCCACAGCCCTTGAGATGATGTAGACGGCGGTGTAGAGTCCTGCTCCGAAGATCAGATGATAATCAAGCGGTGCCGCCAGGTCCAGGATGACAGGAACCATGGCGATGCCAATCACAGGATTCATCACCTTCATCATCTCATCAAGCTTGTCCTTGTCGATCATGTTCGCGAAGACAGTCGAGAAAGACATGCCGATCAGCATGAAGTTGATCACAGGCGCAGGCAGGACGCTGTTAAGGACAAAGCCGGTTCCAGCGGATACGAGGAGCATGACGAGCATCGTGATGAGGGTCGGTGCGCCCTTGGCCGTCCTGCGGAGCATGAGGCCGGTGATGAAGCCAATGACGGCTCCGATGACAACAGGTGAGAACACCAGCAGGAGCACGGCCCAGACAGGTACACCAGCTGTCGAGATGTGTGCGGTCACGAAGGCGATCGTAAGGAAGAAGACCAGGGCTCCGACCAGGTCATCCAAGGCCGCCATTGGGATCAGGGTACGTGTCACAGGACCATCCGTCTTGAGGTTCTGGACGACAGAGAGCGAGGGTGCGGGGGCGGTGGCGAGGGCGATCGCACCCATCATGAAGGCCAGGTAGAGTGGGATGCCTGCGAAGTGGAAGAAGAGCGCGAAGACGAGGCTTACCACGATGAAGGTGCCAACGGACTCCGTGATTGTCGTTACGACTATCCTGGAACCAGCCTGCTTCATCTCCTTCCAAATCAGCTCAGTACCTATCATCAGGCCGAAGATGCATTCCAGTATCGACTCTGTGGCAGAGAACCAGGAGGAATCGAGCACTGCGTTGTTCAAGAGGTCGAGGGCATAGGGGCCGATCACGATACCTGTGACCAGCCAGCCGAGGATCGAAGGCAGGCCTATCCTGGCCACGAGCTTGCCGACGCAGATGGCAATCAGCACAGATACAAGCAACCTGAGTATTTCAATCAATATTTCCATGTAGTGAGCTTCCTTTGCCAGATGGCGAAGCCCATGATAATAAAAACAGACTGAATCGTCTACTTTTTACCTGCACAAATTGGGATACAGTTCCACAACTGTCAGGATCCAAGCTCCTCCATCCTGGCGTAATCCATCATGTAGACAGTGACAGGTCCTTTGCCGAGGACCTCCACCAAGGCCTTGCTGTTGTCCCCGCAGTCCATGTGCAGGACATGGCCTGGAAAGACACATGACCCATGCCAGATACTTATTTCCAATTGTTTTCCATAGCTTCAACAAATGACCCCCATGTCTATACAGCCCTATTCCTTCCTGCTACAGTCATGGCATCAACAAAGGAGGACAATACATGCTCTGCATTGCAAAAGCTCCCTGCGAAGCCTGAGGCGGACGGACGCAAGGAGCATTGAAGTCCGCGATGGCTTTGCTTTGCCCAGATAAACAAGAGACAAAGGAGCAAAGCCGTGGAAAACGTGCAATCTTTCAAAAACTTCCTGATACTCTGGCTGACCCAGGGTCTTTCGAGGCTCGGTTCGTCACTGACACCATATGCACTGATGTTATGGGTGTATGGAGCATCAGGTTCGGCCTTGGCGGCATCCCTGCTGACGGTGTCGTCTTATATCCCGTACATACTTTTCTCACTGCCAGTGGGTGCCTTGACTGACAGGATGGCGAAGAAGCCGCTCATGATGGCGGCTGACAGCTTTGCCGCCCTTGGTACCTTCACAGTACTCATCCTCTTCCTATCAGGAAGGCTGGAACTCTGGCATATCTGCCTCATGAATGCGTTCACCGGGCTTGCGCAGACCTTCCAGGCACCTGCAAGCGAGGTCGCTGTCACCTTGGTCACACCAAAGGAGTACTACCAGAAGGCATCAGGCCTCAATTCACTCTCCTACAGTGTGATCAACATGGCCTCTCCCATCATCGCGACAACACTCTACATGCTTGGTGGACTGCCCTTGGTGATCATGGCCGACCTTGGCTCATTCGCCATCGCCTTCCTCTCACTGGCCTTCCTGGTGAGGATTCCTGAGGAAAAGCAGTACTCCACACCCATGCCTGTCTGGGCTGGTGTGAGGAGCGCACTTGCCTACCTGAAGGTCGAACGTGGCATACTCGAAGTCATACTCTTCCTAGCCTCGATCAACCTGATCGCCTCGATTTACAACGCGGCCCTTCCAGCCATGGTGTTGGAACAGGCAGGGGAGGCGGTGCTTGCCACACTCCAAGCTATAGCTGGAGCTGCGATGCTGCTTGGGGGCTTGATCGCGGCAGCATGCCCGGAACCAAGGAACAGGGTACGGGTGATCACCGCCTCACTGTTCATATCAATGAGTACGGAGAACTTCATGCTGGCCTTCTCAAGGAGTCCCTTCATCTGGTATCTGGGAGCCGCCCTTGGCTGGCTCTGCATACCCGTGATGAACACGAACTTGGATGCCTTGATGCGTTCAAAGATTCCAACAGAGTTGCAAGGAAGGGTCTATGCGGCACGCAATGTACTGCAGTTCTTCACCATCCCGATAGGTTACCTGCTTGGTGGAGTACTTGTGGACAGCCTCTTCGAACCATTCATGGCATCCTGTGAGGACAGTACGCTCCATGCCATCTTTGGTTACGGCAAGGGCTCGGGAGCCGCCCTGCTCTTCGCCTTCATCGGCGTACTGGGTGTCCTGACCTGTGTGGTCTTCTCACGGATGAAGGCGATGCAGCACCTTGGATAGTATCACTACTGCCCGCCCTCCTGCCTCGGCGGGAGGACAGGTGTATCAGAAGGCAGGACGCGGAAAAATGGCTTTGAAAAGTCCTGCTCCCCTGTCATCAACAAGCTCCAAGGATGGATACCACCGAAGGGCCCTCATCACGCCTGTTCCTGCACCACGGTATTTCATCAGCCTCGATGCATATGTGACCAGCTGGTTGTTCCTGGTGACTGCATTTCCGTTCTTGATCTTCTCTATCGTCAGGCTGTTTGGCAAGACACCAGGACTTATTATCTCAACCCTGTTGTCGAAGATGAAAACCAGCACAGAGGCATTGATGCTGTAGTCACGATGAATCAACGCATTCTGCACAATCTCCTCCAAGGCAGGCTCAGGAATCTCAAGCTTCCCGACAGAATTGAAATCCTGATCGGCTTGCAAATGGTGAAGGTTCCTTGTGAGGAAGGACATCGTCCTTGTGGACAATTCTGGGATGGTCCCACTTATATCCTCACTATCCCTGTAGTAGTCCCCACTCCTATCATTTCCAACAAAGGAGATGGCCTTCACAGCGAACTCTGGGCGGAAACGCTGCGGGTTCTTTCCGAAGAATAGAAGCCCTGCCAAGGTAAGGGAGTCCCCAGACATCGCACCAATGTTCGTCATCTTGGTCTTGTCAGGGATGTAATCAGCATAGTCGTCTGAGTCAGGACTGTTCTCAAGCACGCGTAGATAATCCCTCACCTTGTCGACAGCGATATCCTCTATTGCTGTACGGGGGACGATCATCTCATCTGCATATAGGAGGCCACTGGCTTGGAAAAGCCTGATCTGCTCATTATTATCAACGACACGCCTTTTATCACATGCCTGTTTGACCCAGATGCGCCCATCCTGGTCCTTGTAAGGTTTGGCGACCCCTTCTGGGACTGTGGCTACAATCACATGACAGCCCTCACCTACTTCTACATTTTCAGTCTGGATGTAAACGACAGGATGCACCAGTTGAGAGGCTATGGAACCAAGTCGTTTTCCAATCCTCTGGACTTCATCATACCCAAAACCTTTCAACCCACCCGTCTTGTCATCCACACCAAAGAGGATCCGGCCTCCATTGGAATTAGCCATAGCCACTATTTCAGCAGCAATGGAATCATCATTCCCCAGCCTCTCTTTGAACTGAAGGACGGATGACTCACCACCTGAAACAAGAACAGAAAGCTCATCGCGTGTCATTAGGCAACCTCTGCACTGACAAATCTAACATCAAACAGGATCTTTGCCACTACCTTGGTACTATACAACAAACCCGTGAGATAGCTGCCACCCTTCAGGGTGGTCAGGTGAATCACGGCATCATCTGAAGAGGCACATGTCTCTTGATGAAATCCTTTGCAATCTCAGCGAATTCCTCTGCATTGCTTAG
>CALXXN010000021.1 GCA_944392695.1 uncultured Spirochaetales bacterium | reverse complement strand
TACGATGTGAAGTGATTATGCCGCCTTCATCCTGCAGGACAAGCCTGGCAGGTTTTCTGGCGGCATACTTTATAAAGGGCCGGATCGCTCCGGCCCCTTGTCATCAATCAGATGATGTCACTCGGCATCGCTGCCCATGACTTCCTTGTAGGTCTCAGGTGTGACGACGACTGCGTCAACAGCGGTCTCCATTGGGACCTCCTCGCCGTTCAGCATGGCGATCAGGACCTCGACAGATCCACGACCGACTGCGGAAGCGGGGAAGTAGGCGGAAGCCTTCATGGCGGAGTCAGCGCCATTGGCGTTCCACTCATCCTTGGCCATGTAGGCGCCAAGTCCAACGACACAGGCGTTGTCAGCCTTGCCAGCCTGCTCGAGGGCGCGAAGGGCACCAATCGTGCCTTCCTCGTTGGCACCGGTGACCAGCCAGGTCGTGATTTCAGGATGAGCTGTGAAGACAGCATCAGCAGCGGTGTAGCCCTTGTCTGTAGTGCCATCGTAGTCAGCGAAGAAGATCCTGTCGGTTGAGAACTCAGGGCACTCGGCGGTGAACTTGTCGTACTCGCCTTCAGCGCGTGGGACACAGGAAGAGACGGTGTCCATGGTCATGATCAGGAGACCGACGGACTCGTCAGTAGCGAGGTTGTTCTCCTTGACATAGTCAGCGAGCCACTGGCCATTGGCCTCACCAATGACATAGGCGTTGATGCCAACCCATGGAGCCAGCTTCTCGCCATTCTCCTCGAGGGCGTCATCAGCTGCGACGACTGGGATGTTGGCAGCGCCAAGGGTATCGACAACAGCCCTTGAGAGGGTCTGGTCTGGTGTACAGGTGACGACACCAGCTGCGTTATTGGCGATTGCGTTGTCAATGGCGCGGAGGTATTCCTCGGGACTCATCTTGGCATCGACATAGATGAACTCATATCCGGCTTCGTTGGCGGCGGCGGCAGCAGCCTCGCCCTCATCGATGAACCAGGTCTGGTCTCCAGCCTTGTAGATTCCATAGATGACACCCTTGCTCTCACCCTGGACGGCTGAGGTGCTGGCGGTCTCTGATGAACCATTGGCGAAGACGAAGGACAGCGAACAAGCGAGAACCAAGAGGATGGTCAATGCTTTCTTCATGTGCGATCTCCTTTTTTGTTTTTTCCTTATCAGTTAGAGGCCAAGGCCTTCTTGCTGGCTTCGAGGAGCATCTTCTCCCTGTTGCGCTTGCGGATGTAGTCGCTGGTCAGGGCGAAGAGGAGCAGTGCGCCGCGTGCGACGTTCTGCCAGAATGTCGGGACGTTGACCATGATCAGGCCTGTGTTGAAGGCCTGGATCAGGATGACGCCCAAGATGGTGCCGAACATGTCGCCGACGCCACCAGTGAACGAGACACCACCGAGGACGACGGCTGTGATCGCGTCGAACTCGAGGTTGACGTTGGCAGCCGGCTGTCCGGAGTGCATTCTTGATGAGAAGATGATGCCACCAAGGGCTGTGATCACGCCCATCATGACGAAGAGGATCGTGATGATGCGCTGTGGATTCAGACCAGCAAGGCGGGCGGCATCCTTGTTACCACCTATCGCATAGACAGAGCGGCCGAAACGTGTCTTCGCCAGGATCAGGCCGAAGATGACAATCAGGACGAGCATGATCCAGACAGAGAGAGGGATCGTCAGGAACCTGGTGCCACCAACTGCCAGATAGGCCTTGTCGGTGATGCTGACGGGGCGGCCATCACAGAGGATGTAGGCGAAACCACGGATGATGAACTGGGTGACCAGGGTCGCGATGAAGGCCTCGATCTTGATCTTGTTGACCATCCAGGCATTGAAGAAGCCAATCATGACACCTGCGAGCAAGGTGATGACAACCGCCAGCAGGAATGGCAGGCCAAGACTGACGAGGGTCGCACCAAGGACACCGGAGAAGGCCGCGACCGATCCAGGAGAGAGGTCGTTCTGACCTGCTATGATCAGGTAGGTATGACCAATGGCGACAAGTCCTATCAGTGAGGCGGCGACCAGGATGTTGACAAAGTTCGTCCAGGAGAGATAGTTGCTGTTCAGGCTGGTGAATATCGCAACAACGATGATCAAGGCGACAATCAGTATCAGCTTATCGCCTGGAATCAGTGACTTCACACGGCGCCAGACCATGCTGCTCTTCTTCTCTTCCATCAGTTCCTACCTCCTTCACTCATCGCCAGCGAGAGGAGCTTCTCCTCTGTGGCATCCTTACCCATCACCTCACCCGCCACAGCGCGGTTGGCCATGACAATGATCCTATCTGAAAGCCCGATGACCTCAGGAAGCTCGGATGAGATCAATATCACCCCAAGTCCCTGCTTCGCGAAGCGGCAGATCATCTGGTAGAACTCGCTCTTCGCTCCAACATCGATGCCCTTCGTCGGCTCGTCCAGGATCAGGACCTTCGGCATCGTCGCCATCCAGCGGGCGACTATGCACTTCTGCTGGTTCCCACCAGAGAGCTCGACAATCTTCTTCTGTGCGTTCGGAGTCTTGATCGCGAAGTCCTTGATGCTGTCTTCGACAATTACATCCTCCTTCTTCGTATCAACGACACCAATGGCATTGCTGTTCTGCTCGAGCATCGAAATCGTGATGTTCTTCGACACATCGAGATTGGCAAGTATTCCCTGGGTCTTGCGGTCCTCAGGCACATAGACAATGCCATTGCGCATCGCATCATGAGGGCTCTTGTCGACAATCTCCCTGCCTTCAAGGATGATCTTTCCGCCAAGGACCTTGTCCGCACCAATGATGGCACGTGCGAGCTCCGTGCGTCCGGCGCCAACCAGGCCGCTGAAGCCCAGGACCTCGCCCTTGCGCAGTGAGAATGAGACAGGACCCACATAGTCGCTGACCAGGTCCTCGACCCTCAACAACTCCTCACCGATGACCTTGTCACGGTCGAGCTTGTCGTAGATGTCACCAAGGTCACGTCCGACCATCATCCGGATCATATCCGCCTCAGGAGTCGTCTGGGCATCGACCGTGCCGATGTAGCGGCCATCCTTGAAGATGGCGACCTTGTCAGCGATGCGGCGGATCTCACTCATGCGGTGTGAGACATAGATGATGACCTTGCCCTCGCCCTTCAGCTTCAGAATGATGTTGAACAGGGCATCGATCTCAGCATCCGAGAGGCTTGCGGTAGGCTCATCGAAGCAGATCACCTTGAGGTCCTCGCGGCTGTATGCCTTCATGATTTCGACCATCTGCTGATAGGCGATTGAAAGGTCCTTGACCTTGGTCTGGGGCCTGATTGGGAGACCGAAATCATCGATGATCGCCTGGGCCCTCTTGTTGGCCTCACCCTTGTCGATCCAGCCAAACTTGTTGGCAGGCATGCGTCCAAGGAAGATGTTCTCTGCGACCGAGAGCTCCATGAGCACCTGACGTTCCTGATAGATGACACTGACACCGGCCTCGATAGCCTCATGAGGGCTCTTGAAGTGGACCTCCTGGCCGTCTAGGAGATATTCCCCGCTCGTCGCCTGGTAATCGCCATTGAGTGTCTTCAAGAGAGTTGACTTGCCTGCACCGTTCTCCCCGAGGAAGGCCAGGACCTCTCCACCCTTGGCGACAAAGGAGACATCATCAAGCGCTTTGACACCTGGGAAGTATTTCGTGATGTTCCTGAACTCGACGCTGTGTTCCACTCCTCCATCTCCTCCTTTCTCCACCATGCTAGTATGGCTTTTCCCTCCTGACATTACGGAAAATTGTCCGTTTCTTGCAGAAAATTGCTATCTTTTGCTCACATTATCTGATAACGCTTCCAGCTTTCGACAGCGGAAAGCCCCCCTCGGATCCTCTCTGCGACCATGTTCTCGCCAGTCGCCTTCTCATAAGCCAGGGTCACGACCTCCTCCTCGACCTCACGAGGGATTATCAAGGTCCCATCGAGGTCACCGAAGACAAGGTCGCCAGGATTCACACTGACACCTGCGACCTCGATCGGCACACGGTAGTCCAGTACCTTGCCACGTGGTCCCTGGTCCTTGGCGTAGGCGCCCTGGCTGAAGACAGGGAAGCCCAGGGAAAGGATGCCACGGGTGTCACGGTGGAACCCGTTCACGACGGCACCAGCCGCGCCACGGACCTTCATCCGGGTGCACATGATCTCACCAACCAGGGCGTAGGAAGGGGCTGCGAGGGATGTGATGTAGACCTCGTCCTCCCCTATGTCGTCCAAGGCCTCGAGCATCAGGCCGAAATTCTTTTCAAGCAACTTGTTGTGCCCACCCTCTGTCGTGAAACCTGTCACATCAGCTTCCAGGACAGGCATGGCACGTCCTGCGACGACCATGTCCTCCCTGAGCGGATGGACCGAGGCCGGCAGGAACTGGTTCCTCCGTCCGATCTTGTCGAGTATGTCACCAATGACAGAGCTGTAGAGGACCTCCCTCATCAGCTTGAAGAGCTCCTTGTCGTTGTTGTAAAGCATCGCCTATCCTCCTTTCCCCGGCGTTTCAGCGCACCAGCGCCCCTTCACTCGCACTAAGGCTTGTCTTCCTGTAAGTACCGAGGTAGCCCGGCAGCAGTGGCTTCTCGAGCCTATGCCAGCCACGCCTCCTCTCCTCGAGCACGGCCTCATCGACCAGGATCTCGACCTTCCCCGCCCTGACGTCTATGTGGACCAGGTCGCCATCTTCCACAAAGGCGATTGGACCACCCTCGTAGGCCTCAGGTGAGATGTGTCCGACGAAGAGTCCTCGGTTTGATCCAGAGAAACGTCCATCAGTCACCAGTGCGCAGCTGTCGGAAAGCCCCATGCCTTCCAGGGCCTTCATCGTCCTGTACATCTCCGGCATACCAGGCCCTCCCTTGGGACCTTCGTAGCGCATGACCAGGCAGGTACCTGGCTTCACACGTCCTGCCATGACAGCATCCGTGGCCTCATCCTCACCATCGAACACCTGGGCAGGCAATGTCACATCCATCAAGTCATCAGGGATGGCGGCAGGCTTGGCGACAGACCCATCAGGTGCAAGGGATCCTGTCAGGACGGCAAGTCCGGCACGGGGGCTGAACGGCTCATCCAGGTGACGGATCACCGCAGTGTCCTTCGTTCCATCAGCCGTACTGAGGTTCTCCGCCACTGTATGGCCTGTGACGGTCATGCAGGATGTGTCCAAGAGGGGCCCGAGCTCCTTCATCACCGCTTCCACACCACCAGCACGGTGGTAATCGACCATGTCATAGCTGCTTGCCGGGTAAATCGAGGCGACCTGGGGTGTCACCTGGGCGATATCACGCACACGTTCGAGTGATAGCCGTCCAAGCCCCGCTTCGAGGTGGATGGCCTGAAGATGCATGACGGCATTAGTGCTCCCCCCAATGGCGAAGACAAGTTTCAAGGCGTTCCCGATGGCTTCCTTCGTCATTATCTGGCGTGATGTGATACCAGCCCTGACAAGGCGTACAGCGGCGCGGCCACTCTCATAAGCCCACTCAAGACGCTCCTCATCGACCGCAGGGATCGTAGCACAGCCAGGCAGGGCCATGCCCATCGCCTCGGCTGCCGAGCACATCGTGTTGGCGGTGCCGAGCATGGCGCAGGAGCCGAAGCAAGGCTCTGCAAGGTCCTCGATCTTCTTGAACTCCGCTTCATCGATAAGGCCACGTTCCTTCCAGCCAATGGCCTCGCTGATGATGTTGCCATCCCAATGACGTCCCTTGTAAACAGCAGGATACATAGGTCCTGCGTTGCAGAATATTGCGCTGATATCCAAACGGGCAGCAGCCATCAGCAGTCCAGGGACGATCTTGTCGCAGCTTCCAAGCATGACAAGTCCATCAAAACCATGTGACCGGACCATGCACTCGACGCTTGATGCGATCAAGTCACGCGAAGGAAGGATGTAGCGCATCCCGATCCCGCCTTCTGCGATCCCGTCACAGGGAGCGATGGCACCAAAGGTCATTGGGGTGCCACCCTCGTCCCTGATGCCTTCCTTGACCCGCTGCGCGATGTCACGGAAGGCGACATGTCCAGGACTTGCATCCGTATAAGTGTCAGCTATGGCGATCAATGGCTTGCCAAGATCAGCGTCCGAGAAACCACAGGCCTTGTAGAGGGCCCTCTTCAGGGCCCCCCTGTCGCCTTTCAGGCGTTCATTGTAGTAAGAGCTCATACGAAATCGTTGGCCGGGACGACCGGCAGTGTCGCACCTCCATCCATCGTGACCGTGTTACCTGTCATGTAAGCCGCCTCATCGCTTGCCACATAGCTGACAAGGGAAGCGACCTCATCCATCGTCGCAAAACGCTTCATCGGCAGCCTTGCAGCGGCCTCAAGGCGTATGTCCCCCGCCTGCCAACCGACATCAGTGTAGCCCGGGGCGACAGCGACCATACGGATCCCATGGGGGATCAGCTCCATCGCAGCGTTCTTCGTGAACTTGCTGACAGCGGCCTTGGTCGGACCATAAATCGTCGCACGGGGCCAGCAGCCCTCGACCTGATTCGATGAGATGTTGACGATCACACCATGGATACCACGCTCGATCATCGCCTTGGCCGCGTACTGTGAGGAGAAGTAGAGCCCCTTCCAGTCAATCGCCGTCATATGATCAAAGTCCTCCTCGCTTGCATCGAGGAAGTAGACCTCCGAGGAGATCCCCGCGTTGTTGACGCACAAATCCAGACGGCCGAAATGATCCAGGCAGGCGTCATACATCGCCCTGACCTCATCAAGCCTGGCCATGTCAGCCTTGATGGCGAGTGCATCGCGGCCCAGCGACTTGATGTAGGACAAGAGCTCCTCAGCCGCCTCCGGGCGGCTGTGGTAGTTGATACAGATGTCATACCCATCCCGTGCCAGACGACGGGCGATCGCGTTTCCAATCCCCTTCGCGGCACCAGTGACCAAGGCTACACGTTTTTCCATTTGAATCCCTCCTTGCGCCTGTAACAAGCCTCCATTTCATAAAGCAGTCCGGGCCCCTGTGCATCGCGGCCACTTGTGGCATAAAGGCGCCCATCATCAGTCAAAGCGACAGCGGAGAAGGAAGTCTTGAAACCACCAATCCTGCCTTCCTCTGTGAAATCATCCGCCTTGAGGATGGCGACCTGTCCCCTATTCCAGAGGGCCACGAGGATATGGCCATCATCTGTGAGGCAGAGCCCGTCAGGACTATCACCCTCGTTGAAGTGGTGTTCCTGAAGGAGGATGAGCCTGTCCCCATCGCTTCTGTAACGTCTGATGACATCTAGTGGGGAGTCTATATGCACGAAGACATCATCGCTGAGGAAGGCCATGCCATTGGCGACTGTGAAGTGGTCGCTGAAGGCATGGTAGGAGCCATCGGGGGCGATCCTGTAGATGCGGCCTTCACCATTGCGTGGCCTGTCAGCCTTCATCGTGCCCATGTAAAGACAGCCATCAGGAGAAACCGTACCATCGTTGAACCTCTCTTCAGGCGGCAGGTTGATGCATGCAATCTTTTTCTTGGAACCACCTGCGATCCCGACCTCGTAGACCGTGTCCTTTGTCGTGACAAGGAGACAGCCCGGGTCGTCCGTCAGGTGCACCGAGGTACAGCTCTCACCAAAGGAGCAGATGCACTCCGCCCCTCCCCCATCCTTTTTGACATGCAACGTGCCAGCGTGGATATCGACGAAGTAGAGTGTACGTGTACGGGGGTCGAACACAGGTCCTTCCGCCAGGATGTAGGAACCACTTTCTTTCATATCACAGTCCTCCAATCGAATAGCCGAAGCGTCTTGAGAGGCTCTCGGCCAGGGCCTTGTTCAAACGGTCGATCCTCTCGAAACGCGGCAAAGTGAACATATCCTTCAGTCCAGAGTAACTGAGAGCGCCGACAAGCCTGCCCCCACTGCCGAACACGGGACGGGAGAGACAGCAGAGGAATTCCTCGTGTTCACAGATGTTCAGGGCATAGCCCTTCTGACGCACCTCATCGACGCATTCGAGGAAGCGTCCCCGGTCTGTGATCGTGTTGGGTGAGTATGACTCGAAGGGGCAGGAATCAAGCAACGATGAGGCTGTGGCCTCGTCAGAGAAGGCCATGTAGACCTTGCCAGCCCCTGTCGCATTGACAGGCACACCAGGGTCGTCAACACTGGCAAGGACCAGGGATTCGTAGTTTGTCCTCGGAAAGCAACGCACCAATATGCGCAGCAGGGAACCATCAAGTACTGTGAAATGCACAATCACACCTGCCTCTGCTGCGGCCTTTGAAAGGTCGCCTTCCAGCATGGCCTTGAGCTCCGCAAGCGAGGCCTGGCCCCTCATGTCGGCGAATACAGGACCCAGGTAGTAACGCATGTCGACCCTGTCGTAGGAGAGGAAGCCCTCCTCCTTCAAGGTGCTCAGGATGCGTAGGACATTGCTCTTGCTCATGCCACCGCTCATCGAGACCACCTCGCTGAAAAGGAGGCCACGGCGTGCGTCAGGAGCAAGGAAAAGGCGTAGCACCAGCAGTGCCTTGCGCACAGACTGGATCGTATACCTGCCTTCAAGCTGCGTTTCACTATCTGGAACCTGTTTCATCTTACGGCAACAGGATAAACCCACCTTCCTGGCAAGTAAAGGAAAATTTCAAATATTTCGCTATACTGTATGGTTTTACCTTACAAAACTTTTTGTTTCACACAGTGAAACCACCCCGCAAACGGGGTGGTCCACAGAGGGTAGGCAAAAACCCTAGGAGAGCTGTGTGATGACCCTCTCGAGACGTTCAGCGTCTACAAGGTCAGGATTGATGCACAGGGCCGCTTTGAAGGCCTCCCCGGCCTCGTCCTTACGGCCAAGGCCATCAAGGCCAAGGGCCTTGAGGTAGTAACAGTGCGCCCTGTTCTTCACGCTGAGGTCGTCTGTCCACATCTGGAGGTCAGGCAGGGAGACTGCGAAATAATCAAAGCCGACGACATCGTCCTTGTGCTCATCCGCGTATTCCACGATCGAGGAGAAGACCGCTGCGGCTTCCTCTTTCCTGCCCAGGGCGGCCTTGGCCAGTGCCTGGAAGAAGAGGACATCAGCGCTCTGGTCGTAGTAGTATTTGGCACCGGAGAGCTCCGCCTTGCCTTCAAGGGCCAGGATGTATTCTTTTTCAGCACCTGCCTTGTCCCCAGCACTTTCCAGCACACGCCCCTTTAGGTAGTGGATCTCATTGTCCTTGCAGCCTTCAAGCTTGCCCTCCCCGAGGTTGTGGGGATAGCTCATGGCCGCATCAAGGTGGGAGAGCGCAGCAGCTGTGTCACCTGCCTTCCAGGCCTTGATGCCCAGGTCCTTGTGCGCTGTCACATATTCCTTGGTCACCTTGCCTTCACCACCCTCCCATGGATGGAAGATGCGGTTTGAAAGAAGGGAGAGCGCTTCTTCATGACGGCCTGAACGGTTGAGGAAGGAGATATAGATTGTGAAGAGGTCATCCCTCTTCTCCATCACGCCGCGGTGCTCTTCGAGCAAGTGCATGCGCTCAGCCATTGGGACCTGGAGCTTCTCCTCCAGCTGGACCAGCTCAAGGAGGACACGAGCATCTGACGGGTCGGCATCATAGGCCGCCTTCAAGCTTGCCAAGGCCTCCTCGCGGCGGTCCATCTTGTTGTAGAGCACGATCGCCAGGTTGCGCAGGACGGTTGGGTTCTTGCCCCGCCCCTTCATCCAGGCCGCATAGGCCTCCTGGTAGTTCTTCTTGTCGTACTGGAGGTTGCCAAGGAGGCAGGATGCCGTGATGTCATCCCGGTCGGCCTCAAGGGCTGAGGAAAGGACGATGTAATCCTCGACCGTGTTCGGGAAACACCAGGTCTCATCAGCGTCCGCAGCCAGGCCAAGGGCCACGCCACGCTCCTCCTCATCACCAGCGAGGTGGTGGATCCAAGCCTCGTAGTAGTACTTCATCGGAGAATCGACAGGGCAGGTCTCAAGCAGGGCCAAGGCCTCATCGAGGCAGCCCCAGCTCACCAGGTCGATGGCAGGATAAGTCCAATTGACCAGACGCTGGGCAACAGAGGCCTTCAACGAATCAGGATCCGAGTAGAAGAGGCTTGGGATGTCAAAGGGGTCCTTCTCAAGTATGTCCCCAATCACCGCATCAGCCTCATCTTCGTAGCCTAGCGATTCAAGGATACGGGCATAAAGCCCCATGGCCTTCACATTGCCATCATTGTGGCTGAGCGCACGGTCGACGAAGTCAAGGGCCTTCTCGTACTCCCCCCTCACCGCAGCCACGCAGGCAAGGCCATACCAGGCACGTGAGCCTTCACGCTCACTCCAGGCGGCCTTGTACCAGGCGTCATAAGCCTCATCAAGACGGCCTTCATAGAAAAGCAGCTGTGCGAGAGAGGTGTAGGCCTGGCTGTCATAGGGGTTGGGTGTGAGCCAGGTCTGCCTCTTGATGCTGCGCCTCAGATGCTCCTCTGCCTCCTTGAAGCGGCAACGGCGCATCATCAGCTCGCCATAGAAGAGGTTCGCACGACTATCATAGGGGTCCCTCTTCAAGGCTTCTTCGTAGTAGGGTTCACACTCGAGTGTCGCATGGCGGTACTGCTCAAGATGCTGGGCGGCAAGGACCAGCTCCTCGACAGTTGGCACGGCCTCAGGGGCAGGAAGCGATGCCGCAGGATCCGGCAGGGCCTCCTCCTTGCGCTCAATTGGTGAACACTTGATCAGGACAAGGCCATCCTCATCTGTGACAGTGAGTGTCAGCTTGTACTCGGGAAGAGGGCAATCCACACTCTTCTGCCAGCCATCCTCCACACACAGGTCGGTGACTTCATCGATATAAGTCCTGCCATCCTGGCCGGTCACAGTGATCCTGACGTCATCAAAGGCCTGTGTCGGATAGACGACGGCAACCGCCTTGCCATCGGCACAGGTCAGGTTGACAATCAAGTCAAGGTTGGCATCCTTGACATAGCCTGCCTTCTTGTAAGGCATGAAGTACTGCTTGAAGCTCTTCTCCTCGTAGGGGGCCAGGTAGGTGAAGTCGGGTTGGTTGTCTGTATAAACACCTGTCATGAGCTCGATATAAGGACCATTGGCATCAGTCAGGTTGCGGTCCCAGGCCTGGCCGAAGTCGCCACAGCCCCAGGTCCACTGCTTCTTTCCAGGGGAGATGTGATGGTCGGCGATATGGAGTATGCCGGCCTCTTTGCCATAGTCATAGCCTCCTACGAAGTCATAGACGCTCTTGTAGGCCATGTATGAGGTCGGTACAGGGATGTTCTTATAACGCGAGATGTCGACACCTGCGCTGTAGTCATGCTTATAGTAGACACCACGTGCGATTGGGAAGGATGAGACATCCCTCTTGCCATGGTCGAAGACAGCTGTGACATCGGGTGGGAAGACAGACTGGGTGTCATCATTGACAGGAACCGCAGGATTCGCCCACCAGAGGAAGGTCTGGCTGAAGGGGGTCCTGTTGTAGAGCTGGGCCTCGATCTCAATCCAGGCACGACCCGGATACAAGGTGAAGCGGGTCACGACACGGCTGCCATACATCTCGTCGACATCGCCCACGGCCAGGGTGACAGAGCCATCCTCACCATGCTCGATCTTCCAGCTGGTCGGCATGTAAGTGGTCGGACGGTGATGCTGTGGCCAATTGAATTCGATCCCACCGCTGATCCAAGGTCCGAGCAGTCCGACCAAGGCAGGCTTGATCACCTCGTTATAGTAGACGAAGTCATAGCCGTTCGTCTTGTCATAAGCCCTCTGGATGCGGCCACCAAGCTGGGGAAGGACCATGACGTAGATGTACTCGTTCTCGAGTATGATGGCATCGTACTCGACATCCTTCTTCTCATCGAGGATCTTGTCGATCACAGGATAGGGGTAGACCCTTCCACTGCTTCCCTGGTAGACCCTCTTCTCAAGGAACATCGGGTTCTTGTCAGGACTTCCAACCCCATAGGTGGGGATGATGGCCTTCTCATGACGGATCTTTGCGTAGGACTTGCTCATCTCTGCCTCCGACTAGTGTGAGGATACTCTTGCCAGATTGAGGGCGCAATGTTGGAAATTGCTTGATTCTTGTAAAAAACTGCTCTGTGTAAGCTGTCAATACAAGTTTACAATATAAGGCATGGATCAAATCAGCACATCAATGTTGCAGGTACGGACCACAGCCCACAGCGCAGCTGTACACAGCATCATATACAAGCCCCTTGGAAGGGAAATGACACTTGTATTGCATTCTGAGGCCGCACATAATACGGATCCGTCCTACAGCGGCAACTGCATCTTCCCCTTCGCTGGGCGTATCGAGGGGGCCCTCTTCGAAGGCATCCAGCTGGACAGGAACGATGGGGCCAACAGCCTCCACGGAGGACGGGGTGCGCAGAAGGCCATCTTCACAAGCGCCTCATTGCAGGAAGATGCGGTCTGCTACAGTCTCCACAGGGAGGCAGGAGAGGACAGGCTCCCTGTCCCCAGGGACTACAGTGTACGCTACTTTGTAGATGGTTCATCATTATTGATAGACCTCTCAATGGAGGCTCCTGCCCCCGTGTTGTGTGATATGACATGCCACCTTTACCTGAACCCCAATGGCCTGGGATGTGTCGATAACTGCCAAATCAAGGTTGATGCTTCCCAGGTCGTCATCAACAAGGAAGACCACACCTCGAAGGAGGTCATCCCTGTCGAGGGGACCAGCTTCGACTTGAGGACGTGGAAAAGCCTTGGTACTGTCATCGCAGCCCCAGCCCTCGCCTTCTCCCATGGCTTGAACAACGCCTTCCTGCTGGACAATGGCGGTGCGGTCTGCTTGAAAGGTGATGACCTGGTCATCACATGCCACAGCGACAGCGAAGGCATGGTCATCTACAGCGGAGGCTACCTCGATCCGCCTTCGTCCTTCATCGCACTGGAGGCGCAGTCACTGCCAATCAACAGCCACCGCCCTGTGACAAAGCGCTTCCGCCGCACGATACGTTTCGACTTCGAGGAGATCAGATGACCATAAGACAGGAACAAAGGAAAGGACACAGGGCAGTCGAAGAGCTTGTACGTGATGCCTTCTGGGACATCTACCACCCTGGCTGCTATGAACACCTCGTAGTCCACCGCCTCAGGGATGATGGATGCTTCATAAACCACTCCCTGTCAATGGCAAGGGAGCTTGGCATCAAGGCAGTCTTCATCGAAGGCGACCTGGCCTTCTATCAGCGTTGTGGTTTCAGCAGTGCGGACATGTACGGCATCTATGAAGATGAGGGGCGCACCCCCAACCCCTGCTTCCTGGCAAAGGAACTCTCACCAGGCTTCCTGGAAGACAAGCGAGGCATCTACAGGAAACCCTGCCCCTACTTCGTCACTGACGAGGATGTGGAAGCCTACGACAGGTTCTTCCCTCCCCGTCAGAAGGGCGTGCCATCAAGGCCTGTTTGACAGTCACGCACTTGCATATCTTATGATATTTGACAGTCACTGACTGGCAAATCGATGATTATGGTCCTCATCAAGAAGCGCATCGCATTCCCGGACACTTCGTAGAAAGCGGCCTTCGGAGAATCATTGTTGATAGGATAGCGCTTGATCAGGAGACCTGCCTCCAACATTGCCTTGAGTGTCCGTGCAAGCTGGGTCCTGCCACTCTCGACAGCTATATAGGAAAGTATGTCAGAGAAGTGCTTCTTCCCATTCCGTATCGCATGGAAGACCTCAGATGCATAAGCGATTGACGCACATTCGACTTCAAGGACATCCCCGGCATGGCCTCGACGAAAAGACGGATGATGTCCTCTTCGGCACTCAGTTGCCCATCTATTGATTCCAAGAGCCAAGGCACCCCTCCGAATACAGAATAGAACACAAACTCCTTGCATTTTAGGCCTATAGTACAACGCCCAGCCTGGTGAAGATCTGTTCGTCCTCCGCTGTCATCTCCGTAAGCTGCTTGTGGCCGATGTACTGCGAGATCTTGTAGATGTTGTTGCCCCTCTTGATGATCTCCTCAGCGGAGTACTCCTCCTTCAGGCCAGACTTGTCCATCGTCCTCAGCAGACGGTAGAAATACATGAGTGCGACATGGTTGATGAAACACTGTGCATCGATGCTGCCGTTGTCATGGGCATGCAGCGGCTTCTTTGCGACAGAGTTCTTCATGTAGTCGAAACAGTTCTCGACCTCCCACCTCTCCTTGTAGTCGAGGTAGACCTCCTTGGCGTCCTCGTCAAGGTTGCTCACGAAGGCGAACAGTCCCCTCCTGTTGTTGGACAGGATGTCCTTGTCCGTCAGCGGAACCTCTCCGTAGGCCTTCTCCTGCCTCTCGGTGAAGAGCGAGTTGTATTCGGCCTTCCTGAAGTCGTCCTGGTAGATGAAGATCCTGTTGCCATTGTCGCCTGTCGGGAAGACCTTGTACCAGATGTTCCTGCCCTTGTATGTGAAGCGTCCGTCGAAACGCCCATCACCCTCCTGGCTGTCGAAGGACTTGGGAATCATCGTCGTGTTGTCCTGGAGCGGCAGGATGAAGCGCAGCTTCTCCTTCATGAGATATGAGACGTTCGCCTTCGAGTAGAAGCCCTTGTGTGCGATGACGATGGCATCCCGGCATCTGCAGCGGCGCAGCGTCTCGACGAAGGCCGACCTGTCGACGATCCTGCCGGGCAGGACACGGTAGAACACGGGAGCCTTCGACGTCCTGTCGAACACGTACAGCAGCCTGTACTGGTCATGACGCTGCGCCCTGCTGTTGTAGCCCTTCGTCACATAGCTGTCGCTGGTGCTGCACAGGATGGAGGTGCCGTCGAAGACCAGCTTGCGCCCATCCCCGCAGAATCTCCTCATGAAGTCCTCCATGTCGTCCATGCGCATGGACAGCCTGCCAAGCAACTTCATGACCGAACTGTCGCATGTCCCGATGTCGGGATACACGTCGCACAGCCAGGAGTGCTCGTAGTCGTACTTCATGCTCTTTCCGGTGCTGGAGAACACGAGACGGAGGATGGCATAGACCTCGATCTGCCTGTACATGTCGGGGAATGAGGCCTTCAGCGCCTCTCCTATGTCCGCGCCCAGCTGTCGGAACATCTCCACAGCCCCGTAATGCCTCACATGGCTCTCGAGCTGCGCCTTGTGGTAGGTGCCGACATAGTTCCGGTTCGGTATGAAGCCTTCCTCCGGGAGGATCTTCCCTATGCACTTGCCTGTCGTCTTCTGTGGCCTGTGCTTCTTCTCATCCCACTTCGAGGAGACCTCATACACGTAATAGTGCCCACTGATGAGCCTGACCTCGGTCGCTTTGAAAAGTCCTTTCGGACGCATCCTCTTGATCTCTTCTGGTATGGGCATGGGAAGCCTCCTTCTATTAACGTAATATTACGTTAATATGAGGAAGTTTTCAAGCCGCCGATATCGTCTAAATCCGCATTTTGACAGCTGATTACGGGTGGTCGAGGCGGGTGGAGACGATTTGAAGCCGCATTGCTGTCATTTGGATGCAGGGAGAATGGCCCACAAGGCCCTGGAAGCCGGAATTTAGGCCCGAATGCTATGGCCTAAAACACGAGGAGTTTGTGTTACAACGAGTTGGTTTCCAGAGGATACGAAGTCACAACAGGCAAGACTTACAAGGGGGAAATCGACTTCGTCATCTCAAACGGTACTGAAAGGTGCTACTTGCAAAGCGCCTACCTCCTTGGTAGCGACGATGTCATCAAAAGGGGGTTCGGGGCCTATTCATCAGTAAAAGACAACTGGCCTAAGTATGTCGTCTCCATGGACACATTGGACTTTTCAGGGATGGAATCATCCATATGAATCTCAGGGATTTCCTATCAGGACGGAAGCAACTAGCAGTTCAACCGTGATGCCCATGGTAAATCAACAATGGCAGATGGAGATAGGGTATTCCCCTCCTGTCAAGCAAGCACATCAGTTTACAATCAATCCTGATGGCATCACAAATGATTGCAAAACGACAGGGTCATGGAACTCCAAGACAAAGAGGTCGGTTTTATGGATTCCACTGACGGAAATGCTTCCTAAATGATGCCCAAAGTGCTAGATTACAGGACTTGTGAAAATCCTCTACCAGATAGCGATCATATTCTCAATCTGCCTGGCAGGAGAGGTCATAAGCGTCCTGCTTCCCTTCCCCCTGCCTTCATCAATCATCTCGATGCTGATCCTGCTCATCATGCTCTTCGCAGGATGGCTGAAGATAGACCACATCAGGGAGAAGAGCGACTTCCTGCTTTCGAACATGGCTTTCTTCTTCATACCAGCAGGAGTGGGCGTGATCGAGCACCTCGACACCATCGCTTCTTTCTGGCTTGAGTTCATCATCATAGTGGTGGTGTCGACTGTCGCTGTCTTCCTTGTGACAGCAGCAACAGTCACATTCTTCCTCTCCCTTGAGAACAGGAGGAAGGCAGAATGAAGGAAGTGATCTGTTCATCACCGTTCTTTGGCATAACCCTATCCATCACCGCCTATGCCATAGGGGTCTGGCTGAACAAGAAGACAGGGAAGGCGTTCTTCAACCCTCTGCTCATCTCCTATCTGATTATCATCCCACTCCTCCTCATATCCAACATCCCGCTTGAGTGGTACAACGAAGGTGGTGACATCATAAACATGTTCCTATCCCCGGCGACCGCAGTGCTCGCGATTTCCGTCTACAGGCAGAGGGAACTCTTGAAGAAACACCTCCTCACTGTCGTGATGGGAAGCCTGGCAGGAAGCCTTTGCTCCATCATCGTGGTCAGCCTGATGTGCGTCCTCTTCGGACTTGATGACGCCCTCACAGCCTCACTTATACCCAAGAGCATCACAACACCCATGGCAATAGCTGTGAGTGAGAGTCTTGGTGGGATAAGTTCGATAACAGTCCTTGCCGTGATAGTCACAGGAATCCTGGGTAGCATCATCTCCCCCCTCCTGATCAAACTCTTCAGGATAAAGAATGAAATCGTACAAGGACTCGCAATCGGAGCATCAAGCCACGCGGTCGGTACAAGCAAGGCGATAGAGCTCGGGGAAATCCAAGGCGCCCTCTCCTCTGTCGCCCTTGTGACAAGCGGAGTGATCACAGTCGCCCTGAGCCTCTTGATTTAGGAAAGCATCAAACCACGTCATTGATTTCCAAGTCAGAGAAAGCCGCTCACTGATTTCGGAATCAGCAAACAAACAATCTTAGATTCCACCATACCCAGTCTCAATCAAGAGGCGATGGATGATGCTTCTTCCACAGCAAAAGATGATTTTCCTCCACTCCTGCCATGCACTCTTAAAGCATGACAGTCATCAAGTCCTGGACATATCAAACAGTCTTGACCAGGAACAACTCCATCGGCTGCTCATACCCTGGTACATCCAAGACAAGACCACCGCAATCCTTGTAGCCAAGCTTCCTGTAAAAGTGCTGGGATTCCTCATCACCCCGGGTGGAAGTCAGCAACAGGTCATGTCCTTGCGACTTCATGTCAGCTCCCCAGTGTTCCATGAGGGCCATACCATACCCCCTTCCTTGGTAGGCCTCAGCGACAAACAACAGGGTGCAAAATGGTATGTCGTCCCAGAAAAGATTGAACCGGAGCAAACCAACAGGCTTGCCATCCTCCAACAGGACATAGCCCTGCTTATCACGGACCTTCTTCCTGAATCCATCATCTGTCAGATGCTTATCAAGGCTCTTCCAGAACTCACTGTCTTCTAACTGGACATACCTGATTTCAATCATCTCCACACCGTTGGCGATAATACAGACACTAAGAACCTTTATAATTTTTGACGGTTTCTTATAAACGTTTCCGAAATCTTTATAGGAAAGTGTCGTTCTGTATAAACGAATCCCCTTTCAATGCCCCCTCATCACTTCCTGTGAGTATATTCATCATACTGACATTGACATAGAAACTATCCCTTCCTATGCGTTTCTTTTCCAACAGTTTGTCCTCTGTCAGCGCATCCAGGTATTTTCTTGCTGTAAGATATGAGACACCAAGGCGGTCCTGTAGTATCTTGATCCTCGTATATGGGTACGAGAATATCGTATTCAGCAAATCCTGGCTGTAAATCGAAGGATGCCTTTCCCGGATCCTGTGTTTATACTCACTCATCTCCTCCCTCAATGCGACCACAGTCCTACTAGTGGATTGGGAAGTCCTCACAACCCCATCCAACATGAAAAGAATGTATTCCTCCCAGGCTTCATTGCTATCCGGATCCCTCAGAGATTGCAGGTATTTGTAGTAAAGCCCCTTGTTTGCATTGATATACCGGGACAGATAGAGGACTGGATAGTTCAGCAACCCCTCATGAATCAGATAGAGTATGTTCAGTATCCTTCCAGTCCTTCCATTCCCATCATAGAAAGGATGGATGCTTTCAAACTGGTAATGCAGGACGCTCATTTTGACCAAAGGGTCGATGCTCCAGGATGAATCGTTATTGAAGATTTCAAGAAAGTTGCCAAGCAAGTCTGGAATCTCATTTGGCTGTGGTGGTTCGTAAACCACCTCATTGGTCCTGTCATTCACCAATGCAGTTCCAGGGAGCTTCCGGATTCCCGCATTGTTACGCTCAATAGCGGATTTGATTTCTTCTATGCAACTAAGAGTCAGGACTCCCTTTTTCTTGTAGAGATGCAAGCCCTTCATGATTGCATCGACATAATACAGGACTTCCTTTGTAGCAGGCTTTATTTCCTTGAACTCAGGCTGGGCCACCGCAGTATATATATCTGCATGGGTTGTAATTATGTTCTCTATCTCAGAACTGTCCTTCGCCTCCTGCAAAGCCAGTGTATGGACAAGTACAGCCTGGTTTGGCAGAGAATCGCAAATACCATTGAGGTGCGCCAACTCCCTGTGTGCACTTATCAACTTCTTCAGTATTGGTGCCGTTTCAAAATCAAATCGCAGGGGAAGCTTTTCCATAGGACAATGTTCTCATGGCTAAAGGTCCAAGTCAATACTTTTATAAAATTACATATATTTTTATAAACGAATCAATAAACTGACGAACTACAATAATAGATTTCACCTGGGCACAAGTCCTGCCCGTTTTCCCAGTCAACGCTGTATCCATTGGTCCTGACAGTCTTGAAGTATTCCTCGTCCAAAAGTTCTGAATACCACTCACCTTTCATATATGGCGTAACATCAAAAACCTTCTTCTCCCCAGTATTGAATGTGATCAGGATCTTGTGCACTTCCACAACTTCAACATCAACAGCGACAGGCCTCAACACTTGCAATCTCCTTACATCCCCATGTCATTGTGACATATGGATAGCTGTTCTCATACATGGACTCAGGGGAGATATCAAGCTCGCATCAGCATTGGCATTTTCAAAACATTCAATCATGTAGTCGTAAACCTGGTTTGCCTTCATTTAGGTATGATGATAAAGGAGCCGTCACAAGCCCTTGGCAGTATGACGGCTCCTGATTTTTCTTCACTATAAATCTTTTATTTGTAAAGAATTGTTATTATTCCCACTCAATGGTAACATATGTTCTCACACTATATATAGTAGCTTTGATTCTCAGAAACTCCATATATTTCTCTCATTTCTCCCAATTATCTATATTTCCGAAGATTTTCTTCGTCAAAAACTAGTCAAATACTCAAAGTCAAATTTCTGTTTTCTTTGCAATACGTGTAGGAACAAGAGTGTAACCTATTGCATTCAGTATCTTGCATATTATTGCAAAAGAGGGATTATCATTTGGTGAGAGTGACTTGTAAAGCCCTTCTCTAGAAATCCCTGCTTCCTTTGCTATCTTTGTCATACCTTTTGCTCTTGCTACTGTATCTATCACTTTGATAAGTGTAACAGAATCATCTTCTTTTGCCACTTCATCGAGATAGAGATTTTGAAGCTTATCAGTATCAAGATATTCAGCTACATCACAAATTTAATCAGGTTCTCAATATGCTTCTTCCTATGACTTCAGATTCTCTCCCGTTCCAGCCGTCAGCCCGGAAGAATTCAACAGCCTTTTTCCCTCATGGCGAAGAGAAAGACTGATTGCAATTCCATGCATCATGTCTCTTCTTTGCAGATCAGGATGGTTGCAGGATACTCCTCGCCTGTCAGGTTCTCAGGTGCAATGAATCCGTAGTGGAGCTGGAAAAATGTGGAATGGTTCCTGAACATCGGACTGGCAGGCCATCCTATGACCCAATCCTTGAAGAATGGGAACATCTGCTCTGCGCTTGTGAGACCGGCTGGATCAGCAGCGTACAGGTCAAACGATAGTCCACCATCATCCTCTTTGACAATGAATGGTTCCATCGCTGTATATGCACAGACATCAACAGGAACAGGATTGATATGATCCGGATACTGGAGCCTCACCAGGTCGTACCCATCCTCCAGCAGGCTTCCCTTTTCGGTCCTGAGAAATCCTTCAAGCCTTTTGTTCGATTTCAGGAGCTTCCCTATCTCATCTGCATCTTGAAACGGTTCTGCAGCATTTCTGGCCATCGCGAATACAAGGCCCCTGGCTGAGGACTTGTTGTGATGGTTGTATATCCCAATGGCAAGCTCATAGCAAAGAGAAAGTCCAGGGCAACTGCCTTCTTTAAGCTCGGGATACCATACGATCCCGGTTTTCACCATCTCCATTATCTCTCTTTTCTGAATCGTCCAGACATCCATGCCTCCATAATACCATGCCTGCCCGCCACATCATAGCTGGCAGGCAATGCCGTCAGCCCAGCATCTCGGCCATTTCCTCATTAAGCCATCCCCCTGTCCCAGGTCTGCCGACAAGGTATTCCACCATGTCCTCGTCACTTATGGATAGATGTTCCCATCTATGGATTCAGAGGCAATAGCTAACTCCCCATCAATTCACATAATTATCCCATGGTCAATCTCAAGATGAGTGAATACTTCCATATCCTTTAAAGACTGTAATGTAGTTCAAAGCGGATTCCATTAGATACTCAAAATGAAGAGGCTGTGCACCTTCATGACATACATCATACTTCGTGCTACAGCCTCATAGAGTTGGTGGACTTCCAGACGATCTAAAAACGTCACGCCCGCGCGAGCGCGGGAAATGGATCTGTTCGGAACTATGGCCAAGCCTTCGCTCCATTCGTCTCTTTCAACGGTCTCACCCGCGCAGACGCGGGACAATATAAACAGAGTCTACATCTAGAAGTTTAACATGCATAAACAGGAGTTAATCTTCCTCCTTGCTTTATAATACCACAAACTGAAAGCTATGTGGCATAGTTGAAAAAATTTTTCTTTTTTTTATTTTACTTCATACAGTTCTCTTTTCTTCAACAAACTGCAACAAGATAGAACCGTAATCATCATATCTTCTCTCACACCTCGGAAATCGTAATTGACAGCGTATAGTCCTGCCCATAGATTGGTAATCGATGGACGCATTGTTATATGAGAAGATAGAAAGATACATAAGCAAACACCGCACAGCAGATGGAGCAAGGCACCTCAGGATGCTCTGCGGATGCTACGATCTTGATACTATCGAAGACGCCATTGCCAATGCCAAGGAATCATTTTCCGAGATGCTATTCCGCCTGATAAGAGAAAAGGGGATCAGCGAGGTCGAATGTTACAAGAGAGCCGGGATAAGCCGGCAGCTTTTCTCCAAGATCAGAAGCAACAGCGGCTATAATCCTAGCAGGAATACCGCGATCGCGCTGGCGATATCCCTTTGCCTCTCGCTGAAGGAGACAGCCGAGTTTCTGGAAACAGCAGGATTCGCCCTATCCCATTCTAGCAAGGCCGATCTCATCATCGAATACTTCATAGTAAACAGCATCTGGAGGCTTGCCGACATAAACGATGCTCTCTATTCATTCGGAGAAGAACCGATAAACGTCTGAAAATGTCGCCTCAGAAGCAACCTCCGACGCCATTACTCAGGCTATGCTTTGCCTAGATGGAGGGAAAGAACCATGGGAAATGAAGCAAGGCTTACAGATATGGTATTCATACTTGACAAGAGCGGCTCGATGTCAGGACTTGAGAAGGACACTATCGGAGGATTCAACTCTATGATCAGGAAGCAGAGGACGCTTGCGGGGGATGCGCTCGTCACGACAGTGCTTTTTGATACGTCGATAAAGATGCTATATGACGGAGTAAGCATAGACAAGGTCACGGATATGACGGAGGAAGACTATGAAGCCGGAGGTAGCACTGCCCTCCTGGATGCCATAGGCTCGACGATCTCAGCCATATCAAGACGGCAGAAGCGCATGGAAGGAAGGCCAGACCATACGATCTTCGTCATCATCACCGATGGAGAGGAGAATTCAAGCAGGGAGTATTCCCATCAGCAGATACGTAAGATGATCCAGAGGAAAAGGAAGGATAAGGACTGGGAATTCATATTCCTTGGAGCGAACATCGATGCCGAGGAAACAGCTGACGGCCTTGGGATGGATTCGGAGATGGCCGTTAATTACCATGCAGACAGCAGGGGAACGCAATTGAACTTCGAGGCCGTAGGCGCCGCGCTTAGAAGCCTCAGGACGACAGGAGGCATCACCGGCAGATGGCGGAAGGATATCGATATGGATTTCAAGGACCGCTGATCATAGGCCACGCCACCCGTCGCCTAGCCCGCCGCCAACATGGCCCAGCGGGCTATCTATACATATGCATCATAGCGACCATCATCATCCGCATAATCAGGATCATGAGCATTATAACGCGCGATCTCATCGGCATATTCCAGGAGGCGCCCCTGCGAACAGGCGGCAATCGCCTCGTCCTGCAGCATCTCTGATCCGAGCCGGGCTCCTTCAAGCACACATCTATCCATGACGTCCGGATCCGCATCTGCCTCACCTGAACGCATCATGTCGAAAAGGCTCTCATAGGCAGTCGGGCTATAAAGCCGGGCGGCTTTCCTATACCAATCATATGCGGCATTAAGATCTTCGTCGTTTCCATACCAGCCATTACGGTATATATCGCCAAGGGTCTCAGCCGCAGGAGCAGAGCCCATATCATATGCCTTTTCCAGCGCTGCCACGAGCATGGCACTCCTAAAGGCTTTCCTATAAGCAGGCATCTCATCATAGCCCTCTATGTCAGACAGTGCCTTCAGATACAGGCATTGGCAGTCCCTATGGGCTATTCCCATATCCAAGGCGGCGAGATACCCATTCCTGTCCAGCAGGTTACCGTCATCATCGTATGATACGGTCACAGCCAGGCCTAGCCATGCGGCTATACGGCCTCCATGAGCAGCTTCTTCATAATCATTGCCCGCCGCTGAGATGGAATGAGCAGCCTGCAGGGCCCAGCCTCTAAGAAGATGCCAGGAAGGATCATCATCATTCCCGATCAGCCCATCAAGGATGCATATGGCTTCCTCCGGGTCCTCAGCCTTCCCTCCTATCCCGAATACCAGATACCGCAGATGTGCATACAAGGCAAGGCTGCTTCCCTTATCCATTGCCTCATTAAACAGTCTATCGGCCTGTTCCATATCGACAGGTCCCATATCGCCGAAGCGATACATCATGGAAAGGCACGCCCCCGCATCAGCGATCCCTTGATCATAGGCTTCATGCAGACAGGAACCGGCAATCTGACATGAGCTGGATCCAGGTCGGACAAGATAATGGTAGCGTCCCAGGCCATACATGGCATAAGAGTCACCACCCGCGGAAGATTCCTCAAGGGCCTTTATGGTATGGCTATCCAGCAGAAAGAGATTCTCATCGGCCTTCAGCGTCCAGAGGAACCGGCTTATAGCGACCTTTGATCTCTCAGAGGGAACGGTATGAAGAAATCCGCGTATCAGCACATTGAACGAACCGTGGATGAACATAGCATGATGATCCGGGTATCCTATATCAGCTATCGCAACCAGTCGGATCTCCACACGCACCGTCTCCTTGACCTGACCATTCGGTACAAGGAAGCGAAGGATCTCGATGCTCTCACCCCCAGCCCTGCAGGATAGGATTCTTCCATCATATGAGATATCAAGGCACTCACCGTCATAATAGGCAATGGCAGGCACAGGCCCATCGAAAGCCCAAAAAGGAAGATCCTCACCTTTCTCTATTGCCTTAGCATCGATAGGGATTATCCTTCCAAGCCTATCAGAGATAGCACCTCTGTCATTGAATTCATTGTATATGCTTACAAGACACTCCCCAGCCATGCCCGGATTACCTATGAGAAGTCAAGGAGATTATGATCGAAGCCCCATGCCTTCACCGCCTTATCAGCTCCGATATCCGCGCTGCCATCATACTTGAACTGATCAAGATAGAGTGAGGCACAGTAAGGACAAAACATCCTCATTCCCCTAGCAAGGGCCTCTCCAGCCAGCATATTCCGCTGTATCTCATCCATATCGAAGCTGAAATCAGGATCCTTGCAATACCGATAGATATATTTGAATACTCCGAAGCATTCCCCTCCGTTATAAAGGTCCATGAGCATATCCCAGTTCTGCTGCATATCGATCCTCTTCCCGAAGGCCATGGCGGCAAGCTCGGCATGGCATTCAACGTTACCCTTCCCGGCACCCTTCTCCCAGTTCTTCACGGCAGAGTAGCTGTCCCCATGAGAATACTGGTATCTTCCAAGGAAATACTCGCCCCATCCGAAGTATCCGCCCAATGATGCCTTCCAGTATTTCATAGCAGTGCTTATGTCTCCTACGACATAATGCATCTGGCCGCACCAGGCATCCCCGATTTCACCGATCCCCAACTCCGAGCTGAACATCTCCTTCATCTCTTCATAGCGGCCAAGTGCCGCATATGCCCTGCCTGCGTTTATATTGAAATCGTAATTGAAGGATATATCATCGTATTCCGCAGCCCTCCTGTAATACCTCGCCGCAGCCTCAACATCAGGAAAGCGGTCATCCTTATGCCCAGGATAAGAGAAGAAGACGTTTCCGAGTTCTCCGTAAGCCAACGCCATGAGGTCAAGGCCATCTTCCAGCGAGTTATCGTTCCAGCCCTTCCTTGCCAGAACGGCGGCCTTATGGGCCCAGTATGCAGCACGGGCAAAGTCATCCGCATCAGCTCCCGACATCAACCGATAGCATCTCGCCAGTGCGACAAGCTCCTCCACAGCCTCATCACCGCTGTTGATCACATCCATGAGAAGATCCTTCACGCTCTCCCCTGAAAAGCATTCATTGAACCGGAAGATGCCTTCATCGATATCATCCTTGATGTAATCATCCAGATGGTCGATGATATCATCAATCTCTATGCGGAGTGCGAAGCCGTCACTTTCAGGGGCATCCCTCTCCAGCCAGCGCCGGATTATGCATTCATCCCCATCAGCCTCCTCGCTTTCTTCCTCCTCGCTTTCTTCCTCCTCGCTTTCTTCCTCCTCATCATCTTCAAACTCATTGCATGGAACGATATCATCATCGGTGAGCGTCCCCTCTTCAAGCAAGCTGGCAAGATGAGCGCATTCCTCATCCTTGTCCTCTAATTCCTTAAGCCTTTCATATGCTCTATTGACATCTTCCTCAAGATAATCGCCGCGGATCATCATCTTGCATAAGCCCCTGATTGCAGCAATCATCCCGATCTCCTCCCCTTCCTTATAGAGTTCATATGCCCTGCGGCAATAATCCTCATCGGAATCAAAGCCGGAGATGCTGACCTGCCTGAAGTAGATCATCTCTGCAAGGAAGGGGGCAGCCTTCACATCGCCTTTCCTGTACGCCTCGGCAAGGAAATCGAAAGCTGAACTCACATCCTTTTCTCCGAAGGATCCGAAATAATACCCAATGCCAAGCGCTATCATCGCCTCAGCATCACCCTGTCCTGCCAGTTCCTTCAGCGTCGATTCGGAAAGCGAGAAATAATCCAGGTCAGCCATATTGTCCCCCTCGTGCTTAGCATTATGGCTAATTATACACTCATATAGCCTTGGAGAAAGGAAAACCTATCGGACAAATCAATAGCATTGCAGCATGAGCCATGCATGATCGAACCGGGGGACTTGCAGGTCTGCAAGCGGAAGGAAGAAGTATATACGTCCGCAATCCCCGAACATCAAGGAAAAATCATCGTCCTCTACCATATCGAGCTGGAAAAGGAGCCTCCATCCAAGCACATGGCTTCTAGCGTCTTCCATGGCTTTAGCAGGAATATCCTCCCAGCCGCTACCCGTGAAGAATCCCCGGGCCAGCAGCTCGCATTCCAGAGCCATGCTTCCCTGGATCAAATCAGGCCAGCCAAGCAGTTTCGATCCAGTGTTCTTATCCTCATAAGGATTCCCCTCCACTGGTATTCCGAACTCATAGCAATCCTCTGGATCGGGGAAGGAGGGCAGGCTCTCCATCGCGATATGAAGCATGGGATACCTTCTCTCCGGAGGCAGGTCTTCGGGGAAAGGCGCCTCGGATAGCGAGGATCCATCCTCAAACCAGAAGACCCTCGCAGCCCCCGCATCATCAGGAGAATACCCCCAACGCATGGAGCCTGTCTCATAGAAGAATGAAAGCACGCCATGATCCGGGAGGATATGCTCCGTGTCATATTCACCCAGCTCCTTGCAGTCGAACTGCGCGATAAACGAGAGAGGAATAGGATCGAGGCCTTCCCTATATACGAACCTTGGCCAGGCGAATCCATCAGGCACATCAGGCCTCCCCCCGAAGCGGCTGCCTCCTTTCCTATACGTTCCCTTACCCCCGATATCCAGATTGATGCTATTCCGCTGCCAACCCATGCCTTTTCCTACTTCTCTATCGTGTCACCCATTATATCAAGCAGGTACATAAGCTGGAGGATCGCGTTCGGATATGCACCATACCGACCGGCGTTTCTCATCCTCCGGCTCATGCTCCACAGGCTCCCATGAAGCTCGGCTGTAAGCATGGCCAGCCTGGAATCCCGATCCTTGCCTGCCTTATCCCTGCGGTGAAGCGCCATCCTCGGCACGAAGAGGACCTTCGCACGGGTATCCCTCTTGCGTTTCATATACCTGGCTATGAGACTGCCGAAATAAGCCAGCTCAAGGGCCGTAAACAATATGGTCATCGCATAATCCGAGAAATCAGGCACATGGCCCTCGGCAAGGCGGGTATAGATCACATAAAGGATCAGCAGCAGATTCGTGAGCAGATCGCCATGATCAAGGATCCAGCCAATGCCAAGCTCAGCCAGCACGGAGGCCTTTATCGGCTTCAACCCGATAAGCCGGCTGTTCTCGAAGCTCTCGGTCGCCTCGTTCCTGAATTCACAGACGTCCAGGAAATCATCGGAGAGGATGTTCTTCATCAATATGTTGAAATGAAGCCTCATGCTGCCGGATGCGTCCGTGCCGATCCTGTCCCTGATGCCAAGGACCGAGATGCCATAGTAGATCCAGTTCGCTGAGAAGTGGGAGGAATTCAGCTCTGCGATCGTCTCCCGCTCTATCTCACTGGTGTAGTCAAGCCGGACGAGGTCAGCCTCATTATCCGCGGGGACTATCAGGGATGGCAGATCCTCATACACGCTATTGCGATAGAATGTCACGAGGTTATCACGGAACTCAGTCTGGCCATTCGCAGAGCAGTAGCCGGTATTGCTATCGATCGAGCTGCCATCGCGTATAGCCGCTATGAGGCATCCATCACGGGAGACAAGGTTCGCGCTTACGGCAATCGTATTCGAATTGATCGATCCAAGGAGGTACTCATTGACAAGCTCCACCAGCGTCCTTGCATGGGACCTCCTGCCTACCGGCTTATTGTCATACGACAGGACGCCATTCATCCGCTCATACTCGGCCTGGCGGACTCGGCGCACGGCATCAGCGATGGAGAGATCCCTGCCCTGAAGAGGCTGGCTAAGCAGCGGATGAGGGATATCCGCACCATTGTCAAAGGCATCCAGGGTTGCGAATGTCGTCCGTCCGACCTTGAGCTTCATCACCCTTATGTTATTGTTCCCATCCTCGGATGAGGATGGCACGTCTATCTTCATCAGCCTTGATATCACGCCGGAATAATAGCCTGCACGGCCTAGCATACGCACCTTGAGAAACTCATTCCTCGTGTTCTCATAGAACATGCTGAAAGGGATCATCCCTTCCCTCCTGGTAGAGGAGATCACCATGCCGGAGGATATGAAGAGACCCGCAAGCCTTTCGATGAGGGTATCCGAAGGACCTCCGATCAGCCTTAGCTCAGCCTCCCCCTTCCCCTTCCCGCTAATCGAGAACGTAACTGATGGTATGAAGATGTCAGGATATAGAGAAGCCACATCCGTTAGCTTCTGCAGCGTCTCGCTATCGGCTATCCTGAACACGAATCCGAAATGCCTGGCCATGCGGATGACGGTATAGATGTAATACTCCTCCATCCAAGGATAATCCGAGGCATCGGCAGGTGCGGGGAAAACCCAGTTATAGAGCGAGCGGTATCTGCCAAGGAATGATACCAATGTCCTTATATTGCGAAATGCCCCCTGCTGGATCATCGCCTTTATGTTCTCAGCGGTAAAGGATGGAGCGATCCCGTGGTAATACTCCCCTTCGGCTAGCTCGGGTATATCGACAGCCACATCATACGCGACACCATCATCGACTGCCTCCATCCATGGATCAATCGAAAGGACACATGACTTATCGGCCTTCTGGTACTGTCCGACCACAGAGCATCTATGACGCTGCGTCGTTGATATGAACCGGATGAAGTTAACGCCAGGATCCCCTGACTCCTTCTCATATAATGCCAGGCTTTCGTTTATAGCCCTGATCTCATAATCATAGAACACTTGCTACCTCGCCTTATATTCTAATACAGGAATCAGAGATATAAATACATGAAGGATAAATAAGGAATCACGAAGACGCAGAAGGCTGTCTCCCGAAAAGCTCTTCTCCCGTGATCAGACGGATATCATCACGATCACGGGAAAGTGCGATCAAATCATCTGAAAAGCCAGATTTCGAGAGAAGGAAGCAATGAGTCTTCTCACCACCTACGAGAAGCAGCGTACGCATCTCAAGCAGATCAAGCACATCGCGATGCACAGGATGCCCTTGCCACTTGCACTCACCGATGATCCAACCGTCATTGCTCTGTCCAAAGAGATCGAGCTCCTCATTCCGCCTCATGGCAGGATTCGGGAAATCGATTGATCCGATGGCTGTGATCAGAAGGCCTGAATGCGAAAGCACATATTCACGGAAAACAGCCTCGATACCCTTGGCCGTAAAACCATCCAACGCCTCGATTGCAGTCTCAAAGGCGGCCTCACCGTGGCCTCTTTCTATCAATGACCGATACGGATAGACATATCGGTAATAGAACGCAAAGTATCCATCGATAAGCTCCCAGCCTCTTCCTATCCCATGACCAGCAATCTTCTCGAGAAGTTCAATCATCAATACTTTTGCAAACCCTCCAATATCCACTCTTTGGATTTCCTTCTCTGCTTATATAGCCG
>CALXXN010000020.1 GCA_944392695.1 uncultured Spirochaetales bacterium | reverse complement strand
GAACCCTATCATTTTGCATATTCATGTCCTTACAGGCGTATTTTCATTCAGTCATTTCGAGTTTTGAAAAAACCTCATCAGATTGTCATTTACTAATAAAGAGCGGATCACTGACGGCCAATGCCATCCAGGTGGATCCGCTTCCGTATATCATCAGGCCGCAGCCTGTAATTGATCAAAAAAGCGCCAGGCGGAAGATATTGGGGTGGGAGAGAGGGACCGCCTGGCACCAAGAGTGATTTTTCATACAAAGGAGGCATGAAAAACTGTTTGTTCAATAATCAGCAAGCAAGTTCCATGCCAAGTCAGGTAAAAAGACACCCGGTGGTTGGCCGGGTGTCTTATTCACACTAAAAGGAGGTTGAAAAAAACTGTTGCTCTGTACCAAGTGACAAGCAATATGCGTGCCAAGTGCCAGAAACATCCTCGGAAACTGGTTCAGGACACTCAAAACGACAGTCCATGCCTCTCGTACACCTCCCTAATGCACACTCTCATAAGCCATCAAGCCGCCTGCTGTGCAGGAAGTGCGGCAAACGGCTGTGAAAAAACTTCACAGTGTGCAGAAAACGCACTCTTTGATTCTTCATGGAGAATCATTGCGGTCTTGCCGCTGATTGCCACACCAATTACCTTGATACCATGAAACCGACACTGATCAACAAACGCTTCAGATACGTCAACTGGGGTGTTACGAACATACTCATTGGAATCAACTTCGTGGTTTTTTGTCTGACGGAGTTCATCTTTCCCCGGCTGACCTATACGCTTGCACTGGTACCTAGCTACGTGCTCTATGGACACTATTACTGGCAGTTCATCACCTATATGTTCGTGCATGGAAGCATCTCCCACTTCCTGTTCAACATGCTCTCACTTTACATCTTCGGCATAGCCGTGGAGCGCAGGGTGGGGAGCAAGGAGTTCCTCTTGTACTACCTTCTCACTGGCACCTTGTGTGGGGTTGGCAGCTATGGGCTCTATTACCTTGCGAACACAAATGTGGTCCTCTTGGGCTCATCTGGTGCGATTTATGCGCTGCTTGTGCTCTTCAGCGTCCTTTATCCCAGGGCTGTGATCTACGTCTTCGGTCTCATCCCAGTCGCGGCTCCATTGCTGATCGTGCTCTACTTTGTGATTGAGTTGATGAGCGGACTCTTCATCAGCGATGGTGTCGCCCACATGACCCATCTGCTCGGCTTGGTGTTCGGCTTCCTCTACATCATCATCAGGATGAGGATGAACCCCTTGAAGGAATGGAGGCGCTAGCGCCACCTCCATCCAGCTCAATCACTTGCGTTGACAGCATCACCTTACCTCACTTAAGCTTTGCTCGAAGGTAAAAACGATGTTTGTAAGCAAAAGGACGATAGTCACACTCTTGCTGGCCGTCTTGACCTGCTCCTTCCTCATGGCAGCATCGACCAGCACCTACAACGTAACAATCGAGTCCCGGATAGCCGACGGCTCTGGTATCGAGGATGGTGGCGACCCTTCATCCAGCTACAAGGGTCTCAATGTATATGTACGTTATTCTACGGAAGGCGAAGCACCAAGCCATGACGCTCCTTATACATCAATGAGCGCGATCAACCCGGAGAGCCCTGTCTACTTTGATGTCTCCGGGGAGTCTGATGCCCCTCAAAGTGTCACATTCGGAGTCTGGGCCAGCGTGAACTCATCAAGCAGGCCTGCGATAAACGTCAATTTCTCAACCAACGGATGGAACAGGGTGGGGCAGGTAGAGTCTAATATCCCGATAGTATTCTCCAGCAATATAATCAGGGGTGAGGGTAACAGCGACGTCTCCCTCTATGCCAGCGATGGCAGTGACCAGGATGGTGGCATGGACATTGTTGTGCACAGCCGTGAAGGTCTTGTGCTCACACCAACGCTCCTCGCCACTGTGGATGCTGACTGGATTGATGAAGATGCCTCCCCTGTCGCTGGTGATTACGAGGCGAGCATAGTCGTCACGTTCTCCTCGGCTGATTGAATCCTGCCACAAGACACAAATCCACCTCATCCAGACAACTTATGTCATAAGTTTGCAGGTTTTTATAAGGAATTACGCCAGATTCGCCCATTCCAGCCTTGACCGCACCTTAACTTGTGACATAAGCTTGAGCCGCAAAAGAAGAGGGAACACCCTCAATGGGGGAATATCCGTGAAAAAGAAACTTGTTGCGATCTTGTCGCTCTTACTGCTTTCCTGCGCCTTGTTGATGGCCGTAGAGGCACCATTCTCTGGTAATCTCGTTCTTAGTTCCAATATCCCAGATGGAAGTGGCATCGTAGATGGTGGTGATGTTGATAATGGTGGTGAGGATCCAGTCCTCATTGATAAAAAGCTGGGTATCTATCTTGTAGTAGTCGATAGCCTGCCAGCTTCTTGGCCTGAGGAATTCGAACTTGACCTTGTGCGGGACACCAAACAAGCTACGATGGAAGTTGATCTTGCTGGTTCGACCACGCAGTCTAGTGCAGATGAGTTCTATATCGCAGTTGGTGCAATGGCCAATGTGAGTGGTACTGAAGTTGCTGATGCGACAGTCACATTTGGTAGCAATGGCTGGACAAGGAACTCTGATGTTGTGGAAGGGAAAGAAAACGAACCTTCTCTTTCTCTTACCATGGATGTCAATAGTGAAAATGGGATTTTCACTGTAAGTAATGAGTATGCCGCGACTCAGGAAGTCTCTTACACACGCAACACTGGAATGACGATTGAAGCCCCTGTCGGTACAAACAATACTGTAGGCGGTACTCCTGAACTTGTTGGTGTCTGTACGGTTTCTTGGACTCAGAGTCCTCAGTACTCAGCAGGTGATTATTCCGCGACAATTGCCGTTTCTGTAACTGCAAAATAGAACATCTCTTTTGCATTGGGTGTATACGGATAAAAGGTTTTAGGGGAGAAATATGAAAAAGACATTCATTTCCCTGCTTGTGATTTTCTTGTTGATTTCATCAGCCATTTTTGCTGATGACCGTAATGTCAAAATCACTGCCACTGTGGCTGCAGGTGAAGGTGTTGAAAAACCTAGTGATGCGGATAATTACAACGGTTTATATGTAAGTTTTGCATATTCAACATCAGAACCGAATACATGGAGTGATGAAGGTTCTTTAACACCGGGAAGTACCCCAGAAGAAGTTGCGGATCTCACCGGGAATGCAGAGGGCATAGATAACATTTATATATTGATTGGTGCCAATGGCAATCCAGATGTCTCATCTGGTGTCGCCATAACGGCTTCCTATACCCTGAGTGTTTCTGGTTGGACTCGCTATACAACTGCAGATAGAACAACTGTGTATAGTGGCACAACCAAAGTTCCGCCTAAGAATCCAACGCTTTCGCTTGTTGAAAAACAGCAGGCGGAAGGCTCTTCAATTACAGGAGATGTTGTAGATGGCAATGGGTTTAAAATCACGGCAAATGCAGGCAAGGTTGATTCTATCATGCTCCTTGGTGTTGCTACTGTGACATGGGAAAAGGAGCCGAATGTTGATGCCGGGCACTATGGAGCAACGATAACTATAACTGGTGAAGGAGCTTGAAGATGATGAAGAAAATACTGACATTCACCATGCTTGTGCTGTTAGCAATGACTACGCTTTATGCACTGGATCCCATAAATGCACCTATAGACCGTAATGTCGTGCTTAAATCAAAAGTTGCTGGAGGCAGTGGAATAGGTGATCCTGAAGATCCTCAGACCCCTGTCATTGTTGGCTCGATGGGTATCTATCTTGTCCTTGTACAAGGAGAAGAGCCTCAAAGCTGGTCCTTTGATGGTAGCGTGACAGATCTTGTAGCGCAGACAGGAGATACGGAAATCAATGTAGATTTTACGGATCCAGCGGTTGCCAGCAGCTTTTATATCGCAATCGGAGCAAAGGCAAATGCTACGGCCAGTAATTCTGCCACAGTCACTCTTTCAAGCCAGGGATGGAAGAGAGGCAATGATTTTGTTGGTTCAAATACGACCACCGATCCAACGCTTACCATTGAAACTGAGGCAAAGACAGTAAGTGGGTTTACTAACGAGACTACAGGAAGTAAGGGTACCAGTAATGGGTCCAGCACGATTTCAGTCGGAGTGAAAACCCAAGCCAATGCTGGTACAAACAACACATCAGAAGATCCTGCATTGGTTGGAGTTGCGACAGTTTCTTGGACGCAGAGTGCTAAATTCTCAGCTGGCGATTATGAGGCAATAATCACAGTCAATGTTGCTGCAGCTTAATTGAAGCTTCTACATCCTCCTATTGGTTGAAGGTCCGGCAGTCCGCTGCCGGATCTTCTTTTATGACCTGGTTTTTCACTATTCAGACCTGTGTGGGTTTTGTCGTTAAAAAAGCAAAAATGATGACTCTTCAGACATGAGTGGAAAAATCAAGAAAAGTCCCTTTTCATCAGGTTTTAGTAAACTTATGTCATAAGTTAGTACCCTTTTATAAGGAATTACGCGAAAAACAGGGGATTCTTAGGTTGACATGGCACAACTTATGTCATAAGCTGGGCCTGCAAAAGAGAGGAAATGGTACGTCCAGACAGGATGTCGCCCATGACAGTCAGTAGGGAAGCTGTAAAGGAGATGTCAACCGGTTCAGGGTCCGGTCTGCTGGGATGCCAGTTCTTAGGGAAAATGCTGAAAGAAGCGTGGAGCGCTGATTAAATGAGAAGAAGCTTGTTGATAGTCTTGATGTTCCTTGCTGCTCTGGGTTTGGGATACTCAGATACGATTGCGCAGGACCGTGCCACTCTCAACATGCTGTCCAATGTACCTGCGGGAGCTGGGGTTGATGTACCAGATGACGTAGAGCTTGTTGGAAACCTTCTCATCGAATACAGCACTGATGCTTCCAACTGGTATCCGGTCACGGGTGCCACAGTCAACGTGGAGGATCTTGGCCTGGTCGCAGGTTCTGTCTATCTGCAGGCGAGTTACTATGGTAATGAGCCTACGGATTACAACTGCACAGTGACCTTCTCTACGGGTGGTTGGAACAGGTCGGGTCGTTCAGTGATGGCTCGGGCACTGTCCCAGCTTTCCAATGAGGACTCAGATCTTCCAATCAGCTTCAGCCACCTGAATGTCTCATTCAATGAAAGTGGGACATCAAGGACACTTGCTGACAGTGACAGTTACCCTGTGGTGATTGTCAACGAGGCTGGAGGAGAGGGGAACTCCTTCGACCTGTATGTCCCTGTCCAGAGTCCTATCAATGGAAGGCTGGTGGCCACAATCCAGGCCGATTGGGAAACGGCGGAACTGGCTAGTGGTGTTTATGAAGCTGATATCATGGTGACTGTGAGTTCCAGTTAAGGTCCAGCATATCTCTTGCCATGTTGGCGACTGCAGGGAAAACGGTTGTCAGCACATGGTATGCAGGGGGATATCCTAGGTCGGATTCATAGACCTCACCGAGAGAAAATACTTCCTTGCTTGATCCTATGCCTTGGGTGTAGGTCAACTCCTTTGATGTCTGCCAGATTGAAGAAGTAGTGAGGTATGAAAGAAATGATTAAGAAGACGGTACTCATCATACTTGTTTTCTTATTTGCCATAATGGGCCTTTACGCAGCCGACGATGGGGATGTTATAACCGATCCAGGTCAGGATACTGAAACTCCGAAGCTGACAGTCACCCTCAGTATTGAGCCTGAGTACTATGTAGCTTTTACAAGCGAGATATACACTAAAGACAAAACCCTGAGTGCTATCACTATTGGTGAGTCAGGAATCACAATGAACCAGGATGGTACGATTGATGGTGAAGTATGGGCATCCATCGACACAAATCAGTCTACTGATGCTGATATCCAAATTGGCTGGAATTACCTTAAAGGCTCGGAAGGGAACACTAATACGATTCCTTTGACAGTCGAGCAGAAGAAAGAGGCTGATAGTTCTCCCACTGTTCTTAACAATACAGATGTAGGGCAGGGGACAGCCTTGACTGGGCCTGATGGAACTTCTTACAGCCATGTCATCACCATCGAAGAAGAAACACCTGAGAAATTGGGGCGTAGAAGGCTTTCTTATCAACTGACGATTACTGCGGAAGCCTCAGCCATCCAGCTTGCTCCGAATGATACATATACATCTGAAATCTACATGATTCTTAATGGGGTGTGAAAAATGAAAAAGCTTATTGTTTTTATTGCGCTGGTCCTGTTTTCTGCAACTGTCTTGATTGCTGAAAAAACTGACACATTGCAGGTTTCTTTAGAAATAGATAAACCGACTGTTGTTGCTTTTACAGGTACAGAATATGTTACCCCAGGTAGTGATCCTGAGCAGACTGGCGTCAAAACACTTCAAGGTAATGAAGGTTCTGACCGAACAACAACGGTTTGGGCATCTGTGAGATCGTTCGATAAGAGTGCTTGCAGCATGAAATTGACATGGGGGCCTTTGAACAATGGAGAAGGCGGTACTGAGATACCTTTGTATGTGAAGGTTAATTCATCAAAGGCTACTCCAATCAACGGGTCTACTGTGACAGGAAGCAACCTGCCTAGTGAAACAGCAGATGGAACAACAGGTATCATTCTTGCGGATCCTACCGTGGACAGTTTCAATACCCGTGCTATTACTCATGAGCTTACCATCACAGCAATGGCTAAGGATATCGAGAACGTTGTTAACGATACTTATGAAGCAACGTTGACCCTTACTACGGACTATATCTAATGAGGTGTGCGATGAAAAAGGCTTTTACTTTCTTTGTCATCCTGATTGTTGTCATGCCTTTGATGGCAGCAAGTGAGCTTAGCGTTTATTATACGATAGAGGATGTTCCTTCTTCTGCCTGGAAGATTGTTCCTCCAACTTCGATGGAGCTAGGTGATTCGATTACAGGTGAGCAGGAATTGAGTCAAGGAGAATCTGCAAACAACACATTCTATGCTGTTGTCAAAACCAGCTCGCAAAGCCCAGAGAATATAAGTTTGACAGTGACCCCGCTAGATTTGGTGATTGATGGGACTACGTACTATTATCCAATGACAGTGTCAGTAGAGTCCACGACATACGAGGCAGGAGAGAGGGGTGGAGTGACTCCTGTTAGCGGTTCCACTGTTACTAGAGAGCCCGTAACTATAAACACAGATGCTGCTGATATCAATTTGAATGAGAGCGCCGAACACGTGATGAAGCAGCGCCTTGTGTCAAACAAGGTCACAATAACTCTTGGCTCTGAGGGTGATCGTGTTGCTGGTAAATATGATGGCACACTGACACTTAAAGTTGATGGCCAATGATGACTGATAGGATTTATTCGGATCGGGGGGATCCAAATCCGCCACGATGTCGGTGAATAAGCAATCTTCCTCAAGACCACACCTCTTTTCCTCAGATGGTGTGGTCTTCTTTTTGAGGAATGGTCACTCTATGCCGTATTCCTTCCTGAGGTCTGCGTAGCCACGCTTGATCACATCATAGATGATGCGGATCTTGTCGTTGTGGTGGATGAAGGCGGACTTCATCGCATTGAGTGTGATCTTCTCGATGTCACGGAAGTTGAGCTTGTATGTGTCAGCTGCGATCGCCAATTCCTTGGTGAGTGTCGTGTCGCTCATCAGCCTGTTGTCAGTACAGAGGAAGACCCGGAAGTTGTTCTTGTAGAAGATGGGGAAGGGGTGCTTCTCATAGCTTTCAGCAGCACCTGTCCCCACATTGCTTGTCAGGCACATCTCAAGAGGAATCCTCCTGTCCAGTACGAACTGGGAGAGGCTTCCGAACTTCACGACATCACCATCCTCTGTGACCATGTCCTCGATCAAGCGCACCCCATGGCCGATACGGTGGGCGCCGCAGATTTGTATGGCCTGCCAGATGGATTCGACACCAAAGGCTTCTCCTGCATGTATCGTGATATTGAAGTTCCTGTTCCTGATGTACTGGAATGCCTGGAGGTGTTTCTTGGGTGGATGTCCGAACTCATCACCTGCGATATCAAAGGCGACGACACCACGGTCTGAGAAGGCGACAGCGAGCTCTGCGATGGCGAGCGTCGCTTCTGGATCCTCGTTGCGCATAGCGCAGAGGATCAAGCCTGTCTGCACACCAGTCTCCCGCCTGCCCTTGTCGAGTCCTGTGAGGACAGCAGTGACGACTTCTTCAAGGTTGAGTCCTCCCTTTGTGTGGAGGTCGGGTGCGAAGCGCACCTCTGCATAGACGACATTGTCTTCCTTGAAGTCGAGTACGGCTTCATAAGCCACCCTCTCGAGGGCTTCCCTCGTCTGCATGACAGCTGTGGTTATGGCGAAGGTCTCAAGATAGAGGGGCAGGCTCTTCTGGCGGCAGCCACGGATGAAGAAGTCCTTGAGGCCTTCCTTGTCATTACATGGGAGGGTGACACCATACTTGTCCGCAAGCTCGATGATCGTATCCAGTCGGAGTCCCCCGTCAAGGTGGTCATGCAACTCTACCTTGGGGGCGCGGTGAATCATGTCGTAAGTAACCATGAGTAGAGTATAAGGTGAAAAGAGGAAAGGTTGTAGGGAAATGATTCCCCTCATGCCCAATGGTGATGTGCTGCCTGCCGTTGCAGCCAGCGTTTTCCACATCCAGAGTGGTCCCCTGTCACTGTTGTAGGAGGTATCCCAGGTAAGTCGGCAAACATATAATCAAGCAACTGTCAAACAACAGTCAAATAACAGTCAAATAAAATTTTCTTGTATTGGAATAACTTATCTTTCAAAGGAGGGTTCCCAATCAAATAAAACCAAGAAAACCACCCTTCGTATGATTGGTTGGATATGTTTCAGAATGTTTGTCTTACGTTGTCCTGTGAGACGAGTGGGCCACGTCTTTGATGATTGTGGGAGAGGTGCTGGGTGGGACATGATGTCCTTCTTCTGTCATCCTCTAGGTGTGAGTTGCCCCACTTTCAGCAAGTTTTCTTAAGACAAGTCAAGTAAAGTCCAATCTGGAATAGGATTAGTTGTTAGAAAAATGAGGGTTCATGCCCTTGTTGATACTTTACTGTTTCAATTTCATAAGTTAAGCTAGTTTGTAAGCGCCCCTGTGGGTGCAGGAGGATCAAATCATGGCTAAGAAAGTCGAATCCCTGAACAAGAAGCTCCTTGCCGCTGCTGTGTCCGCAACAAAGGCTAGCGAAATCAAGAAGCTTGTCGAAGAGGGTGCCGAGGTCAACTGTCACAACGAGTGGGGTCTCTCTCCTGTGATGCTCTCAGCACAGTACAACCATTGCGTCGCAATCACCAAGGCCCTCATCGAGCTTGGTGCTGATATCCACGAGGCAGAGCCCAAGTACCGCTCCAACGCCCTCCACCTGGCTGCCAACAACTCTGACAACCCGAAGGTGGTCGAGGTCCTGCTTGACGCTGGTGCCAACATCGATGCCAGGAACTATCTTGGTGAGACCGCACTGATCATGGCTGTCAACAACAACCCTGAGACCAAGATGGCCACCCAGCTGATCAAGAGCGGTGCTGACATCAATGCATGTGACTACCAGGGCCACAGCGTCCTTGACTATGCCAAGGTCGCCAAGAGGACCTATATCATCAACATGCTGAAGGAGAAGGGCGCCAACTAAGTCGTTCCTTACCTTTGAAGAGGGGCTGCAGGGAGGCATGATGCCTTCGGTGCAGCCCTTTTTGTTGATTGCATCGTCTTCATAAACAGGAGACATATGCGGGAATCTGGTTATTGAAGAGGTTGGTGATATGAAAAACGGTCTGGGAAAGCGATTTGTCGTTATCCGTAGATGTCTTTGCGATGTCCGATTTTCAGAACGGAGATTACTATCTTTTCCTCTTGGATTTCACATATCGCTCTGTAATCACCGATTCGATACCGCCATAGCCCGCTCATGTTTTCCAATAGGGCTTCCCCTCTGCTTCGGGGATCTTCAAGCTTCTCCACTTCGAAAAGATATTTTAGTATCCTATTACGATTCGATGGGTCAATCTTCTTCAGCTGCTTCTTGGCGCTCTCGGTAAGCTCAACCCTCATAGCCTAGTTCCCTCGCGACATCCTCAAGAACATAGGTCTTCTCCTTACCCGAACGAACTCTCTCGCTTATTTGTATGGCGTCATACACATCTTCTAAGTCATCGAGATAATCTTCAAGAAGGACATTATAATAGAACCCCGAACTCCTTCTCGTCCTCTTCGCAAGGTTGTCGATTCTTTCCTTGAGTTCTGGCGTGGTCCTGAATGTAACTGTTGCTGTTAATGCCATCTGTAATCTCCTGTATGCAATGTATTACAATGCGTATGAAAAGTCAATGAACATATTACAGATATTGAATATGTGTCAACTCTGCTTGTATCGAATTAACTGTTGCTTATTGGGGGTAAGGCCACTCTTACTCTTACTCTTACTTTTACTTTTACTTTTGTGCGGGGCTTTGGATTGGCGGGTAAGTAGGGAACTGAATGAGACAAGGGGCCTTGTGGCCCCTTGCTGTGGTTTTAAGCTTGGATCTTGTCAGTTGAGCTCTTTCTCGACGATGTGGCTGTCGATGTCTGCCTGGAGGCGGTCGAGGGTCTGGCGGACCTCGTCAGCCAGGTCGCTGACCAAGAAGCTTGTGACCTCGTCAGTCGCACGGACCTTGACCTCGACCTTGCCTTCCTTGAGGCTGCGGTTGCCGATGGTGATCCTGACGGGCAGGCCAATCAGGTCGGCATCAGCGAACTTGACACCAGCAGACTCCTTCCTGTCGTCGTAGAGCACTTCGATACCAGCCTTGGTAAGGGTCTCGTAAATCTCCTCTCCAATGGCAGTGTCTTTGACCAGGCTGATCAGGTGGACCTGGTAGGGGGCGACTGAGACAGGGAGCTTGAGACCGGCATCGTCGTTGTGCTCCTCGGCGATACAAGCCAGGAGGCGTCCGACACCAATACCATAACTTCCCATGATCACAGGCTTGCGCACACCATCCTCATCCTGATAGTAGCAGTTCATGCTCTCGGAGTAGCGTGTACCAAGCTGGAAGATGTTGCCGATCTCGACACCCTTGGAGGAGTTGAGCGGGGCTCCACACTCAGGGCAGATATAGTCCTGGCGGGCGGAGGCGATATCTGCGACAGTGGCGTCGTAGTCACGCTTGAAGTTCGTGTTCAAGTAGTGGTAGCCAGCTTCGTTCGCACCTGCGACGAGGTTGTTGGACTCGGCGACAGAGTCATCGACGATGGCGATCAGGTCGCCCTTGGCGCCGATAAGGGAACCGAAGCCAGGCACGATGCCATGGGCTGTGATCTCCTCCTCATGGGCGGGACGGATTGAGTTGGCGCGGGCTGCGTTAGAGAGCTTGCTCTCTTCGACATCCATGTCACCACGGATGATGGCGACGATCAGCTTCTCCTCCTCGTCCCCGTTGTGGTCATTGATGAAGGTACCGACCATGAAGACAGCCTTGGCTGTCTGGCGGGCCTCGATGCCCAGGAAGGCGCAAAGCTCATCGATGGTCTTGCAGTCAGGTGTGAGCACCTTCTCAAGGGGCTTCATCTCTTCCTTGAAGTATTCCTTCTTGAAGGTCGCTACCTGGCGGTTGGCGGTGTAGCCGCACTTGGGGCAGGTGATGATCGTGTCTTCTCCGATAGGTGAGAGGTACATGTACTCATGGCTGACCTTGCCACCCATCATACCACTGTCGGCACCGACAGCGATGCAGGGGAGGGCACAGCGGCTGAAGATCCTGAAGTAGGTCTTGTAGTGCTTCCTGTAGACGAGGTCCAGGCCTGCCTGGTCACGGTCGAAGGAGTAGGAGTCCTTCATTGTGAACTCCCTGACGCGGATCAATCCTGCTCGGGGGCGTGGGTCGTCACGCCACTTCGTCTGGATCTGGTAGACAAGGAGGGGGAGGCGCTTGTAGGAGTCGATCTCACCACGGGCGAGGTCTGTGACAGCCTCCTCGTGGGTCATGGCGAGGACCATGTCGCGTCCTGCCCTGTCCTCGAAGCGGCTCATCTCCTTGTCGATCGAGTAGTAGCGCCCGGTCTCCTTCCAGATGTCGGCGGTGTTGACGACAGGCATCTGGATTTCCTGTGCGTCTATGGCATCCATCTCCTCGCGGATGATTGATTCAATCTTCTGTGTGGCCCTCCAGCCAAGAGGGAGGAGGGAGAAGATGCCGGCTCCCATCTGACGGATGTAGCCAGCCCTCAGAAGGTATTCATACCCCTTGCTGTCAGCCCCGGAGGGAGCCTCCCTCAGGGTGCGGGAAAACATGTTTGACATTCTCATGGGACAGTCTCCTGGAAACAGCTGCCAGTCTAACGCAATTGCATCTGGCAAAGCAATGCGGCAGTGGCTATGCTTGAGTCATGTTCAAACAGGAAAGGGCCGCTGTGGCGGCAGTGATGGCACGCCTCTATGACAGGGGGCTGACGAGTGCAGGTGGTGGCAATGTGTCGATGAGGTTGCCAGACGGGCTCATGGCGGTCACACCATCAGGTGGTGACAAGGGTACCTTGGACCCTGATTCGATACTTGTCGTTGATATCGCAGATGGAAGCATCGTCCATGGGGATGGCAGGGCTAGCATGGAGTGCTCCATGCACCGCCTGGCCTACCAACGTCATGGCTCCGTCATGGCCATAGTCCACTCCCATCCCTTCCATGCCTCGCTCTTCTCTGCCCTTGAGGAGGACATCGACACAAGCTTGCTCGCAGAGGACTATCTCTTGCTTGGAAATGTCGTGAAGGCGCCTTATGCCTTGATGGGGACACAGGCGCTTGCAGAGAATGTCTCTGCCGCCTTGGATGGGCACTTCGCAGTCCTCCTGGAGAACCATGGGGCGCTGACTGTGGGTAAAGACCTGTTGCAGGCTTTTGAGAGGATGGAGGTCCTTGATAGGGCGGCTCGTATGACCCTCGTGTTGTCTGGAAAGCCCAATGTGCACCATCTGGACAGCGTCAGGCTTGCGGAAATCGCTGGGATGCGCTCCTGATGCCGTGTTATATTTCCCATTATGAAGATCGAACTTGAGACCATACCCGTATGGGACGGGCTGCGCAGTGGCAGCGAGTGTTTCATCTGTGACTTGATGAAGGTCGCTGAGGAGGATGCGCTGGACTATTATCTTGGACCTGCGATCATGGTCCCGGAGATCCGGGTGGAGATCAACCACAAGGGTTTCTGCCCGACCCACTTCCAGGCCCTTGCCGACAAGAACAAGGCACAGAGCCTGTCGCTTGTCCTGGACACCTACATGACACAGTCGATGTCATCGCTGCGGCCTTTGATGGAGAAGGCCGCAGCGGCTGGTTCCGCCCGCAAGGCGGAAAAGCTCTTCTCCCAGCTTGCTGATGAAGCCGCCTCCCAGGAGCAGGGCTGTCTTGTCTGTGATTACATGGCCATGCGCCTTGAGCGCTATGTGCGCACAGTCGCAGCCCTCTACAGGGATGATGAGGAGTTCCGCAAGGCCTTCAGCGAGGGCAAGGGGCTTTGCATGCACCACTCGATAGAGACGGCCAAGGCGGCCCATGAGGAGCTTTCAGGTTCCTTGCTCGCTTCCTTCCTCCAGACGCTTGCAAGCCTGCTTGATGAGAACCTCGCCAGATGCCAGGAAGAGGATGTCTATCTTTCCCAGAAATACAAGAGCGAGAACCGCGACAAACCCTGGAACGGTTGCGAGGATGCCCATAAGCGTTGTGTCCAGAAGCTATTCGGTTGCAGCCGTGTCATCAGCCCCACCACTTCCGGCAAGAAGCGCTGATGGCTCTTCTATGACCTCGCCCTCCTTGAGCTGCCGTGGTTTGCGTTTCCTGCTGCGTGGCAGGTCGAGCATGAGCTGGTCTGCTGACAGTAGGTCCTCGTCTTCCCCGCAGCGTTTCAGGACGACTTCGCTGAAGTCCTCCCTCGACAAGTGCAGGTAGTCCGTGTAGGAGCCTGCGAAGCGGTAGATCAGGAAGTAGTCCTTGTCCGGAAGGAGGGAGAAGGCGAGGGTCAGGCACTTCTTCTCCTTGTGGAAGTCCCTGGCCTCCTCACGCTGTGCGGCGTTGAGGTAGCCATCCTGCCAGAAGAGCGCCATGTGGATGTGTCCAAGCCTGTCATGGACCAGGATGTCTGGCGTGTAGCCACGTTTCTGCTCCCCCTGGACATGGAAGAGCGTGTCGCAGATGAAGTCCGGTCCTCCTCCGAGGGCGGCTTCTATGTACATCGCGATCCTGTGGGTCACCGGGGACTTCTTCCTCTGTGTCGAGAAGAGCACGTAGTCGTCCTTGCACAGCCTGACCAGGGCTGTCTTGAAAGCATCGAACAGCTGTATGCCACGCTCCCTTTCGCTCATGCCCTGCAAACCTCCGTATCAACAGACATGGCGCTTACGCACTTGATTGTCTGGTACATCGAACAATGTTCCTGGGCGAGATGGACGCAGCCGAGGTAGGCGTCCTCGTCATAAGGTCCTTCGACCACGATCCTCAGTTTGATCAAGGTCTTCTCAAGTGTCGTCGGGACCTCGTCGCGCTTCGCACCTACGGTGCTGACGCTTATGTCCTTGAAGGGCAGGCCCTTGGCCTCAAGCTCATCCTCGAGCGTGTATGTGAAGCAGCCTGACAGGGCGCCCATCAGGTATTCATAAGGGCCGAGTCCGTCTTTGAAGGGGAAGACCAGGCCTCCAGCCGTGAAGTAGTCATCCCCTCCTGATGGTGAGAAGTGGGCCTGTGCCCTCCTGTATCCGTCGTCCATCCCTTTCCTCCTTAGCCCATGATACAACATCGTCAGGTCCCTGTCCTCCTTGTTAATCGATGTGGAAAGTGGTTAGCTTATGGCATGATGACCCTAGATGACATACATAAGGCAGCCTTCAACCTCAAACCGGTCGCCAGGCATACAGACCTGATCCGTGCCCCCCGTCTCTTCCCTGACGCCGAGGTGCACCTGAAGACGGAGAACCTGCAGCTGACAGGTTCCTTCAAGCTCCGTGGCGCCTACAACAAAATCGCCATGCTGGGAGAGGAGGAACGTCGTCGTGGTGTTGTGGCCTGCTCTGCAGGCAACCACTCCCAGGGAGTGGCCCTTGCCGCCCAGAGGGCTGGCATAGACGCCCTGATCTGCATACCAGAAGGTGCGCCGATTTCAAAAGTGGAGGCGACAAGGTCCTATGGAGCCACTGTCGAACTCGTGCCAGGTGTCTATGACGATGCCTATGAACGCGCCTTGCAGATCGCCAGGGAGACTGGGAGGACCATGATCCATCCCTTCGATGACGAAGCTGTCATGGCGGGGCAGGGTACGATCGCCCTCGAAATCCTCAATGACCTTCCTGATGTCGATACAGTCGTCGTTCCTGTCGGAGGTGGTGGCCTGATCAGCGGCATCGCCTTCGCCATCAAGGGGCTCAAGCCCTCATGCCGGGTCATCGGTGTCCAGGCAGATGGGGCTGCGAGCATGGTTGAAGCCATGAGGACGCATCAGAGGAAGGCGCTTGAACGTGTCTCCACAATCGCGGATGGCATCGCGGTCAAGATGCCAGGTGAGCTGACATTCGAATATTGCTCACGCTATGTCGATGATTTCGTGAGTGTCAGTGACGATGAGACCGCATCCGCAATACTTGCCTTGATGGAGAGGCAGAAGCTTGTCGCAGAGGGTGCCGGTGCGGTCGCAGTCGCAGCTGCGATGTCTGGCAAGATCGACCTTGCGGGTCATAAGACAGTCCTCCTGGTGTCAGGTGGCAATATCGATGTGACGATCCTCTCCCGTGTCATCAGCCGTGGCTTGATGATGCAAGGCCGCCAGGTGAAGCTGGAGATCGAGGTCTACGACCGTCCCAAGCAGCTTGCCAGGGTCAGTGCCCTTGTTGCCCAGCTTGGAGCCAATGTCGTCTCTGTCGAGCATGACCGCAATGACGACAGCATTGACCTCCAGCACTGCCTCCTGCGCATAGGTCTTGAGACCCGTGACAGGACGCATGTGGCCCAGATCATCGAGGCGATCAGGAACGACCTGGGGTACAGGTGCGTGGAGCTGTGATGAGGCGTCGCTATCTCTTTTTCGATGTCGATGGGACCCTGTTGCCCTTTGGCTCGGATCTTCCTCAGAACACCTTGGAAGCCCTTCGGGAGGCCAAGTCGCTTGGACATGGGCTCTTCCTGTCGACAGGCCGCAGCCCTGTCGAGCTGGATCCGAGGCTACGCGTCATCGATTTCGATGGAGGTGTCTATTCAGGAGGGGCCAGGGCCTTCGTTGATGGACGTGACATCTATGCGTCCTACATCCCTGCATCTGTCGTCTCCTCCCTCATTGGGATTTGTGCTGACAGGGGCTGGCACATGCTTTTGCAGTGTGACAGCGCCTCCTATTGCGCCAGGGGCTTCAAGGAAGTGTTCAGCAGGACCCTCCTTGAGCATGTGGGCCACGAGGTCAGCATACAGAACATCGTGGAAGGAGCTGAGGTCCCGGTCCGATGTGATGCGACCAAGGTCCTCCTGGTCACACCAGAGGGTGACATGGCCAGTGTGCCAGGCCTGCTTCCTCCTTCACTCGAGCTCATTGGCAACACAGTGGGGGCCCCCCAGTCATTGATCGGGGAGCTCTGCCAGCGTGGCGTTGACAAGGGTGTGGCCATGTTGAAGGTCCTGGAGGCCTGTGGAGGAGGGGTTGAAGACTCAATCGCGTTCGGGGATGGGGCGAACGACTTCCCCTCCCTGGCTGCAGCTGGAATTGGTGTGGCCATGGGTAACGCTGATGATGAGTTGAAGGGTGCTGCGGATTTTGTGACCAGGGCCTGTGATGACGATGGAATCGGATGGGCCTTGAGGCAGCTGGGGGTGTTGGATGGCGAAGGCTGAGTACCGAAGCGCCCAACGCAGCCGGACGCTGATCAAGAGCGCCTTGCTTTCCCTGATGAAGGACAAGGATTTCGAGCGGATCACGATCACTGAGCTCTGCGCGAAGGCCGGGATCACCAGGGGGACCTTCTACGCCCATTACAAGAACATGTCGGAGGTCCTTGATTCAATCATGGGGGACACCACCCAGCAGCTCAGCGCCATCTTCTCCGACCTTGATGCCGCCAGGCTTTTCCGTAACAGCGAGGAGGTGCTCAGCGACTGTGTCGACTTCATAAAGAAGGATCCGGAATACTACAGGATGATGCTGGCCCTGGACAATGGCAAGCACATGCTTGAACAGTGGAAGAGCAATGTCATAGGTTTCATCGAGGCTTCGACCTTCCTGACGGGAAGGGGAGGTCGGATGGGGCAGAGCTACCGCTGTGCGGTCAATTTCGTGATCAATGGAGTCGTCGAAAGCCTGACGGACTCCCTGCTTGGAAAGAATGGCATAGCCCTTGAGGCCCTGCCCCGGGAGCTGAGCCGTTTGATAGATTCTGTGATGGCTCCCTTCCTTGGACGTTGATCAGAAGGGGCAGCAGCACAGCTGGAAGAAGAACAGCGTGCAGCAGACTGAGAAGATGTTTCCACCTGCAGGGGCATAGGTTCCTGCCGTCCGCTGGTAGCTGGTGCGTCCAGATTCAAGGTAGTTCAGCAGTTCTGCGTATTCACTGTTGCCAGGCTCCATCTGGCTTGCCTTCCGTGCGCTGATCGTCGCCTGCATCCTGTTGCCGATTCCTGCGTAGGCCACTGCGTTCAGGTAGTACCAGCGCGCAGTGCGCTCATTCATCGGAATCTGGGAAAGCGCGGTGATCGCCTCGCTGAAGCGGCGGGCACGGATGTAGTTCTGGGCGGCCTGGAAGATCAGTGGCTCCTCTTCATAGGGCTGGCTGGATGAGGAAGAGTTCCATGATGAGGACGAGAATGGGTTGTAGCCGCTCTTCTTGTTCATGATCTCATCGTAGGCGGCGTTGATCTCCTGCATCTTGTCTTCAGCCTCCGGGGAGTTGCCGGTCACATCCGGATGGTACTGCTTGGCAAGCTTCTTGTAAGCCTTCTTGATCTCATCTTCACTTGCGTTCGGACTGACACCTAGCACACTGTATGGGTCTCTCATTTCTTCCCCTTTTCCTCGAACCTGGCCCAGATTCCACTGTAGATCACATTGCGCAACACGCTGAGGTTGTCATCAAGTGGCAGCTTCTCAAGAGCCTCAGCCGCATCAGAGGCGGAATCAGTCAGCAAATCCTTCACCTCGCTGCGTAGGACATCGTCCTTCTGCCTGTCGATGAATGGGTTGTAGGCACCCTTCTTCTTGTCCTTTTCCAGGTCATCCCAGGCATCCAGGATGTACACGAAGCGTCCAAGACCTTGTCCGAGACGTGTGAGCACAGGAGCCCATATGTCATCGTAAGGCGTGAAGACCGCGCCCATCAGTTCCCCGAAGAGGCTTGCGGGGACAAGCGGGTCCTTGCAGCCTTCCTCTTCACAACGTGCGATCCCTGCAAGCGAGTCCAGGATGGCCTGGGCCTGCCTGGGGTGGGCTTCTGATGTGACCTGGATGTCATCTTCCAAGGCCTTCGCCTTTGATACCGCCTTCTGGCTGTCATCATCGACGACATGGTCCAAAGCACTGTAGTAGCTCAGGAGCAGCTGCATGTCAGCCACATAGGCCGAGATGCTGGATGTGACGAATTCCTGTTTTGAGACGGGATGGATCTGGCAGTGCTCCTTCTGCAATGACAGTGGGCAGTTGTAGAGGTCGTCCAGGAGCAGGTGGAGGAAGGTCATATCATAACTCAAGGCCCTGGTCGCCTTGCGGCCATGGCCCCTCTCCAGTGCCTTGCACAGGCCGCAGTAGTGGAGTTTGTAATTCTTCTTGTCCTCGTCGCTGGCGCCTACGGGGTTCAGGAGCACATAGCCAAACATATCAGGTCTTCCCTATGAACTTCTCACCACACTTTGGACAGGTGATACGTACCTTCCCCTTACCCTTGGGGACGAAGCATGATGCATGGCATTTGGGGCAGTAGAAGAGCTCATGGGTTTTGAGCTTCTCCTTCATACGCCTCTTCTTCTCTTTTTCGATGCGCCGTTTCTCAGCCTTCTGTGGGTCTCCAGTGTGCTTGAAGAAGCCGATGAAGGCCGCGTTCTCCTTGTTCCTCGCCTCTTCATTGCGTGAAAGCGCACGGAAGACAGCCCAGACGATCAATGCGAAGCCTACGAGGGACAACAGCTGGCTGACCACCTCGCTGAAGACAGGAGAGCAGAATACGAGCACGAGGCCCACGATGGACAGGGTGAACGAAAGCTGGTCGGCACCATGCCGTCCACGCAGGAAGTCATCCATCTTTTTTCCAAATTTGTCCATGTGATGAAATATTGACAATCACAGGCGCCTTCGTCAACAAACTTCCGCCTTGTGAGTGGTCTTGTATGGCTGCAAAGTGCTATCCTTTGCCTGGAGGTTGTCATGGAAAGACAGCAATATGTATGTCCGAAGTGTGGCTGCCATGAGTATGAGGTAGACCAGTTCCAGGCCACAGGTGGCAACTTCGCCAAGATCTTCGATGTCCAGAACAAACGTTTCACTGTGATCAGCTGTGCACGCTGTGGCTATAGCGAGATGTACAAGAAACCATCTGATGGTGGTTGGGACATCTTGGATTTCTTGATTGGAGGTTGATTGATGATCCGTGTATTCGCACACCGTGGAGCAAGCGGGGACTATCCAGAGAACACCATGCTCGCCTTTGAGAAGGCGGTCCAAAGCGGAGCCCATGGCATAGAGAACGATGTCCATCTCTCTGCTGATGGAGAAGTGATGATCATCCATGATGAGAGCCTCCTGAGGACGGCAGGTATCGACAAGCCTGTCTACGCGCTGACGCGAAGTGAGCTGGAGAAGACCAGTGCTGGCAAGACAAAGGATGATGCCTTCGGCTTCACTCCCATCCCTTCGCTTGATGAGTACCTCAGCTTCATGGAAGGACATCGCGGCATGATAACGAACATCGAGCTCAAGACCGCCCCTGTCTATTACCCGGGGATCGAGGAGAAGGTCCTGGACCTCGTCGCCCGCCACGGTCTTGAGGACAATGTGATCTATTCTTCCTTCAACTGGCTCTCAGTCATCAAGGTGAAAAGGATCAACCCCTCTGCCAGGATAGGGCTTCTCTTTGGTGGTATGCCCTTGTACAGGCTGGGTGTCATCATGAGGGAGCTTGATGTTGATTGCATGCACCCGGCCTTCGCTGACATCAATGCTGACATCGTCAGGGGCTTGCATGAGGAAGGCCGCACTGTGAACACCTGGACGGTCAATGAGGAAGAGGACATACGCCGCATGATCGATATCGGGGTTGATGGCATCATCAGCAACTATCCTGGGCGTGTCCTGGACATCCTTGAGCAGAAGTGACATTTCCCTTCCTCCTGGCTTGACAGCATCCATGATTTGGGAATAATTCTCAAATCGCATGAAATACGATACCGCACAGAAGAGGGAGGTCCTCAAGACGCTGCAGGAGAGTCCAGTGGCGCTATCTGCCCATGAGGTCGCCTCCCGTATAGAGGATGTGGGCCTTTCCACGGTCTACCGCCTACTGTCCCAGCTCAAGGAGGAGGGCCTTGCCGCGGAGCAGCTCTCCGGCAGGGTACGCACATTCAGCTATCTTGGAGGCTGCAGCCACCACCTCCACGCATCCTGCGGCTCCTGTGGCGCCTTGATCCATCTGGACGAGGATACGAGCCGGAGGGTCCAGGCCATACTCAAGGAGAAGGGCCTGGAGCTTGCATCGGATTGCCTCATCCCCTGCATCTGCCCAGAGTGCCAGGAGAGGAGGAAGGCATGAGGCTTTGCGCAATCATCCTGGTGGTCCTGACAGCACTCACGTCCTGCACAGGAGGGGCGGGGGGAGCTGCCGCTGATGGACCTCTTGTCGTTGCATCCTCCTTCCCCTCCTACGATGCCGCCCGTGCCGTCATGGGAGGGCGTGGACAGCTGTCCATGCTCCTGCCACCTGGCTCTGATGTGCACTCCTGGGAGCCTGCAATCGAGGATGTGGTCCGGATCAACGAAGCCGACCTCTTCATCTATACAGGTGGGGAGAGTGATGCCTGGCTTGATGGCATCCTGTCCCAGCTCGATCCTTCTGTCACCGTCTTCTCCCTCGTCGACAACGCTCCCACGGTCTTCTATGAGTCGGAGGAGGGCATTGTCCAGGGGGAGGATGGTCACGACCATGAGGACCATGGTCATGGCAGTGAGATTGACGAACATGTCTGGACGAGTCTTGAGAACGAGATGGCGATTGTCCAGGCCATTGCTGACACCCTTTCCACAATCGACCCTGATGGAAGCGATGCCTACCAGGCCAATGCCAGCGCTTACACCACCAGGATTGATGAGATAAAACAGGACTTCCAGGCTGTCGTCGACAACGCGGTCCGGAGGGAGATCGTCGTCACCGACCGTTTCCCCTTGCTTTATTTCGCCAATGAATTCGGACTTGAATGGATGGCGGCCTATCCTGGCTGTGTGGCACAGAGCGAACCCTCCGCCAAGACGGTCGCCGCCTTGATCGACCATGTGCGCGACGAGGGCATCCCTGTCGTCCTGCACATGGAGTTGTCGAACACGATGCTCAGCGAGGCTGTCGCAGAGGAGACCGGGGCCAAGGTGCTTGAGTTCTCCTCCTGCCACAACGTCTCCAAACGGCAGTTCGACGAGGGCCTGACCTATGCGGACTTGATGGAGGCGAACGTCGAGGTCCTGAAGGAGGCTTTGTCATGAACCTTATTGACGCACACCAGCTCGTGCTGGGTTATGAGGGGCAGGCGGTGGTCGGTCCAATCGATTTCCAGGTCGATGAGGGTGACTACCTTTGCATCGTTGGCGACAACGGGGCAGGCAAGAGCACCCTGGTCAAGGCCATGCTCTCACTGATCGGACCGATGTCAGGAAGCCTGGACTTCCACATGCCACCAGCTTCCATCGGCTACCTGCCACAGAGCCCTACAGGGCTTGGCTCCTTCCCGACAAGTGTCGAGGAGGTCGTATGCTCTGGTGCGGTCGGACGGCTTGGACGGCGCTTCTTCCTCTCGAAGAAGGACAGGGAAGAGGCTGTGGCGAACCTGGACCGCATGGGTGTCGCTGACCTCAGGAAGAGGTCTTTCAATGCGCTGTCCGGGGGACAGCGGCAGCGTGTGCTCCTTGCCCGTGCCCTGACTGCGGCAAGCCGGATACTCCTGCTCGATGAACCTGTGGCTGGCTTGGACATCCACACATCAAGCGAGCTCTATGGCTTGATAGACAGGCTGAACAAGGAGGGCATGACGATCATCATGGTCACCCACGACATACATCCTGCGCTCAACAGTGCCACCAGGATACTCCACCTTGGCCACAGCTCCTTCTTCGGCACCCCTGCTGACTACTTCGAGTCAGAGGAGGGCCGCACCTACCTCAAGGAGGCCGGACACAATGATTGAGATGTTCTCCTACGCCTTCATACAGCGTGCCTTCATCACTGGCATCCTTGTCTCCCTTTGCTCGGCCCTGCTTGGCACCTCCCTGGTCCTGAGGCGCTATGCGATGATAGGGGATGGACTGTCGCATGTGGGCTTCGGAGCCCTGGCCATAGCCACGGTGGCAGGGGTCTCCCCGATGCTCTTCACAATCCCTGTCACGGTGATAGCCGCAGTCCTCCTGCTTCGCTTGAGTGAGAAGAGCAGGATAGGAGGAGATAGCGCGATCGCCCTGGTCGCAGCCTCCTCGCTTGCGGTCGGCATCGTGCTGGTCAGTTATGTGAGGGGCACCAATGCTGACATCAGCAACTTCCTCTTCGGTTCCCTCCTGGCGGTTGGACGTACGGATTGCATACTCTCAGTCGTGCTCTCATTGGCTGTGCTGCTTTGCTACATCCTGCTTTATCCCAGGATCTACGCCGTGACCTTCGACCCTGTCTTCGCACGCTCATCCTCACTCAAGGTCGACCGCTACACGACCTTGATCGCCATACTGGCCGCCCTGACGATCGTCCTTGGCATGAGGATGCTTGGCTCCCTGCTGGTCAGCGCCTTGATCATCTTCCCCTGCCTGAGCGCCATGAGGATTGCACGGAGCTACAAGGCTGTGACCCTGCTCGCCGCAGCAGAGTCATTGACTTGCTTCGTACTTGGCATGATGGCAAGCTACTCAATGGGCACGCCCGTTGGTGCGACCATAGTCTGCGTGCATCTTGCCGCCTTCATCCTCTTCTCCTTGGTCGGGCACTTGAGGCACAGGACATGACCTGGGTTGATGAGGTGGCTTCCAAGCTGAAAAGGGGAACAACATCCTTTTCACCAAGGACTCTTCCATCCTCCAGGATCTTCGATGAAGACAAGCTGCCTGCTGCCATCATACTTGCTGATAAGAAGCGTCTCCAGGAGGTAGAAGGCCTCGATCCATGTCTTGGGTTCCTTCCATCCTTCAGTCCATGGAGGCGTAGTGCGGCATGAAACTGCTCTAGTTGTTTCTTCAGCGAGTTCTGCTCCTCGCATTCAACGGGGGACAGTCCTGCATGGCGGAATGTGAACCTGTTTTCAAACACGCTGTTGACAAGATAGGTCTTGCCAACACGCCTACGGCCATAAACCGCCACGAAATGTACCTCGCCACTCTCATACAGCCGGATCAGCTGCGCCTTCCTTTTCTCTTCCTATCATGATTGGAAGTGTGTCAGATAATCAGAGATATTCAACTAAAAACAGGGTGATATCTCTGACTAAACCTTCGAAAATGCGTTTTATTCAGAGATATTGCAGGTAAAATGCCTTGATATCTCTGATTAAGCGTAATCAGTTGGTAGTGGGCTTGGTGCTGTTCCTGATGCTGACGAAATCCTCTTTCCCTTATATATTCCCACACATAGGGAGGTAGGCCATGATCACACGTGAACAGGCATTGGAGCTTTTCAAGAAATACAACAAGACAGAGAGCCTCTACCACCATGCGCTCTGCGTCGAGGCTGTCATGAGGGCCTTTGCCAGGGAATATGGGGAGGATGAGGATTATTGGGGCATCGTAGGGCTCCTTCATGACATCGACTGGGAGATGTTCCCTGAAGAACATTGCAGGAAGGCGCCAGAGCTCCTTGCTGAAATCGGGACACCAGATGATGTCGTACATGCGGTCTGCTCCCATGGCTGGGGCCTTGTCAGCGATGTCGAACCCACACGCCAGATGGAGAAGGTGCTCTATGCTGTCGATGAGCTTTGCGGTCTTGTCTATGCGACTGCCCTGATGCGCCCTGAGAAGATGGATGGCATGAGTGTGAAGTCGGTCAAAAAGAAGTGGTCATCCAAGTCTTTCGCCGCAGGTGTCAACCGCGATGTCATAGAAAAGGGCGCTGAGATGGCTGGCATCACGAAGGAGCACCTGATCGAGGTCACGATCCAGGCGCTCTCTTCTGTCGCAGGGGAGATCGGGCTTTGAAGGACGATGACGCCTGGGAGGTAGGAGACCCCCAGCTTGAATGGGCTGGCCGCGCCGATGGGATGACCGACGGCCAGCTCAGCTTCTCTGATCTTGAGGAGCTGGTAGAGGATGAGCCTTCCTGATGGAGGATGCCACGGCATGTGCTCCCATGAAGGCGAAGGAGAGGTTGTAGCCTCCGCACTCCCCATCGACATCAAGGCATTCGCCTATGATATATAGTCCTTCGACAAGCCGTGACTCCATCGTCTTGCGCTTGATATCCTTTGTGTCGACACCACCACGTGTCACAGTGGCGTAGGGGAGCTCACCCTCTGTCGAGCATGTCGTCTTCCAATCAGCAAGCGTCCCTGTAATTGTCTTCATGTCGTTTTTGGAGAGGCTTGCCACTTGTTTGTCGAGGACGTCTGGGGGTAAGAGGGCCTGGACCAGGCGTGAGGGCAGTCCTGTCACCGCCTGTATGGCGCCAAGCGCCTTCTTCTTACCTGCCTGTGCCCGTATGGTGGCACTGTCCACTGCCGCGAAGTGCAGTGAGATGGGCATGCCCTTTTCCACAAAGCGTGATGCGTTCATCACGGCAGGTCCTGAGATCCCTGTGCGGGTGAAGAGCACAGGGCCGCGCCAGATGTGTCCATCCAAGGTGAATGACATGTCTGGAACCGTGATTCCTTCGACATCATCAAGCCTGTCTGCCAGCTTGATCCTGCATAGGGCAGGTTTCACAGGTATTATCTTGTGACCGAATGAAGCTGCAAGAGCGTAGCCGTCACCCTCTGATCCTGTTGAAGGCACGCTCATACCACCTGTGGCTATGACGAGGCGGTCTGAGGTGAAGATGCCCTTCGTTGTCTTGACGGTGAAGATGCCGCCTTTAGAGATTTCCTCGACCTTGCAATCAGTGATTACATCCTTTGCAGCTGAAAGCAGGGCGTCCACGACATCCTGTGACCTGCCGCTTCTTGGGAAGACCTTGCCGTCTTCCCTTGTTATGGTGTCGACGCCTAGGGATTTGAAGTGCTGCCTTATTGCCATGGTGGGATGTGCCTGGGCCACTGCTGCTACAAAGGCCCTCTTCTCATGGAAGTGCCTTGAAAAGTCATCAGGACTTCCTTCATGAGCCAGGTTGCAGGCACCTCCTCCTGTCAGGCGGAGCTTGAGACCACAGGAGGACCGCTTCTCCAAGAGAAGGCAGTCCTCCATGAGTCCTGAGAGGTAGAGCCCTGCGGCTCCACCTCCTATTATGATGACGGGCCAGTGGCTCCTCACTCGGCTTCCTTGGGAAGGTTGACAGCGAGGTGGAGCTCGTCAAGCTGGTTCTGCTCGACTGTGGCGGGGCACTCGTCCATCGGGCTCATCGCAGCCGTGTTCTTCGGGAAGGCGATGACCTCGCGGATCGTATTGACCTTGCTGACGATCATGCACAGCCTGTCGATGCCCGGTGCGATACCACCATGTGGTGGTGGCGAGAAGCGGAAGGCGTCGAGGAGGAAGCCGAAACGCTCCTGTGCCTGCTCGTCTGAGAAGTTGCAGATGCGGAAGATCCTCTTCTGCAGCTCTATGTCGTGGATCCTTATCGAGCCGGAGGCCAGTTCGTAACCATTGAGGACCAGGTCGTAGAGGTCGCCCTTGACTGCACCTGGATCCTCCTCAAGCTTGTCGATGTACTCAGCCTGTGGCATGGAGAACATGTGGTGTGCGGCTTCCCAGTGTCCCTCGTCCTCGTTGTATTCGAAGAGGGGGAAGTCGATGATCCAGCAGAATGCATAGCCATCGCCAATCAGGCCGAGGTCAGCACCGAGGCGGTTCCTGACAGCTCCAAGGCTGTTGCAGCACTTCTTCCAGTTCTCATGCGCGACGATCAGGATCATGTCGCCTTCCTTGGCACCGGTCTCGGCCAGGATGTCGGATTCCTTGTCTGCGAAGAACTTCGTGACACCTCCTGTGAGGTGGCCGTCCTGGACCTTCATCCAGGCCAGGCCATGGGCACCATAGACCTTTGCGGCATCTTCAAGGGCGGTGATGTACTTCCTTGTGAAGTCCTGCTTGTCACTCCTGGGGGCGACGAGGTATTTGACAGCGCCACCCTTGGCCAGGGCCTCGGTGAAGGCGTTGAACGAACAAGCTTCCGCAAAGGTGAAGTCATGCATCTCAAGGCCGAAGCGGAGATCCGGCTTGTCGCTGCCGTAGCTGTTCATCGCATCGTTGTAGCTCAGGCGGCGGAAGTGCTTGGGCAGGTCCTCATCGAGGACGCGCTTGAAGACATCGTTGAAGAGGTCTTCGATCAGCTCAAGCACATCGTCCCTCTTGACGAAGCTCATCTCGATGTCGAGCTGGGTGAACTCCAGCTGGCGGTCGCCCCTGGGGTCCTCGTCGCGGTAGCAGCGGGCGATTTGGAAGTACTTGTCCATGCCTGAGACCATCAGCAGCTGCTTGTACAGCTGTGGTGACTGTGGCAGGGCGAAGAAACGTCCGGGATAGATGCGGCTTGGCACGAGGAAGTCACGTGCACCCTCTGGTGTGCTGCGGATAAGGGTAGGCGTCTCGATTTCCAGGAAGTCCGTCTTGTAGAAGTACTCCCTGATCGCCTTGACGATCTTGTGGCGCAGGACGATGCGGTCTGTCATGCCACGTCCCCTGAGGTCGAGGTAGCGGTACTTGAGGCGGAGGTCCTCCTTCGCGTTGTTCTCATCTTCGATCATGAAGGGCAGGACAGCGCACTGGCTGAGGACCTCGATCTTCTGGGCCTTCACTTCGACATCGCCTGTCGGCATGTCGTGGTTGACCATCTCCGGCGGGCGGCGGCGTACGACACCTTCGACAGCGATGCAGTATTCAAGCTTCAATGCCGCGGCAGCGGCCTGGAGGGCTGGATCGGCGTCATCGTCAACAACGACCTGTGTGATTCCATAGCGGTCGCGCAGGTTGATGAAGTGCAATGCACCATGGTTCCTGTCGCGGTGCACCCAGCCGTTCAGGACGACAGTGCGTCCCTCATCCTGGGCCCTGAGGGCCCCGCAGTTTGCCGTTCTCTGGAGAAAGGCCTCTTCTGACATCTTCAACGAGCCTCCGATGTGTTCTTTTCTTGGTGGCTCATCTTAGCACCAGGGCGGCCTTTCTTGCAATGAAAGCCTCTCAGTCCTCCTCCTTCCAGGCGGCTTCAAGCAGCCTCTTCTCGTAACTGCCGCCTTTGCGCACCCCGGTGATTGAGGAAAGCCTCATAAGCTGGGTCTGGTCCCCTTGAGCCCTGCTGGTGAACCAGACCTGGTCGCGGCGCAGCGCCTTGCCAGCAAGTCCAGGGGATGAGCTGGTGACGATCAACTGTGCGCGTTTGATGTTCAAACCGCTTGTGAAGAGTGAGAGGATGTGGGCTGGTATGAAGAGTTCCCCCATGGCGGTGAAGTCATCAACCAGGAGGACCGATCCTTGTTTAATGGCCTTCATGACGAGGGCCAGGGTGCAGATCAGGCGCACCGTCCCATCTGATAGCAGTCCGCGGTCTTGGAAGAGGCGCACGTTGCGCACCCGGGCGATCTGTCCTTCCTTGTCATAGACAGGGTGGCTTGTCTCGATGTCTATGTAGGAGCCGTCCTCGATCAGCTTCATGCCACAGATCCCACAACCCGCCTTCGCGACGACCTCCATGGCCTGATGCAGCAGTTCCTCGTTGCCACTGAAGGCCTTGAGGTCATCCTGGCTTGGCCCGAAGGATATGGTCAGCTTGCTGAACCACTCGATAACATCAGATACCTCCTTGCCAATGCCCGCACCAACCTCGGCAGCGACTGTGAGGAAGAGGGTGGACGATGGAGGTGTCAGCAACCGTGCCTGGTTCTTTGCAAGGCCCTTGATCCTCAATCCCTCCTCGTCCCGCTGGAAGAGCGGGGTGAGGCGCTCTGTGCGCCTGAAGAGCCATTCGCGTACGATCCTCTGGCCACGGATCACAAAGCCATAACGGTAGTAGGTCGAGTCCTGGATGATCTCCACTTCGAAGTGGCTGTCCAACTCCTGTGCGCCCATCTGGAAGGCGAAGGGGTCGACCTGGCGGACGATCTGCACCCGCCCTGATGATACAAGCACGACGCGCTTCATGTAGTCGAGAGCCCTCAGTACATTCGTCTTTCCGCTTGCGGCGGCTCCGAATATGGCTGCGGAGGCAAGTAACGTGCCTCCCTGGGGAATCAGCTCACGTCCTACATCGAGGAGGGTGGACTCCATCTCCTTGCCTGGCCCTGCTTCCATCGAGAGGACCTGTTCATCGAGGAACGATTTGTAGTTCTTGAATGTGAATTTGACAAGCATCACCATGCCTCCTGCAAAAACTTTAATTCTTAGGTGGCAAATTTGCAATAAAAAAGTAAAAACATGGACTAAGAAACGAAAAATGTCCCCAAAGGGTGAAAAAAGATGGCATCCCGGTCTCTGAATATGTGGTAAAGGTGTGTTGAGGGAAATTGTTATGAAAGAGCAGAGGCCGGGTGCCAGTGTCGGCTTGATTTTATCCATAGATTCCCACCTGATGCAAGTCCCCATCCTCCAATGCTCACTAAAACAACATGTAAAACAACGCTTCCTATGTGGTCATCAGGAGGTGTATGCTAGCGACATCCCCCTTGGAGGTGGGGTCTTCGATGGAATATCCGAACCATGTTTTCTCCGACGAGGCCATTGTCCAGCATCTGGAAGGTGGCACAGTACGCCGCATCCTGGCCCGCAGCGACAAGCTCATGGTCTGTGAGCTCAGCTTCCCTAAGGGAGCCGAAGGCGCCCCTCATACCCATGTGCATGAGCAGGCGACCTACGTCATCTCCGGCCGTTTCGAGTTCGTCATCGATGGCGAGAGCATTATTGTTGAAAAGGGTGACACGCTTTACTTCAAGAGCGGTGTGCTCCATGGCAACAAATGTCTTGAAGAAGGTGTGATCATCGATTTCTTCACACCACAGAGGGAGGACTTCCTCGCCTGAGGCAGGCCTTCCCAGATGCGTCCCGCCGTCATCAACGATGGCGGGATTTTTTCATAGTATCAAAATGACACAGTAAATCGAGTGGCAGCGGGATGGAGGCTGTGTCAGCATGGCCCCATGTGGGAGGCGGTGGGCGCCCCCTGTGTCAAAAAGGCCCAGCATCCGC
>CALXXN010000019.1 GCA_944392695.1 uncultured Spirochaetales bacterium | reverse complement strand
ATTGGGTACGGATACCGGGATGAAGACTACTTCTTCACTCTGATTCAGTACATCTCCATCCCGTCAGTGAAATACAAATCCCCTAAGAAAACGTGAAGAGCCAAAGGTTTAGTGAACTTTGCTGCTTTGACTGGAGTAAACTTTTTTATCGGTCGCATTGGGCCACCCCCTTTAGAATTCTCCGAAAAGAACACTCATGCCCCTTTCAAGTCTCTAATCCATCCATCTTCGCACCAGCCAAGTTGCCTTCCAATGAAGCTATAGACAGCATCTCCATAGAGATAAGCAACAGGTTCACCTGAGAACAGATATATCGTCTCGTTGTCCTCTGTGTAGGCAATCGGCTTGCCCGTTCTATCATAAAATGTCGCCATTCTGGCCTCCTCAAAATTTGATTTCAGCGTGCACCAAGACATGTCACAAAGGAATTCCACCAGCTGATCCCACCGCATGCCTCCTTTACTTTGGCTATCTCAAACATAATCGTGGTCCAAGTAGAATGCAACACCATCTGTAACTCAGAGAAATTATTAAATACAAATGAATTAAGTAGATTTCAAAAAAAATGGCGGATAGTTTTCAACAGCTTATCAACAAGTCCAATAAATCAGAATTCCACTATCAAACGTTCACGTTCAAGGATATCCAGAATCTCCCTACATTCACCATCAAAATGGCAGGAATGCTCCAATCAAATCTTATCCACGGTGCGCACTCCCGGGGCATTCATGGCACAATCTATCCATCACTGCAAATCATTGCCATTCAGATAGTTGATATGCATTGGGAGATATACAGATAATACGTACACCAGGTTTAATGATTTTAGAGTGGCAGGAATCTGGCAGGAAAAACCTCAAACAATGGCGATAACTGACATAAAACAGAAAATCGTCATAATACAAGTCATTGCATTACAACGATTTTCACACCTAGAGATAAAATGTTGTCATTCCCACTCAATCGTTGCAGGGGGCTTTGACGTGATGTCATAGAGGACACGGTTGACTCCACTGACCTCGTTGCAGATGCGGCTTGCACAACGCTGCATCACATCATATGGGAGGCGGTACCAGTCAGCCGTCATGGCATCCGCGCTTGTAACGGCACGGAGAGTACAGACCTCGCGGTAGGTCCTCTCATCTCCCTGGACCCCTACACTCTTCACGGGCAGGAGGTCGGCAAGAGCCTGCCAGATCTCACCATAGAGGCCTGCCTTGCGGATCTCCTCGATGAAGATCGCATCAATGTCGCGCAAGGTGTCCAGACGCTCCTTGGTGACTTCCCCGATGCACCTGACACCAAGGCCAGGACCTGGGAAGGGATGGCGGTCGACGAGCTCTTCTGGAAGTCCAAGCTCACGGCCGAGCTGGCGCACCTCGTCCTTGAAGAGTTCCTTCAACGGTTCGAGGAGCTTCCACTTCAGATCCTCAGGGAGACCACCGACATTGTGGTGTGACTTGATTGTCGATGTCGGACCACCGAAGGGGCTGCGGCTCTCAACGATATCTGGATAAAGCGTACCCTGTGCAAGGTACGAGATATCCCCGCACTTGCGGGCTTCATCATAGAAAGTGTCGATGAAGAGGCGGCCGATCGTCTTCCTCTTGTCCTCAGGATCAGTCTTGCCCTTCAGGGCGTTCAAGAAGGCATCCTCCGCATCTGCATAGCGCAGGCGCATGTTGAACTTCTCGCCAAAGAGCTTCAAGACACTCTCAGCCTCACCCTTGCGGAGCATGCCGTTGTTGACGAAGACACAGACCAGCTGGTCACCAATGGCCTTGTGGATCAACACGGCAGCGACTGATGAGTCGACACCACCTGAGAGTCCACAAAGGACCTGCTTGCCACCAACCTCCTCACGGATCGCTTCGACAGCCTCATTGATGAAGGACCCCATGCTCCAGTCAGCACTGGCCTTGCAGATGCCAAGGACGAAGGCAGAAAGCATCTTCTGGCCATCCAGGGAGTGCATGACCTCGGGATGGAACTGGACACCATAGAACTTGCGTGTTGAGTCCTCAACTGCCGTATAGGGGCAGCTTGGTGTCGATGCGATGCACTTGAAGCCCTCTGGAAGCTTGGAGACCCTGTCTCCGTGGCTCATCCAGACCTGGCTGTGGTCAGGCACATCCTTGAAGAGCGGGCTGTCGGCAATGATGTCGATATTCGCGATGCCGTACTCCTTGTGCTCAGGGCACTCGACAGCGCCACCAAGCATCTGGCTCATCACCTGTAATCCATAACAGATACCAAGGATGGGCAGGCCCATCTTGAAAAGGCCTGCATCAGGACGTGGGCTGCCAGGAGTCGTGACGGAAGCCGGACCGCCAGAGAAGATGATGCCCTTGACACTACCGCAGGCGAGGACCTCTTCAGGTGTCGCATTGAAGGGCAGGATCTGTGAATAGACCCCAAGCTCCCTCACGCGGCGTGCGATCAGCTGGCTGTACTGGGCTCCGAAATCGAGTACGACGACGCAATCATGTCTTGCTTTGCTCATTGATCCTCCTTACCAACCCATGTTGACCACAGGGGGATAGGCTTTCTTGACGGCCTCGCTGAGGGCGAAACCAAGTACGGCTCCGACCGTGCTCTGTATGAAGTTGCCAGGCAGGTCGGCCAAGGCCGCCTCAAATCCTACAAGAATGGCGCCTGAGAGTACATAGTAGCCAATTGGGACGATCAGGATGCACCAGAGGAAGGCGATGAGCTTGGCAAGCCCCCTCCTCTTCACATGGCGTATGATCAAGGCCATCACAAGGCCTTCGAGTCCATGTACGATGAAGCTGATCACAGCCCACTGTGCGAAGCCGCCACTGAGGTCGGCGATCGCAGGCCCAAGGCCGCCAGCCACAAGGGCGGTGACAGGTCCAAGGGTGAAGGCGGTGAAGGCGATGGCGACATCGCAGAGGTTCAGGTACCCGGTCCCAAGGGGTATCCTGACAACCAGTGTGAAGACACAGACAAGGGCGCTGGCAATGGCGAGTGTGGCCACTTTCACTGCGCTGCCCTGATTGGTTTTGACATTCGTACTCATTCAAATACTTCCTAGTGTGAACAAGATTGCCGCCATGATAATCCCAATGGCGAAGTGTGTGAACAAGGTCCAACCAGAAAATGACAGCTTCTTGTAATGGGTCTTGGAACCTGTCCTGCCATAACCCCTGAGGTCGATCGCAGCAGCCGTCTGGGGTATTGAGCGCAGTGCCATGACCATTACGGAGACCAGCGTCGGGAAGACAGACTTGAAGGGACGGCGGCGTGCATCCTCATCATCAGGATCAGGCAGTCTGAGGCGCTGTGACTCCCTGACCTGGGTGAAGGTCCGTGAGAGTTCTGGGATGAAGCGCAGGGCCAGGGTGACGACCATGGCCGCAGAGGGAGGCAGGTGGAACCATTCAAGGGCGAGGAGCATTTCCTGACGTGTCGTCGTATGGAGCATCAGCGAGCAGGAAAGTGAGATTGAGACGAAACGTCCTGATGTCATGAGGAAGTTGATGAAGCCTTCCTTGGAGACGAGCATGAAGTCCCCAAGCATGATGAGGGCTTCCCCTCCACGCGAGGACAGCGGCATGAAGAGCACCATGAAGAAGAGCATGGAGGCGATCAGGGCCAGGCTTCCAAAGGTCTTGCGCAGACCATCCTGCGTGAGTGAGAAGAGGAACACCAAGGCGGTCAGGAGCCACAGGCGTCCTGGTGTGCTGATGGTGAATGGGAGGATGGTCATCAACAGGGTGAAGACGAGCTTCGCCCTGACATCGAAGCGCTCATAAAGCCTCATGCAACACCCCCTCCTCTATCACATAATGGCGGCTTGCGATGTGGCTTGAGAAGTGTTCGTCATGGCTGATCACCAATACACCAGCACCTCTTGATGCGAGCTTCTCCACAACATCAGCGGCTTCCTGGTACGGCAGGGCGGACTCGATCTCATCCAGTATGTAATAAGGCCTGTCAAGGCAGTGGTAGACTGCACATTGCAGCTTCTTACGGCGCCCGAATGACATCATCGATGCACTTTCAGCAGGCTCGAGGCCATAAAGGGCCGCAGTCTCCTCCACACGTTGCCGTGCAGCCTCCTTTGAAAGCCCAAGCCAACCTAGGGCGTAGCCTATCTCATCGGCGACAGTCGGAAGGAAGATCTGGCTGTCAGGATTCTGGAAGACATAGCCGACACGGCGGCTCAACTCCTTCACCTTAGCCACCACCTGTCCATCGAGGAGGATGTCTCCCGATGCCTTCTCAAGGGCGCAGAGGATCCGGGAGAAGGTCGATTTGCCAGAACCGTTTGGACCTGTCAGGCTGACGACCTCACCCCGCTTCAATGAGAATGAAGGGACGGAAAGCTTGAAAGCACCCCTCGAGAAAGCCAGGTCCCTGGCTTCAAGGGATCCATCGACATGGCCGTCATAAGGGTGGAAGTCGAAGGCCCCCTCCTCCATCGCCTCTGCTTCGCTGACTGGGACAAGCCGTCCACACTCCAGGCGGTAGATTGAGTCGAACAGCGATGAGAAGAGAGGAAGGAAACGGCAGGAGGTGACGATGGAGGCATGCCTTCTTGATGCGATTTCATCCCTCAAGCGCAATTTCCAATCCTTGTCGAGGTCATCAAAGGCCTCATCATAGACGATGATCCGGGGTTCCACGATTCCTGCCACGGCAAGTGACAGGCGGCGCTTCTCGCCACCAGAGAGGTCCTGTGGGTCTGTCCCCCTGTACTTCTCCAGGACATAGGAGGAAAGCGCCTTGCCAACAAGTGATGACATCAAGACTTCATCCACACCCAAGGCTTCCAAGGGTGAGGCAAGCTCATCCTCACAAGCCGAGGTGATGAAATAGGCAGCCATGTCCTGGGGAACGAGGGAAAGAAGGTCTATGTCCTCATGGGGGGCACCCTTTGCCTTGCCACAAAGCGTGATGGACCCTTCCAAGGTCCCACCTGTATGGAGCGGCGCTGTTCCTGCAATGATGGAGCACAATGTCGTCTTGCCACTTCCAGGAGGCGCCAGTATGAGGATGGACTCAGTGTCACCGACCTCGAGACAGAGATGATTGAAGAGCACCTCTGGGGTGCTCTTCTCATCATAACAGGGATAGGAGAACGAAATGTCCTCAAGCTTCAGCGTCATGCGGCTTGATCCTGAGCCCCTTGATGGGCGGCAGCTTGTCATAGGCATCCTGGATAAGGGACTGGACACGCTCCGGCAAGGCCTTGAGTTCCTCCTCGCCCATGCCCTCTGTCGGGATATGGGGAAGGAATTCCAGATAGACAGGACGGGGCAGCAGGGAGAAGCCATCCTCGAAGACAGTCCTCGTACCCTTGCATACGACGGGCACGATGATGCCTCCAACGCGGGTCGCCATCTTGAATGAACCTGCCTTGAACTCATGGATACGTCCGTCGGTGCTCCTGGTGCCTTCAGGGAAGATCGACATCGGAACACCACGCTCTATCATGCGCGAACCATCTATGATGGCCTTGAGCGACTGGCGCGGGTTTTTGCGGTCGATATAGACCGCATCAATCGCCTTGAACCAGGAGCTGATGACAGGGAGCTTCTTGATCTCGATCTTGCCAACGAAAGAGCAATGCAGGCCTGCGGGGTACAGGAGTGCGACGATGTCAAACATCGACGTGTGGTTGCCAATCAGGCAGTAACGCCCACTACCCTGCGGGACATTCTCCTTTCCGACGATTTTGAAACGCGCACCAAAGAAGATGAAGATCCAACGTACAAGGAACTTCAACGTACACCAGGTGATCTTCTCCGCAGCCGTCTCATGACCAGTCTTGCGCAATATGCAGACAAGCCAATAAGGGATGTATGAGAGGACCAGGAAGGGAACAACGAATATGGCACCAATCAGGATGCGGAGGAATCTGAGCATCAGAGCATGTCCTTCTTGATAGTATGCAGTCTCCTATAGAGACCGTCCTGGCTCATGAGGGCCTCGTGACTGCCCTCCTCGACTATCCTGCCTCTATCTAAGACGAATATGACATCGCTGTCAACGATTGTGGACAGGCGATGGGCGATGACTATGGCCGTCCTGCCTTTGGCGACCCGGATGAAGGCTTCCTGGATCAGGGCCTCGCTTTCACTGTCAAGGCTGCTGGTGGCTTCATCAAAGACGATGATTGGAGGATTCTTCAGGAAGACACGGGCGATGGACAGCCTCTGGCGCTGGCCACCGGAAAGCCTGGTACCACGTTCCCCGACCTCTGTGTCCAGGCCATTCGGCAGGGATGCCACGAAGTCATCGAGGTTGGCGGCCTTCAAGGCGGCCCAGCACTCCTCATCACTGGCATCACTCTTACCATAACGCAGGTTCTCCCTGATTGATGCATCAAAAAGGAAGACATTCTGCTGGACGAAACCTATGGACTTGTGGAGCGATGCCTGGGTCACCCTGGTGATGTCCTGTCCATCAATCAGGATACGTCCGCTGGTCGGCTCATAGAAGCGCGAAAGCAGGGACACGAGTGTCGTCTTGCCCGCACCTGACTCCCCCACAAGGGCGACACGGGAACCGCCCTTGATATGCAGGTCCAGATGGCCGAGGACCTCCTCATCTCCTTCATCATAGCTGAAGGTGACATCCTCGAAATCAATACTGCCACTGGCAACAGCAAGGTCCTGCGCCCCATCAGCATCCTTGATCTCAGGTTCGATGTCCATGACCTCTGTGAAACGCTCAAAGGAGGCGATGCCCTGCTGGAGCTGTTCGGTGAAATTGATCAGGCGGTCGATCGGAGACAGGACGACCGATACATATAGCGTGAAGGTCACAAGGGTGGCGAGGTCGGCCATGCCAAGTGCGATCAGCAGCGCCCCTCCTGCCACGGTGACCAGGTAGTAGAACTCCCGCATGAAGCCGATACCAGCATGGTACTGCGCCATCTGGCGGTACATCTCCTCCCTGGACTCCTTCAGTCGCCTGTTCGACTGGCCGAACTTCTTCTCCTGGAAGGCCTCCTGGGCGAAGGATTTGACCTCCCTTATGCCCTGGATGGAGTTCTCCGCATCGACATTGACATCGGCGATCGTCTTACGGACCTGGCGGTTGCGCTCCTTCATCCTGCCACCGAAGACAATGCCATAGACCAACATGACCGGCAATGGGATCAGGCTGATCAGTGCCAGCGGCACCGAGACCTGGAACATGAAGCCATAGGCAAGGATGATGGTCAGCACGCTGATCAGGAAATCCTCGGGGCCATGGTGGGCGATCTCAGCAATCTGGAAGAGGTCGTTCGTGATGCGGCTCATGATCGTACCTGTCTTCGTCTTGTCGAAGTAGGAAAATGAGAGTCCTTGCAGGTGGTTGAAGAGGTCCTGCCTCATCTCATTCTCTATCCGTACCCCCAGGATATGTCCCCAACGCACCCTTATATAAGTGCTGACAGCTTGGAAGACATAGACAGCGAGCATCACGGAGAAGATGATGAGCATCAAGTTGACATCACCATCAGCGACTGGCCCTTCCAGCAGGTAATTGGTCAAGAGCGGGAAGAGCACCGACAGCAGGGATGAGATCACGGCCACGACCATGTCCAGGACGAAGAGCCCCATGTGTGGCTTGTAATACGAGAAGAAGCGGCGCAGCAGGCTCACGTCTTATCCCCACCCTTGAAAATCGAGACGACGCGGTTCCATACGGACTTCTTCTTTGCAGCAGGCTTCGTGCTGACATGCTGCGGCGTGCTTGAGACAGCGGCTGTCGCAGGCTTCACAGCTTCCTGCACACGTGCAGCGCCTTCCTTCTTCGGTGCGGCGTCCTTCCCCTGGGGCCTCTGGCCACCCTGGCCCTTGCCCTGTGGAGACTGGCGTCTTGCACCCTGGCCAGCCTGCCCCTGAGACCTCCTCTGTCCCTGTGGCTTCTGCCCCTGGGACCTCTTCTGTCCCTGGCCCTTCTTCGACTGGGAAGGCTTCTGGCCTTCAGAAGTGGCGAAGTCCTCCTTGTAGAGCTTCATGCGCTCTGAAAGCGGCATCTGGGCAAGCTTGTCGTATTCAGCAGCACTGCGCTTTGGAGCCTTGGCAGGCCTTGCGGCATCACCAGCCTTCTCAGGGCGCTCACGCTTGTCAGATGACTCACCACGCCTCCGCCCCTTGGCCGCTCCACCACCCTGGCGGCGCCTGTCACCACTGCGGTTGGAAGAGGAGTAGCGGCGGCGTCCACGCTGTGAAGCAGCCCATTCAGCACTCTTGTCTTCAACCTCCTCCAGGCCATACTCATCAGGCCAGCATACAGGTATCTTCATGTGGATGTATTCCTCAATCGCCTCGAGTGAGTAGATGTATTCCTCACTGGCCAACGTGATGGCACGTCCTTCCTTGCCTGCACGGGCGGTACGTCCGATCCTGTGTACGTAGTTCTCATAATCCTCAGGCAAGTCGTAGTTCACGACAAGCTCAAGGTCATCGATCTGGAGGCCACGGGCCGCGACATCAGTGGCGACGAGCATGTCGAGCTTGCCCTCCTTGAGCATCTCAAGGGTCTTCAAGCGGTCAGACTGCTTCATGTCACCCATCAGGTAGGCACTCTTGTAGCCATTCATCTCAAGCCTCTTCGAGACCTCGACGGCACGCTCCTTGGTGTTCGTGAAGACCAGCGTGCTCTTCGGCTTCAGCTTGGCCAGGACCTGGAGGAGTATGGAGAACTCCTCATCCTTCGAGACATGGAAGAGTTCCTGCTTGATCTTGTCTACAGTGATCTCCTCCGGCTCGCTTTCAAGCTCGATCGGCTCATTCATATGATCCCAGGCAAGATTGCGCACCTTGGTCGAAAGCGTCGCGGAGAGTATGATCGTCTGCCTCTCGGTGGGCTTGACCATCATGTCGAACATGTAGCGGATATCAGGGTAGAAACCCATGTCGAACATCCTGTCAGCCTCATCCAGTACGACTGTCTTGAACATGCGGAAGTCGATCTTATGGGAACGGGCGAAGTCGATCAGGCGGCCAGGGGTGCCGACATAGAGCGAAAGGTGCTCCTTGAGCTCCTGTGTCTGCTCACCGTAGCCCACGCCACCATAAAAACAACCAATCCTGAAGTCAGGGATGTGGGCGGCAAGCACCTGGGCATCCTCCTCGATCTGGACAGCGAGCTCACGTGTCGGTGCGACGACAAGGGCTGCAGGGGTCGCTGTCTTTGACAGGTAGGCCTTCATGTACTTCTCGATGATTGTCAGAAGGTAGATCGCGGTCTTTCCGCTTCCGGTCTTCGACTGCACCATGACGTCCTTCCCCGCAAGGGAATGAGGCAGGACCAGGGCCTGGACAGGCGTGCAGTCCGTGAATTGGGCATCTGCTATGCCCTGAAGTGTGGCTTCATTCAAGCCAAGAGCTGTAAAACGCATTCAGCTCCTCCTTATGGTGTTCAACTTTTCCGTGTTGGAATTGTCTCTTTCAATCAGCCTCCCAGGCCCGCACCAGGCTGCAGATACTTGCAGTGAGGGCGGTGTCACAGGGCACCAGCTGGCCATCAAGCCTGGTCACAGGCATGGCACCCATGCTGGTCGAGCTGAGGAACATCGTTCCCCCGCACCGCCTCACATCATCAAGCAAGGGGGCTTCATAGACGACTTCGAGCCCGAGCTGCGATGCGGCACGTAGGACACTGATCCTTGTCACACCTGAGAGGACATCCTCATCAGGCGCCGTGTACAGCCTGCCGTCCTTGATGACGTAGAAGTTGCTCCTCGTACCCTCTGTGATGCGCCCCCTCCTATCAACCAGGAGGGCTTCAAAGGCCCCTTGCCTGTGGGCATCTTCAAGTGCGAGGTAACTCAGCAGCAGGTTGCCTGTCTTGCACTGGGGGAGGAAACGCTCTCCAGTGTAGCTTGTCACAGCCACACCATCGCTGTAGTAGGAATCCGGGTAGGACAGCAGTTCCTGCCAGGTGATGAAGGCCAAGGGCTCCCTGCCTCCATAGACACAGATCCTCATCGTCGCATCGACAAGGCCGTCCGCCTCCACCAAGGCGTCAATCCAGGACTGCCAGTTGGCAGCTTCTGGCAACTTCAACCCGATCTGGGCTGCTGACGACTCAAGACGCCTCAGGTGGTCTGGAAGATGCACGACATGGCGTGCGATCACCCTGAGGGCCTCATATACATAGAAGGCTGACTGGACTTCGCGTGATGTGACAGGGACGAGCGCCTCGTCCTCTGCTATCAGCTGACCATTTCTTATGGCGTGCTTGGACATGGCGCAACCATATTACCGTGAAATACAAGATGAAAGGAAGCCCCCTTGCGGGGGCTGCCGGATCATTCGTAGCGCAGTATCTCACGTGGCTTGGAACCGTTGGCGGGACCTACTATGCCCTCGTCCTCCATCTGCTCGACCAGCCGGGCGGCACGGTTGTAGCCGATTGAGAGGCGGCGCTGCAAGTAGGAAGCAGAGGCTCCATGGCGTTCGAAGCAGATCTGCTTGGCCTGCTCGTAAAGGTCGGCATCACTGTCGACGGACTCTTCGAAGTCGGAGGAAGGCTCCGGTTCCGGCTCATCCTCGAAGATCGAATCATCAAGGTAGTCTGGCTCGCCCTGTGTCTTCACATAGCGGACGATCTGTTCAACCTCGTCATCGGAGAGGAAGGCACCCTGGATCCTCTCAAGGCCAATGCTCGTCTGTGTCGAAAGCAGCATATCACCTCGTCCAAGGAGGTTCTCAGCTCCGCCCTCATCCAGGATGATGCGGCTGTTGACCGCAGAAGAAGCCGTGAATGCGATACGTGTAGGGATGTTGTTCTTGATCGTACCTGTTACGACTTCGCTTGAAGGGCGCTGGGTGGCCATGACGACATGGATGCCTGCCGCACGGGCCTTTGCCATGATGCGGCGGATGTAATCCTCTATGTCCTTGCCAATGACTGTCATCAAGTCTGCGAACTCATCCATGATCAGGACGATGTAGGGCATCTTCTCGGTCGCATAGCCAAGCTCATGGCTGCGTGCATTGAAGTTCTCGATGTTCCTGGCACCGATCTGGTTGAAGACGCGGTAACGCCTCTCCATCTCCTCGACCAGCCAGGCGAGCATCTTCAACACCTTCTTCGGCTCTGTGATGACGGGGGTCAGCAGGTGGGGTATGCCATTGTAGAGGCTGAGCTCTACGACCTTCGGGTCGACCATGATCAGGCGTACTTCCTTCGGACTCTTGGTGTAAAGGATTGAAGCGATGAGGCAGTTGATACACACCGACTTGCCACTACCTGTCGTACCTGCGATCAGGAGGTGTGGCGTCTTGGATACATCAAGTGTCCTCGCAGTGCCCTGGATGTCGCGGCCGAGGATCATGGGCACGTTCATCTTCACATCCTGGACAGCAGGAAGCAGTTCCTTGAAACCGACGGTGACTCGCTTGGCATTAGGCACTTCGATACCAACAGCGCTCTTGCCCGGGACAGGGGCGAGTATGCGGATATGCTGGCCACCAATCCTGAGTGCGATGTTCTTCTCCAGGTTCTCGACCTTCGAGACAAGGACGCCAGGTGCGAGCGTGTACTCGTACAGTGTGACAGTAGGCCCTTTGACGATGTCTGCCAACGAGACCTCGACCCTGAAGTCATGCATGACAGACTCGATCATATGGCCGACGGCCTCCTCTTCCTCGCCCACCGTGTAGCTGGATGCAGGGAAGTCCGTGAGGATGTCGGTCGATGGTGGGATGTAGCTGCGGCGCTGGCGCGCGATGATGGCGCCCTCACCACCATCATTGCTCCTGAGGCCACCAATTCCCACCTTGAACTCGATCTGGCTGTCACCAGCCTCAGCCGCCTCATCAGCAAGGAGGTCTTCCTCCTCCCCCATCACTTCAGCAGGCTTGATCACCGTGCCAGGCATCATGCGCTTGGGCGTGGCAGGCCTGATGACGGCTTCCGCCTGGACAGGAGATGGCCCGGGAGCAGGCGTTTCCACGGCAGGGGCTTCATGTACCGGCCCTGCAGGGCGCGTGGCAGGAGCCTCCTTGATGGGTTCAGGAGCCGGAGCGGGCCTGTCATCTGGTGGCACAGGAGCTGGGGATGCATTTGTCCTGGCCACAGCCGCCGCTTGCACAGGCTCCTTTATGGAAATCGAAGGCTGTCCGGCAGGAGGCACCTCATCGGCAGGTGTGAAGCCCCGTGAGGGGAAGTGGGTCACATCCGCAGGCTCTGGATTGTTCTTACGCTGGAGCGACTCGAAGAGCTTGTAGCGGGGATGGTCTGGGGAGAGGTTGGAAGGGGCGAAGGATGCGTCAGCCTTCTTCTGGCTTGGTTTGTTCCTCTTGTCCTCGTAACCAATGATCGGACCATTGTTGAGGTTCTGACCTTCCTTGTGCTCCATCTGGGCCGCCTCGAGTGCGCTCTCAAGCATGCCACCCTTGCGGAAGAGGCGCTTGCTGTTGTCAGGGTGGCTTTCGCGGCGTTTGCGCTCCTCCTCTTCCTGGCTGATCTTGCGCGCGCTGTTGGCCAGGACGGAGATGTTCACGACATTGCCAGAGTTGAGGCCGTACTCTTCCTGGGCGGTAGGAGTGGCCTCCTCCTTCGATGGAACGGGCTCAGAGGCAGATGGGGCCTCTTCCACGACAGCCCCGACCTTGCGAGGCTCACGGCGTGGAATGGTTGTGAACTCAGGGATCTTGACCGTCTTGGGGAAGCTCAGGGGCGAATCAGGATCCAAGGTGACACGGGCCTCGGCCTCGGCTTGGACATGCAAGGTGCCTTCACTTGTCGTCGACTTCTCAGCCTTGACCTCGAGGGAGCCTTCCTTGGCAGCCTTCCCCGCCGCCTTGGCTGCGGCCTTCTTCTCCTTGCGGCTCAGCTTTGGCTCAGCGATGGGAAGCGCCACATCAGCAGGCTGTTCCTCCGCGGCAGCCTCCTCCTGGGAGGCCTGCTTGCGCTTTTCCTTCCTGGAGGCCTTCACTTCCTTGCGGACATTCCTCTGTGCCTTCTTCTCCTTATGACGGCGCCAGACAGAATTGAGGGAACTGTTGATCAGGCCGATCACAAGGGCGGCCAGGACCTCGAGGACCAGGAGGACGACAAGGAGGGAACCCTTCGTTGAATCGATATGATCCATCAACAGCCCAGGTTCCATATTACCCGTCGCCAAATGGATGAGGGCCATGAGGCTGTACCATGTGACGATGGCAAGTGGGACGAAGATATAGTTGAAGGGCCTGCCACGACGTGATGTCAAGATGATCACGGAAAGGACGACGAGCAGGATGCCTGCGCTCAGACACTCGCCCATGAGACCAAGATAAGTCCCGATGAATGCTTCAACACCCGCCAATGCAGGCACACCCAGGAAGGGCATTGCGGCAACTCCAAGTCCCAGGATGAACAAAAGCACCCCGATGAATAGCGATAGCCGCCCACCCTTGACCTTCACCTTCTTATTGTCCTCAGCAGCCTTTTCCCTGCTCACTGAAAACCTCCTTGCTTATGCATGACAAGCATGCGGCGCTCCTCATCAAGGAAGGGGACAGACAAGTCCACAATCTTGCATGAGAAGCCTTCAATTTCCCTTATCTCTACGTCAATATAAGACTTTTTCGCCTTGTATGCACAGATGCATCCATCCTCATCCAAGAGACTTGAAACAGGTCGTATGACTTCTGTTATAGGACGGAAGGCCCGGAATGTGACCAGTGGGAAGTTGCCCGAGACCTTCCTTATGTCATCGTCCCAGAGCTCCACGTTCCCGAGGGAGCAGCGCAGGACGACATTGCGTAGGAAACCTATCCTCCGGCTCATGCGCTCGACCAGCACGAATTCCACATCAGGCATCAATATGGCGAGCACGATGCCGGGAAGCCCTGCCCCTGAACCGAAATCGGCGGCCTTCCCCCTTCCTCCAAGCTCCGCACGGATTACTGGCACACCAGCCGCGCAGTCGAGGATGTGCCGGACGCTGAGCTCATCCCTGTCCTTGTACGAGACAAGCTTCAAGGATGGATTGAAAAGGGCGATCTCATCCATGTAGGTGTTGAGCTTCGCCAAGATGCCATCATCATAGGCCAGGCCAAGGGCCTTGAGCCCTTCCTCAAGCGCTTCCATCATCCCCTCCCCTTCAAATGAATCATCAACAAGGCCACATCACTGACCCGGATCCCACTGATCCGCTGGGCCTGTCCTATGCTGGCAGGCCGGACCGCCTTCAACTTCTCCCGGGACTCTGCTGACAGCCCTGTCACCGCATCATAATCGAAATCATCAGGGATCTTCTGACCTTCCCTGCGGTTGAAGGCCTCGACTTCGGCCTCCTGGCGTTTCAGGTAGCCTTCATACTTCACATCAAGCTCGACCTGCCTACGTACCTGCACAGGGAAGGACAGCAGGACCGGGTCCTTGGAAGCAAGGGCGTCTATTGTGACATCCGGCTCCTTCAAAAGGCCAAGTCCGTTCTTGCCACGCTCTTTCACCGAAGCCAGGTGCTCACGCAGCGAGGCCATCTGGCACATCTTCTCCTCAAGGCGTTGCAGACGTTCATCAGAAGCCAGGCCCTTCTCATGCCCCAGCCTGGTCAGGCGCAGGTCGGCATTGTCATGGCGCAGGCTCAGGCGGTGCTCGGCACGGCTGGTGAACATCCTGTAAGGCTCCTTGGTCCCCTTGGTGACCAGGTCGTCTATCAAGACGCCTATGTAGGCTTCTGTCCTCTTGAGGACCAGTGGCTCCTCACCACGCAGCATCAAGGCGGCATTGAGGCCTGCCATGAGCCCCTGGGCCGCAGCCTCCTCGTAGCCACTCGTGCCATTGGTCTGTCCTGCGATGAAGAGGCCCTTCAGGCGCTTCGACTCCAGGCTGGGCTTCAGGTCCATCGGGTCGATGTAGTCGTACTCGACCGCATAGGCAGGACGCATCACCTGGGCATGGCGTAGTCCTGGCAGTGTATGGATGAAACGGCGCTGCACGTCCTCTGGCAGGGAGGATGAAAGACCGTTGAGGTACATCTCACCACTGTCCAAGCCCTCTGGTTCGACGAAGACCTGGTGCCGGTCCCTGTCAGGGAAACGCATGACCTTGTCCTCGATCGAGGGACAGTAGCGTGGCCCACGTCCTGTGATCTTGCCACTGTAAAGAGGTGAGAGTGAAATCGCATCCCTTATGATCTGATGAGTCTCCTCGTTGGTCCAGGTGACATGGCACTTGATGGATGGACGGTCCACAGAATCAACCATGAAGCTGAAAGGCAGCATCTCATCATCCCCGTCCTGCACTTCCATCTCATCCCAGTCGAGGCTGGATGCGGCCACCCTTGCAGGGGTGCCTGTCTTCAAACGTCCCGTGGGGAAGCCCATCCGGCGCAGGCTGTCACCAAGGCCGATAGCGGCCTTCTCCCCCAGCCTTCCACAGGGGGAGTCCCAGCTTCCGATGAAGATCCGCCCATCCATGAAGGTCCCTGTTGTCAAGACAATGGCACGGCAGCTGATCGTCCAACCACGTTCAGTCACGACAGCGATGACAGCACCATCCTCGACGACGAAGTCCGTGACAGTATCCATGAAGAGCTCCAGGTGGTCAGTCCCCTCCAGGAGCCGTTTGGCATTGTGCGAGTAGAGGGCCTTGTCAGCCTGGGCACGTGGCGCCTGCACCGCAGGGCCACGGCGGCGGTTGAGTATGCGGAACTGGATCATGGATGAGTCAATCAACTGACCCATGACCCCTCCAAGCGCATCAATCTCACGCACAAGGTTGCCCTTGGCCAGACCCCCTATGGCGGGATTGCAGCTCATACGGCCTATCGTCTCAAGATCCTGTGTGACAAGGAGGACGGAGAAGCCCTCCACAGCAGCGGCATGAGCCGCCTCAATGCCGGCATGTCCTCCGCCGACCACTATGATATCATAATCCCTCATCTCATTTCCCCAGGCAGAAGTTCTCGAAGAGATGGTCAAGGAGCTCCTCATTCGTCAGCTCCCCTGTGATTGATGAAAGCTCCTCAAGTGCCGCTTGGAAGAAGAGGGCAAGCACATCAGCCCCGGCACCAGAGGCCTCCTTGGCCTCTTCCAAAGCCGCAGCGCAACGCAGGAGCGCATCACGCTGGCGCTCACTGTCAATCACCAGGCTGCCGCCTTCAATGGCAGCACCCTTCATCAATCTGCTGTATATGGCATCGACCAGGTCGGCGACGCCCTCCCCTGTCACACTTGAGACAGACAGCCCATCACCTGATTGTGAGAGGTCGCTCTTCGAACGGACGATGATCGTCGCCTCAGGACGGACGGGGACAGTCTCCTCCCCAGGCTCGACGAGCTGTACGATGAGGTCAGCCTCGTCAATCAGCTTCCTCGCCCTCCTTATGCCTTCATCCTCGACCTCACCAGCACCTTCCCTGAGGCCTGCGGTGTCATAAAGATGGACAGGCATGCCACGGAAATCAGTCCAGGCCTCTATGAAGTCACGGGTCGTACCAGGAATGGATGAGACAATAGCCCTGTCCTCCTTGACAAGGTAGTTGAAAAGCGAACTCTTGCCCGCATTGGCCTGTCCTGCGAGGACGACCACCGCACCCTCCCTCCAGATCCGGGAGGCGGAGTAAGTCGAAGCGAGCAGCCTGAGCCTTGATATGATCCCATCAACCTCGGTTGTAGGGAAGACCCAGTCCTCGAGGATCTCATCCTCCCCATAATCCAAGTGGACCTCGAGGGATGCGAGCATGTCGACCAGTCTTGTCCTGATAGCTGAAAGCTGCTGGCCAAGCCGCCCTGAGAGACGCTCGAGCGCATTCGCCCTGGCCAGGTCGCTGCGGCTGTGGACCAGCTCCTCAACCGCCTCTGCCTGGGTAAGGTCCATCCTGCCATGCATGAAGGCCCGGAAGGTGAACTCCCCCTTGAGGGCCGCTTTGAAGCCAAGCTCCTCAAGCCTCTTGAAGAGCCGTGAGAGCACGACCAAGGAACCATGGGTGCTGATCTCGGCAGCCTCTTCACCAGTATACCCACTCCCTTCCTTGTAGAGCGCTACGACGACCTCGTCGATCCTGGAACCATCAGATGCTGTGATGTAACCATGCACAAGGGACTTGTCAGAGGCGGCTTCGATGCGCCCAGGAGACGAGAAGGCCTTGGCCAGCAGGCTGTGCGACCCGCGTCCGGATAGGCGGGTGATGGCAAGCGCACTTGGCGCGTAAGCTGTTGCCAGGGCGTAAATTGGATCTTCGGTGGAGTACTCTCTCATCGAAGGGAAGTATAGAAGGAAGGGGGAATGTTGGCAACGCCGCATCCCCCATCAGGCACTTACATCGCGCTGAGGACTCCATCGACTATGGAGAGGGCCTCATCGACATCATCCTCTGTTATGACCAGAGGGGGTACGAAACGCAACACGTCATAGCCGGCCGAACAGACAAGCAGGCCATGCTCCATGCAGCCTGAAACCACATCACGGACAGGGACCTTGAGCTCCAAGCCCTGCATCAGGCCCAGTCCCCGGGCCTGGCCGCACTTGCCAGGATATTTGGCAGAGAGCGCCTCAAGCCCGGCATGGAGCTGTGCACCCCGCTTGGCGGCGTTGGATGCAAGCTGGTCGAGTTTCGACAGCACGACCTCTGCCAGGGCGGAAGCCGCGACATTGCCACCGAAGGTCGAGGCATGGTCGCCAGGAGAGAAGATTCCAACCGCACGTTCAAAGGCGAGCGTGGCACCCATCGGGAGGCCGCCTCCAAGCGCCTTTGCAAGTGTCAGGATGTCTGGCTTGACAGAGCGGTGCTGGAAGCAGAACGGGCGTCCTGTACGTCCCATGCCACACTGGACCTCGTCGAAAATGAGGAGGGCATCAGACTTGTCACAAAGCTCCCTGAGCCCTTCGAGGAAGCCAGGGGCTGCGGGGATTATCCCGCCCTCACCCTGCAAGGGTTCGACGATGATGCCAGCCACGGAGCCATCCATCAAGGCCTTGACCGAGTCCAGGTCATTGAACTGGGCATAGACCACATCAGGCACCATTGGAGAAAAGCCCTTGTGGTACTTCTCCTGCCCGGTCAGGGTGACAGCACCATAGGTCCTGCCATGGAAGGAGTGTTCAAAGGAGATCACAGTGCTGCGGCCTGTGGCCGAGCCGTACTTGCGCACCATCTTGAGGGCGGCCTCATTGGCCTCCGCCCCGCTGTTGCACAGGAAGACCTGGCTGCTGCCAGCCGCCTCGTTCAGGAGCTGGGCCACATGCACAGCCCTCTTGTTGTAGTAAAGGTTCGACGTGTGGAGGACGCCCTCTGAAAGGACAGCATTGAGCGCCTTGGCCTCGTCCTCATCCCCATACCCCAGGGCATTGACCGCGATTCCAGCAGTGAAATCCAGATAGCATCTGCCATCCTCATCATAAAGCCTGGCTCCCTTGCCAGAGGCGATGGCGATTGGGAACTGCGAGTAGTTGTCCATGTAATTGGCCTTGCCAGCCTTCACAACCGTACTATTGGACATGTCAATCCTCCTTACCTGGTGTGACCATCGTACCGATGCCATTTGCTGTGAAGATCTCAAGCAGCATCGAATGAGGCAGGCGTCCGTCAAGGACGTGGACTGTCTTCACACCCTTCTCCAGGGCATCGAGGCAGCACTCGACCTTGGGGATCATGCCCCCCTTGATTGTTCCATCCTCAATCAACGAGACCGCTTCCTGACGGCTCATGCGGCGTATGATCGTCGATGGGTCGTCCTTGTCCCGGAGTATGCCTTCGACATCTGTCAGGAAGACAAGTTTCTGCGCTGAGAGCGCTCCTGCGATCGCAGAGGCAGCGTAGTCCGCGTTGATGTTGTAGGTCTGGCTGTAGGCATCCACACCTACAGGGCTGATCACTGGCACATAGCCTGAATCAAGCAGGGTGTGGACAAGGCGTATGTCCACCTTCTCGATCTCCCCGACAAAGCCGATGTCACGCCCATTGTCGAAGACCTTCTTGCGCACCTGCAGGGTATGGCCATCCTTGCCATTGATCCCACAAGCGTCGATACCGACGGATTGGAGGTTCTCGACCAGGCTCTTGCCAATCGAACCAGAGAGGACCATCTCGGCGTAGGCCGCTGTCTCACTGTCCGTCACACGCAGTCCATCGACGAAGACAGTCTCCTTGCCGACCTTTGAAAGGAGCGCAGTGATCTCCTTGCCTCCTCCGTGGACGACAATGGGCTTGAGGCCGATGTATTTCAAGAGTGCGATGTCCTTGATCACCGACTTCTTCAGCTTCTCATCCACCATGGCGGAGCCACCGTACTTCACAACGACGATGGAACCGGAGAAACGCCTGATATAAGGGATGGCCTCGATCAGCACGGAGGCCTTGTCCATTTCCTTCTCGTACATCTTCAGCTCCTGTAATCCCCGTTTATCCTGACATAATCATAAGTCAGGTCGCAGCCCCAGGCCGTGGCCTCGTAGCTCCCCTGGTTGCACCAGGCATCGATGCCGACTTCCTTCTCAAGGAGGACCTTCTTCGCAACAGCCTCATCGAAGGCGATGGGCTGGCCTGCTTTCAGGACCTCGATGGAACCCGCAGGTGATGAGAATGAGAGATCGACCAGCGAGGAGTCGAGCGACTTGTCACTGTATCCCATTGCACAGAGTATGCGGCCCCAGTTCGCATCAGCACCGAAGAAGGCGGCCTTGACAAGGGATGAGGAGATGACCCCACGTGCCATCGCACGGGCCGACTCCTTGGAGGAAGCCCCATGGACACGCATCTCTATGAAACGCCCCGCCCCTTCACCGTCCTTGACTATAGCCTTGGCAAGGTCTCCCAGCACGGTGTCAAAGGCTTCCTTGAAGGCCTTGTAATCCTCACCACCCTCCTCGATCAGGGCATTGCCGGCCAGGCCGTTGGCAAGGACGAAGACCGAGTCGTTCGTCGAAGTGTCCCCATCAACTGAAATCATGTTGAAAGTATCTGCGATACCATCACCAAGCAGTTTGGAGAGCGCCTCCTTGCTGATCGCGGCATCACTTGTGATGAAGCAGAGCATCGTCGCCATGTTGGGGTGGATCATCCCTGAGCCCTTGGCCATGCCGGCGATCCTCACCGTCCTGCCTGCGATTTCAAGCTGTACGGCGCTCGTCTTCCTGACAGTGTCAGTGGTGAGTATGGCATCAGAAGCATCCCAGCCACCATCTGCAGACAGCAATGGGAAGAGCTTGTCCACACCGCCAAGGACCTTGTCCATGTCCAATGGGACGCCGATCACGCCAGTCGAGGCAACATAGACCTCGTCAGCCTGGCATCCGATCAGGGAGGCGGCCTTGGCTGCGGTCGCAGCACTATCCTTCAAACCCTGCTCACCTGTGCAGGCGTTGGCATTACCACTGTTGACTACGACAGCCCGGGCCACCCCCTTGTCGCGTACCTTCATGTCCCACAGGACAGGAGCCGCCTTGACGCTGTTGGTCGTGAACGCAGCCGCAGTGACACAGGGCACGTCGCTCACTATGAACGCCATGTCCTTCTTCACCTTCTTCAGTCCAGCATGTATGCCGCAGGCCTTGAAGCCAAGCGGACTTGTCACATTACCTTCAAACCTCTCCACGACAGACCTCCTCATAATGTGGCGCCTGGAGCCATCATCAAACCCGTCCCCTCATCCAGGCCGAAGAGGAGGTTCATGTTCTGCACCGCCTGCCCGGCGGCGCCTTTGACAAGATTGTCGATCGCACCCAACACGATGATGTTGCCAGTACGCTCATCAAGCTGCAAGTAGATGTCGACAAAGTTGCCACCCTTCACGTTCCTTGTCTCGACAGGGCTGTCACAGAGCCTGATGAAAGGTTCACCTCTATAGATCTCATAAGCCGCCTTGACATCATCAGCCCCAACGCCCTTCTTCACCCTGGCATAGCAAGTGGCCAGGATGCCTCGGTTCATAGGGACCAGGTGTGGGGTGAACTGCAAGGTGACAGGCACGCCTGCGGCAAGCGAGAGCTCCTGCTCTATTTCCGGAGTATGACGGTGGGTCGCAAGACCATAGGCCTTGATCGATTCGTCGACCTCGCAGAAGAGAGAGGTGGTCTTCGCACCACGCCCTGCCCCGCTCGTCCCGCTTTTGGCATCTATGATGATGCCATCAGTACAGACCAGGCCGGCCTTCAGCAGTGGGTAGAGTGAGAGGATCGAACAGGTTGTGTAACAACCAGGGTTGGCGACAAGGCGTGCGCCACGGACCTCGTCCCTGTGAAGCTCACACAGGCCATAGACAGCCTCACCCAGGGCGGCATCCCCATGATGCTCCTTCTTATACCACTGCTCATAGACCGCCTTGTCATGAAGACGGAAGTCAGCTCCAAGATCGATCACCTTGGCCTTGGCCAGGATGGCCTCATCAACACTGTCAGCTGCGATACCAGCAGGCAGGGCCATGAAGACGACATCAGCGGCCTCAGCCGCAGCCATCAGGTCATCCTCCTGCAACACCAGGTCGCAGATCCCACGCAAGGCAGGATGGACCTCGCTGATACGCTTGCCAGCGTACGAATGCGATGCCAGATGCACGATGTTGGCATATGGATGGGCTGCCAAGAGGCGTACCAGTTCGACACCTGCATAGCCCGTGGCTCCTAAAATGGCTGCATTTATCTTCGTTTTGTTCATGACGAGGTATAATTATACATAAAAGACGCTGAATGCCTAGTATTTTTGCATATTTTTTCACTCGTACTTGCAAAACACAGGTTTTACATGCATTTCACAATCGCGAGATGGCACTTTGCGCTATGCTTGTGCCATGGCTATCGTCATCACCTGGTCTACCGTCTATGGCTCAAGCAGGGCCTATGCCCAGGCCCTTGCAGGCAAGCTTGGCCTGGAAGCACATCCAATATCAAGGGCGGGGCTCTCGGATGGTGACATCCTCATACACTTCGGAGGCCTCTATGCAGGTGGGCTCTGCGGCTTGAAGGACTTCATACGCCTCGCCTCCTCCAAGGGCGTGACACCCGTCATAGCCACGGTCGGCCTTGCGGACCCCGCCAAGCCCCGTAACCGGGAGAAAATTGAGGAGGATGTCTCGAAACACCTCCCTCATGGGCTTGCAGGGAAAGTGCGCTTCTTCCACTTCAGGGGGGCTATGGACTACAAGAAGCTCAGCATCAGACACCGTGCGATGATGTGGGCCCTGGTTGTCATGCTGAAGAAGAATGACCCCGCCTCACTCAGCGACGAGGACAAGTCCCTCATTGCAACCCATGGACAGAAGATCGACTTCATAGACTTCAACACACTTGACGGACTTGCAAGCTGGGCAAGGGAACAGCTCTGAACATGTGAAAAGGACGACATACCTAGGTACATCGTCCTTGAGTTGGGCCCACCCGGATTTGAACCGGGGACCAGAGGATTATGAGTCCTTTGCGCTAACCGCTGCGCCACAGGCCCGTTTTGCTTGATAAATATAACCAAGCATGGGTGCTCTTTTCAACACCCATGCCGGTCATTGGCAGTAAGGTCTTACTTGTTGACCCTCTCCAGGTACTCCTTCGTCTCTGTGTTGACGCGGATCTTCTCACCCTGCTTGATGAAGATGGGGACACGGACACGCAGGCCGGTCTCAGTGGTGACGTACTTGGTCGCACCCTGGACAGTGTCACCCTTGACAGCCTCCTCGGCCTCTGCAACGGTGAAGACGATCTTCGCGGGGATCAGGATGTCGAGGAGCTGGTCCTCCCAGAAGGTGGCCCTGTAGGTCTCGCCTTCCCTCATGAAATACTGGTAATCAGGGAAGTTGGCCATCGGGACCTCGATCTGGTCAAAGGTCTCGACATTCATGAAGGCGAAGTTGGTGCCATCATTGTACAGGTACTGGATGTCCCTGTCCTCGACAGTGATGTCCTCGGCGTTGTCCTGGCTCTTCATGGTCTCGGAGAGGACCTGTCCCGTGGAAGGGCTCTTCAGCTTCAGCCTGACGAAGGCGGATCCCTTACCAGGATTGACGAATTCCCTTTCAATGCAGACAAAGGGCTGCCCCTTGATGAGGAGTGCGGTTCCCTTGTCAATCTGACCTGCTTTGATCATTTCCTATACCTCTATTCCTTGATAACGAACGAATTAAAAGCTTCCCTATCTTATACAAAAGCCGGGGGGAAAGGCAACGCCTCCCCCTGCATCCGTCCATTTCCAACTATTTAAAAGACTTGCTCGCCAAGAAGCCCCTCGAAGGGGAAGAGGAGGACCTCTTCGATGCTCCTCCTTCCGGTCAGGACCATCAGTAGCCTGTCGAGCCCGATCGCGACACCGGAGGAAGCTGGCACCTGAAGACTTGGGAAGCGCTTCGACATCGGAGGACATGGCAGCTGTGTACCCTCACGCTCCGACTTGAGACGCTGTCCTTCCTTTGCATAATAGGACAGGGTCTTGTCCACCGAGTCCTCCTCCTGGTAGCAGTTGGCGACCTCGATGCCACCCATGTACATCTCCCAGCGATGTCGGTAAGGAGCATCATCATAGGCCTTGGCAAGGCATTCGATCTGCACAGGGTAATCTGTGAAGACGACGACCTCATCATCTGCCAGTCCAGTCTCCACATGGCTTATGAAGATGCGGTTGAACACATCATCCCAGGCCTCGTCATCAGATGGCGTCTCCCCAAGCGACCTCGCTTTATCGATAAGAGCCCCCGGTTCCTGGTAATCATCAAGGTCGAATGCGCAGGCGTCCATTACAGCCTCCCTGACACTCAGCACCCTGAAGGGCTTCGACAACCAGGCTGGACTCTTATCACAGATGAGCTGGCGGACCAGCTCCTCTGTGAGCCCAATTGAGTCCTTCTCATCATAGCCAAGCGTATAATACTCGAGCATGCTGAACTCAGGGTTGTGGATCCGTCCCAGCTGCTCACAGTTCCTGAAGCACTGGCTGATCTGGTAAATCGAAGGAGAGCCAGAAGCCAGGATCTCCTTCATGAAGATCTCTGGAGAAGGGACCAGGTAGAAATCCCTCGATGAGAGGAACTCATTCACGAAACGCGTCGAGAAGTCCTGGATCGTCGGCTCAGGAATCAACGTCGGGGAGAGCGTCGGTGTGAAGACCTCGAGATAGCCCCTTCCATCGAAGAAAGAACGTATCCTGCGGTACATGTCCGCCCTGTCAGCCTGGCTCTGGAAGTCAAATGGCATCACTCTTCCTCCAGCCTTGAAAGGAGGCGGCGCGCCTCCTCATCATCGACATGGAAAGAGGCAAGCCCAGCCTCATCTTCACGCCCTGGCCAAGGGGTGAACCCTGGCAGTTGGATATGAGGACCGAAGGTGCAATCGACGAAGGCCGCCTTGCCCTCCCTCCTCCAAGGCCTCATCAGGTGGCAGGAGCCATCACCCACGCCCTCTGCATGGAAACGACAGGACTTGAAGACAAGTCCGATGTCATCCTTGCGTCCGCTAGGTGCGGTGACCCAGCCAGGTTCGTTCGAGTAGATGTCGACATCCTCGAAAAGCGCATCGGCGCCACCAAAAATGAAGTCGACGCCACCGTGGACCTCGCCTCCTTTCATATAAACCCGGTCGAGGGTGCGTGGCAGCAGATGACGGGGACCATAAAAGCCCCTCGGTTCCCTCTCCTCATCTGGCAATGGTGCGAGGAAGAGCGTGTCCTGATGTGCGATGAGGCGCACATCGACCAACTCACTGTGCAACACATCAAGGTATAGGGCCAGGGCCTGGCCTGCGACCTCGCCCTTACCTGCGCTGTTGATGAATGTCAGGTTCTCCAGACGCAGCTCCTCACCGGAGAAGAAGGCGGTGTAAGTGCGGAAGGTCCCCCTCTTGATACCATCTGCGAGGATCGTACGGGCAGCATCATCCCACTCGATGATGACCTTGCCCTCACCTACGATTTCAAGGTCCTTCTTGTCACAGAAGAGTTTCTCCTTGTAATGACCTTCATGGATGACAAGCCTGGCAGCCACCCCATAGGGGACAGCGTTGACCGCTTCCTGTATGCTTATGTAGTCAGCGCCTGATTGTGCGACATGGATAGTGAGTCTCATGCCCGCATGATACTTTTTTCACTGGCACAGGTGGAAGTGGCACAGGGCCTTGTAGATGCCATCATCATCGATATGGCTTGTGACATGGCGGGCTGAGGCCTTCACCTCATCACTGGCATTGCCCATGGCGACAGAGCCAGGGAAGGCGGAGAGCATGGGGATGTCATTCAATCCATCGCCGAAGACAAGGCATTCATCATCAGCAAGGCCATGGCGCGAGAGCATTGTCCTCACCCCCCTGTCCTTGCCGGCATCGCTTGAGATCACATCAAGTGCCCAATCATTCCAACGTGTCGCCGTACAGCCATCAAGGTGCTCCATGATCTGGTCCTCCTGGCCACGTGATGCGAAGAAGACCAGCTGATAAACAGGGGATCCCCCAAGCTGTCCAACAGGAGGAATGGGTATCGAGAAGAGCCTGCATGTGTCCTCGAAGAAGGGATCTGGATGGTTGATATACATCCTGTCCTCCTCGACCACGAGCATGGCGGGACTTGATGGTGATGCGAAAAGGGCCTCGAGTCCTTCCCTTGCCACCCCACTGAGAGGAGTCGATGCGACCAGGTTGAAGTCCTTGTCGTAACAAATCGCACCATTAAGCGTCACGAAACCTTCAAAAAAGGACCAATCGACAGGAAGCTTCAACATCTCAGCCTTGTGGCGGCCTGTCGCTATGAATGGGAGGACACCGTGGGCCTTCGCCTCCTCGAGGCCCCTCCAGCAAGACTCAGGGACCCTGCCCTGGTCGTGGGAATAAAGGGTGTGGTCTATATCCAGGAAAAGCGCCTTGATCTGACTCATATGATGATTGTACTCCATCGCGGGAAGACAATGAAGGCGGCCAAGCGGCCGCCTCCACCATGCATCAAAGCCTTTATCAGAAGTTCCAGATGGCTCCAAGATAAACGGCCATGTCGAAATCGACACCGACCTTGCTTGCCTGCAGGATATAGAAGCCAGGTGCCAGACGGAAATAGACTGTGATAGGCACATCAGGATTGAGCTGTGCGAAGTTGTACTCGATACCAAATGGGAAGATGACTGAAAGATCAGTGCTGACATCGTTGCTGAAGTCGATTGCGACATTAGCGCCGACACCGAAAGTCAGTGGGAACTCAAGAGCACGGCCACCATCGATTGTGTAGTAGTTCCAAGACACAGCGGCATCACCGGCGACCTTGAACTCACCATTGAAGGCATCAAGGATGTCGAAACCTACGTTTGCGAGGACATCGAAGTCACCAAAGCCGAAGCGGAGGGCGACACCTGTGTTGGTTCCGAGGTTGAGGCCGACACCGACACTGTCCTCACGGGTCGTGCCACCGAAAGTAGCGGAGAAGGCAGGTACTGCCAGGAGGACAAGCATGAGGGCCACGAGTGCGATTTTCTTCTTCATTTCTCTCTCCTAATTGACATAGGGTTTTCTTTGGCTGGATGCCTGGGAAAGGGGGATTTCATCTTCCAACCCCAACCACCAGACCAATTCCAAAGATAACAAAGATGCGCTCAAAGTCAGACACAAGAAGCCAAGTGGAAGTAAACAATCTCGTAATTGGGACACTTTTCCGCATATTGTTCCTCATGCGAAAGTCTTTACATCTTCCTTCTTTGTTGTTACAATTATAGTAACAACTGGAGCTGGAAATGACAGATATTGACAAGATGCGCTTCCTGACAAGGAGCCTGCTTGACGAGGGTTGGGCGCCCAAGGGCATCCAGGTCCCTTCTGATGGGCCGGGACTCTGGAAGCTCCTAAGGGGCATGATGAACCTGCGTCCACCACTGCCCTGCAACGAAGAGGTCCTGGCAGTCCAGGACAGTCTTTTAAAGGGGATTGTGGAACACAAAGGCATCATCAGGCTTGAGGATACAAAGGACTGCGGTGGTGGCCTGCACCTCTGGCAAGGGGACATCACAAGACTTGCCACTGATGGGATAGTCAACGCGGCCAACAGCGGCATGCTTGGCTGTTTCCACCCTGGACACAACTGCATAGACAATGCGATCCACAGCTTCGCAGGCATGCAGCTCAGGCTTGAATGTAATCAGCTGCGCAAGCTCATGCCAGATGGGGAGGCGCCCACTGCCACGCCTTGGATCACAAGCGCCTGGAACCTGCCCTCGAAGCATGTCATCCACGTCGTCGGGCCCATCATCAGCGACAGGGTTCGCAGGATCGACGAGGAAGCGCTTGTCGCCTGTTACACGAACTGCCTTGACCTGGCCAAGGCCAATGATGTCCGCTCAATCGCCTTCTGCTGCATATCGACAGGAGTCTTCTCCTACCCTGCAGAAGATGCCGCGAGGCTTGCCATCAGCACTGTCAGGCAATGGCTTGATGAGGCAGGCCACGAGATGGAGGTTGTATTCAATGTCTTCAAGGACAGCGACCATGGAATATACTCAAGACTCCTTGGCTGAGCTGATCGCGGGTTCAGATGCCCTGCTCATCGGCATAGGTTCCGGCATGTCGACATCAGGCGGACTGGACCATGCGGGGGCGCCTTTCAAGGAACACTTCAGCGATTTCGAGGCACGTCATGGAATCCACGACATGTACTCGGGAAGCTTTCATCCCTTCCCAACAAGTGAGGAACGCTGGGCCTTCATGTCCCGCCTTGTCATGTACAACCGTTACACGCCCGAGGCCACAGCACCCTACAAAGCCCTCAGGAAGCTTGTGGAAGGCAAGGACTACTTCATCATCACGACCAATGTCGACCACCAGGTCCATAAGGCAGGCTTCGACAAGCGCCGCCTCTTCTATACACAAGGCGACTATGGGCTCTTCCAATGCTCCAAGCCCTGTCACAAGAGGACCTACGACAACGAGGAACAAATCCGGCTGATGGTGGAGAGGCAGGAAGACATGAGGATACCCTCCTCGCTCATCCCCCACTGCCCTGTCTGCGGTCGTGAGATGACGCTGAACCTTCGCTGCAACGACACTTTCGTTGAAGACGAGGGTTGGAAAGCCGCAGCCCTGCGCTACCAGCGCTTTCTTGACCAGCATGTCAACTCAAAGCTGCTCCTCTTGGAGCTGGGTGTGGGTTGGAACACACCGGGTATCATCAAGTACCCCTTCTGGCAGATCACTGAGCGTTACCACGGTACACGTTTTGTGACAATCAACAAGGGAGAGGCCCTCATCCCAAGGGAGATCGAGGGGCGTTCAATCTGCATCGATGGGGATATAGGAGCGGTACTGGACTCAATAAGCAGTTGACTTGGCCACCTCGTAATCTGACTCGCAATTGTCTCAATATTCGAATCATGGTTGGATAATTCGATTTGGAAATGAGCGGATACCCTGCTTCAATCATACAGACCAAGTTGCTGGGCAAGAAGATGAAAACGCCCAGCACGAAGCTGGGCGCCACATTGCCAGGACTGCAATCAGAAGTCCAGGAAGAAGGTGAAGCTGCCTGTGACACGCACATCAGGACCTTCTGTGTACTTGTCCCCTGTGAAGAGGTAGGCGACCTGGTAGCCAAGGTCTATGAAGTCCCAGAAGCTCACTGTGACCTGGACACCTGTGCTTGCGAGGAAGTTGTCGCCTTCCTGGCTGCTGTTGAAGTACTTCCCTGTTCCATAGCCCATGTCCAGGAAGAGGTTCACACGGGGGAAGATGCCAGCAAATGATGGACCGGAGAAGCGCAGGTCGAGGTTGTTCACAAATGTCAGCTGTGTGTTATAGGTGTAGGTGTTGTAGCCACGCACCTTGCGTCCAAGGGAGATTGGTCCCTGGGCGGAGACAGGAACCTCATCACCATCAGTCCAGTTCAGGTTCGCCCTGTCGATCAAGGTCAGGCTGAACCAATGGCGTCCGTTCTCATCAGTATGGTTGTACAGGGTATATGAGCCGACCATGTTAAGCGTCAGCGAATAATAGTCAGCTGTTCCATCGAGGGCCCTGTTCAGCGCACCCGAGGCCCAATCGACATCGAAGGTCGCGAGGAAACCATCGCTGTGGGTCGCCTGGTCGTCCATCATGTCGAGCCTGAGTCGGAAGTTGAAGAGTGTGGACAAATACTGCCTATTGCCTTTCAAGTCCGGATAGACGGAGCCTGTGTAATCTGTACCGATGTAATCATCGAGGGTAAGCACTGCCTTGTCGAGGTGATTTGTCCTCATCTTGCCCTTGACGATGGAATCAAGATTCATTTCCCATGCACCCTCGTAGGACAGGGAGGCGGTCAGGAGGTCCTTGCCTTCCACAGGGGATGCGAAGAAACCCTGGGAGAAGCGTACGACCCAATCGACCAGTGCGCTGTCATAAACCAATGGACCTTTGCCATTTTCTGTCACAGGATAATCCACTACGCCGCTTTCTGGATTCTGCCAGACCTTCCTCTGGAGGTAGCCACCACCGACAAGGAGGTCAAGCTCCGTCGTGCGGCCATCGATGAAGCTGAGTCCAGTGTATCCAACGCCGGCATTGGCGTAGGCAGGGAGGAATCCAAAGAGTATTTCAGAATGCTGGTCCAGACCGCCGAATACGAATTTGAAGTCGGAAGCACCAAGCGAGGCCAGGGCCAGGAAGGCTGTCAGGAGCAGTGTCAACAGTTTCTTTCTCATGGTAGCAATTGTACAGGAAGCCATCTGACTTTGACAATCAATTGTTGTTTGTCAGGAAAAGGCCCAGGTAAGATCTTTGTGATCCTTGCTGTTCGAAATGAACAGCCCTGTGATCACAAGTGCCGTACCAACGATGAAACGCATGCTTATGGACTCTCCCAGGACAATGGAACTGAAGACCATTGTCACAGCAGGGATGATGTGAACTACCTCCACCTTAAAAGGTGGAAGCTTCGCCCTTCAACGGTCCATGACAATCGAGATTGCCTTTCATGAAGGCCTTTTCAATTGCTCTTCGGATCTCAGGTGCGCTTGTTTCGGTGCGTCCCACACCTACATTGTTCTCATAGAACCAGATCATGTTGCGTGCGGCATGGACATCCCTGTCCATGTCATCAGCGCCACAGTCGCAATGATAAATCCTGTCACTCAGGGAAAGGCTGTTCAGCTTCCCGCAATGGGGACAGAATCTTGTGCTCGGCACTGCCTTGTTGAGAACTACGACATCATCCCTCCTCATGAGATCGCTCTTCACCCTGCCAAGGACTGAATGCTGGACATGTCCTGCAAACCAGCCCCTATGCCAGTGTGTGAGCATCTCATCCTGGATGACCACCGTCCTGTTCTCTACAAGTCCCGCCACGATCTTGTTCGCAAGGTCATCCTTGCAGTTTGTCATCTTCTGGTATTCGACCCTTATCAGATGGAGAGTACGTGCATGGCGCCTTGAGCCTTTGACTTGCCGGGCAAGCTTCTTCTGAAGCCTTTTAATGCGCTCACTTTCTTGCACCGATGCATG
>CALXXN010000018.1 GCA_944392695.1 uncultured Spirochaetales bacterium | reverse complement strand
CGAGGCCTCAAAGACCCGCATTCTGCATATTCATGCAGCTTTTCATTGTAGACCTGAGTTTTGAAAAAAGCTCTCTTTATTCCCTTTATCTACAGAGTAGCCTGACTTGTCATAAGTCTACACTTTTATATTTCCCTTTGAAATACTTGCTCTAAGGGGAAAGGGATTCTTTGTCTGAATCAAGCCTCATATACTTCTTTCTTTTCTTAATTTGAGTCAGAGATGTTAAAACTTCGATCAACTACCGTGGACAATTCCTCTTAATGCTAATTAACTTAATGGCATTGGGCTTGTCCTGAAGGTCGTTGACTCCAGAGTTGCTTTGATGAAACTGTGAACAAAGGTCTTGTGTTGGATGGATTCAGAAGTAATGTGTGCTTGGGAAGGGGATGGTGATTCCTTGTTGGTTGGCTGTTATTGATGTTGTGGAGGATGCTTAAACGGAAGTTTGAGATATCCCCCTGGCTCTGGATACAGTGTCTAGGGCTTTGGTGAGGCTTGCTGTGTAATCTTCTTTTGACACTTCTGCAAGATAGAGCGCTTGGAGTTCTTCTGTATCGAGATAATCGGCAGCATTGGATTTTGTCAGGTCTTCCATATCAGTGTTCATTTGCTCGGTTAGGATGTATCAATCGTAATATGGTGTGATATTGCAGGGTAGGTGTGTTTTGTGGGGTAATTGACTTAATCCCCAAGTCTGGCTATCCTCCCATTACGTCTTTTGGTTGTGGGTTTTCCACTTCCCTTTGATTGGTCCCATAGCTCAGCTGGATAGAGCACTTCCCTCCTAAGGAAGGGGTCGCGCGTTCGAATCGCGCTGGGGCCATCAAATTGTCTTCTTGGATTCAGCATGGATTATTACGTTCTAGCTTGTGACACAGGTCGGGAAGACCACAATATAGGCCTGCTCAAGAAGACGGTCAGACGCCTCCTCCCGGGTTCTTATTTCGATGCCTGGTCTCCTGTGAGGGAGAGCAAGGAGTTCTGCGCCAAGACCTGGACGATGCAGGTGAGGCCCATGCTGCCTGGTTACATCATCGCTGTCAGTGACACTGAGCTGTGGAGGATCAAGAAGGAGATCCTCTCCATGTCATCATCGAGCCATGGCTTCCTGCGCAATCCTGATGGAAGCTATGAGCTGAAGGGTTCTGACAGGCAGTTCGCCGCCTGGATTGAGGAGAACAAGGGTTATTTCAGACCTTCAAAGGTCATCATCGACAAGAAGGAACTCAATCCCAACGACAGGATCCGTGTGCTCTCTGGTCCCATGAAGGAACTGGAGGGCAGGGTGACTTCGATTTACAAGAACACCCGCGTGTCAGTAGAGGTCGTCTTCCTCGGAGAGGTCAGGAAGCTGACGCTCCCCATAGAAGTTGTTGAGGTGGTGAAAGAGGACCCTCTTCCAGAAGGTCCCCTTTTCAATGTCCAGGATCAGGACTGAGTGACGTCGTTACGGCCTTCGGCGACGACCTTCTCTATTGGTGTGAAGCCTTCTCCCAGCACATGGTGTGTGTCCTGGATGATCAGGAAGGCGTTCTTATCAGCTTCGTGCACAGCCCTTGTCAGCCTTGATACACTCTGGTTCGGGACGACGACCATGAGCATGGGGCGCTCCTCTCCTGTGTAGAGCCCTTTGGCTGAGATCACAGTGCCACTTCGGTCGAGCTCATCTGTGATGAAGCGTCCGATCTGGTCAAGGTTGTTGCTGATGATATAAAAAGTCTTGGCGTAGTCCGTGCCCATGGAGAGGACGACCTTGTCGATCATGATCGAGGTGATGAAGACGACGACGATCGCATAAAGGGCGCTCTCAAGTGAGAAGATGAAGGCGCTGGCTGCGATGATCACCGCATCGACCAGGAGGAGGCTGGTTCCTGCAGACAGATGTGTGTAGCGCGCGATGATCAACGCGATGATGTCCGTACCACCTGTGTTGCTACCCGCCTTCATGACAAGGCCTATGCCTACACCTGTGAGCACACCGCCGTAAAGACAGCTCAACCAATAGGACATGTCCTTGGAGTAGTCGAGTATGCCTTCGTAGCCGAAGACCAGGCACCAAAACGAGGTGAAGAGGGAGAGCGCCAGCGTCCCATAAAGAGACTTCACCCCGTACATCTTGCCAAAGAGCCTTATCCCAATGATGAAGATCGGCAGCGAGAGCACGAAGATCGAGAGGCCGACGTCTATTCCGAAGAGGTGGTAGAGCAGGGTGCCGATACCGCTGACGCCACCGGGTGCGATTTGAGCGGGGTTCGTGAACAGTGCGATGCCAAGCGCTGTGATTGCAGATCCTGCTGTCATGTAGAAGTAGTCTATGATGGTCTGCCTGCGTTTCTTGTCCATCAGTCCACCTTCCCTGGAAGCACCACTTCCTCAAGCGCCAGCCTTTCAAGCAGCCTGTCGATATCGGCTTCGACAATCAGGCTGGACCTGGCCTCTTTTGACAGCAGCCCCTCATCGACCATGTGGTCGAGGAAGGAGAGCAGCTTGTCGAAGAAGCCATTGATGTCCAGCAGTCCGATGTTCTTCGCATGATAGCCGATCTGGCGCCAGGTGTAGGCTTCGAAGAACTCATCCATCGTGCCGATGCCGCCGGGGAGTATGATGAAGGCATCCGCCTTCTCATACATCAGCGCCTTGCGCTCATGCATGTCACGGGTGATGATGAGTTGGCTGTGTACGTCCTTCTTGAGGACCTTGGCCGTATTGAAGATTTCAGGGAGCACTCCAAGCACCGTGCCGCCTGCGTCGTGGCAGGCTTCCGCCAGTGCGCCCATGATGCCGCGTGAGCCACCACCATAGACAAGTGTGATGCCACGCGCTGCGAGCGTGCGCCCAAGTTCCTGTGCCTGGGGGATGAACGCCTCATCCGCCGGCATGGATGAGGCGCAGAACACTGCTACTGATTCAAGCTGTTTCATGGGGCAGATGTTATCATTTTAACAAGGCTTTTGAAACATCCTCTTTAGCCTTGTTGAGTGACAATCCTTCAACTATAATTAGAGAATGAAGCATAGGGTGGCAGCCCTGCTGCGGCGCTGTGCTTTATCCACGCCCCTGGTGTGGAAACACTAGACATAAGGAGTCTGACGTCCCCCTGTGGGACGGAAAAAGAGAGGAAGCCATGAAGAACAAGAGAGCTTTGATCGCCGCCGCGCTCCTCATCCTCCTCGCCGTGCCGGTCTTCGCCGCAACGGTCAGTGTGGAGTGGCAGTGGGTCAAGAACGACCCCGCAGTGCAGTATTTCAGGTATCAGGTCGACGCCCAGAACGAAAACAGCTGGATCGTCGTCCCTGCCAATGTCACGAGCTATACCCGCAGTGGTCTTGATGGAAGCAGGAGCTATACGCTCTACCTGCAGCAGTCCTATGACGGTGTCCATTGGTCCTCAAGCTCCTCTGTCAGCTCCGAGCCCCTTCCAGAAGTCGTCCCTCCACCGGTGGCCAGTGAGATTGTGACCGAGACGACTGTCGTTCCTCCTGCTGAGCCAGCTGTCGTCGAAGAGCCCGCCGCTCCTGTTGTCGAAGAGCCAGCTCCTGTCACAGAGCCTGAGGTCGTCGAGACACTTCCTATAGAGGAAGAGGCCTCTTCAGCACCCGCTCCTGTCGTCACCCCTGTTCCTGTCGATGAACCTTCCAGCTTCCACTTCAACCTTGGCTTCGCCGGAGGCGTCGTCCTCGACAACATCGGTGGCCCGCTCGACCTTGCCGCCGACGCCCAGGTGCAGTTTGGTTTTGAAGACATCGTCGAAGGCTTCGACATCAAGTTGAACATCGGTGCCATCGCCAATCCTTCCAAGGACATCAGCTTCGACAACTTCTACAAGCTTGACACATACTACAAGTCAATCTATGCCGACCTCCTCGCCGGTGGCAGCTTCGAAGCAGGCATCAGCGAGTTCTACTTCGGTCTTGGCGCCCGCCTCCGCCTCGACTGGGGCAGTGGCCAGGAAGGCCTCTTCTCATTCTCTGAGTTCACAGGCTTCGTCCAGCCCACGGCCAATGTCGGCATGCGCTTCAACTTCACTGACTGGTTCAACATCGCGATTGAAGGACAGTATGTCATGGACCTTGGCGACTTCAAGGACATCTCCTTCGATACGATCGGCCACTCGATCACACCACGCCTGGTCCTTGGCTTCGCGTTCTGATCCTGAATGACCTTATGATGGGGCGGACTCCGGTCCGCCCTTTCTCTTGCATTTAGGGACAGGACTTGTCACAATCTGAGGAAAACTGGAGGACGAAGACTTTGAAAGATGACCGAGTGAAGGAATGCATTGATTACATGAGCTTCACGGTTGACCTTGAGGGTGGGATGCTCAGCGATGAGAGCGAGTCACTGTTACGCTCCGTGCTGGAGGAGGAGAGGAGTGCTGACGAGGTCATAGCGGCCTATGTCAACTCAGAGGGCCTTGGTGTGAGTTATGAGACGGGGTATGACGAGATGTCGAACTACCCTGGGACCAAGTGCCTTGTCAACTACTTCAACATCAAGGACCGTTCCAGGCTGCGCCAGGTCGAGAACCTGATCGTCAGCGTCCGCACCGCGGAACTCTTCGTCAAGCCCATCAAGGGCCGCATGGGTTTCGATTATCTCAAGGAAGTCCACGCCCACCTCTTTGGAGACATCTATCCAAGCGCCGGGCAGGTCCGTACAGGCCAAGCGAGCAAGAAGCATGACTTCTGCCGCGCTGAACATATCGAGGGCTATGCTTCGGAACTTTTCTCAAGACTTGAGAAGGATGACTACCTCCGCCATGTCGCTGACATCGAGGACTTCGTCAACGACCTCGCCTTCTACATGGGTGAGGCTGAGGCCCTGCATCCCTTCAAGGATGGCAATGGACGTGCCGAGCGTTTCTTCTTCAACAAGATCGCCGAGGATGCAGGCTACCACCTTGATTGGAAGAACGCCGACAGCGACAGGATGCTCGAAGCCGGCATGGCTGCCGTCGATGGCGACTACCAGGGTCTTGGCTCCGTGCTCCAGGAGATCATCAGCCGCCGCTGAGATGGTCTTCTATGGACAGCATCCACTGCTTGTGTGATTATGGATCCATGTATGAGGACGAGCTGCGTGATTACATAGGGGATGCCGCCATCAGGATCTCGATGGTGGTCGATCCACTGACCTTCCTGCCCCGGCAGGGTGACATGTTCCATGTCGAGGTCTCAGACCGCCAGGTCCAGGTCATAGGAAGTTCTTCATCAGCTCTTTCTTACGGCATGTACCGCTATCTCGAGTCCATCGGCTTCGCTTTTCCCTGCCCTGGTGTCGAGGTCTGTCCTCCTTCCTTTGAGCTTGCGGATGCCACATTGGATGGCAAGGCCGCCCTTGATTGGAGGGTCCTCGCCGCAGATGGTCCTTCCTCTTTCGCTTCCTACATCGCCTTCGCCGACTGGGCCCACAAGCATGGCTTCAACGCCCTCTCTCTTTCCCATATCAGGCCATATGGCAGCTTCATGCGCTGGTACAGCCATTGCGACAACCCGATGTTGAAGGGAGATGGCCATGACCTTCCCACGAGGCAGGCGGTCTATGAATTCTCAGACCAGGTGCTGCCCTCCTATTGCATGGAGACCGGCCTTGGGCTGGCCGGTGGTGGCCGTGGTTTCGAGGAGCGCGGCCTTGGCTGGTCGTCAGAGGACTGGCCCCAGGTGAAAGACAAGCCTGACATCGCCTTGTCCTGGGCTGATGAAGCCACCAGGTCATCCTTCGTCTCAAACGTGGTTGGTTATGCGATGACCCATCCCGGGCTCGGACTTGTCCATGTCTGGCTTCCAGAAGGAGTGGGGGATGATGCCGGGCTTGGCTTGTTGCTGTCCCAGCTTGACAAGGCGCTCTCTGCCGCCCATCTCGATGTCGAGGTCGCTGTGAAACCACCTCGCGGCAGCAGCGTCCCAAGTGGACGTTTCATCCCAATAGCCCACGACGCAGTTGAGGGTGGGCTCCTCTTCATCGACGACTACGCCCCAGGCAGGCTTCCTGACTTTGCTGAGTACACGACAGCGAAGGCGGTCCATGAGGCCGTCTCCAGAGCCAAGGAGCAGGGGGCGGCTGGCGTGCTCTCACACAATGACATACGCTCCTTCATGGGCATAGGGCTTGGTGCCCATGTCCTCTCGCGCACCCTCTGGGAGGACCTCTCATTCGACCAGGTCGTCGATGACTATCTTGTCCAGCTCTTCGGAGACGAAGGGCCTGAGGTTGGCAGGATATTGGAATCAGTCTCATCACTTGCCGCGGCAGGCTCCTTCGATGAAGCTTCCAGGGCTGCTGATGATGGACGCCTCTATCTCAAGGGCCACCTTGGTGAAGGGGTCTTGAGGGACAGGCTCGTTTTCTCGCTTGATGCCGCGGTCTCCGTGTATGGGATCGAGGACTTGAAGCGTAATGGGACCCGGCTCGAGGTCCTCTCCCTGGCGGGGCGCTTCATAGACGGACTTTGGCAGAGGGAGCAGCGTTTCAAAGGCGTGATGGATTTCTCCTCCCTCTATGATTGGCTTGAAGGTGTATGAAATGAATCCTGTGACATTCTCTGTAATCGGTCTTGGCTCACGTGGCCTTGGTGCCTATGCCCCTTATGCCACAGCGCATCCGGACCAGATGCGCATAGTGGCAGTTGCGGACCTGGTCCCTGCCCGCAGGCAGAAGGCCGCCGCGCAATTTGGTCTTGATCCTGGTGCTGTGTTCGGCTCTGCCGAGGAGCTGCTCGCCCGCCCACGGCTTTCCGATGCCATCATCATAGCCACGCAGGACAGGACCCATGTCACCTACGCCTTGAAGGCGCTTGAGCTTGGCTATGACATACTTCTTGAGAAACCAGTCTCTCCTGACAAGGATGAGTGCCTTAGGCTCCTTGAAGCCGCCAAGGGAAGTGGCTCCACTGTGGCGGTCTGCCATGTGCTGCGCTACACACCCTTCTACCGCACGATCAAGGAACTTGTGGACAGGGGTGCCATAGGACGCCTGATGAACATCGACGCGGTCGAAGGGGTGGGCTACTTCCATATGGCCCACTCCTTTGTGCGTGGCAACTGGAGGCGGGAGGATTTGACAAGCCCCATGCTCTTGCAGAAGTCCTGCCACGACATGGACATCCTCCGCTTCATCGTCGGCCATCCCTGTGAAAGTGTCTCATCGACAGGTACGCTCTCCTTCTTCAAGGAGGAGATGGCCCCTGAGGGTGCGGCAGGGCGCTGCCTCGCACCCTGTCCTGTCAAGGACGGCTGTCCCTTTGATTGTGAGAAGATCTACCTGACAAACGAGTCGACAGGGGCCTTGCACCATCCTGGCACCTGGCCTTCAGACACAGTGAGCGATGACACATCACCACAGGCCATAAGGCAGGCGCTGGAGGATGGGCCCTATGGGTGCTGTGTCTTCCACTGCGACAATGATGTCGTGGACCACCAGGTCTGCACGCTCAATTTCGCGGGTGGAATCAATGCGACCTTCACGATGACAGGTTTCTCGAAGGAGAACCACAGGACGATCAGGCTCTTCGGTACGGAGGGTGAGCTCTATGGGGACACCATGGATGCCAATCTCCATCTCAAACGCTTCGACAGTGATGAGGAACTCATCCCGATCGCTCCTACCCACTCAGGACATGGAGGTGGGGATGAGCAGATAATGACCGACTTCATCAAGGCACTCAGGGGGCAGGGTAGCCTGCCATCCACCTTGGATGCCTCGATCGAGTCCCACCTGATCTGCTTCGCCTGTGAGGAGTCGCGTCACTCTGGTGGTGCCTTGAAGCCCGTCTGGGGCTAGGTCAGGGTCTGTAATCAGGGCGGATGAAGGGCTCCCGGACCACTTCCTCAGTGAGCAGGCCATACTTCCTTGGATGGCGGTAGGTGTTGCCCTGGCATTCGCTCCTGCGGTAGCCACGCAGCAGTTCCAGGTCGAACGTGCAGAGGTGTACGCCTTCCTTTTCATCCGCTTCAAAAAGGCACATGTCCCTTGATGCCCCGTCATCTGGCAGGTAGGCCACGCCATCGAAGAGCGTCGAGTGTCCATTGCAGTCAGGGACTGCCGAGGGGTAGTTGCAGGTGGCTATGGCGAACATGTTCTCGTATGCCCTCGCACGGAGCTGGGAGAGCCTGTTGACCTCCATCGGGCAGGCATTGGGTACGAGGACCAGCTCCGAGCCTTGGAGCATCAGGATCCTGGCGCTCTCTGGAGCCTCCCTGTCGTAGCAGATCATCGCGCCGACCTGTACCGGACCTGAGGCGGTGTCGAGGGAGGCTGTCCTGAATCCATCTCCTGGAGTCAGGTTCCTCTCGACATCGAAGTCGCAGGTGTGGACCTTCGCGTAATCGAGGACACGCTGCCCTCTGCGGTCGAAGAGGACCAGCGAGTTCCTGGGGCCGCCCTCATGCTGTTCGAGGTAGGTCAGGCAGATCGCCATCCCCAGTTCCCTTGCCGCCTCCTGGAAGGCTGTGATGAAAGGACCATCACCCGTGATGGCATCGGCCACCCATGCGCTGACAGGACGTCGGTAGATGTCATAGCCATTACTCCACATCTCAGGGAAGAGGGCGATGTCCGCACCCTGGCGGGCCGCCTCCCGGCAGGCCTCGAGGCCCTTTGCCTGGTTGCCGTCCAGGCTTCCTGTTGGTGTGAGCTGCAGAAATGCCACTGTGAGTTTGCCCATCGTATCCTCCTGCCTACCTATTGATAATCCATCTTCCGCTTTAAACCAAGGACTTGGGGGATGCTCAAAGCTTTCCGTCTTGATCTTCGATGAGGTCAAGTTTGTTGCAGCTTGTTGCGTTTATTGTTGACTTCATACGTAGGTGGGTTACAATTCAAACAGACCATCCAAAGGAGTCAACATGGGTGACAAGATGAGGAGTGTACCCTTCGGGGCCTTGCTTGAGAGAGTCTTCGGGGAGCTGAGGCTGCATGGCAGCGTCTTCTCCATCCCTTCTTCCCATTTCCATAAAGCGCCGGGGGGCCGCGTGCGCGTCTTCTCCCAGGAGGCGGAGGGCCTCGTAGGACCCGCCGCCGGACCACACAGCCAGCTGGCACAGAACATCATCACAAGTTACCTGGCGGGAGGCCGCTTCATCGAGCTCAAGACCGTCCAGGACAAGGACGACCTCGTCGTCAAGAAGCCCTGCATCGATGCACGCGATGAGGGCTACAACGTCGAATGGTCCTCCGAGTACAGCCTGCCGAAGGCTTATGACGAGTACCTCAAGGCCTGGATCGTCACGCATGTCTTCGACATCCTCTTCCATGAGGATTGGAAGGAGCCTCACTTCATCTTCAACGCCTCTGTCGGCTACACGCTTGCGGGCATCCAGGGTGCCAAGATGGACCACTACCTGGACAGCCTGGCTGATGCTGACGTCGATGGGCGTTTCGATGGCTACATCGCCATATTGGATGAGGCGCTCAAGAAGGGACTCTTCGAGGGCACGCCTTACGAGGGGCGTGAAGGGGAGGTCCGCGGCAAGCTGCCTCTGATTGGCAAGAGGATCGCAAGCTCGCTCACCGTCTCGACGATGCATGGCTGTCCTCCAGGGGAGATCGAGGCCGTATGCCGCCATCTGATAGGCGCCAAGGGCTTCGATGTCTTTGTGAAGCTCAATCCGACCTTGCTTGGTTATGATGAGGTCAGGAGGATCCTGGACAGCCTGGGTTATGATTACCTGGCACTCAAGCCAGCTTCCTTCGAAGCCGACCTGCAGTGGAAGGACGCCGCCCCGATGCTTGAGCGCCTGGAGGCCTATGCAGCACAGTGTGGCCATGGCTTTGGCGTCAAGCTGACGAACACCCTCAGCAGCATCAACAACCAGGGTGTGCTCCCAGCGAGCGAGGCTGAGATGTACATGTCCGGCCGTGCGTTGCTGCCAATCTCCACAGGAGTCGCGCTGAAGATCAGCCGCCACTTCTCCGGCCGCCTGCCGATCTCCTTCTCTGGTGGTGTCGGTGCTCCTGTCATCAAGGAGCTGTGTGCGACAGGCATCAAGCCCATCACCCTGGCAACAGGCCTCCTGCAGCCAGGTGGCTACCTGAAACTTGGCCAGCTCGCCAGCCTCACCGGGGAATGCAGTGGCTGGGATTCCACTGTTGTCGATGTCCCGGCGCTCCAGGCCTTCTATGACAAGGTCACAGCGCCAGAGGGGCCTTGCCGTAAGGATGCCAGGGGGGTGGACAGTGTCAAACTGGGACGTCCGCTCCCGCTCCTCGACTGCTACGTGGCCCCCTGTGTCGAGGCCTGCCCGATTCATCAGGACATCCCCGAGTACGTCGCCTTGATGGGCGAGGGGCGCTACGCCGAGGCCCTTGCCGTCATACTCGACAAGAACGCGCTTCCCAACATCACGGGCTGGATCTGCGACCACCAGTGCCAGCGCCATTGCAGCCGCATGGACATGGAAGGTCCGATCGCGATCAGGGAGGTCAAGAAGATCGCGGCCAAGGAAGGGCGTGAGGAATACCTTGATGAAATCTGGACGCATCCAGGAGAGCCAGCTGATGTGAAGGCGGCTGTCGTAGGTGCGGGTCCTGCCGGCCTCGCCACTGCCTTCTTCCTCGCCAGGGCCGGCTTCGATGTCAGCCTCTTCGACAAGGCTCCTGATGCTGGTGGTGTCGTCAGTAGTGCGATTCCTGAGTTCCGCATCCCTGCCGAAGTAGTCAAGGCTGATGTGGACTTCATCCTCTCCAATGGTGTCAAGGCCCACTTCTCAGTGGATCCCGCCTCCATGGAACCGGATGCATTGAGGGCTGAGGGCTTCGACTGGCTTTTCTATGCCATAGGTGCAGAGAAGGCCAGGGACCCAGGTGTGAAGGGCAATGGTACAATGCTCAGCGCTGTCAGCTTCCTCCAGGCCTACAAGAAGGGACAGGTCCCTCCTGGAGTCAGGAAAGCTGTTGTCATGGGTGGTGGCAACACGGCCATGGATGCGGCCCGTGCGGCACGCTCCCTTGGCTGGGATGTCACAGTCGCTTACAGGCGCAGCCGTGCCGAGATGCCCGCTGACAGGGAGGAGTACGAAGCCGCCATCGCCGATGGTGTGGACTTCCTCTTCCTTACCAACCCCAAGGACTTCACGGATGGCCGCCTGACTGCCGCCAGGATGGTCCTTGGAGAGGCCGATGCCTCTGGACGCCGCCGTCCTGTCGAGAGTGGGGAAAGCGTCGTGCTCGATGCCGACATCCTGATCAGCGCTGTTGGTGAGAGTGCCGACCTTGGCCTCCTGGAAGGCCTGTCCCTCGAGGCTGATGAGGGCTTCCTCAGCGATGCAGATGTCTATGTGGTCGGAGATGCCGTCAGCGGACCTTCCACCGTCGTCAGGGCCATGGCCAGCGCCCGTGCCGCTGTCGATGACTGCATCGACCGCGTCCTTGATGAGCTGGGTGAGGCTGGTGACGATGATGAGTGCGATGACGACGGGTGCTCCTGCGGTCATGATCATGAGCATGATGAGTGTGGCTGTGGCCACCATCATGACGATGACGGGGAGTACGGCTGTGGCCATCACCACCATGATGACGAGGATGAAGATGATGAGCTCGATGATGAGGAGTACCGCCAGAAGGAGGATGCCTACTTCGCATCGATCATCGACAAGAAGGCCTCAATCGACATCTCCGATTGTGGCGCTGATTGGAAGGATTTCCTTGCCAAGGAGGCTTCCCGCTGCCTCGAGTGTTCCTACCTTTGCAACAAGTGCGTCGATGTCTGTCCGAACAGGGCTAATGTGGCGATCGACCTAAGGGACAGCGGCCTCTTTGAAGATCCCTTCCAGATCCTCCACATCGATGCCTACTGCAACGAATGTGGCAACTGCGAGACCTTCTGCCCCTACAGCGGAGGACCATACAAGAAGAAGTTCACCCTCTTCTCATCGAAGGAGGACTTCCTCGACAGTGAGAACGAAGGCTTCCTGGTCGAAGGCGACACGGTCACAGTGCGTCGCGGTGGACGCATCGTGAGCGGGCGCATCGACGAGGAACGTGACCTCGAGATCGATCTTGACGAGGAGGCACTCTCCTTGATCAGCGAGGTCTTCATTTCCTACCCCTACCTGCTTACACAGGTGGACAGAGACTAGGAGGAGCGATGGCTGACATCCTTATCCGGGGTGTCCGGATAATGCAGACGGCTCCACCCTTCGAGGTGGAGGAGGACAGGGATGTCCTGGTCTGTAATGGCATCATCAAGGCCATAGGCAAGGGCCTTGATGCCAAGGCGGACAAGGTCATTGATGGGCGTGGACGTACGCTGATGCCTGGCAACATCTGCTCCCATCACCACTACTATTCAGGGCTCAGCAGGGGCATGCTGGTGAAGGCAGGTCCCCAGACCGACTTCATCCAGGTCTTGAAAGAGTGGTGGTGGCGCCTCGACAGGGCGCTTGATGAGGAGGCCTGCCTCTACTCATCCCTGATTTGTTCAATCGAGGCAATAGCCGCTGGTACGACCACTGTGATCGACCATCATGCCTCTCCTTCCTATATCGACGGTTCGCTTTCGGCGATCGCCCGTGGCATCGAGGAGGTGGGGCTCCGCGGCGTGACTTGTTATGAGGTCACGGACCGCAACCGTGGCATGGACGAGGTCAGGGAAGGCGTGGAGGAGAACCTGCGCTTCGCCCGCGAGGTCGACAAGCGCAAGAAGGATGGCAAGGTGCTGGTCGAAGCGATGATCGGAGGCCATGCGCCCTTCACCATCCCTGAGGAAGGGCTGGACCTGATGGCTGACGCCGTACGCTCCAGTGGACGTGGCATGCACCTCCATGTCGCCGAGGACCGCTATGATGTGCTCTGGTCACACCACCAACATGGTGAGGACATCGTACGCCGCCTGGACCGCTATGGCCTGGTTGATGGCAAGACACTCCTGGTCCATGGCTTGCATCTCAGCGATGATGAGATCGCCTTGATCAATGAGCGGGGTGCCTTCCTCGCGCACAACCCCAGGAGCAACATGAACAACCATGTCGGCTATCTGGACAGGATAGGCAAGGTGGAAAAGCTCGTCATCGGCACGGATGGCTGTGGTGGTGACATGTTCGAGGAGTTGAAGCTGGGCTTCTTCAAGCACAAGGACTCGGGTGGGCCTTGGTGGCCTGCCGATTTCGTCACCGCCCTGAACCGCGGTGCCAGGCTTGTCGAGACCTGTTTCAATGATGGACGCCGCTGGGGCAGGGTCGAGGAGGGCTATACCGCAGACCTCGTCCTCCTGGACTACCAGGCTCCGACGCCCTTGGTTGCTGCGAACGCCGCGACCCACTTCGTATGGGGCATGAGCGCACGGAACGTCAGGACGGTCATCGTGGATGGCCGTATCGTGATGGAGGAGGGGGCCTTCCCAGGCATTGATGTCGAGGAGGTCTTCCGCAAGGCTGCCCAGGTCGCAAGACGCGTCTGGGAGAACGTAGACCAGATACCCAGCTGAGTGGCTGGTTTGGATGACAAGGAGTTTTTCAGATGAAGATCCAGGACAGGATCCGCCAGCTGGCGGAAGAGAACAGGCAGAAGACCGCTGAGTGCCTCAGCCGTCTCGTCCAGACCAAGAGCTATTCCTCCAAGGAGGAGGATGTCTGCCGCCTGATCGCCTCGATCTGCGAGGACGCAGGTTTCGACGAGGTCAGGATCGATGGGCTCGGCTCGGTGATCGCCCGTGTGGGTCATGGTCCGAAGAGCCTGGCCTTTGATGCACATATCGACACGGTAGAGGTCGGCAACATGGCCAACTGGGACTTCGACCCCTTCTCAGGTGAGATCGTGGATGGTCTTGTCAAAGGCCGGGGTGCTTCTGACCAGAAGGGTGGTGCCGCCGCGATGATCACCGCAGGCCGCATGCTGAAGGAGCTTGGCTATGATGGTGAGTACACTATCTGGTTCACCTTCACCGTCATGGAGGAGGACTGCGATGGTATGTGTTGGAAGTACCTGATCGAGGAGGAGGGCTTCAAGCCTGACCTGATCGTCTCGACAGAGCCCACCAGCTGCCGCATCTACCGTGGACACCGTGGACGCATGGAGATCCGTGTGATCCTCCGCGGCATCTCCTGCCATGGATCGGCCCCTGAGCGTGGTGTCAGCGCCGCTTACAAGGCCGCCCGCGCCGCCCTGGCGATTGAGCAGCTGAACAAGGACCTCCAGCCGGATGAGGAGCGCTTCCTCGGCAAGGGCACGATCACCGTCAGCCAGATGGACGTGAAGGGACCCAGCCAGTGCGCCGTGGCCGACTACGCCATGCTCTACCTTGACAGGAGGCTGACCTGGGGCGAGGATGCCGACCTGGCGATCGCCCAGGTGCGGGAGTATGTGTCCAAGGCCACAGGTGACAAGCCAGAGGACATCATCGTCGAGATGCCCGACTACGGTAAGACAGGTTGGACCAACAAGGAGTACTCCCAGGAGCTCTACTTCCCGACCTGGAAGATCGATGCCGACCACCCGCTCGTCAAGGCTGCCGTGGCCGACTACGAGGCCCTCTTCGCCAAGGAGCCTGTCGTCGACAAGTGGACCTTCTCGACCAACTTGGTCGCGACGACCGGACGCCACAAGATTCCAGCCATCGGCTTCGGACCTGGTGACGAGGCCCAGGCCCATGCCCCGAACGAGATCAACCGCGTCGAAGACCTGGTGATCTGCTCGGCCTTCTACACCCTCCTCCCCTATGCCCTGGAGGGCAGGATCGAGGCCTGAGGAGGCTGAGGATGGGAAACAGGGCACCCTGTGTGGACAGCGCATGGTGCCCTGTCCTTTTTCCCAACAATCCATTTGGCAAGAGTGGGCCTTAGGCTTATAATCCGAAGTAGGACATTCCTTCATATGGCGGCAAATCCCCATTATGAAAGCAAATGGACAATGACTAACACCCGTTTGGAGGTATCTGGTGACCAGGATTGATGACAAGGTCAGGAGGGTCGACGCACTCGAGAAGGCGAGGGGCGAGGCCGTCTACCTGTGCGACATGCGGCTGCCTGGCATGATTTATGCGCGTCTGGTGCGTTCCAGCGTCCCACGTGCCCGGATCGTCGACATAAAGCTGCCTGAGCTGCCTGAGGGTTATTCCTTCTTCTCAGCCAAGGACATCCCACCAGAAGGCCAGAACAGCCTTCTGATGATCGCCAAGGACTGGCGGTGCTTCGCCGATGGCGATGTGCGTTATGTCGGTGAGACGATAGGCATCCTCACAGGGCCAAGCCGGGCTGTGTTGAAGACACTCGATGAGTCGATCGAGATCACCTATGATGAGCAGGAGCCTGTCGTCTCAATCGATGACTCCCTGGCACTGAAGGGTGGACCCATCCTTGGGGATGACAACATCCACTGCCAGCTGGTCAGCGAGAAGGGCGGGGACATCGAACGTGTCCTGGAAGGCGCTGCCCGGATCTTCGAGGAGACGGTCGAGACCGGCTTCCAGGAACATGTGCACCTGGAGACCAATGCCGCGATCTGCACTCTCGAGGATGGCCACTACACCTTCTACATATCCGCCCAATGCCCCTTCTATGTACGCAAGAGCGTGGCAGGGCTGCTTGGCTTGAAGCCTGAGGACATCGTGGTCAAGCAGACGACCACAGGTGGCGCCTTCGGTGGCAAGGAACACTTTCCAGATGTCCTGGCAGGTCCGCTGCTGGTTGCTGAGAGCTATCTGAAGGTCCCCATCTGCCTGGTCTTCGACAGGGAGGAGGACATGCTCTACTCTGTCAAGCGCCATCCCTCCAAGGTCACCTTCCGCACAGGTGTCGACAAGGATGGCCGCATACTCGGCAGTGACATCAACGTCTATTACAACGTCGGGGCCTACCTCTCCTCGTCATACGTCGTCCTCCAGCGTGGTGTCTTCCACGCCAATGGCGTCTACAACTTCCCCGCCACGAGGATCCATGGCTATGGCATGGCCACCAACACCTTCCCCTCCGATGCCTTCCGCGGATTCGGCGCACCCCAGACGCTCTTCGCTGTCGAAATCCACCTCGATCATATCGCCCACGCGCTTGGGGTCGACCCTGTCGAGTACAAGAGGTCCTACTTCCTCAAGCAGGGGGATGAGACCGTCACCCAGGGGCACATCGTGGAGAAGGTCGTCCTGGAGGAGATGCTCTCCCAGGTCGCCCAGAAGAGTGATTACTTCCGCAAGGCGGCAGAGTACAAGCGTGGATCCGGGCGTGGCATAGGCATGAGCTTCTACAACCATGGTGGTGCCTTCACTGGAAACGGTGAACAGGCGATCATCAAGGCCCATCTGCGCCTGGTGAAGGATGGTGGTCACTACACGATCCTCTGCGGCCAGACCGAGATGGGGCAGGGCTTCCGCACCGCACTGCGCAAGATCGTCTGTGCCGTCCTGGGTGTAGACATGGATGATGTCACCTATGACAACCCGGATACATCGAAGGTGCCTGACTCCGGACCTACCGCGGCCAGCCGTTCGACCATGATCGTCGGACGTCTTGCCGAGAAGGCCGCCCTCGAGATGAAGGAGCATCTTGGTGAGGATCATTACGAGGTCGAGACCGAGTACGAGCATCCAGATGGCCACCCCTGGGAGCAGGCGACGTTCAAGGGTGATGCCTATCTTGGTTATGGCTGGGGCGCCGCCTGTGTCGAGCTCGAGGTCGATCCAGTCACGAATGAGGTGCATGTGCTCGGCATCTGGTCGAGCCATGACATCGGCAAGGCGATCGATGAGCTGATCGTACATGGACAGGTCAATGGCGGCATCATACAGTCCCTTGGCTACGCTTCGATGGAGAAGATGGAGAACAAGGGTGGACACTTCCGCCAGTCGAGCATGTCTGACTACGTCGTACCGACCAGCATGGACTTCCCGCGTCAGGAGTGGGGCCTTGTCGACAACCCTTACGAATGGGGGCCTTTCGGGGCCAAGGGCATGGGCGAACTGGTCTTCAATGGAGCCGATGCCGCTTATATCGATGCCCTTGAGAGGGCCTTGGACACAGAGGTCCACAAGATCCCGATGCCTGTGGAAGACATCGAGGCTGTCAGGAGGGATGGATGATCAAGTTCACCTTGAATGGAAGGCAAGTCAGCTTTGAAGGCAATCCGCTGACGCGCCTGATTGATGTGATCCGCGAGGACCTTGGCCTCACAGGGACTAAGGAAGGCTGCGGTGAGGGTGAGTGCGGAGCCTGTTCCGTGCTTCGTAACGGACATCTGGTGACAAGCTGCATCATCCCTGTCGGCGCTGTCGATGGCGATGAAATCGTCACAATCGAGGGTCTGCGCGATACAGAGCAGGGACGCTGCATCATCGAGTCCTTCGCCGAGGGCGGGGCTGTCCAGTGCGGCTTCTGCATCCCCGGCATGGTCATGGCCGCCCAGGCCCTGCTGCTGACCAATCCGGATCCAAGCGAGGAGGATGTGCGCCTCGCGATCAGCGGCAACATCTGCCGCTGCACAGGTTACGACCTCATTGTCGATTCCATACTCCTCGCAGCGAGGAAGGGGAGGGGCTTATGGTAGAGCGCTGCTTTGTCACAAAGGACCTTGATGAGGCCCTCCGGATCCGCAAGGAGACAGGCGCCCATCCACTTGCGGGTGGAAGCGACCTGATGGTCCAGTACAAGCAGGGGATAGGGATCACACCTGTCTTCCCCTGGCCAGTGATGGTCATCTCTGGGATAGAGGAACTCAAGGGCATAAGGAAGCTCGATGATGGACGCATCGAGATCGGGGCCCTCGAGACCCCGTCCGCCATCGCAGCATCCGACCTCGTCCCCTGGCATGTGAGGCAGGCGGCATCCCGCATGGGTGCTGTGGCACTGCGCAACACGGCCACGATCGGAGGCAACATAGGCAACGCGTCCCCAAAGGGTGACCTGCCACAGCCGCTGATCCTCCTGGATGCCGTGGTCGTCCTGCGTTCTGCCGACAGTGTGCGTGAGGTCCTGCTTGATGACTTCATCCGTGGAAGCAAGAAGACTGACCTCCATGAAGATGAGCTGATCACCGCCATACGGATTACTGAGGTCCCATACAGCTACGCCTACTACCGCAAGGTCGGCACCAGGCGGGCCAACGCGATCAGCAAGCTCTCGATTTCAAGCCTTGTCTTGATAGAAGACGGCATCATCAAGGACTTCCGCGCCTCATCCGGCGCCGCTGGTCCCAAGGTGATCCGAAGCCACGAGGTCGAAGACCTGTTGAAGGGCCACGCTGTCGATGAGGTCCCAAGCCTCATCCCTGCCATCACAGAGGGCTGGGACAAGGCGATCAGCCCCCATGCCATGCCTGCGTACAGGCGCGGTACGACAGCCAGGGCCTTGGAGCACTTCCTCAGTGCTGTAGCCACACTGCCACCGGGACCGGTGATCGAGTGAAGGAGGATTGATGCGTGAGATCTTGAGGGCCGCGAGTGCGGCTGAAGCCGTCAGGCTGAAGAAGGAAAACCCAGGTGCCTTCTGGCTCGCCGGAGGCACTGAGCTCCTCAGGTTGGGAGGCACGGCAGGCCCTGAGGCCATACTGATCGACCTCTCCGCCGCTTTGGACAGGACCATCCGTGTGGAAGATGGCTGCCTTTCAATCGGCGCCCTTGCAAGTTTCGAGGACGTCGTGGCCTCTGCCTCCACACCTGCCTGGCTGAAGGAAGCCGCCATGTACATGGCCAACTTCACGACACGTTGCCAGGCCAGGGTGGCTGGGGATGTCTGCAGCTTCCGTGATGATGCCTACCTGGTGCCTGGCCTGCTGGCCGCTGGTGCCTCGCTGCTGATCGAAGGCGAAGGCAAGGTGGACCTGCTGGACTTCATCCATGCTCGTCGTGCCGACAGGCTTGTGACAAGCATCCTCGTCCCTCTTGATGCCGTGGTGCGCGTCAAGCGCATCGCACGCTCCTCTTCGACCCACAGCGCCCTCAATGCGGCCTACGGGCCTTGTGGCTACTACGCCCTCGTCAATGGTACGGGCCTTGTCACTGCTGATGAGGTCGCCAGTGCCAGCTATGTCGATGACCTGACGGGGAGCGCCGCCTACAAGCGCTACATCGCATCAGAGTGCCTTTCAATCCTGAAGGAGGTGGCCCGATGACAGAGTTCATCCTCAACGGAAAGAAGACAAGCTGCGCAATGCCTGAGGACTCGGTGTTGCGCCCTGTCCTCTATTCGCTGGGTTGTACCAGCGTACGTGACAGTGATGATGGCGAGGGCTTCACAGGAAGCGACATCGTGATCATAGACGATGAGCCACGCCATTCGAACCTCACCTTGCTCTACATGGTCGAAGGACGGACTGTCCGGACCGCCGAATCCTTGTTGACCCGGGGCCGGATCAACGATGTGCAGGAGGCCATGATCCGCGCAGGTGTCGTCCAGAGCGCTTACAACTCCCCGACGGTCGCCTTGCTGATCACCTGGCTCCTTGAGAAGAAGCCCGATGCTTCCTGGGATGACTTGAAGGATGTGCTTTCCTCCGTCTTCATCAGGGATGCTGGCTACGAGCACTTCCGCCTTGCCCTGGCACTGGTCAAGGAGAAGAGGGCCTTCGGGGAATACAGGACGCCTGTCTCCCCGACCTTCCGTGACAACCTTGACTACATCGGCAAGCCGATGGACAAGGTCGATGGACGCGCCCTCGTAGCTGGTGAGAAGGTCTTCACAGAAGACAAGGTCGAACCCGGCGCCTATGTGCTTGCCGTGCTCCGCTCTCCTTACGCCATGGCTTATATCACAAGCATGGATACATCCAGGGCAGAGGCCCTCGATGGAGTCGAAGCGGTGATCACCCATCTCAACTGCCCGGATGTCTACTACATGCAGGCAGGCCAGGGCAACCCTGAGCCCAGCCCATACGACAGGAGGCTCTTCAATGGCAAGGTCCGCCATGTCGGCGACCGTGTCGCAGCGGTAGTCGCACGCGACTGGGAGACGGCACATAAGGCCATGGGCCTGATTGAGGTCACCTACGAGCCCCTCGACCCCATCTTCACTGTTGAGGAGGCCATGGCCCCCGGTGCTCCGCTTGTGCACAATGGAAAGGTGTCGTACGTCTCGGGCGCTCCCGCTGGTCTTGACGAGTACAACAAGGATGCCGACCCCAGGGATGGCGAGGTCATCTACCAGTTCCCACTCCATGGTGACATCAGGCACAATGTCGCAGCTGGTGCCCATGGTGGCATTGGTGACATCGAGAAGGCTTTTGCAGAAGCCGATGCCGTTGTCGAGGAGACCTACCAGACCAGCCAGGTCCAGTGCACGCCGCTCGAGCCTCATGTCTGCTACTCCAAGATGGAGAACGGACGCCTCGTGCTCCATTGTTCGACCCAGGTCCCATACCACGTCAGGCGCATCGTCGCCAAGGTCTGTGGCATCAATGAGAACCAGGTCCATGTGATCAAGGAGCGTGTTGGTGGTGGTTATGGTTCGAAGCAGGACATCCTGGTCGAGGACCTCTGTGGTTACGCGACCTGGCTGACAGGCCTGCCGATCTACTACCGCAATACCCGCGCCGAGGAGTTCTACGCCAACTCCACCCGCCACCCTATGAGGCTGACGGTGAAGATGTCAGGTAAGAAGGATGGTACGATCACTGGCATCTACATGGATGTCAGGGCGAACACCGGGCCCTATGGCAACCACTGCCTCACGGTTCCGATGAACGCGAGCAGCAAGACGCTGCCGCTCTTCGCCGTGGACAACATGTACTACGACCTGAACACCTACTACACCAACATCCCGCCAACAGGTGCCTACCAAGGCTATGGTGCTCCGAAGGGTTACTTCGCCATCATGAGCTGCATGGATGAGCTGGCCCACAAGCTTGGAGTGGACTCACTCGACATGGCGCTCAAGAATGTTGTCGATGAGGGCTACATGCTTGAGATACTGCGTGGTCTTGGCGAGGGTCGTGAGGGCACTGTCGTGCCTGTCGGCTCCTGTGGCGTCAAGGAAGCCCTGCGCAAGGGTGCTGAGATGATCAAGTGGGGTCAGAGGGAGGCCTCCCCGGATCCTGACTGGGCCATAGGCAAGGGCTTTGCGATGATCCAGCAAGGTTCCGGCCTGCCTGGCCTCGACCAGTCGAACGCCCAGTGCAAGCTGCTTGGTGATGGCACCTTCATCCTGCTTTCAGGTGGTGCTGACATCGGCACCGGCCTTGATACGATTTCGGCCAAGATCGTCTGTGAAATCATGAAGGTCGGGCCCTCCCTGGTCACCGTCGTCTCTGGTGATACGGACAGCTGCCTCTTCGATACTGGCGCCTACGCATCAAGTGGCACCTACTTCTCGGGCAACGCCTCGCTCAACGCTGTCAAGGACCTCAAACGCCGCATGATAGCCGAGGCAGCCCTGCAGATGGACCTGCCAGAGGATGACCTTGAGCTTGAAGCCCCTGGTTTCGTGGTGTCGAAGTCCACAGGACGCCGCCTGAGCTACGCAAAGCTCAGCCATGATGCCCAGGCAGGTGATGGCCGTGGTGCCTTGGTCGGTACAGGCTCGTTCGCCACAGCCAATTCAGCCATACCCTACGGTGCGCACTTCGCCCAGGTCGCTGTCAACAAGCGCACTGGGGAAATCAAGGTGATGAAGTTCTACGCCTTGCAGGACGCAGGTACGCCGATCAATCCGGAGATGGCCCTCTGCCAGATGTATGGCGCTGCGATGAAGAGCATCGGCCATACCCTCTACGAGGACATGGTCCTGGACAAGGATGGACGCTGCCTGACAGACAACTTCACTGACTACTGCGTGCCGATGATTGGTGAGGCCCCAGAGGACTTCAAGGCTGTCCTGATCGATGTCAACGATGCCTACGGCCCCTTCGGAGCCAAGAGCATCTCTGAAATCGCGACGAACGGTGCCGCCCCTGCGATCGCCAATGCGATCTACGATGCGGTTGGCGCAAGGGTGCGTTCCTGGCCGATCACGCCTGAGAAGGTCCTCAAGGCCCTTGGAAGAATCTGATCAGTCCTTGAACGTGGACAAGTCGAAGCCCTCCAACTCCAGGAGGGCTTTCTTACGCCATAAGCCCCCGCTGAAACCTGTGAGGCTCCTGTCAGAGCCGACCACCCTGTGACAGGGGATCATGATGGCGATGGGGTTGGCACCTACGGCCCCGCCTACAGCCCTGGCGGCCGTGTGGTGTGAAAGCCTTGCCTCGACCTTGCGTGCAAGCTCCCCATAGCTTGTGAGCCTGCCTTCTCCAAGCATCGCCAGCTCCTGCCAGACCGCCTCCCTGAAGACAGTCCCTTTAGGACGCATCGGGGGACGGTCAGGATTCCAATGTCCTGTGCTGAAGTAGTCATCAAGCCACTTCACAGACTGCTCCAGGATGTTGTCTCCAGCGTCCTTGGGATAGGAACCAGCATCGTCCATGAAATCGAGACGGCAGAGGGCTTCACCATCCGACAAGAGCAGCAGAGGTCCAATTGGAGATGTGTAGGCAAGGTGTCTTTCCATATCTTGAGGATAAGCCTGATGCTTTGATGGAACAAGTGATTGCTTTCATTGCTCATAAGACTTCTGGATTTCAACCGCTTCCACAGTTACCTATATTGGTGTTGATTCAGCGTGAAGGAGGACGGATGTAGGAAACACTTCCATTGGTAGTACGGTGCTGGACAAGCCTGTGTTGATCCATGCTGCACCTGATGTGTCTTGACTTTGGATGATCATGACCTTACGCCAATCTGTAAAATGAGAATTTGATGATATGCTTATATGCAATAGCTTATAATCCATAGGTGGTTCTTCTCGGGATGAGGAATTGCCTATTGGCCAATGGCTTCGTGAAGAAGACGCAAAAGACCCCGTCGAATGAGATTGAAACTGCATTGCGATACAGGAGCGACTGGTTGGTAAGGAGGACCAACAATGGATGATTTCACTAAGTACCTTGGAAAGAACTTGGAAGATCCTGAATTCAAGAAGGAATGGGACGCCCTTGATACAGAGACCCAGCTGATGAGGGCAATGCTCGATGCGAGGCTTGAAGCAGGGATGACACAGGAACAGCTTTCAAAGAAGACTGGAATAAACCAGTCCAATCTAAGCAGGATTGAACGTGGAGTTGGAAATCCTTCGATGGCGACCATTGAAAGGATTGCTGCTGCACTTGGGAAAAAGGTTTCCATTTCCTTTGTCTGAACACAAGGTCATAGCGGTATATCCTGCTTGTCTTGTTCCCTATTTGCAAGCCTGAAAAAGAATCCGCCTGTAGATTGTTTCCTTATTCTGACAGGAGAGGATGACAGGCTCCTACGTTTCGTTTGAACACGGAAGTGAGCAGTAGCGGATTCTTTCATATCACTGATTCCTTCTCACCGTGACTGCCATCGTATTTGATTGGCGTTTTTCTGATTACCAGGTCCTCATCAAGTTTCATGGTAGGCTGATGCTGAATCCTGACTATCATATTGTTAGTATGATAATAAGTTCCTTTATAGGTCTGATATTATCAAGTAGATATCAGATGAGTGCTTGTTTGCTTGTATGAAGCCAGGCGTATTGCAACCAGTGAGGGATATATCTTGCCCCATGGACAAGGTGCTGGTGTGTTGTATCATGTTCTTTTGTCCATGGACGGGAACATGATGCCTCTCTTGTGCTATCATCAGGGCAGAAGGGAGGAGCTTGATGATCGAAGCCTATTACGATGACTTTGTCCGGATCTTGGAGGAGGAACTCCAGCCAGCCCTGGGCTGTACAGAGCCCATAGCCATTGCCTATGCCTCAAGTACGATGAGGAAGACGCTTGGCATGATGCCGGAGCGCATACGCGTCAAGGCCAGTGGCAACATCGTCAAGAACGTGAAGGCTGTCACTGTTCCGAATTCTGGTGGTATGAAGGGCATCGAGGCGGCGGCGACACTGGGTGTGCTTGGTGGGCGCTGTGACCTGGTGCTTGAAGTGTTGAGCAAGGTTGGTCCTGACGACATCACCAAGGCAGGCGAACTCCTCTCGGATCCTGCCTGGTGCTCTGTTGAGCTCGTACCCGGTGTGCCTTCCCTTTATATCGAGGTTACTGGCTGGGCAGGGGAGGAGAGTGCGACCTGCACTGTCTCTGGAGGCCACACCGACATCACCTGGCTTGAGCACGATGGCCAGGTCCTGGTCGACCGCAAGGCGACCTGTGGTACTGTCAATGACACGCTTGCCAAGGAGAAGGCCTCGCTTTCTGTGTGCAGGATCATAGACTTCGCGAAGAATGTCGACATCTCCCGAGTGCAGGCTGTTCTCGAACGGCAGATCCAGTACAACACGGCGATCGCACGGGAGGGGTTGTCGAAGAAGTATGGTGTCTCCGTCGGACGTACGCTACTCACGCATTATGATGCATCCGATGTGCGCATCCGTGCCCGCGCCATGGCGGCGGCCGGCTCCGATGCCAGGATGTCGGGCTGCCCGCTTCCTGTCGTGATCAACTCAGGCTCTGGCAACCAAGGTCTTACCGTCTCACTTCCTGTGATCGAGTACGCGAAGGAGTGGAAGAAAAGCCATGAGGAGCTGCTTAGGGCCCTCGCGCTTGCCAACCTGACAGCGATCCACCAGAAACGCTTCCTCGGCCCCCTGTCCGCCTTCTGCGGTGCTGTCAATGCGGCGACCGGCGCGGCGGCGGGGATCTGCTTCCTGGCAGGTGGTAGCGATGAGGAAATCAGTCAGACAATCACTGATGTCCTTGCCAATGTCGGCGGCATGGTCTGTGATGGTGCCAAGCCAAGCTGTGCGGCGAAGATCTCATCAGCCCTCGAAGCGGCGATCCTCTCCCTTGAGATGACTGCCGAAGGCAACTGCTTCAAGAAGGGGGAGGGCCTGGTCGGAGGCGACATCGAGAAGACAATCGAGAGCTTCGGCCGTGTGGGCCGCGAGGGCATGAAGGAGACCGACCTCGAGATTCTCAAGATAATGCTGGAGGAGTGAAGAGGAGGCGGGCCGAGCCCCCGCAGGCCATGCCCGTACCCTTCTCATCAAGCCTGTATTCCTTGACCATGGGCTTCTGGCAGGCCCTGGCTTCGTTTATGGCAAGCTGTTCCAAGGCTCCTCCTCCAACCGTGCCTATGATGCTGTCCTGTCGTACGATCATGATAGCGCCCTGGCGGGCCGGGGACGAACCTTCTGCCGAGAGCACCCTGACAATGGTGGCGTCCTCCGCCTTGGTGAGCTGGTCAAGCATGTCCGGTGAGAGCACGACAGTGGACCTGTCAGCGCGGAAAACCGAGATGATTTCAGCCATGATGGCGATGGCGATCTCAAAGGGTGTGACAGCGTTGATCCCAAGCCCGATTGGCGAGTGGACCTTTGAGAGGAAGGCATCACTGACACCTGCCACCCTGAGCTGGTCGAAACAGGCCTGGATCTTGCGTCGGGATCCTATCATGCCCGTGTAGGCACCAGGATGGGCCGCGCACCAGGCAAGGCAGGTGGTGTCGAACTGGTGGCCGTGGGTGAATATGCATTGGTAAGCATTGCTTACCTTTGACAACTTATCATCTGGAAAAGATTTGAAGTCGCAATGGATGCGATGGGCTTCCTTGAACTCATCTTTTGTAAGTTCAGCTTCCCTGTCATCAAGCACATACACTTCCATGCCAGCTCGGCGGGCAAGGAGGCAGAGTTCCTTTGCGATATGTCCTGCTCCGAAGAGGACGAGCGAGACAGGCAGGGAGAAGGTTGAAGGATCTGTCCCACCGCTTCCAAGCACCTCGTAGGGATGTCCCTTGCTGTCGTACTCCAGGCTTATGGTTACAGGTCCCTTGGCAAGGGCCTTGGCTGTATCAGACCAAGATATGTTCATCTCAAAACCTCCTCAAGTGTATGGACCAGCAGGTCCACTTCATCATCTCCTGTGAAGGGGCCTGGTGAGAAGCGTAATGTACCTTCTGTTGCTCCAAGCACCTTGTGGGCAAAGGGGGCGCAGTGGTAACCGACACGGCTCTCTATCCCTTCACGTCTTGTCAGTTCGATTGAGACTTCAGCCAGGTCCCGTCCCGGACAGGTGATTGACCAGAGCGGGGCGTGTGGTCCTCTTGTGCCACCTACGATTTCAACTCCATCTGTCCGTTCAAGTCCTTCCTTGAGTGAATTGGTGAGTGCGCTGAGCCTTGTTGTCATGGCCTCCCGCTCTTCCATGCACCAGCCAAGTGCATGGCGGAATGCGGCAAGGGCAGGGCCGTTTGGGCTTCCTGCCTCGAAGCGGTCAGGGAGGAAGTCTGGCATGTTTGTGTCCAAAGACCTGCTCCCCGTCCCTCCTGCGATCAGTGGCCTGAGGCGCTCCAGGAAACCTGGGGAGGCCACTATGCCACCAAGACCCTCCATCGAGAGGAAGAGCTTGTGACCTGTGAAGGCGAGGGCGGTGACACCAAGTGCATCCATGTCGATATCCACATAAGGAGCGGCCTGGGCGCTGTCGAGGAACAAGGGGAGGTGGTGGTGCCTGGCACATTCAGAAGCCGCCTCAAGATCACACACGATGCCTGTCACATTACTTGCCACATTGACGAAGAGGGCCTTCGTGTTTGCCTGGACCAGGCTTTCAAAGGTGGACCACTCTGTGACTCCATCCCTGCTTGCTGGTAACAAGGAGTACTGGATCCGATGGAGTTGCAAGGGCCTCATCAGGGCATTATGTTCGAAGGTTGTGCAGATCACATGGTCTCCAGGCTCGAGGAATCCTGCCACGAGTATGTTGAGCGCCTCGGTGAGGCCTGGGGTGAACACAGTCATCGAGGAGGGGGAGTGGAAGAAATGGCTTACCTCGTCACGCAGGTCGAGTATGCTGTCCTCCTCCTCGCTTGCAGCAGCTCCTGAGGTCCTCGAGCTGTTGACACACTCCTCCTCCAGATAGGACTTCACGCGCTCTGGAAGCCCTGGCGCCTTGGGCCATGAGGTAGCTGCGTTGTCGAAGTAATGTCGTACCATGTGTTCATGATAACACTTTCCCATTGTTTGTGGAGATGTTGAATGGTAAGATAAGGGCCATGACAGTCTCAAAGGAAAGGAAGTCCCTGATCATCACAGGGCTCGTTGTAGGCCTCTCGGCCTTCGTGCTCGTCTTGCTTGGCAACCCTGGCAACATGGGTTTCTGCATTGCCTGCTTCCTGCGCGACGCGGCGGGCAGCCTGGGTTTGCACAGTGCCGCCAACGTGCAGTACATGCGCCCGGAGATCCTGGGGCTCGTACTTGGCGCCTTCGTGATCTCCCTGCTCAAGGGCGAGTTCCGCCCACGCAGTGGGTCTGCCCCCTTCATCCGCTTCCTGCTTGGTGTTGGTGTCTCGATTGGAGCCTTGGTCTTCCTCGGCTGCCCCCTGCGCATGGTGCTCCGCCTTGGCGCTGGTGACATGAACGCGCTCTTCGGCCTGGTCGGCTTCGTCGCTGGCATAGGACTGGGCTGTATCGCCCTGTCAAAGGGCTTCTCATTAGGGCCTGCGAAACCTGCAGGCACAGTTGAGGGGGCCGGGCTCAGCATCCTTTCCGTGATCCTCCTGGTCATCCTGGCGGGAGCCCCCTTCCTGCTGCGCTTCAGTACGGAAGGTCCTGGCAGCATGAGGGCTCCTGTCGTGGCGTCCTTGGCCTTCGGCCTCCTTGTTGGAGCTGCCGCCCAGCGTAGCCGCATGTGTTTCGCTGGTGGTTTCCGCGACCTCTTCCTGATCCGTGACACGACGTTGATCACAGGCTTCATCGCCGTCTTCCTGACCTCCCTCATCGCCAATCTGATCGGCGGTACCTTCAAGTTTGGCTTCGAAGGCCAGAGCGTCGCCCATACCTCCTGGCTGTGGAACACGCTCGGCATGGTCGTCGTGGGCTTTGGTTCAGTCCTCCTCGGTGGTTGCCCGCTGCGCCAGCTGATCCTGGCAGGCGAGGGCAACAGCGATAGCGCGGTCACAGTGCTTGGCCTCGTCGTTGGTGGTGCCATGGCGCACAACTTCAACCTGGCATCCTCGACTGCTGGTCCGACGACAGGCGGCAAGGCCGCCACGATCATCATACTCGTCTTGATGGCCCTGCTTGCGGTGTTCACCTGTTACATTGCACGGATCAAGGAGGAGAAGGAGGAAGCCAATGCTTGACACATCCGGATACAGCTGCCCAGAACCGGTTCTGATGACGAAAAAAGCACTCAAGGACCGTCCAAAGGACTTCGTTGTCATTGTCGACAACGTCGCAAGCCGTGAGAACGTGACCCGCTACGCTGAAGCCATCGGCTACACTGTCACGACCAAGGCGGAAGGTGCGAAGTGGACGCTTACCTTGACAAGGTAGCAATCACCTTCCATTCCCATTACGATGCCTTGCGGCAGAGGAGGGCGTTCAAGTCCAGGGGCGTGGACAGCCAGCTCGTCCCTGTGCCCCGCAGCCTGTCATCAAGCTGCGGTACGGCCCTCCTGATAAATCGGGCGTCCTTCGATGCTTCAGCACTGCTTGATGACATCGAAGGCGCCTTTGAATACAAGGAGGGTGCGTGGTGCGCCTTACTAAGACCGTGAAGAGCAGCGGCTGTGCCGCCAAACTGCCAGTTGGCGACCTTGAGTCCGTGCTTTCATCAATACCATTGATGGAGGATGACAGGCTCATTGTCGGTTTCGAGACAAGTGATGATGCGCTTGCCTGGGACATGGGGGATGGCCGTGTCATGGTCCAGTCTGTCGACTTCTTCCCTCCTGTCACGGATGAAGCCTATGACTTCGGCCAGATCGCTGCGGCCAATGCGCTCTCCGACCTCTACGCGATGGGGGCCCAGCCCGCTGTCGCGATGAATGTCATGTGTTTCCCATCCTGCATGGAGCTTTCCGTGATGAAGGAGATCCTCCTTGGAGCCCAGGACAAGGTCAGGGAGGCTGGTGCCGTGATTGCTGGTGGCCATACGATCGCCGATTCGACAATCAAGTACGGCCTCTCTGTCACTGGTTTCACGACGAAGGACAGGCTGTGGAGGAACAGCACCGCCAGGGAAGGGGATGTGCTTGTCCTGACAAAGCGCCTTGGTGTCGGGATCATCAACACTGCAATCAAGGCGGACATGGCATCTGATGAAGCGGCTGTGAAGGCCTTGGAAAGCATGAAGACGCTGAACAAGAGGGCCTATGAGTGCGCCCAGGACCTCGCCATCCATGCAGCGACTGATGTCACAGGCTTCTCCCTGCTCGGCCACCTTGATGAGATGGCACGCTCAGCAGGACTATGCGCCCATGTTGATACGGCTGCTGTTCCTGTTTTCGATGAGGCCCTGGAGCTTGCCCGCTTCGGACTCATCCCCGAAGGTGCCTACAACAACCGCGCCTACATGGAAGGCAGGGTGACTGTCGCTGAAGGGCTGCCACGTGAACTTGTGGACGTGCTTTACGACCCCCAGAGCTCGGGGCCCTTGCTCCTGGCCATGGATGAGGAGGCGGCTTCCACCTTCATTTCACGCTTTGGAGCCCCTGCTGCCATCATAGGCCGCTTCTCCAAGGCGGAAGACAGCCACATCGTACTCCGCTGAAAAAAAGAGAGGCAGGGCTGGCAGGCCCTGCCTCAATTGGATGCTTTCCCTACACACGCATCTTATCTCAATCGCCTTCCGTCAGTAGTTCTTCGTCAGAGGCGAAGTCCTTGTTGCGGATCTCCTTGAAGCGGCGGACCAGGTCACTGACTGTCAGTGAGCGTTTCTCATCGCCTTCGGCTTCCAGGATTATACGCCCTTCATCCATCATGACGAGGCGGTTGCCGAATTCAATTGCGAACTGCATGTTGTGGGTGATCATCAAGGCGGTGTAATGCTCCTCCTGGATGATCTTCTCTGTCATGTCCATGACTATCCTGGCGTTGCCAGGGTCCAGTGCGGCCGTATGTTCGTCCAAGAGCAGGAGCTTGGGTTTCGACATGCAGGCCATGATCAGTGTCAGGGCCTGGCGCTGGCCGCCAGAGAGGAGTCCGACATTGTCCTCCAGCCTGTCCTGGAGCCCGATAGGCTCGAGGAGGCTGCGGAAGAGCTCACGCCTCTCATTGTTCAGTGAGAATCCGATCCCCCGCATACCCTTCTTCAAGGAGAGGAGCATGTTGTCCTGGATCGACATGTTGGCGCTTGTGCCCTTGGTGGGGTCTTGGAAGATCCTCCCAATGCCGAAGGCCCTCTTGTACTCGCTCTTGTGGGTGACGTCCTCACCATCAAGCATGATGGTCCCGGCTGTGACGGGGAAGGTGCCGGCGATCATGTTGAAGAGTGTGGATTTGCCAGATCCGTTCGAGCCGATCACTGAGACGACATCACCTTCATTGATATGCAGGTTGATATCACTCAGGGCGATTTTCTCATTGACGGTCCCTGGGAAGAAGACCTTTGTGACGTGTTGGATGTCAAGCATTGTCCACACCTCCCATGACCTTCTTGACCGCTTCCCTGCGGGCCCTGTTCTCCGCCGCCTTCGTACGTGTGGATGCGACGATCAGCGAGATGATGACCAGGAGGCCTGTCAGGAGCTTGAAGTCGTTTGGAGTGATGCCGACCAGGTAGCCATAGCGGCGGCCAAGGAACATCAAGGCCTTGTAGATGATCGAACCCAGGATGACACGCAGTGTGATCAATGAGATCCTGTTCGTCCGGAAGAGGAACTCACCGATCATGATTGCGGCCAGGCCCTGGACGACCATGCCCTGTCCGAGGTTGGCATCAGCGAAGCCCTGGTACTGTGCCAGCATGCCTCCTGAGAGGGCGATTAGGCCATTTGAGAGCCCCAGGGCGATGTATTTGAGCACCGATGGGTTCATCCCAAGGGATATGACGACCTGTTCATTGCCACCGAGGGCGCCGATCGCGACACCAAGGTCACAGCGGAAGAAGAGGTCGAAGAGCACCTTCAGCACGACAACGATCACCAATGTTCCCATAAGTGATGCCACTGCGGATGGCATGAAGTCGAAGGTCGAACGGAACCAGGTGTACATCGTGTCGACCCTGACCAGGGGCACATTGGCCTTGTTGCCCAGGATGCGGAGGTTGACTGAGTAGAGCATCGTCATCGTCAGGATGCCTGCCAGCAGGCCTGGCAGGTGCAGGTGGTTGTGGATCGCCGCTGTGACAAGTCCACACAGCACACCTGCGAGGAAGGCCATGATCAATGACATCGGCACACCCCAGCCTGAAGTGATGCACATGGCTGCGACAGCGGCCCCTGTCGCCAGGGAGCCGTCGCAGGTAAGGTCGGCGATGTCCAGGATCCTGTAGCTGATCAGGATGCCCATGGCCATCACCGCGAATATAAGGCCTTCTACGAAAATACCTTCAATCATCTTACTGGCGCACCTGCTGTCCGTCCTGGATCAGGACACTGGCTGAGTCGAGGTATTCCTGTGGTATCTCGATACCAAGCTTGGCTGCCGTGTCGAGGTTGAACCAGAGCTCGAAATCGGCGGGGTCGTCGAGGACGACGGATCCCAGCAGGCCTGGATTGGCACCGCCGATGATCTCCTCGATCATCTGGCCTGTCCTGAGACCGAGGCTGTAGTAGTCGAAGCCCCAGCTGATCAGGCACTCAAGCCCATCGACACCACTTGGGTCGCTGGAGAAGAGTGGGATGCCCGCATCTGAACAGACCTGGTCGATGGCGGGGAGGGCGGAGATGACAGCGTTGTCAGTGGCGATGTAGATGGCATCGACACGGTTGACGATCGACTGGGCGGCCTGGCGGACCTCTGAGGAATTGGAGACAGCCACCTCGACGAATTCGACGCCGATCTTCTCACAGGCGGCCTTGGCCTGCTCCATCAGGTTGACGCCATTGGCCTCTCCAGAGGCGTAGATGTTGCCTATCGACTGTGCGCCTGTGATGTCAACAAGCAGCTGGATCTGCTGCTCGACAGGGTTGGCATCGGAGACGCCACAGACATTGGTGTCGGCGCTTCCTTCCCAGGAGCTGACAAGTCCTGCATCCACCGGGTCCGTGACTGCAGCGAAGACGACAGGGATGTCGGTGAAGATATTGGCAAGGGCCTGGGCCGTACCAGTGGCGATGCCAAGCACGATGTCGCAACCAGAGGTGCGGAACTGCTGTGCGATGGAGGCTGCTGTTGAGATGTCCCCATTGGCATTCTGAAGTTCGAACTCGACAGGAAGGCCGGCTTCATTCAGGTAATCCTGCACGCCCTGTTCGACAGAGTCGAGGGCGGGGTGGGACATGAGCTTTGAGATGCCGATCTTCGTGACGCCGTCGTCAGCGGCTTCTGAAGCGCCGCCGGCGAAGACAAGCCCTGCGGCGCAGATCAGCGCGAGGACGGTTGTTATAAGGCGTTTGGTCATCGTGGGACCTCCTTTTGTGTGCGGAATATGATTCCGTCTCCTTATAACACAGGGGCCCTCATATGAGCAAGAAGCTTATGCATCAAACTGCATGAATATGCAGAAAAGATGAAACAAAACCTTGTGGTCTCAGGAGTCTTCATCCCTCCATTCATCATCCTCTCCATCCACTCCGAAACCGAGTTCCCCGTAATCCTCTTCCTCCTCGTCGTCATCGATCCAGCCCGAGTCGTCCTCATCAGACCCATAGCCGAAGTCGCTGTAGTCAGGACGCATGTAGTCCTCATCGATCAGGCTCTCCTGCTCGTCACCTTCATCGTAGTCGTCTTCCAGGAACTCATCTTTCTCGTCGTAATCGTCTCTCATACATCCTCCTGCCACTCTTCCATCATCACCGCTTTAATGTTCGCTTCTTATCAGGGCTCTGGCAAGGGAAAACATCAGCCATCATGTGCTAAGCTCCTCATATGAGGATAATCGAAGTCACAGAACGTACGCCTGAGCTCATCAGGGCACTCACCGGGGTCTGGGAGGCATCGGTAAGGCAGACGCACCTTTTCCTGAGTGATGACGAGGTGTTGAGGATTCGTGCCTATGTGCCAGAGGCCTTGGCCTCGACAGCCCATCTCTTCATCGCAGAGGAGGTCCCTGGTGCACCCATGGCCTTCATGGGCGTGGATGACGGGCAGCTGTCCATGCTCTTCATCAGCCCTGGTGCGAGGGGCAGTGGGCTTGGACGCCGACTGGTCAGCCTTGCCATCAATGAATACTCTGTGGACAGGGTGGCGGTGAATGAGCAGAACCCTGGTGCCGTGGGCTTTTACGAGCACATGGGCTTCAAGACCTTTAATCGGACTGATACGGATGAACAGGGAGGTCCCTATCCACTGTTGTACATGCGTCTTTGAGCATCTCCACTTCATCGGCAAAGCGTAGTACAATGGGCTTCATGATCGAGACAAGCACATTCGGCCACCTCCCCGATGGACAGGAGGTCAGGAAGTACACGATCCGCCAGGAGGATGGGACCGCGGTCTCCATACTCTCCTACGGAGCCATCATCCAGGAGTTCCTCGTACCCTGCAAGGACGGTTTGAGGAACATCGTCTTCTCATCCCCTGACTTGGCTGGCTACATCGGCGACTCCTCCTACAAGGGCCAGTGTGTCGCACCCTATGCCAACCGCATCAAGGCAGGGCACTTCAGCCTTGATGGCTCCTCATACCAGCTTGACATCAACAATGGACCCAACAACCTCCACAGCGGCTCCGCCAACCTTGGACAGGTCAACTGGGACCTGGTCTTCCAGACCGATGACTCAATCATGCTTAACACCGGCCACAAGGATGGAGATGGTGGCTTCCCTGGCAACATCGGAGTCACCCTGACGTACACGCTCTCTGGAGGCACGCTGAGCCTGCTCTGGCAGCTGTCTTCTGACAAGCGTTGTGTCGTCAATCCGACGAACCACAGCTATTTCAACCTCAAGGGTGATGGCTCATCCATCTTCGATCATGAGGTCCGTATCGATGCGGACCGCGTCGTCGCGGTAGGGGCTGACCTGATCCCCACCGAGGTCATGGCTGTCGCAGGTACAGACTTCGACTTCCAGGCCCCCCACCTGGTTGGTGAGCGCAGGGATGGCCGCTATGACCACTGCTTCGTCTTCTCATCAAAGCCTGGACGCGCTGTTGTACGGGCCGCGGGTTTGAAGCTCTCTGTCGAGACCGACAGGCCTGGAATGCAGCTCTACACAGGGGAGTTCAACCCAGTTTGTGCCAGCTCCTGGCCCCAGACCGGTCCCTTCTGCGCCCTTGCCCTTGAGACCAGCGCCTACCCGGATGCTGCCAACCGTCCTGAATTCCCCTCGGTCGTCCTCGAGGCGGGAGAGGTCCTAAAGACCTGGACACGCTATACGCTAGAGGTCGAGTGATGAAGGTACGTCTCATTGGAATCACAGGAGGCTCTGGCTCTGGCAAGAGCACTGTCGTGCGCCGCATCGCCCAGGCCCATGAGAACTCCGTCTGTATCGAGCAGGACAATTATTACAAGAGCGCCGAGTACATCAGCAACAACAACATCACGGCCTACAACTTCGACCATCCGGATGCCTTCGACATGGACCTGATGATGGAGAACCTGATGGACCTGAAGGAGGGCAGGGCGATCGAGATGCCCCAGTACGACTTCGTCCACCACCGCCGCAAGGAGGAGAGACTGCATGTCGAGCCTCGGAGCATCATCATCGTCGATGGCCTGATGGTGCTCTACGACAAGCGCATAAGGGAGCTCCTGGACCTCAAGCTCTATGTAGACACACCACCAGACATCCGCTTCGTCCGCCGTCTGATGAGGGATATCAACGAGCGTGGCCGCACTGTCGAATCGGTCGTGAAGCAGTATGTCGATGTCGTGCGTCCTGGGCATATGAGCTTCGTCGAACCCTGCAAGGCCTATGCTGACCTGATCATCCCCGAGGGTGGCTACAACGAACACGCCCTCGATGTACTGATCAACTACGTGCAGCGTCTTGCCATACTGAACGAAGCAGAGTAATAGGCCTACGCTGCAGTCATGCTCCTTAGGTTTTCCAGTAAGAATCCAGCCCTGTCTTGTAGTAGGCAGGGCAGGATTGCTGTACATCCTCCAGTGCTATATGCCACTTCTAATAATTTTTGAGAAGTCAAGGCATTTTGCTTGGCATTTCTCAAAATTACTGATAACCATCCTATATGGGCTTGCTCGGCCAGGAATCCAATATCCTGCGTTAGTATAAAGGGTAATATTGATAAGATATTATACAACAACCCGTGAGATAGCTGCCACCCTCCAGGGTGGTCAGGTGAATCACGGCATCAATTGAGACGGACATTTTCCATGATGAAATCCTTTGCAATCTCAGCGAATTCCTCTGCATTGCTTAGTATTGCAGGATGGCCTCCATGTGGGAACATATGGATCGAGGCTTTGCCCATCATCTTCTTCATCTCCCCATATTCCTCTTTCATGTCGCTCCGGCACATCAGGTCCTCGACAGACCCCGTCAGAAGAACAGGACAGTCCAATGCAGATGGCGGGGACACAAACAAAGAATCTCCTCTATCGGCACACTCAAT
>CALXXN010000017.1 GCA_944392695.1 uncultured Spirochaetales bacterium | reverse complement strand
TTTCAATGATCCGCGCCCCGTCCTCCGGAGCGCTTTGCCAACTTAGCACCTCCGCCCCGCGGATGTCAAGTGCCTCCAGGCATCTTTTCCCATCCGTCGGCGGCGCACTGCGCTGACAGGTGGAGAAACTAGCACATCGAGGATGTATGTGCAATAGGATTTTTGAATTTTTCTCAAGAATTTTTATACAAACTTTCTAATTCAATACATGATAAGGAGAACTCCTCCCACACCCCTCCAGCAGCAATGATGAAGGCCGGTCACCCTCTGTCTTCAGGTGCTCCATACCAGGTACGCATGGAAGAGACTTCTTCATGTACTTTTATGACTTCCACGCGGAACATGATTGACAAGAAGTCAGGCTCTTGTTTAAAACACGGGCCGCTATGGACAAGAACATGACGCAGGGCAACCCATACAAGTTGCTCATCGCCTTCACCCTCCCCCTCTTCGTCGGGAACCTCTTCCAGCAGATCTACTCAATGGTCGACACAGTCGTCGTCGGCCGCTATGTCGGAGTCGACGCCCTTGCAGCCTTAGGGGCGGTAAGTGGCTTCTCCTTCATGGTAACAGGCTTCGCACAGGGGCTTGGCTGCGGTTTCGCAGTCCTTGTGTCACAATGTTACGGCGCAGGCGACAAGGAGAGGATGCGCAGGGCCTATGCGATGAGCGTGGTCCTCTCGCTGGTCGTCGGCCTCGTGATCTCCCTGCTGTGCTTCGCCTTCTCCATGCCACTGTTGAGGATGGTCAGGACCCCTGGGAACATCATCGGCATGGCCAATGACTACATCTCGATCATCTACCTGGGACTGCTCGCCTGTATATATTACAACCTTTTCTCCGCGATACTCAGGGCGGTAGGTGACAGCAGGAGCCCACTCCTGTTCCTTGTGCTCTCCTCCATACTGAATGTCGTCCTGGACCTGGTGCTTGTCCTGGTGATCCCCCTGGGCTGCGCTGGTGTCGCAATCGCGACGATACTCAGCCAGGCGATCTCAGCCATCATCGCATATGTGTATATATCCAGGAGGTTCCCAGACTTCCGCTTCAGGAAGGAGGACTTCAAGTTCGACATCCCTCTTGCGAAGACACTGCTGAAGACAGGTCTTCCTGGAGCGGTCCAGTTCTCAGTGTGCGCCCTTGGAGTCATCATCGTCCAGATTGCGATCAACGACTTCGGCTCCGACATCGTCGCAGCCTACTCCATCGGCAACAAGATCGAGACGCTGATCACACAGATGTTCACAGCACTTGGCATGGCGATCAGCACCTATGCGGGTCAGAACCTTGGCGCCAGGGACTTCAACAGGATCCGCCAGGGCTTCCGCGCCTGTTTCGTCCTGACAGTGGCCTGGGCGGTGATCAGCTACCTGCTGTCCTTCGTCGTCAGCGAACCCCTGGCCTATGTCTTCATCGACAGCCAGACGACAGACCCCGATGTCATAGACAACGCCCTTCTCTATGTTGGCACTGTTGTGAAGTTCTTCATCCCGCTTGGCATGATCTTCCTATTCCGCACCGGTTGCCAGGGGCTTGGAAGCGGGCTGATCCCCATGGTCAGCTCGATCACAGAATTGACAGCAAGGGCAATAGCCGCGTTCACACTGCCAATCTGGTTCGGCTACCTGGGCATCTGCTACGCCAGCCCTGCCGCCTGGGTCGCAGCCGCCATCATCCTACCCTTCTGCTATGTCCTCCAGATGAGGAGGATCCGGCGCCAGCTGGACCGTCCTGCAACCGCGTGAATCAATGGAGGCTCCGGGAAGGGGCCTCCATGAAGCATATGCAGCTTCCCTGGAGAATCCGGGACAACGCTTCCAACAGTTGTCTGCCTCACTGACCCCTTGGACAGGGGAGCGTGGCCGCTGGAAAAATCATCGCTGAATCAAATCACAAGGAGCGCCATGCCTACGGTCTTGCGGATTAATTTGAGATAATACCTGATAATATCAGGCTATGTGCGTTTCACCGCCGTGGATTACGAAACCATCGTAGCCATGGTGCAATTGGCAGGCAAGCCACTCAGTTGCTTCATGGTAGACAGGAGCCTTGGCAGGGGCTGGGACTCCTGTCATTGTCTTGATTTGACATCATATGCGATGTCATGTAGATTTGAGTGGAGATGTCCAGATGGGAAAAGCTGCTTTCAAGGCTGAAGAGCCTGTCGCCTGACCTGCGTTTTGAGGAGCTGGAGAAGATACTGCTTTCCTATGGCTATGCAGAGCGTCAGCCAAAAGGAGGAAGCAGCCATTACATCTTCAAGAAAGGGAGCCACAAGATTGTCATCCCCAGGCAGAAGCCCATGCTGAGGGTGTATATCGAGCTGGTCAGGGATGCTGTCGAAGAGGAGGAGATGAAATGAAAGACCTGTCTTATTACATGGCCCTCCCTTATAGGGTGGAGCTGGTCAAGGATCCGGATGAAGATGGATATGCGGCTTTCATACCAGAGTTGAAAGGGTGCATCACAACAGGTGTGTCCGCAATCGACGCGCTGGAGAGCCTCGAGGACGCGAAAGCCACATGGCTTGCATCAGCCATTGAGGATGGGGATCCAATCCCTGAGCCGGACATTCTCAAGGATTACAGCGGGGAGTTCAAGCTCCGTATGCCCAAGTCATTACATAGGAGGCTCATGGAGCGTTCCCGCGAGGAGGGTGTCAGCATGAACCAATATTGTGTCATGCTGCTCAGCCGTGGCGAGGCGCTCAGTACCACAAGCAGCATTGGCTGAAGCCGATGTCTTATTTGGCTGCCCGCTTAAAATGAAGAACCTGTACTGGTGCCGTTGCCACGGAATAGGGCCATCTCATTGACATTCCCCAGGAAGCGCTTACTTTATTCGTTACACCGGATATGAGTGTTTCACTGAAACGTTTGGAAGAAATCAGGAACATCACTGGTATTGATTACCCAGACTCCCTAAAACCACGAAGGGAGCAGTTTGCCAAGGCAAGGCCTTGCCACCTTGTGGATCTTGCCACCTTGTGGATAAGGAAACAGGGAAGCCTGGGAAGGAGGTCCTGGGCACCAACATCCTTTCCTAAACCCTGATGCAAAGCGTCCCTGGCTGGCAATGGTCAACGACCACCCGGGTACACGCAGGTCCCACCATCGAAAGGCCCATCGGCAACACTCTTGGAAACAAAAAAGGCCCAGCTATTTGCCAGACCCTTCTTGTTTCAGGATTTTTCCTCAAACAACATCCCTGAGGGGAATCGAACCCCTGTTGACGGGATGAAAACCCGATGTACTAACCACTATACTACAGGGACAAGATGTTGTGCTGCGCTTGGTTTTGAGCCGCACTGGGTTCGAACCAGTGACCCACGCCTTAAAAGGGCGTTGCTCTACCGGCTGAGCTAGCGGCCCGTGCGCAACGTGCCCTAATCTATCAAAGGCAACGCATGTTGTCAACACGCTCAATTGACAGCCCTCTGCCATCTCGTGAGAATAGGCAAATGCAATGAACGAAGAACATTCACGCGCCATCGATGAGATGCGCAACTGGTTCGAAAGCGGTGCCACGCTTTCATATACTTCACGCATCACCTGGCTGAAGAAGCTCAAGGTGGTGATCCGCGAATGGGAGGGCAGGCTCCTGGATGCGATGATGGAGGACCTCGGCAAGAGCCGTTTCGAAGCTTATGAGACGGAAGTCGGTGTCGTCCAGGCAGAACTCAGCCATACGGTCAAGCATCTGAGGAAGTGGATGAAGGCCGGAAGGGTCCCCACCCCGCTCGCCCACTTCCCTTCCCGCTCCAGGATTCTCAAGCAACCCAAGGGTGTCGTCCTGGTGATGAGTCCCTGGAATTACCCTGTACAGCTTTCACTCGTCCCTGTCGCCGCCGCGATCTCCGCAGGTTGCTGCGTCGTGTTGAAACCATCACGTTACAGCCCTGCGGTGAGCCGGGTGCTGAAGGAGATGCTCGAGACCTCATTCGACAGCCGCCTGGTACGGGTCTTCGAGGGCGGGCACCAGGTCAACTCAGACCTTCTGGAACAGCACTGGGACCACATATTCTTCACAGGCTCACCTGCCGTTGGACGCGTCGTCATGGAAGCGGCTTCGAAACACCTGACGCCAGTCACACTGGAACTTGGAGGCAAGAGTCCTGTGATCGTCGATGGGACGGCCGGCCTTGCAATCACGGCACGCCGCCTCGCCTGGGGCAAGTTCCTCAACGCAGGCCAGACCTGCGTCGCACCCGATTACCTCTTGATTGATGAGAAAGTGAAGGATGACTTCATCACGGCCTTCGAGGCTGAGACGAGGAAGCTCTATCCCGACATGATCCGCTCAAAAGACCTTGGCAAGATCATCAATGAGAAACACTTCAAGCGCCTGCAGGGGCTCTTGGAAGGCCAGCAGGCCGCCTTTGGCGGGGATGTCGACGAGGAGATGTTGAAAATATCACCAACACTGCTTGTTGATGTGGACCCTTCTTCCCCTGTCATGCAGGAAGAGATCTTCGGCCCCATCCTGCCCATGCTCACCTACAAGGACTTCGACGAGGCCTTGTCCTTCATCAGGAAGCGGCCACGTCCGCTCGCGCTCTACATATTCAGCCGCGACAAGAGCCATATCAAGGCAGTGGAGGACGGACTTGTCTATGGTGGTGGCTGTGTCAACGACACGGTGATCCAGCTGTCCAACCCTTCCCTGCCCTTCGGCGGTATCGGTGAAAGCGGCATGGGCGCCTACCATGCGAAGATGGACTTTGACACCTTCACGCACCACAAGAGCGTGCTGCGCAAGGGGCTCTGGCTCGACATACCAGTGCGCTATGCCCCTTATGATGAAGGTTTGAAACTGAAACTCGTCAAGACATTGTTACGATAGGAGGAAGAATCAAATGAGGAAGACCGTGCTCTTCATCATGCTGCTGTGCCTCACGCTGCCACTGATGGCGGCCTTCAACCCCGAGTACAGCGATTATCTTTTCTACAACATGCAGGACCTCGATGGGGACATGGCCTACCTCGAGGACGCCCTGGAAGCCGCATCAAGTGATGAGGAGCGTGCCGCCATACTCTGGAGGCAGGCACGCGCTGTCCTGACGATGACAGACGACATCGACGAGGATGACAAGGATGCCAGGCTGGAAGGTTATGGCCGTGCCCAGGACCTTGCCCAGGCCTCCGTGGACCTCGTGGAGGGCCCTGATGGCTATCATTGGCTCAGCTCGGCGATCGGCCGCATCGGCCAGGTCAACGGCCCCCTGAACAGCCTGTCAAAGGCCAAGCCCATGAGGGAGCTGGTCGAGAAGGTCCAGAACGACTTCAATGCCGACATGTCTGATGCCTGGTATGTGCTGGGCCTGCTGTACAACCAGCTGCCTGGAGGGATCAGCTTCGGTGATGACGACTATGCGATCAGTTACATGAGGCGCTGTGTCGACACCCAGGACAATGTCAACAGGATGAACCTGACAAACTACCTGGAACTCGCACAGCAGCTCTATGACAGGAACTGGAGTGCCTCCAAGCGTGCCAAGGAAGCCGACAAGATGCAGGAGGACTACAATGCGGAAAGCGTCCCCACTGAGAAGATGAAGTACTACGAAGGAAGGGATGGTAGGAACACCAAGCCCTTCTACTCCACTGTCACGATCGGGGAGATGTCTGACAGGCAGGAAGCCGCGATGCTCCTGCAGTACGCGATGGCTGTCTATGATACGCGTCAGGCTTCCGCACACCCGTCTGATACGGAGCGCTACAACGAGATCAAGGCATTCTACGAGGACATAACGTGATATGAGCACAGCGGGACCATCACACCAGTACTGGCCCGGCCAGGTCGGCCGGGGCCTCTCGACAGGTATCCTGACAGGACTCCTGATATCACTGTACTCGCAGATGGTCTTCACCTTGACCGCATTGAACCGCTCCCATGGCTGGCTTGTCCTCATGATCATACCAGGAGCCATGCTGACCCAGCTGGTCTACAGGCTCTTCGGGGACAGGCTGCGCAATTCAACGACGGGCGATGCGATCGAAGCGATCAACAGCCACAACTGGGCGCAGAGCCAGGCCGAGGCCGGGCTTTCGCCCTTGATGGGGCTTGTCGCCTTCATAGGTGCGGGGATCACCCACCTTGTCGGTGCCTCAGGGGGAAAGGAGGGCGCCGGCGTCCAGATCGGACTGGCGAGTGCGGCCTTGGTCGAGAAGGCGGAGGACAGGATCGCAGGCCAGATAGGCTACATCCATGACAGCCGCCGGGACCACTACCTGATCGCTGGTGCCGCAGCGGCTTTCGCCGCCCTCTTCGACGCACCGGTGGCAGGAGTCTTCTTCGGCACACAGCTGGCGAGTCCCAAGTCGACCAGGATGGATGCCTACCTCAGCGCGGTTTGTGCGGCATTCAGCTCCTCGATCATCAGCCAGGCGACAGGTTGCCATGTCATGGCGATCCCTCCGGTGACACCACTGGCACCTGAGATCGCGAACATCGCACCAGTGGTCGTCTTCGCCCTGCTGACAGGCTTGTACGCCAGGCTCTTCTGCTATGTGCTGGGCCATGTCAGGACCTTCTTCCAGACACATGTCAGAAGCCACTACCTGGCAGTCGCAGCCCCTGCCACGATCCTGATGGCCATTTCACTCGCGACCTGGGCCCTCTCGGGCTCCTTCCGCTACAACGGGCTTGGAACAGACCTCCTATGGGACATCATCAGCGACCAGGCCAGGGAAATAGATGATGTCGTGAAGCTCCTGATGGTCGCCTTCACCTTCGCCGCAGGTTTCGTCGGAGGAGAGGTCGTTCCCCTCTTGATCGTTGGAGCAGGCTTCGGCATGTCCTTCTCGCACCTGATAAATGGGACCACATCAGCCTATGCCACGCTTGGAGCGCTGGGAATGCTCGCGGGTGGGACCAACCTGCCACTCGTCTGTTTCGCCCTGGGCCTCGAGCTCTTCGGCTACAGTGAGCCTTCGCTCCTCTTTGTCATGTGCGCCCTCAGCTGGCTCTCATCAGGACGCAGCGGGATCTATGCACACCAGCACCTGCCCTACCGCTAGGACAAAAACCCCTTTTCTGATATTTTCCTGACTCATGAGCGAGAACACGATAAGGAACATAGGCATCATGGCCCATATCGATGCCGGTAAGACCACGACCACTGAGCGCATACTCTACTACACAGGAGAGAACCACAAGATCGGCGAAGTCGACAACGGCGAAGCGACGATGGACTGGATGCAGCAGGAACAGGACAGGGGAATCACGATCACCTCTGCCGCCACGACCTGCTACTGGCGTGGCCACCAGGTCAACATCATCGACACCCCGGGACATGTCGACTTCACGGCAGAAGTCGAACGCAGCCTCCGCGTCCTTGATGGCGCTGTCGGCGTCTTCTGCGCAGTCGGTGGTGTCGAACCCCAGACGGAGACCGTCTGGGCCCAGGCCGACAATTATCATGTACCGCGCATTGCCTTCATCAACAAGATGGACAGGCTGGGCGCTGACTTCTACGCCGTCCTCGACGACATGGCGAAAAAGCTTGGTGAACACCCTGTCCCCCTTTACATCCCTGTTGGTGCCGAGTCCTCCTTCTCCGGTGTCATCTCGCTTTTGGAGATGAAGATGCTCACCTTCAGCCAGGAGGACAAGGGCCAGACCATCACGAAGTCCGACATCCCTGCCGACATGATCGACAAGGCCACACAGTGGAGGGAGAAGCTGATCGATGAGTGCGCCTCATACTCCGACGAGGTCACAGAACTCTACTTCGAAGGCGCCGAGATCCCATCACAGCTGCTGCTGAAGACACTCAGGGAGTGCACGCTGCGCCGCCAGCTCCTGCCCGTCATGGTCGGTTCCTCGCTCAAGAACATCGGTGTCCAGACCTTGCTCGACGGCATAGTCGACCTCCTCCCCTCGCCCATAGAGGCCCCCGCGGTGAAAGGCTGGTGGGAGAAGAAGGAGAAGGAAGTCGAGATCCAGCATGATGAGAACGGCCCGCTCCTGGGCCTGATCTTCAAGATCCAGGTCGACGCACAGGCTGGTGCCATGTGCTTTGTCAGGATCTACTCAGGTGTGCTGAAGAAGGGCATCAGCATCTACAACATCACAAAGAAACGCAAGGAGCGCGTCAACAGGCTGCTGAGGATGCATGCCGACAGGACACAGGAGCTCAATGAGCTCAAGGCTGGTGACATTGGTGTCATCATCGGCTTCAAGGGAGCCCAGACAGGTGACACGATCGGCACAGAAGCGGCCCCCTACCTCCTTGAGAAGATGCACTTCCCCAACCCCGTCATCTCCGTCGCGATCGAGGCCCGCTCAAGCGCGGACCAGGACAAGCTGCACAAGGCGCTCGAGGTCCTCTCCCAGGAGGATCCGACCTTCACTTACAAGGATGACAGCGAGACAGGACAGCTCGTCATCTCAGGCATGGGGGAACTGCACCTCGATGTCCTGACGACAAGGATCACCAAGGAGATGAAAATCGACGCCAGGGTCGGCTCACCGCAGGTCTCCTACCGCGAATGCATCAGCTCCAGCGCTGAGGACAGCTATACCTTCGAGCGCATGATCGCAGGCAAGGAGAACAAGATGGGCCTGACGCTCTCTGTCTCCCCAGCACCTGCCAAGAGTGGCAACAGCATCAAGTTCACAGCTGACACGCGTGGCATCCCTGAGGAGGTCATCGAAGCAATCCAGCGTGGACTTGAAGGCGAGCTGAAGAGTGGCATCAAGTACGGCTATGAGTGCACTGACATCGCTGTCGACGTGAAGGCCATAGCCTACGATGAGCTTGAGACGACAGTCGTCGCGGCAGAGAGCTGTGCGGCCCTGGCACTGAACCAGGTCTGCATGAAGGCCGGTGCCATGCTGATGGAGCCCATCATGAGCGTCATCGTCGCAGCGCCCAGCCAGTACATCGGTGATGTGATCGCCTCGATCACCAGCCGTGGAGGCATCGTCCAGTCGATGGAGTCGCGCCCTGCCAACGACGTTGTCACCTGCGAGTGCGCCTTGGCGAAGATGTTCGGATACACGACCGTGCTAAGGTCCTCCACGCAGGGGCGTGGAACCTTCTCGATGGAGTTCAGCCACTACGCACCAAAGGCCTGAGGCACTTTTCCTTGCGCCCTGGGCCAAAACATTTTAAAATCAACGTGTAAAGACAAGACGCTACAGCAATTTGAGGAGTACAACCTGGTGGAGAAGAACACGCTGATGACTGTCTTTGCCATGAACCTGCGGGAAAGACGCAAGAAGATGGGTCTGACCCAGAGCGCCCTTGCGCTCAGGATAGGAGTCTCACCTTCATTCATCACAGAGCTCGAGACTGGTCGCAAGGCACCTTCCTTCTCGACCCTTGAGCGTATCGCTGAAGAGACAGGAGCCCCTGTCTGGTCATTCTTCTGTGAAGGCGGCCACCGTGTGGAAGGTGGTGAAGGGAGGGACCTCGAGCCACTCCTCTACCGCCTGAAGCAGAACGTTGGCGACGCGATCGAACGCACTTTCCAGGAAGAGGGGGTCTGAAGGCCTCCTCCCTCCTGGCAGCATTTTCTTTTTGACTTCACCCTCCTTTGGCCTTACGATGTTTTCATACGTTTGTGAAAAAGGAGGAAGTAATGAGCGTAGAATCGAAAAACCTCAGGAATGTGGCGCTCGTCGGCCATAATGGCACGGGCAAGACCAACCTTGTGGAGCAGATGCTCTACTATGCAGGTGTTCTTGACCACCCGGAGACAGTTGAAAGTGGTAAGACGACCTCGGACTACACCGAGGAGGAGATCTCACGCAAGATCTCAGTACATGCCTCGCTCTCCTCATTCAAATGGGCCGACAACCAGGTGAACATCATCGACACCCCGGGAACGGCTGACTTCATCGGTGAGACGATCTGCGCCTTCCGCAGCTGCGAGGCCGCACTTGTCGTCGTCGACGGACGCGAAGGTGCCCAGATAGAAACCGTCAAGCTCTGGAGGAGACTTGACGCAAGGAACAAGCCGCGTGCGGTTTTCATCAACAAGATGGATAAGGAGCGGGCAAGCTACCGCCATGTCATAGACTCGCTTGAGAGTGAGTTCAACTCCCATTTCGTACCTGTCGTCATGGCCTTGGGAGAGGCCGAGGAGTTCCAAGGCGTCATCAACCTGATCGAGAACCAGGCGTATCAGATGAAGGAAGGTGGAAAGGAGACACCAATCCCGATTCCAGAGAAGTACGCCGCCGTCGTCGAGGACTTCAGGGGCCGCCTTATCGAGAACGCCGCTGAAGGTGCCGACGACCTGATTGAGAAGTACTTCGAGGAAGGCACGCTTGAAATGGATGACATCCGCCGTGGCCTGCGCGAAGGCTTGAAGGACAACAAGGTCGTCCCCGTGTTCTGTGGTGCGACAGACAAGGGTGCAGGCATCACCTCGCTCTTGAACTTCATATCCAACAACTTCCCCAACCCGCTTGATGGTTTCGACTTCATCCGTGACGAGGAAGGCAACATCGAAAGGATCCCCATCAAGCCGGATGCGCCTGTCGCCGCCTACTGCTTCAAGACGACGATCGACCAGTTCTCAGGCAAGCTGAGCTTCATCAAGGTCATCCAGGGCCGTGTCGCCTCTGACGTGGACCTTTACAACCCGGACGTCAAGAAGAAGGAACGCCCGAGCAAGGTCTACCGCGCACTTGGCAAGAAGCTGATCGAGACCGACGCACTCGAAGCGGGAGACATCGGCATCATCACTAAGAGCAACATCGCATCAACGAACTGCTCACTCCTCTCCGGTCCTGATGTGAAGTGGGTCTTCGCCCCTATGCAGCTGCCCCAGCCCGTCTATCAGCTGGCGATCAGTGCTGATGACAAGAAGAGTGAAGACAAGATGAACGAGGCCCTGCACAAGGTCGCAGAGGAGGACCTGACCTTCCAGATCAAGCAGAACGTCGAGACCAAGGAGACTGTCATCGGAGGCATGGGCGAGTTGCAGATCAACATGATCCTCGACCGCATCCGCGACAAGCAGAAGGTCACGATCCACACCGCCATCCCACGGATCGCTTACAGGGAGACGATCACCAAGAAGTCCGGCATCGCAGAGTACTCCCACAAGAAACAGTCCGGTGGTCATGGACAGTTCGGCCGTGTCGTCATGGAGATCGAGCCGATCGAACGTGGCGCCTTCTACCGTTTCGAGAACGTGATCAAGGGTGGCTCGATATCCAAGGGCTACATCCCTGGCATCGAGAAGGGCATCCAGGAAGCCATGAGCGAAGGCTACCTCGCAGGTTACCCGCTGGTGGACATCGGTGTCACCTTGATCGATGGCAAGGAGCACCCTGTCGACTCCTCTGAAATGGCCTTCAAGCTCGCTGCCAAGGGTGCGATGGACATCGCCCTCTCCAAGGCTGGCTGCGTCCTCCTCGAACCCATCATGAAGCTCGAGGTCTTCGTCGAGAGCGAATACCTGGGTTCCATCCTCTCCGACCTCTCATCCAAGCGTGGACGCGTCCTTGGCCAGGAGGAGAAAGGCCACCTCGTCGCCGTCCAGGCAGAGGTGCCTATGGCAGAGCTCAGGACCTATGCGATCGACCTCAAGTCGATGACAAGTGGCACAGGTTCATTCGAACTCGAGTTCGACCACTACGAGATGCTCACAGGCAAGCTCGCTGATGATGTTATTGCTGAAGCCAAGGCCCGCAAGGAAGCCGAAGCGAAGTAAGGATACCATCTGATCCATGTAGGAAGGGGCCTGCACAAGGCCCCTTCCCCGTCTCTTGACGCCACAGGGATGCTCCCCCATCATAAGTGCACAAGACAACGTGTGGAGGGAAGACATGCGCAGCGCCAAGAGCCTCATACTGGCCCTCATCTCAATCCTGCTTATCCTGACAGGCTGTGAGTTCGACTCGGACTATATCCCCTATCAGTCAATCATCAACAGGCCACTTATAGCAGGGACTTATGAGGCTGTCTGCGAAGTCAACAGTTACAGAAGCACCATGTACACATTGGAACTCGGTCAAGGCATTGATGAGCTTTACAAGGAAGTATCAGCAGACCTCGCACTCCACTGGGTACACAATGACGAAGTTGAGACAAAGCCCTACAAGACATATACAGGGACCTGTACTTACGAAGGGACTTTCGAGCATGACCTTGTCACAGGCTGGAATGAATACATGCCTGTTTATCATTTCTATTTCCCTGATGACAGGTACGACGGCTGGGTGATGGTACAGTACGACATAGGGACTGCCTGCCAGGAAGAAGAGAGTGGCTATGACAGGTTGGGCCTGCGTCCCTGTCTTGGCACAATCACCTGCATGTACGCTTATCCTGACGCCTGGTACGACGACAGGACTCCTGCCTTCATCAATGCATCCCCATTCGTAATCGTCGATTTGGCAAATCACCAGTGATAGTAATCAGCAATCCACCAGAAGCCAATAGAAGGCCTCTGGCTGCATCATCACGCCTGAGTGTAGTATTTCACTCAAGCCACTCGCAAATGTGTCACAGGCCATTTCAGGAGGCTTTGAAAAGACGCACACCCTACCCTGTCACTACTACAAATCAGAATCCCATATACGATTCTCTTCCTACCACTTCAAAGGACAAGATTTATTATGATATGATAACTGATATTATTAATATAAATCTATCTATAATTAATATAATTTATATACCATAAATACATATTAAACTATCTAAACAATATAATATACATAACATTAAGATTTCATTAGATACAGACTAAATATGCATTTTCATTTTTTCTAATTCATTTCACATTCAAACACCTATGGGAACATTGACGAAAATAACCATGTGCCATACAGAACACATTGCGAGACTATGGAATACTCTATAAAAGCAAATGTGTTTTCAACGTCCTTCTACAGTGAACCCAACTGATTATGACGGGTATGTAACGTCAGTCGGAAAATGCCTGCCCCTCTGACGCATCTGTATCAACCATTCGAACATACTCCCAGGACCTTGGATCTGGTCCATGCCACAGCCAAGAGAAAAATACAAAATGGGTTTCTGTCTGCAAGTGAAGCTATATGATAATACTAATAAAATGATATTGTCTCAAATCAATCTGCATGTATTTACATAATTTATAAATATTACTTTGCATTTTAAACCATAGTATTAATATTTGTAATCATTTTTATTCACATAGGAAAAGCTGTTTCATTTTGAATCGCACCTGACATCTCAGGATTCTAACTCACATTGTCCTGCATGCTGGATGAATGCCCCTCATTTTCATTCAGCAGCATTTCATCTACGGGGAACTATACAAATCATCAGATGCCCACATTACATTACATTACAGGACATCAGTTAGTTGCAGCTTTTTTGATGTCCATTACAAGAAACCAATTCAAAACAGTTGTTCTTTAACATCTGACGATAAGGTGATGTCAGATTTTTCTCCGTATCAATATCCAAAATAATCAATCTTATTTCGGTAGTATATTTTAAAAATTTTATACACTGAAGTAATGCTATAAGGCCAGGGAAGCTTGTATTTCCTCAAGTTTTTTACTGGAAATTCAGAAAAACTTCCAAGTCTCTTGAAGTTCATACTCGGATTCCAGAAAAACTTTAAAACCAAACCAACCAATTCCTAATTTGCTCATTTCAGCTGTACAGAAACACATCCCTGGTACCTAGGAAAACATCAAGCTGGCGACATGACTACTCCAGATCTGGATAACCATCGACAAGCCAGGCATGAACAGGGAGGATCCTGATATGATGTCCACTTTCCTCAATGGCCTCATCTTCATGATCTGTCAGAAGGATGAGGTCTTCACAACCTGTCTTCTCTGCAGCCATTATCAACCCTTTCAACTCCCTCTTGAGAGTCTTCGAGTTGGAGACGTCATAGGAGACTTGGATTGCAGACAACACATTGAGTCCTGAACACACGAGGAAGTCACACTCACTACTCCTGTCTTCAAGGTATGCGACATGTCTTCCCTTGGACCTGTTCCTCCTGAGGAGTTCGATGAGGACAATCGTCTCAAGCCTCCAGCCGAGGTTGGCAGCTGCAAAAGCATCCCGCCTCATGTTCATCAATGAAACATCGACTGTATATGCCTTGCTACCTGTGACACGGGAATGGCTCTTATACGAGAACCGCGGAATCATGCAAAGAAGATAAGCTTTCTCAAGATACCCAACATAGTTCTCAGCGGTATGCTGGGATTTGAAATCGAAGAGCCTCCCAAGATCCGCATAGTTGATCTTCACAGGTGCGATGTTCATGATATGCTGTGCCATACGCTCAAACGCGTCCTTATAGGCTATCTTGAAGCGCTTCTCTATGTCGTTTGAGAGTATACCCGTGACAAGCTCCTGTATGTAAGCTTCTTTCCGGTCCTCAAACATCAACTCAGGAAAGCCCCCACCCATGATGTATTCATCAAAAGCCCTGCGCAGAAGACCACTCTCTTTCGTAGAACCATGCCTGAGTCCATGTCCTTTTGCCATACAGTACTCAGCGAACGAGAACGGGAAAATCTCAATGGGCATATACCTTCCAGTCATATGCGTTGACAATTCACTGGAAAGCAGTTTTGCATTTGAGCCTGTCATGAGCACATGCATGCCACTGCGTAGGAGCCTGTTCACAAAATACTGCCAACCATCTATGTTCTGGATTTCATCCATGAAGAGATGATTGAACTGCCCATAAACCTGGTACAGGCATTCAAGCACAGTATCCAAGTCAGATGCTTGTATAAGGGAAAGCTGCTCATCCTCAAAGTTCACATAAGCGAAGTCAAGTCCGGATTTCTTGATCACATTGATACACAAGGTGGACTTGCCTGAACGCCTCACTCCGATTACGACCTGGGCAAGCCGGCTATGCAAATTGACGAGAGATTCTTCAGGACGTGATACCCAGTCCTGGGACAACAAGTCTTTGAACTCATGCTCCTGGTTGCGCAGGATCCGTTCCAACTGACGTCTATCCATGGTTCCATTCTGACCCAGAATGCAGTATTTGACAAGTTTTGCATCTATTAGAATGCAGTATTTGACATGTTTCGTACTCCTCAGATTGCACTATTTGACAAGTTTGTACTTGCTAACGAAGGAACTATACAGCAAACAAGTCTCATTCCAAATGACTGAGACGGCCCTGCGCATCCACACACAGGGTCGTCTCATAATCTACTGGAATCCAGCCAATACAGAAATTGATGTCAAAGCGAGGCTTCAAATATCTGAAAGCAGGAAGTCTTTCAGCGGGATGATCCTGATGCCATCGATATCGGCAGTCGAATACTCATCCAAGGTGATAACGAACTTTGGGTAGTTGTCCTTTATCGCCTTAAGGTTTGCCACTTCCCTATCGGATACTTCGGGCATGTTCCTACAGACCTGGATATAGATACACCCTGCAGGTTCAAGCTTCTGGGCGACAAAGTCTATCTCCTTGTCATAGAGCTTACCAATGTAGACGGAATACCCACGCCTAAGCAGTTCCACGTATACGATGTTTTCAATGATTGCTGAAACATCCGTACCTTGGAAGCCCTTGATTCCATACCTGAGGGAGTGGTCTGACAGATAATATTTCTCCTGTGTCTGGAGGACATCACGCCCTCTCAAGTCATAGCGCTTGCACTTGTATGTGACAAAGGCCTCCTCCAGCCATGTAATGTAGTCATAGACGTTCTCCGTGGTTAATGACCTGTGCTGGGATTTCAGGAATTTGACAACTGAGCTGGCTGAGAATGTATGGCTCATGTTCTCAATGATGAAATCCACAACACGGTTGAAGAGATCCATGGCCGCAATTTTATGACGACGCTGTATATCCCTCATGACGATTGATGAGTAGATACCACCCACGACCTGGTAAGCCGTGTTGTGATCAAAAGCTCCTGTTGAGATGACAGGAAAGCCCCCAAGCCGGATGTAATCCATGATGGAAGTCCCCTGGATTCCGTAAGCAATCCTGAAATCGATGAACTCCCTGTAAGACAGAGGGAAGACAGCGATTTCGATATACCTCCCAGAAAGGTATGTGCTCATCTCACCTGCCAACAGCTTCGAATTGGAACCTGTGACATAGAGGTCATGTCCCATGTCTTCATACAGTGAGTTGACCACTTTTTCCCAGCCATCGACCTCTTGGACCTCATCCAGCAGCAGGTAGCACTTCCCCTTGCCCTCTGTCATGCAGGCAAGCTCCTTATACATTGAAGGAGCATCAACGACAGCTGCATCACCTAAGCTCGTATAGCGTCGATAGATTATGTTTCCAGGATTCTTCCCCTGCTTGACGAGTTCTTCCTTGAACATTGACAGGAGCGTCGATTTTCCAGACCTGCGTACACCATTGAGGATCTTCACCAATGGGATATCAATGGCCGAAAGCAACTTATGCATATAATCAGGTCTGTTTATATTCATACTTGAATTCTAGGAAAACTTTTATCATTTGTAAAGTTTATACTGAAAACCCAGAAAAACTTCTGACTATTACAAAGTTTCAGCTAAGATTCCATAACAGTTTCACATGTTAGCAAACATGATCATCCTGCCATCAACTTTCACATCAGCATTATAATCGATGAGTAGGTGAATTTCACGACATATCCTTTTCATACAAGCTATTACATCTCACACCAAAACTCTGGAATGCAGTATTTGACATGTTTCGCACTACTCAGAATACACTGTTTGACAAGTTTCACCCTTTCCAGATTGCACTATTTTACAATTTATGTACTTTTAGCAGGCGTCCATGTTTATTGACTTGGTCATTAGGGCAACTTACTGTTGAGACATGAAGATTCTTTTCCTCCATGGGCTTGGCCAGGGACCAAAGGCATGGGATGCTGTTGTGGCTGCCATGAATGGTGTTGATGCACTCGTGCCATCTCTTTTTGAAACAGTGCCACGGCCATTGAAATACACTTGTATCAAGGAGAAGCTTGAAGGGCTTGTCTGTTCATGTGAAGAGCCCGTCGTAGTGGTGGGTTTGTCACTGGGTGCGGTACTTGCCTTGGACATCGCAAGCAGTCATCCGGACAAGGTCACCGCACTCTGCCTGATCGCACCACAGGCAAGGATGCCTCGACGACTCATGGCGGTACAGGACTTCATATTCCGCTTCATGCCCTCCTCCGCCTTCAGAGGCATGGGACTGCCGAAGGACGATGTATTGTCACTCACACGTTCGATGAGAAGCCTCGACCTTGATTCCAAGCTTTCCTTGATTGACCAACCCTGCCTTGTCCTCTGTGGTTCAGAAGACAAGGTCAACATGACAGAGGCTCGGCGGATCACATCGAGGCTCGCAACTGCATGCTTCGAGCTGGTTGAAGGAGCTGGACACGAGGTCAATGTTGATTCCCCCGAAGCCATTGCAAGAAGGCTGTCAGCTTTCTTCCTTCTGGAATGCCCTGGACCTTGGACTTGTCATTGGAAAATGGGGAGGTCACCATTGTACATGGCATGAGGGTGCTCCCGTAGGATCATGAACGGGTCTTGTTTTCTTCAGCCTTCCAGTGGGCGCTCGAACCAGAGTTCGCGGATCACATGTTCCTTCTCAAGGCCCTTGCGCTCGAACTTCGTCTCAGGACGCCAGGGGATGGGAGCTGAGTAGGAACCGGCTCCTGCCGGGTTGATGAGGCCTGGCTCTGAGGAGAAGACCTCCATCATCCACTCAGCATACTCCTCCCAGTCCGTGACCGCGTAAATGTAGCCACCGGGGACGAGCTTCTGGGTCAGCAAGTGGACGAAGGCAGGCTGGATCAGGCGCCTCTTGTGGTGGCGCTTCTTCTGCCAGGGATCGGGGAAGAAGATGTGGAAGCCCTTGATCGAGGAATCAGGGACCATGCGCTCGAGCACATCGACAGCGTTGAAGCGCATCAGGCGGATGTTGTCGAGACCCATCTTCGCCACATCCCTCATCAGCTTCACATAGCCGTTGAGGTAGACCTCGAGGCCAAGGTAGTTGTACTCATCACGGTCACGGGCGATCAGCTGGGTCGAGGAGCCCATGCCGAAGCCTATCTCGATGATCACATCCTTCGATGGGTCATTGAAGAGCGCGTGCATGTCAGTGGGCTCGTCTTTGAAGACAGCCCCGTAACGCTCGAAGTTGGCCAGGAGGATGCGCCTCCTCTCCTCGTCCAATGTGCTGTCACGCAGCGCATAGCTCTTGATCGTGCGGTGCACGCCTTCACGCACCTCTATCTTGGAGACGGACTCCAGGATCTCTTCTTCCGTCATTCAAGCCTCCTCAACTGGGAGAGGATGAAGGCGGCCTTGTCACGTAGGCTCACCGCATCCGTCTGCATCTTCATGTAATTGGGACGCGATGCGTCCATCTTGACGCGTCCTCCTGAGAGCTTCAGGAGGTTGATGATCTTGTCAGGGTTGATTGCACTGAAGTGGCTGAACTCGATCTGGACCATGCCACGGCTCTCAGAGAGGTGGTAGATCTCCAAACGGCGGCAGATGATCTTGATCTCAGCGATGCAGAAGAGGTTGTCGACCTCTTCTGGAATCGGACCAAAGCGGTCCTCGACCTCCGCCTTGAGCGCATCGAAGGCAGGTTCGTTGCGCACCGAGGAGATCTTCTTGTAGATTTCAAACTTCTGAGACGGATCTGAGATGTAGCTGTCTGGGATGAAGCCGGAGTAGTCGAGTTCGAGGTAGACCTCGCGCTCCTTCTTGCTCTTTCCACCTTTGACCTGGCGTTCGATCTCCTCATCAAGGATCTTCATATACATGTCAAGGCCCACGGCCTCGAGCTGGCCGGACTGCTCCTGTCCAAGGATATTGCCAGCACCACGTATCTCCATGTCCTTCATGGCGACCTTGAAGCCACTGCCAAGGTCCGTGTGCTCGGAGAGGACCTTCAAGCGCTTGACCGCATCATCGTTCAGCATCGCAGCATCGGGGTACAGGAGGTAGCAGTAGGCCTGGCGGTCACCACGCCCGACCCTGCCCCTGAGCTGGTAGAGCTGGGAGAGGCCATAACGTTGTGCGCTGTCTATGATGATCGTGTTGACGTTCGGTATGTCGATGCCGTTCTCGATGATCGTGGTCGACACAAGGACCTGGATACCGCCATAGACAAAGCGGTGCATGATGTCCTCGAGATCCCCGGGATCCATCTGCCCATGCGCGTATTCGACAATCGCGGAGGGCACAAGCATCGCAATATGATGGGCGAGTTCCTCCAGGTCCTCGATCCTGTTGTGCAGGAAGAAGACCTGGCCACCACGGGAGAGCTCATCCTTGATCGCTTTTGTGACGATCGCCTCATCGTAGTCGTCAATCACTGTCTTGACCGGGTGGCGGGCAAGCGGTGCCGAGGTCAACAAGGACATGTCCCTGACCTTCAGCAGTGACATGTAAAGGGTGCGGGGGATCGGGGTCGCCGAAAGCGTCAGGCAGTCGACATTGACCTTGATCTGCTTGATCCTCTCCTTGTCCTTGACTCCAAAACGCTGCTCCTCATCGACGACCAGCAGGCCGAGGTTCTTGAAATTGACACGCTTCTGCAATATCGCATGGGTGCCGAAGAGCACATCGACCCTGCCCTCCTCGAGGGCCTTCAGGATCTGGCGCTGCTTCTTTGGAGGCACGATGCGCGAGAGTTGCTCGCTGCGCACAGGGAAGGAGCCTACGCGCTCGCAGAACTTCCTCCAATGCTGTTCGGCCAAGATGGTTGTCGGAGCGAGGAAGGCGACCTGACGACCGTCCATGACCGCCTTGAAAGCGGCACGGAAGGCGATTTCAGTCTTGCCGAAACCGACATCGCCGCAGACCAGGCGGTCCATGACCTTGTCGCTCTCCATGTCATGCTTGACCTCCTCTATGCAACGGACCTGGTCAGGTGTCTCAGTGAATGGGAACGAGGCTTCGAATTGGAGCTGCCAGTCATTGTCCGGCTGGAAGGGATGTCCAAAGGAGTTCTGCCGCGCCGCATAAAGCTTGACCAGCTGTCCAGCCAGCTCCTGGGCGCTCTTGAGCGCACGCTCCTTCTTCTTCGTCCAACCACTGCCACCAAGCCTGTCGAGCTTCGGAGCACGTCCATCATTGCCGATGTAGCGCTGTACGAGGTCCGCCTGTTCGATGGGCACGTAGAGGAACTCATCATCTGCATAGCGGATCTTGATGTAATCCCTCTCCGCCCTGCTCGTCTTGGCACGCTCGATCTTGACGAACTGGCCGACGCCGTAGTTCACATGGACGACGAAGTCCCCCATCTTGAGATCGACGAAGCTGTCAATCGCCTCACTCTGCACCCTGACGACAGCTTGGCGTCGTACGCTCTTGCGGTTGAAGACCTCCTGGTCCAATACGACGAAGAGCTCCTTTGAGTCGATGGCGAAGCCATGACTCATCGATGCCACTATCATGTGTACTGTGGGGAAGTCGGAGAGTATGCCTTCCATCCTCTCTTTCTGGACCAGTGTGGGCACGACGACATAGACCTTCCAGTCATTGTCGACAAGTCCTTTCAGGTCCTCCTTGAAGAGGTTGACATTGCCAAAGAAACTACGCCCCGGGCTTATGTCGAAATGATGGCTCTTCGTGTCGTCACGTATATCGTAGACAATGGTCTTCGATTCCCTGGAATCAATCAAGGAGAAAGGATTTGATAGCAACCTGTCAGGCAGGATGGCATCAGGATCCTCGGCATAGGCGGCCTTGAACAGGCTCTTGGCCTCACTCTCGAGCGCCCTCCAGCTTGTCTCACAACGTTCCTTGCCGACAACGAAAAGGTATTCATCACCCACGAGGTGGCTTGAGAACGGAGACATGGCCACCTGGCTCACACCACTGACCAAGGACAGCGTGACATGTGAGACATCGCGCACCGCTTGCTGGGTCTCCGGGTCGTACCATGCGATGCGGCCCACCTCGTCCCAGTCAGCATAGATCCGAATGGGCTGGCCACCAGAGAAGGGATAGACCTCCATGACCTCGCCCTTGACTGAGAACGTGCCCTCGCTGTAGCAACTCGAGGACTTTGAATAGCCAGCCTTGGCCAAGGCACCGCTCAATGCGGCAGGGTCGTACTTGTCATGGAGCTTGATCCTCACCGTGTTGGCCTTGAGGCTCTCAGGGCTGATCACAGGGCTGGCAAAAGCCCTGACAGAAGTGACGATGATACCTTCCTTGAGCTCAGCGACCCGTCCTGCGGACCTGGCCTGTGCGGCTTCCTGGGCGCTCGCGCTGTAAGCAGCATAGAGTTGCTTGCCAGATGATGGGAAACGTACGATGGGTATGTCTGACACATCAGCCAGGTCATCCATCATCGAGGAGGCCGCCTCCTCTGTAGGAAGCAGGACAAGCACACGGCCTCCAAGCCTGCGCTGCCAGAGCGTGACAGCACGGCTCAGGGGATAACCTGAGAGGCTGTTCACATATACTGGAGTGCCACGCTTCAGGTTCTTGTAGACGCGGCTTTCCTTGATGTATGATTCGCACAGAGCGGCAAGTTCTTCACCCACGTTGCCGCAGGCTACTCCAATTCAGGGAAAAATACAATGTTCAGCTTTCCAGGCAATGCCTTTGACGAACTAGTGGAATGCGTCACCAGTTGTGGAGCCATGGCACGCTCGCGCCAAGCCCATGTGACACGCAGCTACAAGGAAGACGGGTCCGTATTGACCGAATCGGATCTTGAGATTTCATCAATCATCGAAGCCAAGGTGGCCAAGCTCTTCCCCGATTGCACCTTCGTCTGTGAGGAGAGCCCCGTAGAGCGCAAGGAAGGCGGAAGATGGACCTTCGTCCTTGACCCGATAGACGGCACCGATGTCTACTCGCAGGGGCTGCCCTGCTGGGCAGTCGCCCTCGGGATCCTGGATGAAGACAGGAGGCCTGTCGGTGCGATCATCGACGCACCGCGCTTCGGAATCTCAAAGGAGGAGCTCCTGGTGACACTGGTTCCTGGCGGCAAGCTCCTTGTTGATGGCAAGGCTTTCACACCCGCCCCGGGCAAGGATGTCGTCGAGCAGGTCACCATGGGCTCCAAGGGGCAGGAAGCTGTGGACTTCAGCTCATTCCATGGAAAGGTCAGGACACTGGGAAGCAGCATCATACACCTGATCGCCCCGGTGATCTATTCCGGGATGCAGGGCTGTGTCGACCCACCCTGCTTCGTCTGGGACATCGCGGCATCACATGCCGTCCTGCTGTCATCAGGCATGGACATCGAGCATGTCTCTGGTGGCAGGCTTGAATATGATGACGCCTTCCTCTATGAGAAGAAAGGACTGGACGGGGAGGTCTACGCAGGTACGTCCAAGGCGATTGAGATGATGAGGCGGATCCTGCCAATCAGGAAAGCCTGACCACACAGGCTTCCACACCTTCGAACAAGGACAGGTACCAATCAAGCATGTCCAGCCTGATGGCGAGGACGGCTGAGATGTCATCACAGGAGAGGATGTGGTCCAAGGCAGGACGGAAGCCACCGCCATCCCTTTCCATCCAGCCACACTCATCCAGGACGACAAGACCATCGTGGATGTCCATGATGTACTCATTGGCGTAGTCGAATGCTTCTTGGTTGACAATATAAGAGCCCCCACCCTCAGGACGCTCCATGAGGAGGCGTTCCTCCCCTGTATCGAGCTGGTGGAGGAAGAGCCGTTCCTTGCCAGGTCCATCATTTGTGGTCACAAAGCCCGGTACACCCTTGTGATGGGAAAGCAGGTAAGCTGTCTTGCCCCCATCATGAGGGGCGGTGACCAGTTCAAAGCGCCTCATCGAAGAAGGACTGCAGGACCTCGAAGGCCTTCATGCTGTCATCACGCTCGATTACGAAGGTGAGCTCGTTCATCGTCGAGACGATTTCTGTAAGGTTTATGTCCTCCCAGGCCAGCTTGCGTGTGGCCATGTAGAGTATCCCCGGGGTCTGGAGGAAGTCGCCGGAGAAGCTGATCGTCAAGGCGACCATGTCCTCCTTGCGGTGGATGACCTCCTCATCAGACAACAGCTTGTCGACAGCGCTTCGGAACTTGTCGGAGACGGACAGGGAAATCTCATGCGAGCCGATGGAGACGTTGAGGAAGTCACCCTTCTGTGGCTTGACCTCATCATAGAGCGCAGAGAGCCTTGAGACGAAGCTGTCACTACGTACGAGGTTGACGTCATAGATGTTCGTCTTCATGTTGATTTCGTAATCAATACGGCCACGTTGGATCTTGCCAGCCTCGTTCTCAAGCAACTCCTCGGCATAACGCCGCACAGCCATGACAATGGCGGGAAGCTTGACAGTGGCACCATACATCTGTTCAACCTTTGGCTGGATGAAGCGGGAAAGGTTTGAATAGCTGATCAGCTGCTGGACCAGCATCTCGTTTATGAATGGACTGCGGTTGATGACCTGCTTCACGCAGTTTGATATCGAGGCGCTCATATGTGACAAATATCACATTTTGTTATTTTCATCAAGATTGTACAGCATAAATAACATTTGTAAGAAAGCTTGCAAAAGAAGTAGAATCTGTCGGTATGAAGTGCCCTAGATGTGGAGAGTTGGATGACAAGGTCATTGAGAGCCGGTTGAACAAGGATGGCAACGCCATAAGGAGGCGCCGTGAATGCCTGTCCTGCCATCTGCGCTTCACAAGTTATGAACGTATAGAGGAGAAGCCGATCATCGTCTTCAAAAAGGATGGCTCAACCCAGCCCTTCGACCGCTCGAAGATCGAACGCGGCATACGCACCTGCACAGAGAAACTGAAAATCCCCGAACCTGTGTTGCAACACCTGATGGATGATATCGAGGACGATGTCGACCAGATTGCAGGACACAACAGGACGATAAGCTCCGCCCAGATCGGGGAGGCGGCATTGAAGGAACTCTACAAGGTATCCAAGGTGGCCTATGTGCGCTTCGCCTCCGTCTATCGGGAATTCGACGACCTGGACAAGTTCATCGATGAAATCGAGAACATAGCGAAGAAAGTCCGTCAGGATGACGAGGCCTGATCACATTGGATTGCTGTGCATCCAGCCAAGGACCTTGCCACAAATCCTGACGTTCTCATCATCACTTGCCACTGTGATAGGTGCGTACTTCGGGTTCTCACTGGCGATCGTGACGCTTGCTTCGACAGGGTTGAAGCTGACACGTTTGACCAACACGCTGTCACCAAGGGCGACGACATAGAGTCCATCACCTTCATCAACCGCGCCAAGTGCGAAGATGACGAGATCCCCTGAGTAGATCTGCACACCAGTCATCGAATCACCCTTGACCTCGGCAGCTCCAAGCCGCTGGCGCTCGACACCACTCGTCATGCGGCGTGGCACCCTGATATAACCAGTGATGTCCTCTTCGTCATTGAACATCTGCCCGCGTCCTGCTGACAGCTTCTGTGCATAGACAGGCACGCTCACAGTGTCATCGTCATCAACGACCTGGCGCACATGGCCAGGGCGGCCACTGAGGAAGACCCCGCCCTCCCCTGCCTCAGGCCGTCCATCAAGGCCGTCAGCTTCATCTGTGCCCATCAGCCATTCCATGCTGACATCAAGCGCCTTTGACAGGCGCGCCAGGGACTGGGCATCGGGGTAGCGGTCCATCACCCGCCAGCCATTGCCCGTCGATGGGCTTATCCTGGCCGCCTTCCACAGCTTGCTCAATGAAAGCCCCTTTTCCTTTACAACGGCATCGACCCTTTTCCAGAAATCCATGTGTCCTCCAGTAATTGTAAATATATTACAGAAACGAGACATATGCAAGTACGTCAAATCCTATTCCGAACAATATATTTCATTTCAAGCTTGACAATGTATCTCAAATGAGACAATAATCACCTCAGATAAAACAAGAATGCGTCCCGGATGAGGCACACATACCCACCACTAACGATTTTCCATCCGGGGCGCATGAGGAGGTGCTTGATGATCGACCAGATGACGAGGCAGGCCCAGACAAGGAGCTTCCCCGACAGGCTGAGGGAGGCCCGCCGCATGGCACAGCTGACTGAGTTCTACTGTGCGATGGAGACGGGAATCCGCCCCGAGGACTATCAGGAGGTCGAGGACGGCATGAAGAGGCCGACGCTCCGTCAGAGGGTCGCCATCGAGCGCTTCATCAGGGACATCGGCGGTGAATCACTCTGGGCTGTCTGAGGCCTAGACGTCGAACCACTTGCCCCGCTGGCTTTGCTCGATCCTGTCGTTCAGGTGCTCCGGCACAAGGATCTCGTTCGAGCAGTCGAGGGCGAAGTTATCGCTCATGCCAGCCACATAGTCCATGACCAGGCGGTCACGGCCCTCGCCCCGCTCCTTGTAACAACCTTCCTGCTCGACGAGATGTGCGTAGAAGCCCGCCGCCAGCATGTTCCTCTCCTCATCGTAGCCCTTCTTGTCAGTACCGTAGGCTTCGATGAGGTCATCAAGGTAGTTCACTATCAATGTGAGCAGCCTGGTGAAATAGGCCGTGTAACCATTCAGCAGCTCGCTGCGGTAGATGTTCCTGTAATTGTAGTCCTTCATTTCAAGGACAGCTTCATAGACCTCGTCGGAGAAGCCTACTCCATCATCCTGGTTGGAGTTTGCGACAAGGTCGTTGACCAGGGTGTTGATGATGTGGCTGTTCTTGGAACCTATCCTGTCAGTGACGGCCTTTGGCAAGGCGGGCGCGCCATCAAGGATGCCAAGGCGCTTGGCATCCTCATAATCACGTCCCAGATAGGCGATCGAATCAGAGAAACGGACGACCACGGCCTCGAAACTCGCTGGGACAAGCCCACGGATCGTCGTGATCGAATCAAGGTCCTCCTTGACAGTGAATGAAGGGCGGATGCGTTTCTCGAAACGTTCACCGCAGTGGGATACGATGCCGTCCTGCACCGCATAAGTCAGGTTCAAGCCCTCACCATGGTTCGCCAGATGGCGGACCACACGTAATGAGTTGACCTCATGCTCGAAACCACCAAGGCCCTTCTCCTTGTACAATCTGGCCATGATACGTTCACCAACGTGGCCGAAGGGGGTGTGCCCCAGGTCATGCCCCATGCCTATGGCCCAGGCAAGCTCGTTATCCAGGCCAAGTGGACGGCAGATCGTCGATGCGATCGAGGCGACATGGAGAACGTGCTCCATCCTTGTGCAGATATGGTCGTTCTGCGGGGCGAAGAAGACCTGGGTCTTGTGCTTGAGCCTTGAGAAGGGCGACGAATGTATGATCGCCGTGGTGTCCCTGTAGTAGGCCCCCCTGACATCCTCCGCCCTCGCCCTGTCGCGATGGACGAGGAGGGACGGGTCCATTTCGTTGACAAGTCTTTCCATGAGACAAATCCTAGCATCTGATGCTGTGCAGGGAAAGACTTGTGTGTTAGGATCAAGTCATGTACGAATACCTGCCGCCCTTGGCCGCCCTGCTTTTGACAGTGCTATCAGCGCTCTCCTGTCTGCGCTTCCTCTTCTCACGCCAGGGCCTGTACTGGATCATACCGCTTATCGTCTCCGTGCTGCTGTGCCTCGACAACCTGGCAGGACTCTTCACCCCTGGTTCCTCACTCATCCCCCTGCCCTTCGGCAACAGGATCTTCCCAGTCGTCGTCGCCTTCTTCTGGTACATGATGGTGATCACCTTCCATTACGCCCTCAAGCGTTCCATAAGGCGAAACAGGCTGCGCAGCGACATGAAGAAGAATCATGCAGAAGCCCTCTATCTTGAGAAAATCGAGAGGCGCGACTACTTCCGTTTCTCAAGACGCCGCCGTGAAAGCGCTGTCAACGGAGCCTTCAAACCTGAAATCCGTGATTTCAAGGACATCGACCTCACCTCACTCGATTGAAGCCAAGTCCATTGTGATGGTAGAATAGCCCTTCAAAACGGAGGCATCCATTGAGACTGTTCATCACAGGGGTCAAGCATAGTGGCAAGAGCACCTGGGCTCGTATCATCGCAGCCCGTCTTGGAGTGGAGAGGGCTGACAGCGATGAGCTCATGTTGGCGCGTGGGATCAAGTCTGTAAGGGAATTCTACAAAAGTGAAGGCCCTGAAGCCTTCATGAAGGCAGAGTTGGACGCTGTCTCATCATATATCAGCTCGCATGATGATTTCGTGCTCTCCCTGGGAGGAGGAGCTGCCGACAACAAGGCACTCATGGACCTGATCGCCTCTTCAGGCACACTGGTCTACCTGCAACGTGATGAAGACCTGCTTCTAAAGCGCATCCTGACCCATGGCATACCAGCCTTCCTGGATGCGGATGATGTCGAGGCTTCCTTCCACCGCCTTTTCGTGCGGCGTGATGGCATATACAGGGAGTATGCGGACATCATCATAGACCTTGGACCTTACAGGCCGGTGGAAAGCCAGGAGGACGAGGTGATGAGGCGGATCCAGGAGGTGCTTTGATGGCAGGAAACAGCATAGGACATGTCCTCAAGTTGACAAGTTTTGGAGAATCCCATGGCGCGGCCCTCGGAGGTGTCCTGGATGGCTACCCTTCAGGGATCTGGATCGACCAGGACCTCATCTTGGCAGAGATGGCACGCCGCAGGCCAGGCAGCTCACGCTTCTCGACCCAGCGCCAGGAGGCGGACAAGACAGAAATACTCTCCGGTGTCTTCGAAGGCAGGAGCACTGGCACACCGATAGGATTCATCATCCGCAACAGTGACCAGCACAGCAAGGATTACGATGCCTTGAAGGATGTCTACAGGCCAAGCCATGCGGACTATGCCTACCATCAACGCTACAGCATCGTCGACCATCGTGGAGGAGGACGCTCCTCAGGACGCGAGAGTGCTGTCAGGGTCATGGCAGGAGCCTTGGCCAAGATGTACCTCAGGGAGAAGGGGATCACAGTCAATGCCGGCATACGCTGCATTGGCAGTGTCAGGGACACTGGCACTGTGTTCAACACTGGCACCCCAGGGCCTGTGCCAGCCCTGGATCCGACATTCATACCTGCGTTCGAAGCTGAGATCGACAAGGCCAGGATGGCCCTTGACAGTGTCGGTGGTGTGGTCGAATGCCGCATCGGCAACGTGCCTGCAGGACTCGGGGACCCTGTCTATGACAAGCTCTCGGCAGACCTCGCCAAGGCCATGTTCTCAATAGGTGCCGTGAAGGGTTTCGAAATCGGGGATGGCTTCTCCCTTGCAGGGATGCTTGGCAGCCAGGCCAATGACCAGATGGAGATGGATGGTGCCAGGCCCTCATTCATCACCAACCACTCAGGCGGGATCCAGGGAGGGCTCAGCAACGGTGAGCAGATCATACTCAGGGTGGCCTTCAAGCCCACTCCTTCGATCAGTCAGGTCCAGCACACGGTCAACGCATCAGGACAAGATACAGAGCTGGTGATCAAGGGCCGTCATGATCCCTGCATAGTCCCACGCGCGGTCGTTGTCGTAGAGGCCATGGCCGCACTGACGATCGCAGACCACTTGTTGATGAGGGATGGTTATGGCAAGGCCTGATGGACCACTGGTCGTACAGAGTGACTTGACGCTGCTGCTGGATGTGCACAACGCGCTTGCAGATGAATGCAGGGACTCGATCAACGCCTTCACCGAGTTGATCAAGAGTCCTGAGCACCTCCATACCTTCAGGATCACCCAGTTGTCAATCTGGAACGCACGTTCGACAGGCATGGATGAGGATGGGATCTGCGCTACATTGGACAGCTACTCCCGCTTCCCCATCCCCTCTGCTGTCGAGTACTTCATCAGGGACAACTGCCGACGCTATGGAGCGGTGCGCTTCCAAGCGCTGGATGATGGCCACTTCCGACTGAGCTGCCAGGATGCCTATCACAGGAGGCTTTTGGAATCACAAGCCCAGGTCAAAGGCTACCTGGGGCATCCGGATGGGGATGGCTTCATCGTAGGCATGATGGCCAGGGGACCGCTGAAGACAGCCCTCGTCAAAGCAGGCCTCGGGGTTGAAGACCTCGTACCGCTCTCGGATGGCCAGCACCTGGACATCAAGCTTCGCAACACCACCCGCTCAGGCCGTCCATTCATGGTACGGCCCTATCAGGAAGCGGCTTTCAAGGCCTTCTGGGCGGAAGGGCGTCCTGGAGGTGGACATGGGACTGTCGTCATGCCCTGTGGAAGCGGCAAGACCATTGTCGGGATCCTGGCCATGGCCAGGCTCGCAGTCACAACACTGATCCTGACGCCCAATGTGGCATCAGCCCACCAGTGGATCCGGGAGATCCTCGATAAGACAGGCCTGGACGAGGACCTGATCGGTGAATATGGTGCCGGGGATGCCAAGCAGGTCCGCCCTGTCACCGTGTGCACCTACAGCATGCTGACATGGAGACCTGACAAGGAAGCTGAATTCGGACACTTCAAGGCATTGGCAAGCCAGGACTGGGGTCTGGTGATCTACGACGAGGTCCACCTCCTGCCAGCTCCTGTATTCCGTTTCAGCTCCGCCATACAATCCAGGCGCCGCCTGGGTCTGACAGCCACCCTTGTCAGGGAGGATGGAAGGGAGGACGAGGTCTTCTCCCTCGTCGGGCCCAAGCGCTTCGACATACCCTGGAGCGAACTGGAGAAACAAGGTTGGATCGCCACAGCCTGGTGCCATGAACTACGCATACAGATGGATGAATCCCTCCGCCTCGACTACGCCACAGCCAGCGGGATGGCGAAGGCCAGGATCGCTGCGATGAACCCTGCCAAGAAGGCAGTCGTGCGCGCCTTGCTCGAGAAACATGAGGGCGAGCACATCCTGATCATCGGGCAGTACATCGAACAGCTGGAGGAACTGGCAAAGGACTTCGGCTTCCCCCTGATCACAGGCCGGATGGCCAACAAGAAGAGGGAGGAGCTCTACGAAGCCTTCCGCAAGGGTGATGAGAAGGTGTTGATCGTCAGCAAGGTCGCAAACTTCGCGATCGACCTTCCAGACGCCTCTGTACTGATCCAGGTATCGGGAGGTTTCGGATCCCGTCAGGAGGAGGCCCAGCGGCTTGGACGCATACTACGCCCCAAGGAACGCGACAGCAACTTCTACACCTTGGTCTCGAAATACAGCAAGGAGGAGGATTTCTCCCTCAACAGGCAGAAGTTCCTCTCCGCCCAGGGTTACCAATACAGCGTGGAGGATTGGCAGTGATGGCCACCACCTTCAGGACCTGGCTTGAGGACAGGATCAGCCAAAGCCTCTTGTTGGAACTCGCAGGGCTTTACCTTGGTCCTGTGGAGATGCCTTACAGGCGGCAGGACCTGGCAGCCAGGTTGTACGCGTTCTTCGCAGACAAGGACGTCCAGGAGACCCTGCTCAGTGGCCTGGATGAGGCGGGCTGCCTGATCCTCAGTGCCATTGCCTTTGTAAAGCGTGTCAATCCAAGCCTGCTGGCTTCCCTCGTCCCCTCGATACCAGGGCGCAAGAGGGAGAGGCTTGTCGAAAGCCTGACGAAGCGTTGCCTGCTGATCAGCGACGAGGAAGGCTCCTATACCCTGAACGACACGATAGACTACTCATCAATACTTTCACAGGACTTCCTCCACGGCCAGGTCAGGGAACATGGACTCATCATAGACCTGCGTTCCACGATCGCGGCCTTTGTAGCGGCAGGACTGGCCGATGGTCCGTTCACAAGCCCAAGGAGGCGCAAGGCGGTCCTGGACGGTCTTGAGGCCAAACTACCCCTCCTGCCACCTGGAGGGGCCCTTCCGCTTGCGACACGCTTCATGGACCAGCTGAGGAAACAGGGGCTGTCAGGGAACAAGGAGGCGGTCCAGACCCTGCTCTCGGCAAGCGAGGACCAGCTCAAGGTCTTCCTGCTTGGAGGCGGTCAGGACGCAGCCTTGCTCGCAGCCCTCGCATCAAACTTCAAGGATGGCTATGCCAAGACCCTCTTCAAAGTGCTGGGGCATGACTTGGACAACGCCGCTGAATCCCGCTTCGACATGGTGTCATTCATCTTCGACTCCACCAGGATCGAAGGCGATGGGACAGTGCTTGCAGTGGAAGCCGACCTCTCCGTGGCCTGGGACAGGCTCCCTGCAGGCAGCCTCCTGCCCTACGCCGTGGAGGTCCACAGGGTCGATGTCATGACAAGCGCCAGCTTGACCAAGGACAGGGTCATCAGGGCCTTCGACAGGGGCATGAGTCTTGAGGACCTGCTCTCCTCGCTTCCAGGAGCCCCCAAAGGAGTCATCGACAGGCTCAGGTCATGGTGGGATTCGACACAGCTCGTCAAGGTCTACGACGGGCTCTATCTGGAGGCAAGCCCACAGGCGGCCCAGCTGATCCGGTCCCTGCCAGGCATGCAGGACCACATACTGCGCCGTATCGGGGATGATGGCTTCCTGATGAAGCGTTCGAGCGAGGCCATCTGGCGTGGACTGCTCTCAGGGCTCGGGCATGAGGTGCTGTCCACCATCGCAGAAAAGGTCACGGAGGAAGACCACCTGCTGGTACTGGATGAAGCCATGGATCCAGACAGGTTGCCACTTGCAAGACTGCCGGAGGAAAGGCAGCACCTCGATGATGGCACAAGGCAGGTGCTCAGCCACCTGATCGATGAGAAGCTCACAGGAGTGCAGAAAGACGCCTTCCAGCAGCTGCTGGAAGCAGGCTACATCGTCAGTCCAACACAGGTAGACCCTGCCCATCACGTCAGGACAGGGCGGGTTGTCTCTGGACTGGATTTCAATGCCAAGCTCAGCTTCCTGCGCAGCCTCTGCGGAACAGGCAGGCTGGTCGAAGTCACATGTGCTGATGGCAGCTCCCCCTACTCGGTGCTCGCATTGAAGACATCAGGGGCCAGCAGTACGGTGACCCTCGAAGACGCTGAAGGGGGACGGCAGCAGACCATACCCGTGTCAGCGATCTTCAAACTCCGTGAGGTCATCAGCTGAGGTCGATCTTCACACTGCGTGGATAATGGTAGCCGGTGAAGGCTTCGAACTGCAGCATGCCTTGGGCGATGAGCATCTCATCACCAAAATGCAGCTGGCAGCCCTTGGCGGCGGCATCGGACAAGAACTTCGTCATACGGGGCCTGTAGACGATGTCATAGCAGATCTCCCGTCCAGTGAACTCGAAGCCCTCGACAGGGTTCTCCCAGCCATCCATGCCGACCGTGGTCGTCTGGACGACCAGGTCCACCTGGCCCTCATAGGCCTTGGCGTTTTCGAGACGGTCGTACTGGCAGATGTTCAGCGCGGCGATCCGCTGGGCGCGTTCAAGCGTACGGTTCAGAATCGTCACCCGGACACCACGGTTGCGCAATGCCCAGACAATGGCGTTTGAAGCCCCACCTGCACCAATGACCAAGGCGCTCTTGATACGTCCTGACTCAATGTATTTGAGTATTGGGGCGAGGAAACCGTAGTAATCAGTGTTGATCCCCTTCCACAGCCCAGGAGTCCTGACGACTGTGTTGCAGGCACCAATCTGCTTGACCTCCCTTGTGATGTTCCCACAGTAGGAGAGCACATCGATCTTGAATGGCACTGTCACAGCGAAACCACGCATCTTGAGATGTTCGGCCAAGGCGAAGAAGTGGCGCACGCTGTCAACCTCGAATGGTACGAAGACAGCATTGTACTTTATCCCACGGAAGCCAGGGTTGTGGATCTTGGGGGATGAACTCTTGAGGACACCATGGCCGATGATCCCATAGACCGCCGTCTTGTCATCGACCTGGTCAGCCCTGTAGAGGGTCTTGAGATCCCTGGCGCTGATCTGCCCAGGGGCCGTCTCACTGTCACTTGCAAAGGTCAGCATCGACCCCATGCGCTTATAGAGTATCCTGGTGCAGACACCGTAGGGACCCATTCCTATGATGATCTTGTCTATGCCTTCAAGTTCCTTCTGGGCATTGAAGAGCGTGATCACATCTGCGATCCCACGTGGGGTCACCGCGACCTTGGCGACATCTGCACGGCTACGCAACTGTTGTATGCGGCTGAAAATGTCATCAGGAACCCCATTGAAGTCATGCAACGAGCGTATGATCCTGACGCCCTTCCTCTCCGCCTTCTCATCCAGCTCACCCCGCTTGAGGTCCTCTTCGATGTCTATGTACTTGAAACCACCATCAAGGGCGTCAAGAAGCTGGGCACGCCTGGCACGTTCGGAAAGCTGGCAGCGCCCGCCATCGCTGACACGCCTGTTGGTCACGATGCATGGCAGGTCGACCAAGGACGGGAAGTCCTTGGCCTTCGCGCATTCCTCCTTTGTCAGGAAGTCCAGCCTCAGTTCGGCCATATCTATGTACTCACGCTCCTGACGCACTTTCTCAACGCAGGCGGCGATCGTGCTTTCAGATAAAGTAAGGCAGATCAATGCATCTCTCCTTGTCAGGAGGACAGCATAGCCTTTTGCCAGATGTTTTGCAAGCTTATTGCATATCTATGCATTTAGATGCATGTGAAACAGGATCCGTCCCCATATGGAAACAAGACAGCCGTGCGTGCTATCTTGAACGGCATGGCCACGCTCCAGATCCACAACCTATCATTGTCATTTGGGGACAGGGACCTCTTGAAAGAGGTTTCCTTCACACTAGACAGCTCATCGAGGGCCGCACTCAGCGGCGCGAACGGCAGCGGCAAGTCGACATTGCTGAAAGTCGTCACTGGACAGGTCCAAGCCGATAGCGCACAGATCACGAAAACGCGTGGCATCCAGGTCAGTTACCTGCCCCAGTCAGACATCGTCCTCCCTGACAAGAGCGTGATGGAGACAGCTGAGGAAGGTTACAAGCGCTGGCATGACCTGGCTGCTGAGGCTGAGAGGCTCCGCCATGAGGTCGATGAGGAGAACTGGGAGGCGAAGCTGAACAGGATAGGTGAGATCGAGGACGCCTTGTCCGAGGTTGGTTACGAGCGCCGGCGTGGACGCCTGGAGCAGATCCTCCAGGGTCTTGGCTTCCACCGACAGGACTTCGAGCGTCCCGCCCGGGAATTCTCAGGTGGCTACCAGATGCGCATCGCACTTGCACGCATCCTGGCAGAGGATCCTGACATACTCCTCCTCGACGAGCCGACGAACTACTTGGACATCGATGCGATCGTCTGGCTGAAGGGCTACCTGAAGTCCTTCAGGGGCGGCCTGATGCTGGTCTCACATGATGTCGACTTCCTGGATGACACTGTCAACTGCGTCTACGAGCTCTTCAAAGGCAGGCTCACACGTTACAGTGGCAACTACAGCGCCTACCAGAAGCAGAGGCAGGCCGAGATCGAAGACCAGGTCAAGCGCTACTACGAGCAACAGGATGAGATTGAGAAAACCGAGCGCTTCATCGAACGCTTCCGCTACAAGGCGACCAAGAGCCGCCAGGTCCAGTCGAGGATAACGGCACTTGAGAAGATCGAGCTTGTCGAGATCCCTGAGCACTTGAAGAAGATCTCCTTCTCCTTCCCCCCTGCACCGCACAGCGGCAACGATGTCATGACGCTCGAGCATGTCTCCAAGGCCTATGGGGACCATGTGATCTTCCGTGACCTCTCCTTTGTCGTGCGCAAGGGAGAGCGCCTGGCCATCGCAGGGCGCAATGGCACTGGCAAGTCGACCCTGCTCCGGATCATGGCCCACCAGGACCTGGACTTCAGCGGCAGCCTGAAGGATGGGGCCGGGCTCAAGACTGGCTACTATGCCCAGGAGAGCGGTAAGACACTTGATCCCGCCAGGACGGTCCTGGAAGAGGTCGAGTCTGTCGCCGATACCAAGGACATACCACGCCTGAGGAACCTGCTTGGTAGTTTCCTCTTTCAAGGTGATGACGTTTTCAAGAAGGTAGGTGTGCTGTCAGGTGGGGAGAAGAGCCGCCTGGCCTTGCTGAAGATCCTCCTCCACCCCGCCAACCTGCTCCTCCTCGATGAGCCGACGAACCATTTGGACATAAACGCGAAGGACATGCTCCTCGAGGCGGTCAAGGCCTACAACGGCACCCTGGTCTTCGTCAGCCATGACAGCCACTTCATCAAGAACCTGGCGACGAGGATCCTTTACCTCTCCGAGGATGAGGAACCTGTCTTCTTCGAAGGCGACTACGATTACTTCAGCTACAAGCTCGAGGAAAAGGAGAAGGCCTTCCTTGAGAACCAGGATGATGTCAAGACAAGCACGTCCGCACAGGTGAAGGCCAGCCCTTCTGCGGACCACAGGGCGCAGAAGGAAAGGCGCAACCAGGCACAGAAGCTTGAGAAGGAGAGTGCGGGGATCCTTGAAAAGCTGTCCACATTGGAAGCCAAGGTCAAGGAGCTTGAGGCCCAGATGGGCCTCAGCGAGGTCTACAGCGACAGCCAGCGGATCAAGGCCGTAGTCAGTGAGAAGGAAGCACTTGAGAAGGAGATCGAGGCACTCAATGAGCGCTGGTTCGAGGTGTCCGAGGAGCTGGAGGCGCTCTCATGAGAAGGCCTCCAGAGGTACCGCCCAGGCTCAAGGAAGATGCCAGGATACTGCTCTCACCACTGGTACTCGCCTCCGCCTCCCCCAATCGCCTGGCCTTGCTTGAGGAATGCGGGGTCGCTGTCACGGCGGCGCCACAGGATGTCATCGAGGAACGCGAAGGGAGGAGCCCTGGGGACATCGTACGCCACATCGCAGGGCTGAAGATGGACAGCTACCTTGGAAGCAGCGGCTTCCGAGCTGATGTCATGGCCTTGTCACTCGACACCATGGTCTCCTTCCGAGCAAGGATGCTTGGCAAGCCCAGGGACCTCGATGATGCGAGGGATATGCTGACCTCCTTCTCCGGTGAGGTGCAGGATGTGGTGACAGGTTTCCACATATACATGCCGGGGCATGGGATGCTGTCGGGTGCAAGCCTGACAAAGGTCATCTTCGAAGATCTCAGCCATGATGAGATCGATGCCTACCTCTCCACTGGAGAGTGGCAGGGTGCTGCAGGCGCCTACAGGATCCAGAAGACGGGCTGGCGCCTGGTCAAGGCCTTTGAAGGCAGCTGGACTAACGTCATAGGCATGCCACTAGAGGACATCATCAGCACAGTACGCCCATTCAGGGCTTGAAGAGCCAGTAGCAGGGCCTCCTGCCCTGTACAAGGCCGAGTTTGTGCTGGAGCGAGAAGCTCGCCTTGTTTGAGAAGAAGACATGGCAGTAGGGGATCCGCCCCATGGCGATGGCCCTGTTGATGTCATGCTTCTCCAGGTCCTCTCCATAGCCATGGCCCCTGTGTTGTGGCAGGACGGTCAGCATGCCCATGCTGCCCTCCGGGTGGAAGCCGACGAAGCCGACCAGCTGTCCATCGACCTCAAGGCAGTCGACCAGCTGGCGCTCAAGGGCGGCGTTGAGCTCCTCCTCATCCGCCAGGGCGTAGTTGTCCATCAGGACCCCTATCTCATCCTGCCTCATGTGACGATAGCCCTTGAAGCGCTCCTTGAAGCACCCGCCCTCCCATGAGAAGGTGAAACAGCCCTCCTCGCATTCATAGCCACGCCCTTTCAGCAGATTAAACATCAGCTCATCATGCACACATACCAGCCTGGCCTCCGGGTCGAGCCTTGACAGGATGGGCTGCGGGTCATCCGTGAAGCTTACGATGCTTGTGAGCTGACCGCCCTTCCACGAGACAATGACACCTTCTTCAGACAGGTGGGTGGCCTCAGCCTCCCCACTTGAGAGCAGGACCAGCATATCGGCACAGGAGTGCCTGTCGAACGCGGCTATGGCCGCCATGGCTTCTTCAATCATGGATGACAATATTAGCTACATCGCCCTTCCCTTTCCAGCTTGCGGACAAGAATGGCCCTTTGGTGCTATGGTGGGTGGCATGAAAGAGGAGCTTGGATTCATAGGACTTGGTGTCATGGGTGCCGCCATGGCAGGACGCCTGCTTACCTCCGGCCACAACCTGAAGGTCTACACAAGGACGAAGGCGAAGGCTGAAGACCTCATCAAAAGAGGTGCCACCTGGTGCGGCAGCCCCAGGGAGCTCGCAGCCCAGTGTGATGTCATATTCACAATCGTCGGCTGGCCTGAGGACGTCAGGCAGGTCTACCTTGGCCCCGGAGGCATCGTCAACGGCATAAGGGAAGGTTCGATTGCTGTCGACATGACGACGACGGAGCCTTCCCTGGAGAAGGAGGTCGGCAAGGCCCTGGCCGCCAAGGGCGCGGCCTTCGCAGACGCACCTGTCTCCGGTGGGGACAAGGGTGCCAGGGATGGCACGCTCAGCATCATGGTCGGTGGGGAAGACGGCGTCCTTGAACGCATCAGGCCCTATCTTGAACTGATGGGAAGCCGCATCATCCACTGCGGCCCGCTCTCAAGCGGACAGATGGTCAAACTATGCAACCAGGTCATGATCGCAGGCACGATGGGTGCGATGGCAGAAGCCCTCAGCTTCGCAAAAGCGGCAGGTCTGGACCTGCAACTGACGCTTGATGCCATAAGCGGGGGTGCGGCTGCCTGCTGGTCCCTCGACAAGCTCGCACCACGCATACTCAAGGGCGACTACGCGCCAGGCTTCAGGAGCGACCACATGCTCAAGGACCTCTCGATCGCCCAGGACGAGGCCTCCCGGCTCGGACTCTGCCTGCCGGAGCTGGCCCTTGTGCGCCAGCTCTACACGGCCCTGCTCGCCCAGGGCCATGGCACGGAGGGCACACAGGCCCTCGTCAAGGTATATGAAACGCTTTGCAAAATACCATTCCAGGAGGAGGATTGAGTCATGCTGAAGGAAGAGAAGAAGGCCCAGCTGGTCCTGCCAGATGGGAGGAAGCTGGAACTGGATGTCATCACTGACAACATGGGAGGCCACAGCCTCGACATAGCATCGCTACGCAAGGACACAGGTTACATCACCTATGACCCTGGCTACATGAACACAGGCTCATGCATGTCATCAATCTGCTACATCGACGGGGAAAAGGGCATACTCCGCTACCGCGGCTATGACATCGAGGACCTTGTCGACAACTGCGACTTCATCGAGGTCGCCTACCTCCTGGTCAAGGGCACGCTGCCCAACGCAGCCGAACGCCAGGAGTACACCCAGCTGCTGAACAAGCACTCCCTCCTGCATGTCGACATGCGCAATTTCTTCCGCTCCTACCCCCATGGGGCCCATCCCATGGCCATCCTGGCCAGCATGGTCGCCTCCCTTTCCGCCTTCTACCCAGAGATGGAGGACATGGATCCTGAGGACAACATCGACCTCACTGTCACCAGGCTCCTGTCGAAGATGCGTACGATCGCGGCCTTCACCTACCGCCAGAGCAAGGGCTACGACTTCGTCGACCCACGATACGACTACTCCTATTGTGAGAACTTCCTGAACATGCTCTTCAGCTCACCTGTCGTCGACTACCACCCAGACCCGGTGCATGTCAAAGCACTCAACCAGCTCCTGATCCTCCATGCGGACCATGAGCAGAACTGCTCGACCTCGGCGGTCAGGCTCGTCGGTTCATCTGATGCCAACCTCTACGCCTCTGTAGCCGCAGGCTGCTGCGCGCTCTGGGGTGCAAAGCATGGAGGTGCGAACCAGCAGGTCATGGCCATGTTGAACCGCATAGTGGGCGAAGGGCTCTCCGTGGAGCGTGTCGTCGAGATGGCCAAGGACAAGTCCTCCTCCTTCCGCCTCTCGGGCTTCGGGCACAGGGTCTACAAGACCTTCGATCCGAGGGCCAAGATCGCCAAGAGGATGTGCAAGGAGGTGCTCGCAGCCGCCCACAAGCAGGACAGGTTGCTGGATGTCGCGATGCAGCTTGAGGAGACAGCCTTGAGCGATGAGTATTTCATCGAACGCAACCTCTACCCAAACGTCGATTTCTACACAGGCATCATCTTCCACCTGATGGGGATTCCTGAGGAGATGTTCACAGTCCTCTTCGCCATGGGACGCCTGCCAGGCTGGATCGCACATTATCTCGAGTGGAGGCACGACCCTTATCAGAAGATTGGCCGCCCGCGCCAGGTCTACTCAGGACCTGAACTCAAGAAGGTCGTGCCAATCAACCAGCGTTAGGAGTAGGACATGGAAGTCACAAGCCTTTTGGAAGGCCAGCGCTACATCGTCGCTGGCAACACCATCGATGAATCGAAGTACGCCTGCAGGATCAAGAAGGCGCTCGAGGCCACAGGACGCCAGGTCTTCGCCGTCGGCAAGGAGCACAAGGACATCGATGAATGCCCCTGGGATGATGCCGATGTCCTGGTGCTGTGCATCAACCCTGTCCTGGGACAGGGCCTTGTCGAGGGAAGCCACAAGCCCATCAAGGCGGCTGTCATCCAGCCAGGTGCCGGATCTGATGAGGTCAAGGCCGCGCTGGATGCCAAGGGCATTGGGTATGTCGATGGCTGTGTGCTACGTGGCCTTGAGGCCCGTGGGGAATATGTGTTTCCTGAGTCAACGACCTTCAGGACAAGCCTGAAAGCTTGGACGTGAGCGTTTTGCCCACAGGCTCCGTTGCCGGTTCACCTGTGGCACCCCATCCATACGGCTGATTGACTGCAGCCTGCCCAGACTTCGAGGTCTGGGTAATGTAGCTGTCGC
>CALXXN010000016.1 GCA_944392695.1 uncultured Spirochaetales bacterium | reverse complement strand
GCCTTCCATGAAAGATAGTAGGGATCGAGAGGGATGCAGTGACCGCCAAGACCAGGACCGGGGTAGAAAGCCTGGAAACCATATGGCTTGGTCTTCGCAGCATCAATGACCTCCCAGATGCTGATCCCCATCTCATGGCAGAGCTTTGCAAGCTCGTTCACCAAGCCGATGTTGATGTTCCTGTAGGTGTTCTCAAGAATCTTCTCCATCTCTGCGACAGCAGGGGATGAGACAATGGTCACCTCAGAAGAGAGCACTGCCCTATACATCGCTCCAATGCACTCAGCCGCATCAGCTCCAATGGCACCTACAACTTTTGGAGTGTTCTTCGTCTTATAGATGAGGTTACCTGGATCGACCCTCTCAGGGGAGAATCCAAGATAGAAGTCCTCTCCGCACTTGAGTCCGGAACCTTCCTCCAGGATTGGCTTGACGAGTTCCTCAGTCGTACCTGGATAGGTTGTGGACTCGAGGACGACCATCGTGTCCTTCTTCAGGTGCTTGCTGATGGCTATTGTTGAATCCCTGACGAATGAGATGTCAGGCTGCTGATGCTTGTCCAGAGGGGTCGGAACACAAATAGCGATGAAGTCGCAATCCTTCACAAAGGTGAAGTCGCTTGTAGCTTTGAGCATCCCCTCTTTGACAAGCGTCTCCAGGTCCTCCTGCACGACATCGCCAATGTAGTTATGCCCCGCATTTACTAAGTCAACCTTGGACTGTTGGACATCGAAGCCTGTAGTTTTGAAGCCAGCCTTGGCCTTCTCTACAGCCAGTGGCAGACCAACATAACCTAGCCCGACAACGCCTACTCGGATTGTCCTTGCTTCAATTGCAGCAAGGATCTTTTTCTTATCCATTCCTAAAACCCTCCACTATGAAAAAGTGTCACTGATGATTATACCCATCAGCTAGTTTTATCAATTGTGAGACAAAGTCCCTGTATACAACATCAGCATTGAATGCTTTTTCATACAGAAGCCTTGCATTATTTTTTTGTTTTTCCACCAGAGAGGCATCTTTAAGATACCTCTCTGCTGCGGATACCAATGAATCCACACTACCTTCCTCATAGGCAAATCCACACTGGTTTTCTTCAATCACTGTTTTTGAAAGGCCACGAAGGCTTGTGAAGACAATCAAAGAGTTTGCAAGATACTCACTAAACTTAGTTGGGAGCGAATCCGTAAAATCACTGGTGTTCCGATATGGTATGATGCCGACTTTGGAAATAGATGCGAGAGCGACCAACTGAAGCTGGTTCTTAAGTCCCGCCATAATGAAATTGGGATATGATTTGGATTTCTCTACTAATTCATCATAATTTACGCCACGACCACAAACAATGAATTTCACATTGCAGTTCTCAAGCTTTTTTGCAGCCTCCATCATCATTTCCAATTCGCAGATGCGCTTATTCGTGGAACCAAAGAAAACAATATTGAAGCTAGAATCGTCGATACCCAATGAATCCCATTCTGCAACAGCTAATGAAATCTCAGACTCTGTAAAAGATGGATTCTTATAGCAATGGAAGACATGATGATCAAGCGCCTTCATTTGCCTTCCATACTTGGGAGGAAGCTCCATGGCCTTTGGTATTGTACCAGTAACCATTGTTGCATTTTTCAATGCATAGCATACTTTTTTCTTGTAAACGAAGTTTATTCCTAACCTAGCCAACGGCTGCAGAAATCTAGGAAATGGCTGGACGAATATGTCAGGCCACAAATCCCGAATGTCAATAACAACAGGGATTCCATTCTCCTGTCCATATTTCACAGCTTCATATGAAGTCTCAATAAGCGGCCAACAAGAATAAATCAGGTCAGGCTTTGGCATTTTCTTCGCTTCATCACGGAAAAGGCGTCCTATTTCCCGTCCTTGGACTATTCTGCGCAGCGATATATTTTTCTTATATGTCTTTTGCGTATTGAGAACGTTCAATGTAAGACTTGGCTTCAATTTTATGACATAGCTATCTACATTTATATATTTCTTTGAACCATGTTCCCACAGGCTACTCCATGCGATGACATTACAACCTGTTTCGATGAAATAATCTGCAAGCATGGCTGCACGGGAAGCTCTCGACTTACCTGTTAGCAAGTTCACAAACTCACTTTCTTTAATTATCCAAATATTCATATTGTCACCTTAAGCTCGAAAATCCTAATCTCTGTAAGAGATACTTTGCCTTACACCATTAACTTTTCAACTGTTTAGCAGGTACCCCAATATAAACACCACTTTCAGTAATATTTCTTACAACCACAGCGCCTGCGCCTACCGTAGAATTTGAGACAATACTACGCCCTTGGATAACTTGTGCACCAACTCCAATATCAACAAATTGTCCAAGATGTACATTTCCACAGATATTTGCACTAGGTGAAATCGTACAGAAATCATCAATAATAGAGTCATGCCCTACTGTACAATCCCAGTTAATCAAAACATGTTTCCCTATAGTGATGTTGACTGTCACAATGGAACCCGCACATATGACAGAACCTTCTCCAATTTCAGCCCATTTTGAAATCATCACACTTGGATCAATCAATGTTGCAAAATGGATGTCATCCCTTCGCAAGGAACAAATCCTATCAACAACAGTCTTGCGTGTCTTGACTGAGCCAAAGGCAGTCACTAACCAGATTGGTCCTTCGAGCTGGCCCAGCATATCAATCCCGCCAACTACTGGAATACCATTGATGATCTTACCTTTAAGGGCATTGTCATCATCAATAAAACCTGCAAGATTCCAAGAAGAGTCCTTCTCATTGATACGCTCGACTATCCAAGCGATTTGACGACCAAGTCCTCCTGCACCGACTATATAAAGATTCTTCATACTGCCTCCCCCATATAATGTTGGATTGGCAATATGTAAAAACTATTTATACCCCCCCCCCAACGGCTTTTCCAATAGTGCTGCAGGAACTCCAATATAGACACCACTCTCTACAATGTCTTTCACAACCACGGCACCTGCACCAATGGTACATCCTGGACATATGTTGATATTGTTTATCACTGTTGCTCCAGCTCCTACAAAACAAGTTTCTCCAACATGGACAGAACCAGCAAGACTTGCAGAGACTGATATATGGGAGAAGTCGCCTACCTCACAGTCATGCTCTACCACCGCATTTGAATTGATGATACAGCCATCATCAATTCTTGCCGAAGGATTGATTATAGCTCCTGCCATGACAACGGTACCTCTACCGATTTCCGCAGTCTTCGACACAACAGCAGCAGGATGTACTAAAGAAGGCATGTGCACATTGCCAAGCATGTTAGTCAACTTAGCCCTCAATGAGCAGTTGCCTATGGCTATAAAGAAATCACATTCATCTTCTCTGAGATTGAAGAAATCCGCGCTAGTACCTACAACAGGAGCACTCCCGCAGTGCCTAACTCTGGAATCATCATCAAAGAAGACAATCTCATCATAACATCCCGATAACTCAGCAATCTCTAGTATGACTTTGCCATGCCCTCCTGCGCCGAGGATACATAAACGAGTTGTCTTCATACACTTACATCTCAGGAGTTCCCTTGAATGGCTCCATTGTCACAGAAGACTCAGAGGAAATTCCATCACGCCTCAAGACTACTTTGACAGTCTGGAAGATGATTTTCCAATCCATCAAGAAAGATACCCTGTCAACGTAGTATACATCCTTTTCAAACTTATCTTCCCAAGTGATGGAGTTGCGTCCATGTACCTGGGCATATCCTGTGAAACCAGGGCGGACCTCATGTCGTCTTGCCTGTGTCTTGTTATACAAAGGCAGGTAGTCAACACGGAGAGGTCTAGGTCCAACAACAGCCATGTCACCTTTGAGGATATTGATGAGCTCGGGGAGCTCGTCAAGGGATGTTGAACGGAGCATCTTTCCGAAGTGTGTCAACCTGACCTCATCTGGAAGCAACTCACCATTCGCATCCCTTGCATCCGACATAGATCGGAACTTATAGAGTGTGAATATCTTGCCATTGAGACCAGGTCGCTCCTGTCGGAAGATGACAGGAGACCCAAGCTTCTTGTGCACAAGTATGGCAACTACAAGGAAAATAGGTGATAGCACTATAAGTGCCAAGAGAGCACACAAGAAGTCCTGAGGCCTCTTGATGAAGCGCTCGTAAAAGCCTTTATGATGTGCCATCACTCAAAACACCTTCTGATGATTTCAATCACTACATCCTGTTCTTCTTCTGTCATCTTGTTGTCAGAAGGAAGGCAGAGTCCACGCTGGAAGATATCTGCACCGACATCCAATGGAAGGCCATCAGAACCAAGCCGGCCTCCAGAGATGTAGGCATTGGTGCGGCTTCTTCCATTGCCCTCGCGTGTTACGAAGGGATTCATCCTGAAGATTGGTTGCATATGCATGGGCTTCCAGATTGGACGACCTTCTGCATTGAACGAGGCAATTGTTTCAAGGATTTCTGTTGGGCAGCTCTTCCCCTCCTCCTTGATGTATACAGCTTCGTTGTCACTACGTGCCTGGCGGCACATTGCTGAGAGATCAATCAGAAGACATGAAAGCCAGAAGTTTGGCGAACTATTGACTTCATCGTATGGGTTCATTGTCACAGGAAGGTCTTTCAGGCCTTCCCTGTAACGGAAGTAGATTCTTTTCTTCTGTTCGAGATGCTCATCAAGATGAGGAATCTGACCACGCACAACACCGGCAATGACATTGCTCATGCGGTAGTTGTAGCCAATCTCCTCATGCTGATACCAAGGAGCATCCTCCCTGGACTGGGTCGACCACTTGCGGGCATGGTTGATAGCAGTGATGTCATCACTAAGCAACATACCTCCAGAGGACCCTGTGATGATTTTGTTCCCGTTGAATGAGATTGCATTGTAGTCACCAAAGGAACCTGTCTGCTTACCTTTGTAAGTAGCTCCTAGGGACTCTGCTGCATCCTCAATGAGGATTGCACCATGTTGTTTGCAAATCTCCCGGATTTCATCAATCTTGCCTGGAGTTCCATAAAGATGGGCTACAACGACAAGCTTGACATCTGGATAGAGTTCGAAAGCCTTCTCCAGAGCGACAGGATCCATGTTCCAAGTATCACGCTCGCTGTCAATGAAGATTGGAATACCACCTTCATAGGTCACTGGATTGACTGTGGCACTGAATGTCATGTCTGAGCAGAAGACTTTGTCGCCTGGTTTAACACCTGCAAGCTTGACAGCAAGATGCAGTGCCGCAGTTCCAGCAGAAAGGGCGACTGCACCTTTTACACCAATCTTCTCAGAGAGGAGACGTTCAACTTCATTGATATTCTCCCCTACTGTACTCATCCAGTTGCTCTTGTAAGCCTGGGTGATGTACTCAAGCTCTTCTCCATGCATTGTAGGGGATGAGAGCCAGACCTTGTGTTCAAACCGCTTTATATCATTCCTATCAACAAATGCCATCTTGTCTCTCCATATCCTTGACGGGCTTGGAGGAGGCATTGGTCAGAGTCCTGAGACCATTACCAAGGCGACCTCCTTGCTAATGGTCTTATTGGGTTATTGAAGTATCATTCAACAGCACCTTACTGTGCTGCCATGAGAACTCAGGTACGAAGTGCTTGAGCTCTTCCTCAAGAGCGAGGTCACTGTATGAGTCGATTGCCTTGAGGAAGGCTGAGAACTCATCTGGGTCAAGCTTGTGGTCGTTAAGACGTGCCTTGAAGACAAGTTTGTCATCTGTTGGGATGGTCGTGTCTTCTTTAGCGAGCAGCTCTTCATAGAGCTTCTCGCCAGGGCGGAGCCCTGTGACGACTATCTTGCTACGTCCATCACAATAGTACTTGATCAGGCGTTCTGCGAAGTCATAGATTTTGACAGGTTGCCCCATGTCAAGAACCATTACCTCACCGCCCTTCGCCATGGCACCAGCCTTGAGGACAAGGCTCACGGCTTCTGGAATCGCCATGAAATACCGGATGATGTCCTTATGGGTGACGGTGATTGGCACACCTGCATGAATCTGCTCAATGAAGAGCGGGAGCATCGAGCCTCGGGAACCAAGCACGTTACCAAAGCGGACCGCAACGATTTCAGTATCATTGGAGGTGAGCATCGATGCGACCAGCTCGACCATGCGTTTTGACGCACCCATGACATTGGTCGGGTTGACAGCCTTGTCGGTTGAAATCACAACAACCTTGGAAACTGCGTTCTCCTTGGCAGCAGAAAGCACGTTGTAGGAACCCATGACATTTGTCTTTATGATTTCATCCGGCTCACGCTCACCCATTGGGACGTGCTTGTAAGCGGCAGCATGATAGACAATCTCAGGTTTGTACTGTTCGAAGATACGCCTGATCTTGTTTGCATTCTTGATATCACAGAGGACAGGGATGATCCTGTCGTTGATTTCTTCCTTGTAACCTGTCAGACGGAGACCTTGGTCATGGAGTCCTGACTCATCTATGTCTATCATGACAAGACGCTTCACGCCAAAACCAACAAGCTGGCGGCAGATTTCACTGCCAATGGAGCCACAGGCTCCAGTGACAAGGACGACCTTGTCACGGACCATTGCCTCGATAGGTGCCTTGTCTATCTTGATCAAAGGACGACCAAGCAGATCAGGATAATCAAGATTCCTGAGATCCAGTTCCTTGGCACCCTGCTGGATTTCATAGAGGGTTGGAATGATCTTGACATCAGCTCCATTGTCCTTGGCGGCATCGACAGCCTTGTAGAGGTTTTCCTTTGACAGGTTGGTGATACCAATGATCAATGTCGCGACTTCATTGTCGCGGATTATTGCTGAGAGGCTGTCTACATTGCCAAGCACAGGAAGACCGAAGATGTCGGTTTTCCTTAGACTTGGATCATCATCGACATAACCGATGATTTCGTACTCGAGCTTTCCATCATAATACTGACGGGCAAGCATGGTACCAATGTCACCAGCACCATAAATCACTGCCTTCGGATAGCCCTTCTTCGCAACCGCACAAACCTTGTGCCTCCTCTGTACCATCCTGAAGACAAAGCGTGTTCCTAGCGAAAGCACAAAGAAATAAGTAAGATAAACAAATGAGAAGAGTACATAACCCCTCATTCCGACTACCAAGGCTATGATTGCACCAGCGACATAGGTTATCGCAACACTCTTCAAGAGGTGTCCGACAAGCTCTACAGACCCCAGCTCAATCTTCACTGCATAATAGTGGAAGACATAGGACAGAACCAAAGTGACAGTGGCTGACGCAATTGCAAGAACCATGCAATAGGTTTCAGGTCTTACAATCACAAAAGCCAGTAAATAGCTGATGCAGAAGACAACCAAGTCAACAACAAGCTGGATGAAGGCTTTTGCCTTCCTAGGAAGTGGCTTATGCAGCATAAGCCACCTCTTCATTGTTGAGAGCTATCCTATGTTCAGTTAGGCTTACCCCCCCCCCTCTTGGTTATCAGGGCTTCTTCAGCAAGACAGCTGTTGTAGAAGTCCAGGGAGATGCGACCTGTGCGCAGGAGCATCTCACCGAGGTTCTCGTGGGTTTCGACTTTCTTCTCGTCTGAGGCTTCGCTTTCGTTGATACCTTCCCTCTTTAATACATAGGCGATTGTCTTGAAGAAGATCTTGACATCGAATGCGAAGCTGATGTGTTCGACATAGTACAAGTCGAGTGCGAGCTTCTCATCCCAGGTGATGGAGTTCCTGCCATTCACCTGGGCCCAGCCTGTCAGGCCGGGCATGACAGACTGGCGCTCGAGCTGCTCGTCTGTATAGAAAAGCATGTCGCGCACCAGATGAGGGCGTGGTCCAATCAGGCTCATACGCCCAATGAAGATGTCCCAGAGCTGGGGGAGTTCATCCAATGATGTGGACCTGAGGACCTTCCCGAAGTGGGTCAGACGCTGTGAGTCTGGAAGCAGGTTGCCATCAGCATCCTTTGCATTGCTCATGGAACGGAACTTGTGGTAATCCACGATTTTATTTCCGAGTCCAGGGCGCTTCTGGGTGAAGATGACGGGGCTTCCAAGCTTCACGCGGACCAAGATGGCCACTATGAGGAAGACGGGCGAGAGGATTACAAGTGCAAGCGCAGAGACGATCACATCCAGGATCCTCTTGATTGTGATGTAGGGGCTTTTCCTGATCTTTACTGTCTTCATGTGTTTAGAGGGACGATGTTGATTGTCCCGTTCCTTGTGATTATGAGATTTTCGTGGCTTACGGAAAATAAAAAGGAACCCCTACCCCGAGGAAGGATCTAAGAGTGACTATCTGCATGGCCTCTTGGCAAACAGGTGGCAGCCTTATTTCCCTCGGGCACCGTAGGCATCCTTCATGCAACCTGGGTGTGGTCAGCACCTTCCCTGTGATGTCGACCTCTTCATGGTTGAAGCCCCCTGGGCGGACCATGGGGAACGGTTGAGAACGGGAGCTGGCAGGTGGTAATCATCTGGCAGCTGGAATCATCTGGATTTCCTTCTTTAGATGCGTCTCCCTTTTCCGTGTTGTCATCTCATGTCCTAACAGACACGCTGTCACTCTAGCAAGGAAAGGGCTGGTTGTAAATAAGAAGCTGATTGGTCTGGACTATTCAGATGGCACCTGTATGTGACTTGCCGGCACAAGGAAAAAGGGAATCCTCCCGAAGGAGAGCACGGGAGGATTCGGTGATGACAAATGCCGTCAGTCTGCTATGACTTGCTCCTGGTGATCCTCAATGCCATGTATTCCTTGCAAGGCATGTCGATCTTGAACCTGCCCTTGAAGAGGCCAAGATCCTTGATGGTCATCTCCCAAGTGTCGATCAATTCGACCCTGTACTCATGCTCGTCATCGAAATGGAACTCCCTCTGGCAGGTCCTGAACCTGTCATAGTAATAGAGGTAGTATTCCCCGAAGTGGATATCTTCCTCTGGGACGGCGATCGTATCGTCGAATGCGCCAGGATAGGCTTTCAATCCATCTCCTGGAATCTCCTCCAGGATCTGGCGCAGGAAGCGGATCCTTTCAGGAGCGCTACCGTGCAACCGCCCTCCATGAGACCACCAGAGGATGTCATCAGGGTCGATATAGGTCTCACCATGACCACCGTAGCCTCCACGGAGGCATGCCTGCCAGAAGCGCCTTACCAACTCCTCGCCACTGATGTTTCCCCAGCCATGCTCGATGTTGCCCTCATAGCACATCTCATCCATGATTACAGGTTTTCCAAACTGCTGCCTGTACAAATCCACATACTCACTGGTCTTCCACATGTCCTGGCGCTGTATGCAGGCATGGGTGATCCACGGCCTGGTGTGGTCATACAGACCATGGCAGTTGTGTATTGACCTCAGGTGTCCATACGGGTCTTCCTCGACAATCGTCTGGGCGATATCCTCCCAGTCCGAGGTGGACTTCTCCATGAGGTCATACTCATTCGCAAGGGACCACCAGACATTTCTGAAAGCGGCGAACCGTGAGATGACATATTTCAGATAGGAGATGTCCTCCTCATGGCTCATCAGGCTGAAGCCCCACCTGTCATAAGGATGGAAGAGGATCAGGTCCGCTTCAATGCCAAGCCTTCCAAGTGTGGCTATGCATTCGTCTATGTGTTGGAAATAAGCGACATTGAAACGCGAGAAGTCCCAGTCATTCCCCGCACTGCGCCCATCGAATTCATTGAAATTGTCCACTGTCAGCACTGAGGCATCCATCGGCTTCCCTTCAAAGGGGAAGGCGATTGGATCCTTCAAGTTATGGATGTAGTGCTTTGGGAAGATGCAGAAGCGGATCTTGTTGAAGTAGCCTTTTGCCAACTCCTCGAGCGTCTGCTTCCTGACAGCTTCCTCCTTCAGTTCCCAGACATAGCATGTGGTGCCAAATGGCCTGTATGGCCTGCCGTCTGCATAAGAGAAGTGATATTGATGGTTCACATGCACAGGACCATGATTACCCTCGGAAGGTTCAACCACAGAGAAAGTTCCATGTATGGATTCATTGTCATCTGAGATTGTGACTGTGTAGTCATAACATCCAAGATACTGAGGCATGAAGCGCACACGGAAGACATCATCACCATCGTAGAAGCCGGTCACTTCGATTTCCTCATGCCTGCCTCTGAAAACACATTTGACAACAACATCTTTGAAAGGGTTGCCGATGCAATGGTGTGAAAGACCAAGTTCGAACACACCATAGCGCTCAACCCTGTCTGTACATCTGATCAATTCCATAAGCCCCTCCTACTCTATGAGCACCGCAGGCTTGCGCCATTCCTCGAACGGGATCCGGTACGAGTCATTGAAGATCCTGGTCGCATCCTGCATGCACAACTGGTAGTGGCCAGGCAAGATGATATCACCCTCGAATCTTGAGAAGCGTTTGATTGATTCGAAGAACAAGGACCTGTTGAAATCCATCCCACCTGCCCATCCAAGATAGGCCCTCTTGCCATCATCGACTATGTTCAGGACATCACCTGTGAGCCAGATGGTCTTCCCTTCCATGCTGAATTTGTAAAAGACGGATCCATCCGTATGGCCAGGGACCTCAAAGACCTCGAATGTGATGCCAGAGGCTTCGAACACATCCCCATCCTTGACACGCATGTCGACCTTGCATGGCACATACTCATCTTTCAGTGGGAAATTCGCGTAATCGCAGATTTCATTGATGATGCCTTTCTCAATAGCATCGCTGTCATAGCGTCCTGCCACGATCTGCGCCCCTTCCTCGCGGAAGCGATGGGCATTACCGATATGGTTCTTATGCTTGTGGCTGATGAGGACATGGGAGATGGGGTATTCATCAAGGCCCCAGTACCTCATGTTCTCCTTGATCGTGTCGTACTCTTCCTTTGTCTCGGCAGTATCGACGATGACAAGGGAGTCATCTCCTTTTATCACGAATATGTTCGCGATATTCGCATATGGACCTCCAAGGACCATGTATATGTTTTTCATTACCTGCATGGATATCCACCTCCCCTCATCTGAAGAAATCATCACTGCTGAATGACATCGAAGGCTGTGTGGCAAGATCGAGCCTGGCCCGTTGCCAAGCACCCACCAGTACACGGTCCCCTCTTGTCAAGCATATCTCCCCATGCCCTGGCAGCACCCAGTCAACATCAAAGACAGATAGCATCTCCAGTGTCTGCAGATACTTCTCCTGGCTATAATCGATGCCTCCTGTATAACCCAGCCTGCTGGTCTGGCAGAGATCGCCATTGAGGACAGTATCCCCAGTGAAGAGGATATCCACCCCGCCTGCACTCACCAGGTAACAAACCGAATCATCAGAATGCCCCGGTGTGAATATTGGGGTGATGACAACATCTCCACATTGGATCTCCTTCCTGTCCTCCACCGCCTTCGCCCTATGGCAGACCTCGAACTTCGGCAGGTCGGGGAAGACATGGCTTGCTGTCCTGTCATTGCCAGTGCCCACCGCCTCGGCACACAATGGATGGCACAGGATGGAGGATCCGAAGACCTCAAAGCGCGCCGCATTGCCAGCATGTTCATAGTGGGCATGTGTCAACAAGACGAATGCGATGGGCTTGTGGTCTATATCCCAGTAACGCAGGTTCCTGTTGATCTGGTCCCAGTCATACCGGTCCTTCCCCGTGTCGATGACGATGACACTCTTGCCACAGTCGATGGCATATACATTCTGATGGGAGCCATAAAGGTCTCCTGAAAGCAGATAAACGTTTTTTGACAATCTCATGACAACTACCCCTTTACAGCACCTGCTGCCATTCCCTTTATGACCTGCTCCTGGAAGAGGATGAAGAAAAGCATCATCGGAAGGATTGATATGACCAGGCCGGCACAGAGTGCCGAGTAGTTGGTCGCATAACGGCCCTGGAGGGCGAATATTCCCTGTGTGATGACCCGTATATCCTCTCTTTGCAGCATTATGTATGCGTACAGGTACTCATTCCAGCAATTCAGGAATGCAAGCGTGCAGATTGTTGCGACACCAGGCTTCGCCAGTGGCAAGATGATATTCCCAAACATCCTTGGGTAACTGCAGCCATCAATGATGGCGGCCTCATCCATCTCCCTTGGTATCGACTTCATGAAGCTTGAAAGCACGAACACTGATAACGACATGTTCGCGGCCACCATCAGGATGATGAAGCCCAACCTGGTATTGTAGAAGCCCAGGCTCTTCATGATTATGAAGCAGGGGATCAGGATGCCGTGGACAGGAATCATTATGCCAAGGGTGAAATAGCCAATGCCGAGCTTCATGTCCACGATCCTTGTGAGGGCGTAGGCAGCCATCGCGCTCAACAAGGCAATGAGGATCACAGCACAAACAGAATAGAAAATGGTGTTGAAGAAATTGTTGCCGATGTTTCCATCAACCCACGCCTCGGCATAACTCTCGAAACGCAGGCTTGTTGGCAAGGCCAGCGGCCGGGCGACAACGGAGATCTTGTCCTTGAATGAGCTCATAAGGACCCAGAACAAGGGATAGATATCGATCACCGCCCAGAAACACAGGACAATGTACTTGAATACAGTAGGTAACTTGACTTTGCTTTTCATCTTGCCCCTCCTCATCAGTCATTCCTGTTGGCGATCCGCTTGAACACATAGGTGAAGAGCGCTGAGAACAACATGATGGTCATGGAAATCGCGCTACCCCTGCCGAAGTTGTTGTTCACAAACGCAGTCTTATACATATATACGGCCAACATCGCAGATGCGTTCCCTGGTCCACCCTTTGTCATGGCCCAGGAATAATCGAAAGATTTCAACGAACCAGAGATGATCAAGACGAATGCAACAACAATCGAATCCCAACTCATTGGGATGACGATTTTGAAAAACATCTGCAGCGCATTCGCACCATCGATTTCGGCGCTTTCAAGAATCTCGTCATCAATCGCCTGCATGCCAGCGAATACGATGACAAGGGTATAACCCACGTACTGCCAGACCTGAGGCAACACTACTATGTTGACAACAACATTGACATCACTGAGCCAGTTCCTCTTCAGGGCACCAAGGTGAATGACATCAAGCAACTTGTTTATCGGACCTATGTCAGAGTTGAAAAGGATTGAGAAGATGATTCCAATTGCAATCGGTGCGATGACAACCGGAAGGAAGTAGATGAACCTGAACACCTTGTAACATCGAGTCTTCCTGTAAAGGAGATAGGCAAGCACGATTCCCATCGGGACTTGGAAGAAGAACGATGCCAGGAGCATCCTGATCGTGTTCATCATTATCTGCCAGTACGTGTCTGACTTGAACAGTGTGATGTAGTTGTCCAAGCCCTCGAGTACCGGATCCCCTATGCCTTTCCAGCTGGTGAGGCTGTAGAACACTGAAAAGAACACAGGGATTATCACCAGGACTGTGAAGAGGATGAATGCTGGAAAGGTGAACAAGGCAGCATTGACATACCTTTTCCTGTCCATCGCCTTCAAACCCATATGAGACCTCCTCATGTTTTTAGTAAACATCAACACAGGCTGCCCCTCCTGCCTTGGACAGAAGGGAAGCAGCCAGCCAATACTATTCCGTCATGGACGGTTCTCATCAAAACCAGCCTGGACATTGTCCACGAACTGCTGGGGAGTGACCGCTCCTGCGAAAAGCATGTCGATGTTGTCGATATAGGCGGTTGATGCCTCAGTCGTAGGAAGAAGGAACCACAGTGGCTGATAAGTCTCCTGTCCGTTCGTCGCCTCGATTGACTTCGCTATCCATGGATTGAGCTGTGACTCGTCAACCTCGATGTTCTTGGCAGGCAGGTCATTGGTCAAAGCAAGGATGTTGAAAGTCTCATCAGAGAGGATGTAGTCCACGAACTTGATGATCTCATCATGCTTAGCTGGGTCGTCCCAGGCGTCCTTGGAGATGCAAAGCCCCTGGGAGACTGAGCCCTGGTTGAAAGTAGCAGGATCCACCACGGCATCTGGAAGCTTGGGGAAGGGTGCGATGACAGAGGTGTCAAGGACCGCCTGGTCGATTGTATCAATCAGCCATGGAGCGCAGAGGATCATTGCGCACTTGGACTGGGTGTACAGGGCTGTCGCCTGGCTTGACCCTCCCTGGGCGATCGTATCATTGGGGAACATGCCAAGGGCCTTCATCTCAGCAACATACTCAGCCGCGCGAAGTGTGGCATCACTGGCGAACTGGTAATCGACATTCAGGTCCCGTGTCTCATCAACACCACCTTCAAGCTGGTAGAGGATCTCATTGTAATAAACATGACCATACTCTCCACCAAGAGAACCTACGCCTATTGTGACGATGCCATTCTCGCTGAAGACCTTGGCACACTCCTTGAGCTCCTCATAAGTCGTGGGGATCTCAAGTCCGTACTGGTCGAACAAGGCCTTGTTGTACAGGGGGAACCACTTGAATGTACTGATGGGGAACATGTAAGCCTTCCCGTCAACAGTGGAATCACCGAATGTGCTCGCAGGCCAGTCCTCCTTCCTCAATGTCTGGCTTTCCGCACAATAGGTATCGACATCTACAAGCTTGCCGTAAGCCACCATGTCACCAATGTTCGACAAGCCACCCCAGTACAGGAACACATCAGGAAGGTCGTCAGCGGCCAGGTCGACCTTGATCTTGTCCTGCAGCGTCATGTCGGGAGAAGGCTCAAGGACCAGGCTCACCTCATCGGCATGCGCATCCCTGTACTCAAAAAGACGGGATTCAAATTCCATGTCCTTGCTCGTCGCGGTTCCTGTCCAGTTGTAGGCAAAACGCAGTTCTGGAACCGAAGAACTTGAAGATTCCGCCTCGCCTCCTGCGAAGAGAGGCACCATCGCCAAGGCGATGAGCAATGCGATAAAGACCTTTTTCATATTTACCTCCAATTTATGTCATTCAGACTAAATCAATTTACGCCTAACAAACGTTTCACCTCTCTTGCGATCCCTTCGCTGTCGAGGTGGTAGAAAGCAAAGACCTCCTGGGATGTCCCGGAAACAACCGGTCCATCAGGAAGAGACAGTGAATGGACGGGCTTTGGACAATTGGATGAAATGGCCTGTGCGACCAGCGACCCCAGTCCTCCTGAAGGGACATGTTCCTCCACTGTCACAACAAGGGAAGCATTCCTGGCATGGGAGATGACAGCATCCACGTCAAACGGCTTCAGGCAGTACATGTCAATGACAGAAACCTTGACGCCATCTTTTTCCAAAGCCATTGCGGCATCCACCGCAGCTTTCACCATCTCACCACAGGATATGATGACAACGTCGCAATCAGGCCACGGAGAAAGGGGAGATATGGCCCTGCCTGGTGCGAACTGAGCCCCACTTCCATATATGTCATCCACAGGATTCCGCCCCACCCTCACATAGGCTGGCCCGGGATCTGATAGGAGATGACCTACGAGTGATGCTGCCTGCCGTCCATCACTTGGCATATAGACAGCCATGTTCGGCAAGGCACACATGCATGCGATATCATTCGTCGCATGATGGGAGTAGCCCAGGGCTCCGTAACTGACACCTCCGCTTACACCAATGAGTTTCACATTCATATCCGAATAGGCACAGTCGACCTTGACCTGCTCATAGCTGCGTGATGTCAGGAACGAGGCTGGAGAGAACACGAAAGGTTTCTTGCCAGAAGCCGCCATGCCTGCAGCTATTGAGACTATGTCCTGTTCAGCGATCCCCACCTCGAAGGCCCTGGAAGGGTACATTTCGAAAAAGCCGGACATCCCCGCGGAGCCTCTTGAGTCACTGCACAGCACGACAATGTCTTTGTCATGCGCAGCCCTCGCGCAAAGCTCCTCACAGATGATTTTCTTACATGCGGTCTTACTCATGACAGTCCTTCCATCCTCCTATCGAGTCCGTCAAGGATCAAAGACAGTTCCTGTTCATCAGGCACCTTGTGGTGCCAGGATGCCTTGTCTTCCATCAGGCTTGCGCCATAGCCTTTCACCGTGTTGGCGATGATGACAGATGGCCTGGTCCCGCATCTTGAGGCAAGCAGGAAAGCCGCTGACAGTTCCTCACAGCTGTTTCCATTGCAGGCAAGCACGTTCCATCCAAAGCTCTTCCATTTTTCATCAAGAGGATCAAGCCCCATCACGTCCTCTGTCCTGCCGGAAATCTGGAGCCTGTTCCTGTCGATCACAGCACACAGGTTCCCAAGCCTGTAACTGGCCGCGGCCATCGCCGCCTCCCATACAGAGCCTTCATCAAGTTCCCCATCCCCCATGACGACATAAACACGGTTCCTGCCATCATCCATCCTCGAGGCAAGTGCCATTCCAACGCCAATCGCAAGTCCATGCCCAAGGGAACCCGTGTTCATCTCGATGCCAGGGATCTTGTTGTTTGGATGGCCTATGAACCGGCTTCCGAATGCGCCATAGCCGTCAAACACATCATCCCAGTCAATGAAGCCCTTCCTGGCCAGCACCGCATACAAGGCTTCCACACAATGCCCCTTGCTCAACACGAACCTGTCCCGGCATGGATTGGGGAAGTCATCCTTGTTGATGTCCATCACCTCGAAATACAATGTCACAAGGATTTCCATGACACTGAAATCCCCACCGATGTGGCCCGTACCGGCCTTGTGGATGAGACGTGCCACATCCTTCCTCAGTTCCAATGCCAACTTGTCAAGCCTGTCCATATCACTCCCCTCTCAGATAAGCTTTCACTTCTTCTTCGATCGGATCATAGAAATCGCACTTCAAGCCCATGTACTTGCAGGATTCGTACAAGACCGGCACCACATCCTCATGTATGCCGACGCAATGATGGATGTACGGACCTTCAACTATCTTCGCCTCCAGCCGCTTCAAGTTCTCGACTTCGACCCAGAGGTAAGTCCCCATTGTGTACGGGCCATCGATTCCCCTGGCTTTTCCAAGCAGGAGGGAGTACTCACCGTTGTCACCATCGAACCTGGCCAAGGTGATCAGACCGCCCTCCGCCCTTGCGGATACGGCACCAGGATGATTGAATGCGAGCGGATAGCAGATTGATGGCTTCTCAGCGCTGACGGAAATGGGCCAGGGCCCACAATGTTGCAGGAGCTCCCCATTCTCATTGTCAGGATGACGTACCGTCCAGTCCGCGAAGAATGAACGCCTATGTTCCTTTGATGCGGCCTCGACCAGCAAGGCTGTGACAGCACCATGGATGTCCGTCTCACAGACCACGGGCAGGCCTTCTTCGTTCAACAAGGAATTGGCCGCACAAGGCATTATCCCGATTTCACCTTGAAGCGCGTTCCAGCACTGGATGGCGATCGCATTGCAGGCATATTTCTCCGCAAGCGCCCTCATGGCCACTTTCAATGCGGCGACCTTCCCGAGCTGCTCATCTGTGATGCGGATATCCATATTCGCCTTGCAATAACCGACCACAGAGGCCACCTTGGCCTTGTCTGCGGCCAGGACCTCCTCCCTTAGTTCTGACAAGGGGATGGGTGCGAGCTGGATATTGAACTTCTCCAGAAGCTCACCCTCATTACACATCACAGACCAGAAATCAAATGGCCTGGGACCAATTTGGAGAATCCTTATGTTCTTGAATGTCCTGACGACATTGCAGACTGCGGCAAAATCCTTGACACCTCTTTCGAACACAGGATCATCCAACCTGCAATTCGACATGTAGGTGAATGGGACTTCGAACCTGCGCAGGACCTTGCCAGTTGCAAAGAGCCCACACTGGCTATCACGTAGCCTCACACCATTTTCATCTGGTCTTTCATCACGAGGGCCCCACAGCAGGACAGGGACACCTAGGTTCTTCGCAAGCCTTGCGACTTCATACTCACAACCAAAATTCGCATGCGGGACGAAAAGGCCGGAAACGCCTGCCTTCCTGAACTTGTCCTCAATCTTCTTCCTGTCAGATTCACAGTACAGCAATCCTTCGTCATTGATATCCGTGATATCAACAAAATCGATTGAGAGCTCCCTGAGCTTATCTGATGTAAGATTCCTATATTTCACAGCATCTTCGGCACTGAAGATGCTTCTCCGTGTTGGAGCATATCCTATCACCATCCTATCCATCTAAAGCCTCCTTTTTCCTGCCGCAAGCGCACATCCGACGGCATCAAGCCAACCTTCGTAATCCTCTTTGACACTGCAGGGATCCGCTTGGGGGAGATAGACCTCCCCCTTGGCCTGCACGGGGTCCCGTCCGAACTTCGACCTCAGGGCGAGCAGCAGGCAGCCATATGCAGACATCTCGCTCATGGGTGGGATGGATATCCTGCATCCAGAGATATCGGCCTGCCGTTGCATCAGGTACCGGTTCGCAGTCGGACCGCCATCCGCCATCAGCTGGATGCCGCTGATACCTGTCCCCTCTTTCATCAACTTCACAATGTCATTCACCTGATATGCGATCGAGTCCAATGCGGCTTTGACTATTTCATTCCTGCCGCTGGTACGGGAAAGGCCACAGATGATTCCACGTGCATCATCGTCCCAGTAAGGTGCCCCAAGGCCTGAAAACGCAGGAACGAGGTATGTGTGGTCATTCTCATTTGCGGAGTACGCCATGTCAGAAGTGTCGTTGGCATCAGCAACCACACCCAGGTCTTTCTCCAACCAGGTGATGATGGCCCCTGTATAGTTGACATTCCCCTCTATGACATAATCGAGCTTTCCACTGACCGACCACGCAATCGAAGTGGACAATCCATCAATCATCACAGGCTTGCCGCATCCTGTATTCATCATCACAGATGAGCCCGTACCATACGTCACCTTTGTCTGCCCTTCCGAATAGCACCGCTGTGCATACAAAGAGGAGTTCGAGTCACCAAGCACGGCACAAACAGGGACTTCATGTGGGAAGAAACCATCCAAAGTCGTAGTTCCAAAATCCCCATCAGAATCAACTACATCAGGTAGGCAGGCTGGAGAGAGGCCGAAAGCACTGCAAAGCTCACTACTCCAGAAATGGTTGCGGATGTCAAACAGCTGGGTCCTTGCCGCATTCGAATAATCGCAACGGAAGACCTCGCCATCCGTCAATTTGAAAACCAAGTAAGAATCGATGGTGCCAAGACAGAGCAGGCCTTGGGATGCAAACCGTCTCGCATTTATGTCGTTCTCCATGATCCATGCAAGCTTGGCTGCGGAGAAATATGGGCTGAGAGGCAGGCCGGTAAGATACTTGATCCTGTCCTTCATCTTGATTTCCGAACAGATGCCCTCGCCTCTTGGACATTGCCATACGACAGCATATCCAAGTGACTTCCCATCCTCACGGTTCCAACCAAGACAGGTCTCCCTCTGGTTTGAAACCGTGATTCCAACGACGGAAGCCGGGCTTATTGAGTTCTGGGTGACCACTTCCTTTATCACACAGACCGTATTGCGGTAGATTTCCTCCGGGTCATGGTTGATCCATCCATGCTCATCTATTATCTGGCGGTGAGGTAGCATGGCCTTGCCAATGACCTGGCCAGACAAATCAGCCAGCAAGGCTTTTGTACTCTGGGTGCTTTGGTCTAGGGCAACGATGTATTCCATTCCTACCTCCCGTTAAGCATGTTAAGCCCGTATTTACTTAACTAAAAGCTTACGTTAAGTTGAAATTTGACTAAAATCACTTAACACAATTATCATTCCACTATCGGGAGGTGCTGAAATGGCAATCACTGCGAAGGAAATAGCAAAGATCGTAGGGATTTCCCCTGCCGCAGTCTCCATGGCACTGAACAACAAGCCTGGGGTCAGCAACTTGACAAGGGAAAGGGTCAGGGAAGTTGCCAAGAAGTATGGCTACACATTACCAAGGAACGAGCTGAGAGAGGTCAGCGACGACGTCAGGCGCGAAGGGACTATCGGCTTTGTGATCTACAAGAAAAGCGGGGCCGTTGTCTCTGACACGCCCTTCTTCGCCCATCTTTCCGAGGGTATAAGCGAGGGCTGTGCGTTCCACAACTACAATTGCTCGATAACATACTTCTATGAACAGGCCGATGTCAGGCAGCAACTCAGGGAACTGGCCTATTCCAAGTACTCAGGAATCATATTGCTTGCAACAGAGATGCAATTGTCAGACCTCAAGCCTTTCCTTGATCTCGGAATACCAATCCTGATCCTCGACTCCTACTTCGAATCCGTGAAATGCAACTGCGTCCTGATCAACAACATCCAAGGTGCGTTCATGGCCACAAACTACCTTGTCTCAAAGTGCAAGTCACAGCCAGGTTATCTCAGGAGCGCTTACAAGATAGGGAATTTCGATGAAAGGGCTGACGGCTTCTACAAGGCGATAAGGGCTAACGGGATGTCGGCATCGAAGTCCCTGGTGCACTGGCTTGCACCTTCTGAGAATGGTGCATATGCGGACATGATGCAGGTAATCAATTCGGGAGAAGAACTGGCAAGGTGTTACTTTGCAGATAACGATCATATCGCGATTGGCGCGATCAACGCACTCAAGGACTCCGGCTACAGGATACCAGAAGATGTATCCATCATAGGTTTCGACGACCTGCCGCAATGCAATTCGATGTCACCAAAGCTCTCGACAATCCAGGTGCCCAAGAATTACATGGGCAAGCTTGCCGCGAGGCAGTTGATAACCCAGATCGAGGAGAAGAACTACTTCACAACCAAGATAGAAGTCAACACCACTCTCATCATCAGGCAGAGCACGAAATGAGGTGGTTGTAATCGACCTCGATAGGCATGATGGCAGGAAACAGGTTCACAGGCCTGTGTGGTTTGTCCTGTAGGCAAGTGGGGTGCAGCCATTCAGTTTCTTGAAGATCTTGTAGAAGTATGGGACATCACCATAGCCGACAGCGGAGACGACCTGGCTTATCTCAAGGTCGCTGTCAGCAAGCAGGCGCCTCGCCTCCTCCATCCTGACCGATTGCAGGTATTCGATGAAGGTCTGTCCACTGACACGCTTGAAGAGCTTGCCAAGATAGGATGCGCTCATGCCAAGCTTGTCAGCGACATCAATCATGCTGAAGTTCTTATCGGCATAGGATGCTTTCACATGGTCCTGGATCTGGGAAACGAGTTTGACCTGGTGACCATCCTTGGATGAGCTCACCAACTCGACCACCTGGGCTATCGCATCAGACAGGATGCTGCGGATCGAGTCGATGGAATCCATGCGGGTCAGATCGCAGAGGAGGTCGTCTATCTGGGGGACCTCGGCATCAAGGCCGTTGTTCACAAGCACTGTTGAAAGAGTCTGCCCAAGTGTGACTACAAGCTGTGTCAGGTTGAGGAGGAAGCTCCTGTAGGTGCCTTGAGAGATGGTCTTGAGTATCACATCCAGGGCTTCCACCCCGCCAGGGGAATCAAGCTTCATCAAGCTCTGGCAGAGCTGCCTGACCTCCTTCTCAGGATAAGGGCACTCGAAGAGCTCATGCTCCTCGATATCTTCCATCCTGATTATCGAAGATGCAGGATAAAGCAGCCGGTAGACACGTGCGGATGAAAGCCTCTGCACTGCATTGGGAAGTCCTGCGGCATCACATTCATCGACGAAGATTGTAAATGGTCGTGCCTCTTGTGCGAGTTTTCCCAGTACTCCACCGCCCTCAGCAGACCTGTAGCAGATGAAGCGGCCATCATACCTGTCATCTATCGTGAAAAGTGGTGTGGCGTCTGTATGGAACCATGGTCTTGCTGCTCCAGGGCTGTACTGTACACGTACCAATGTGAGGGCTTCGTCAGCATCAAGAGCAAGACCTGTGCCATCCAAGGGAGCATCACCTTTCAGGAAGCTTTCAAGGCGCCTCCTCGCATCTTCCTCCTCATGCCTGGCCTTCTCCGCTTCAAGGCGCCTGACTTCCTCATCATGGATCTTCTTCTGCCTCAGGATCGAACGTATGGTCCATACTGTGCAGGCACAGCACAACATGAAGAGCAAGGGAAGCACGAAGAGTGAGAGCGTGAAACCTCCCGTGTCGGCAAGGCCGGCAAGGGAGTCCTCGTCAGCCACGAGCACCAGGTCGAGCCAATCCCCCATCACAGGCTTTGAGCATGCGAGCAGCTTACGTCCATTGATGTCGAGGCGTCCATCCTCATCATCCACCGCCATGAGGGCGGCAGCGGCAAGGCTGTCTTCATCATAGGCCCACCAGCGTCCTGAGATTGGATAGGCAAAGCTTCCTCCCGCACTTGCAAGCAGGAGCACCCTGGTGTCATCCATGGAGGCATCATCATGGAGTTCGGAGAAGAGGTCCATGCGTACATTCGCCATCATGACATCAGAACTTCCTTCATCAAGGAGGGTGTTGTAGCGCATGAAGCTGATATAACCGGTCTCATCCTCATAGGGTGCGCTGCGCACCAATGTCCTGAAGATGGGTTCCATGTTCTTGTAGCTGGAATAGTCCTTCATCAGGGCGAGGGCATCCTGGTCGAAGAAGTCCGCCTCCAGGAAGACGGCATCCGGACTCATTGGTGATGATGCGTAGACCAGTCCTGAGTCCCTGTCATAGATGTAGATGGAATCAAGCTGGTGGCTTGTCGCGACATAGCTGTCCAGGCGGTCGAGCGCCCTGCGCACGGCGCTGGCGGATGGCTCATCGTAGTTCGTCAGCACAGACACATCCGAGTCGAAGCTGAGGCTGTCGAAGATCGACTTGACCGCGTCATGGACACTGTCGACATAGAAGGCATCACTGTCCAGCGTCAGCTGGGCCTGCATCAGGGCCTGGCGCCTGGACAGGTCAGAGAAGAGGTAATGGAACAATGACGCCGCCATGGCTATCGCCAGGACGAGCGTCAGAGGGAACATGATCAATGGATTGGCACGGCGTTTTCGCATCTTGTCAATGATAGACCAGCAAGGCGGCCCTGTGTGGACCGCCTTTGCTGACTGGGTCAGACTATCCCATTCTCCTGATAGTAGGCCTCCATCTGACGTGCGACCTCCTCAAGCAGCCTGTCTATTCCAGCCGCCTTGAGCTGTTCACGGTACTCCGCGATCGCGGCATCGACATCATCGACGATACCGATGTTGATTGGATGGCCATACTGCTGGACGACCTGGTTGACTGCCGCAAGCTCAGACTGGACGGAGGTGTAATCGATTGAGACGGCACCGAACTTGTTGGGGACTTCGAGTTCTTCAAGGTGTGCCATCAAGCCATCATAGCCCTCCCATACACCAGCATCGTTCCTCATCAGATTCTGGACGCGCATCGCATACTGGGCCCCGCTCATGCTGTGGTTGTTCACAGTCGAAGGATCGACGCCAACAGCGGGCTTCACCAGGTCACCTTCCTCTGTCAATGAGTAGTGGTGCCCCTCTATGCCGTACATCCACAAGTCGAAGAGCTCCTGGTCTGTCTTGATCAGCTCAAGGACCTGCAGCGCCCTGACCGCATTTGGAGAGGAGGCTGGTATGGCAAAGCCATCGCCTGTGACTGGGTAGACATAGGAGTAGCCAAGCAGGTCGGCGAAGCTCCAGTAGGCGCATTCCGCTTCAGGAAGCTTCTGTGCCATGTAACCCATCATGTTCTTCGCACCATCGGCATTCGCCTGGGTCACCGCGCTGGTACCGACCTGGATGCTCGACCAGGGATCCATCGTGCTTGAGAGCGCATTGGAGCTCCAATAACCACGGCCAGCCCAGTCCTTCATCTTGTGAGCCCATTCGACATACTCGTCCGTGAATGGGTAGGCGATGATGTCGTGTATGTCATCATATGACTCGACAACGATCACGGAGGTCGTCGATCCTGCGATAGGTTCGAAGCCATAGTTTGCCATGAAGAGCTGGAAGAGGAACTGCTCAGGGTTGCCATCGATCACCCTCATCCCCTTCTCATTCTGGGCGATGGCGTCAGCATAGCGCTCGAAGTCCTCTATGCTCTTGACCTCCCCTGTTCCATACTTGTCCGCAAGGTCCTTGCGGTAGAAGAGTCCGTTCTGCACATAGTTCGAGACGTAGCTTGGGACTTCATAGATCCTGCCATCGACCTCGGCCTGCTTCAGCTGCTCTGGCGTGAAGTAGGAATAGACCGTCGGCATGTACTCAGGGAAGAGTTCCGTCAGGTCCGTGAAGGCACCGTTCGGTGCATAAGTCCCATAGAGGTCGGCATTGACGTACATCAGGTCAGCCTCCTCCCCTGTCGTCAGGATCAGCTGGTACTGGTTCTTGTAGTTGTCCCAGCCAAGGCAGGTGACATCTATGGTCGTGTTGCACTTCTCCTTCAAGAGCTCATTGAAACGCTCCATGACCATCTGGGTGTCCTTGCCAGACGTGCCAGATGAGTACATGACAAGTTCGACGTATTCGTCGAAACTGTCATCCGTGGCGGCAGTGGCCTCACCGCCACCCATTGCGGCAAGGGGTGACAACACGATGAGCACCAGGGCGAGTGCAAGTCCGATCCTCCTTGAGATCTTCTTGTCGTACATGACTTCTTCCTCCTTTTGCATCTTATTGCTTTTCTTCTTTAGTCATCTCAACAAGGGAGCCTATCAACTCGATTGCGTTGACCTGGACATCGGTGCCTGTCGAATCAGGATCCGATTCACCCCTTGTCACGATCTCCACACTGTGACGGCCTTCAGGAAGGCCCCGCACAGAGCAGAGGCAGCGCCTCTTCCTTGGAGAGCCTGACCAGGCGTCGATCAAGGCGGCAGAGCGTCCATCAACATAGACATCCGCCTGCCCCAGCCCACCTCCGACGTGCCCCGTGATGGCAAAGCCTGTTCCCTCGAAACTGAAGGCCATGACCTCCCAGGAGCCTGCTGCGCAAAGCAGTGTCCTGTTGTAATCCTCGGCATCATCGCCGACCTTCTTCCAACCTGGGGTGGATACGATCCTGGGATCAAGCGCGTCATGGCGCTCACAATAAGCACCCTCACCAAGCCCCTCGACCAGGAAGTCCCGAAAACAGACATGGCTGAGATCCGAACCCAGGACGATGTTCCCACTTGAGATTGAGGCGTCCTGGATGTTGCATAGCTGTCTGTTGTCGCAATATGCGCTGATGCTGTCAGCTTCACAACAGATCATAAGCCGATGCCAGATGGCTGGATCAAAGTCACAAATCCGTCCACAGCAGAGGACTTCAAAGCCAAGTTGCAAGGTCCATCTGCCATCATCCCAGACCTGGATGGAGTAACACTCAGGAAGATCCTGCTTCTGCAATGAGAGCGCACAGCGTGCTCCCAACAGGACTCTTGAACGCCCCTTGTCCAAGAGGAATGAGACCCCTGCCCTGTAGTCGCACAGGCTGGTAGGTCCAAGCACAGTGTATGGAGGTGGCGTCGGACGCCGCTCCCAGTCGATCACCTTCTGGCTGGAATCCAGCACCTGCATCAGGCAAGGCATGCCCTCTTTCTCTTGGAGTTCAAAAGCCCCACCTTGATCAATCATGTAGAGTGGCTGCCCTCCTTTTTGACGATAGTCGAACGAATCCCTGTACGGAAGTGGCAGAGGTGATGAGGGGGATTGGCAGGATGGAGCCTTGTGGATGGGACCTGCGGATGTCAATGTGATTATCGAAGCGGCCTTGACCACGAGCCGTAGTACTCCATTCATGATGGGATGAAGGCCAAGATCCTGGAGTTGCTCCGCTTCATCACTCTGCCAGGCGTGGAGACATTCATGCTTGAAGCCTCCGACTTCCACTGACACTTCCTCATCCACGTCTCCTTGATTGAGCAGAATGATTGTCACTTCCCCACCAGGTCCTGCGAGGGCGAACGAAGAAAGGGACTTCGACCAATGGCAGGCACCATCCAGATAACGCCAGCCAGGCTTGGATGCCTGGGTGAAATGTGCCACGACATGGAGGCCAGGGCAGACCTCGTAGTGTCCTGACCAGGGCTCGGCTGCCACCAGGATGCCCTTGCATGAATAAGGAAGGTCCTCATACATGGCTTCTATCACAGGATGCATGATGTACTGGGTCATCCTGCCATCCGCATAGGATCGTATGATCTTGCCAGCGACTTCGAGGGCATGGGAGAACCTGTTGCGGTAAGGTGCCAGGTCCTCGCTGTTGTAAAGCGGCAGGCCACAGTCCTTGGCATCACGCGGGCTGACCTGCTTGTAATGCCGGTTGATGACCGCGATGGCATCCTTGAGGCCAGGAGAAGACTTGACAAGGGGTGCGATGTTCCACTCCTCCGTGCTGTCAGCCCCTGTGAGGCGTACAGCACCAAAGCCAGCCTTGTCCAAGGCAGGGCGGAGGACATCAACGACCCAGCGTACATCAAACTCCCCCTCGTTCTCATCAGGTGACAGGTAGTCGAAATCCAAGCCATAGGCCTCCTTCGCCCCCTGGAGGAAGGAAAGATAGTACTTGAGCTTGTCATCATAGTCCCGGATCCAGCCAGGAGTGCCCCAGCGCAGGGCATCGAGCGTGATGTCCTTGTTACGGTCCCTGGCGTCACGCGCCATCTGAAGCCCGACACCCCGCCTTATGTCGAAGTCATCGGCACTCCTCATGTGGCTTGGCTCGGTCCCCGCAGTCCCATTGGCATCAGATCCGATTTCGACCTTCAGGGCATGGAAGGACGCACCGTAGCCAGGCTTGAAGAGGAGGTCCAACACCTCCTCCCTGACCGCCTCAGGGTAATCATACAAGAGCTTCGACATGCCATTGCTGGTGACAGCACCAATACCATCGAAACGGCGTCCACTGTCGTTTGCCGACACCTTGATCACACTTGTCACGAATGCCTCCTCTGTCCATGCCACGCTTGGCACGGGTTCAGTATGGGAGGGGCTTTCCAGAGCTGTCCATTTGAAATGGGAGCTGTGATTGGAAAAAGACGCCATCAATTATACATATTCTTACATCATATTGATTTGAGCTTCCATGTAGATGTCAGCACTTGTCTTTTCAAGCAACATTTGGAACAGGGCTCCACAAGCCGGCCACAAGGCATTGATGTCTTGCTTTTAGAACAATGTCCCGCATTTCAAATTGCGCCAATCCATACAGCAGATAGACTCGAATCAGGACATAGGAGGCTTCTCGAATGAGGAAAGGAACAAGCTTGCTATCAGGTGTGCGCAAGCACAGCGTGCTGTGGTTGATGCTCCTGCCGGTGCTCATCTACTTCATCATATTCTCATACCTGCCCATGTGCGGAATCTGGCTTGCCTTCACCCGCTTTGATTTCCGCCTTGGTTTCTTCAAGAGCCCCTTCGTAGGCTTCGACAACTTCCGCTACCTCTTCGAAAGCGGGATCTTCTTCAGACTCCTGAGGAACACTGTCCTGTACAATGCCGCCTTCATACTCTGTGGCAACATGATGCAGGTCATCTGCGCCCTCTTCCTGAACGACCTGGGCAACAGGCGTTTCGTGAAGACCAGCCAGTCGCTGATCTTCCTACCCTACTTCATCTCATACGTCCTGGTCGGGCTCTTCTCCTACGCACTGTTCAACGTCGACAACGGCTTGATCAACACGACACTGCGCAGCCTGGGACTCGAGGAGTACAACTTCTACCTTGAACCAAACGCCTGGCCCTTCATCATCGTGGCCGTGCAGGTCTGGAAGGGGCTTGGTTATGGCAGCGTGGTCTACCTGTCGGTCATGAGCTCGTTCGACCAGGAGATTTACGAGTCGGCCAGGATAGACGGGGCGACGAAGTGGCAGCAGGTGCGCAAGCTCACACTGCCCATGGTCAAACCGACCTTCATGCTGCTTGTCATGTTCAACCTCGGGAGCATACTCAAGGGGCAGTTCCAGCTCTTCTACCAGCTGGTTGGCAACAATGGCCTGCTCTTCAACACGACGGACATCATAGACACCTATGTCTACCGTTCACTGACCGTCAACTTCGATATCGGGATGGGCTCTGCCGCAGGGGTCTTCCAATCAGTCTTCGGCTGTGCCCTGGTGCTCATCGTCAACGCCCTTGTCAGACGCCATGACAAGGATCTGGCCTTGTTCTGAGGAGGTGTGTCATGAAAGCAGGAATGATTGGTCAAGTACGCCCAGACAAGGGCACTGCGAGTTTCAAGCTGATTGGTTACAGCTTCATGAGCCTTGTGACGCTGATCTGCTTCATACCATTCTGGCTGATCATCGTCGCAAGCATCTCGGATGAGAAGACAATCCTGGTCGAAGGCTTCAAGCTATGGCCACAGGTGTTCTCACTTGATGCATACAGGTCGATCTTCAGCGACGCAGGTCCGCTGATGAAGGCCTATGCGGTCACGATGTTCATCACCGCACTTGGCACCTTGCTTGGACTCCTGCTGACTGCGATGACAGGCTATGTGCTGACACGCCAGGACTTCAAGGCAAGGAACAAGGTCTCCTTCATGATCTACTTCACCACACTCTTCAGCGGTGGCGTGATCCCCTCATATATACTGATGGTGAAGTACCTTGACCTCAAGAACTCGCTCTGGGCCCTTGTGCTGCCCTGCGTCCTGAGTCCCTGGAACATCTTCCTGATGCGCAACTTCATGAAGTCCATCCCTTCCAGCCTTGTCGAGGCCGCAAGGATAGACGGAGCTGGTGATTGGCAGGTCTTCACGCGCGTGATCCTGCCCTTGAGCAAGGCAGGCCTTGCCACGATCGGGCTCTTCCTTGCCCTGAACTACTGGAACGACTGGTACCATGCCAGCCTGTACATCACCAAGGAAGAACTCTACCCACTTCAGTACATGCTCTACAGGATGCTTTCAAATGCGGAGTATATGAAACAGGCGGCAGAGGCAGGGCTCTTCCTTGGTACGGAGACCCTGCCCAGTGAGACGCTGAAGATGGCGACGGCTCTTGTCGTCACAGGCCCCATCCTGCTCGCCTATCCCTTCGTACAGAAATACTTCGTCAAAGGTGTCATGATAGGCAGTGTGAAGGGGTGATGGGTCACACAGGGAGCTTGTCCACCACAAGCTCCCCTCTGACCATCACAGCACGTACAGAGAAGTCCTTGTCCATGATGACAAGGTCGGCATCCTTGCCTTCCCTGATAGAGCTGTTGCGGGAACGAAGGATGCTATCCTCACACTCTCATGCATGGAGGTGATGCAGATATCAGCATAACGCCCCTAGGGAGGAGGAACAATTTGTGTTACCTGAACGGAGTGCGGACCAGATTATGAAGGGTTGTCCAAGTTGTCCGGGGTGCTCTCGCACAGTGTGCGCTAGTCTGAGGCGCGTACTGGGAACAGAAGATGCTTGATGGCACTTCTGCATGTTTCTCGATGATTTCGAAAATGAAGTTGATCTCCAGTGCTGAGATTGCATCAACCTGATCCATTGGTGCTCATGTTGATATTGTGTGGTGCTCATGTTGATATTGTGTGGTGCTCAGTTGATACAAGTGGTGCGGAAACGTGAGAATACCCACTCCATGAACAATTTGTTCCTGATTCCACTGTTTTTCTGGTATCATATGATTTATCAGGAACACGAGGGGCGTAAGAATCAAGTGAGCAACTCTATCGAAGTCATCATCAGGGAAGCCAAGCCATCCATGACGAAGGCGGAGAGGGCCATCGCAGAGTACATGGAGACGGAGCTGTACTCGATAGCAGGTCTCTCACTGAAGGAGCTGGCACAGAGGATTTGCACCAGTGAGGCGACAATAGTCCGCTTCTGCAAAAGCCTTGGATTCAAGGGTTACAGGGACTTCGTGATCCAGCTCTCGAAGGAGTCTGGCTCGAGGAAGAACGGGGACCAGGGGATGATGTATACGGACATACGTCCTGGCGACAGCCTCGAAACCATTGTCGACAATGTCTGCTTCAACAACATCCAGTCAATCACAGACACGAAAGCAGTACTGAACCTTGATGCACTTAGCTCCTTGGTTGACATGATTGGCAAAGCTGACAGGCTTTACTTCTTCGGTATCGGAGCATCAGGACTTGTCTGCATGGATGCTTATCAGAAATTCATGAGGATCAACAAGAAAGCCTGGGCACTCACCGACTCCCATGCCATGAAGCAGACGGCAGCCCTGCTGACAGAGAATGACCTGGCGATTTTCATATCCTACTCTGGCAAGACAGCAGAAATCGTGGCCGCGTTGAACATAGCCATGAAGACTGGTGCGAAGACCGCGTCAATCAGTAAATACTCGAGGACCAACATCTGTTCAAAGACAGATGTGGCCCTCTTCATCTCATCACCTGAGGTGACAATCCGCAGTGGTGCCATGGGTTCGAGACTCGCCATGCTGAATGTCATCGACATCATCTTCAGCGCCTATGCCTCATCACGCTACGATGAGGTCAAGGAATATCTCGACAAGAGCCACGATGTGTTCAAGTGATCAGTCGTATAGCAGGTAGTCCTTCCAAGAGGTTTTCTTGAAACCCTCACTATAGGCATCGATTTCATCAAAGAGCTCCCTGATGACGGCCTTGTCATCCCTTGCACGCGGGCTTCCATACATCAGGTCGATTGTGAAATCCCCGATCTCATGACGTGGTGCGGTGAAACGGAAGTCTCCAGGGAAGAGCTTCTTTGCGGACAAGACCATGGCCAGCCCCAGCTTGAGCGGGTCGAAGGCCATCCTGTCCAGTACGTGCACATATAGTCCGTTGCAGACCTCGCCCTTGTATTTCGATGCTACTGGCATGAATGACATGGGGCGGAAATAGACACCTTCGAAACCATATCTCCCTATTTCCTTCTTCCACTTGTATGGATCGATCCAGGGAGCACCAATGTTCTCAAAGGGATGGGTCGTCCCCCTGCCCTCCGATATGTTCGTACCCTCGAAAAGGCAGGTGCCATTGTAGAGCACCGCAGCATCCAGCGTTGGCAGGTTCGGTGAGGGTGCGACCCATAGGAGCCCAGTCTCATCGTAGAACATGCCACGTTCCCATCCTTCCATTGGGACGACATGAAGACGGCAATCAATCCCTTCCCTGTCCTTATATAGGAGGGCAAGCTCTCCTACCGTCAGTCCATAGCGTTGCGGGATATCATATTGCCCGATGAAGGAACGGCAGGAAGGCGTCATTGGACTTCCAGATACAGCAAGTCCACCTATTGGATCCGGGCGGTCGAAAACCACGACTTCCTTGCCATAGCGGCCTGCAGCCTCCATCGCGTTAGCCAAAGTGTAGATGAAGGTGTAATAGCGTGACCCCACATCCTGCATGTCGTAGCAGAGGACATCTATGCCCTCGAGTTGGTCGGCTGATGGAATCCGCCTCTCCCCATAAAGAGAATACACTGGCAGGCCACTGACAGGATCGGTGTAGCCTTCTATTGAGGAGCCATCCTGGCGGTCGCCCCTGATTCCATGCTCCGCAGCATATAGGGCGGTGAGATCACACTCCCTACGCAACACTTCGATGGAATCTTCCTTACTGCTTGAGAGTCCTGTTGGGTTTGTGATCAAGCCGACACGTTTGCCTTTGAAGAGCTGTGCATACTCACCTACCCTGTCAATACCAAGCCTGAGCATGTAACCACCCCGTTAGAAAGAGAAGATGCTGTCCATCTTCCTGTTGTTGAAGATGTCACGGACCATGAAGGCCTCTGCCTTGCCAAAGCCACTGTCACAACCACGCAAGGTCGCAAGTGCATCGTAATAATCGAGATACCTGTGGTCAGTGCTCTTGGTGACAAACTCCATCTTCGCCACTTCACGTAGCCAGGCATCATGTCCACTCGTCGTATCAAGATAGAGATAGGGCTTGAAGTCCTCAAGGTCTTCAAGGTTCTCAGTGTAGAAGATCTTCGGACATGGATGTGCGGGAAGATCCCTTTTGAAACCGCTGTTGCCTGCATAATAGCGGGCATGTTCCGCAATCAGGCTGGCAGCCGCATGATCCTTATGGACGCTTTTTTTCCAATGAGTGATGATTACATCAGGCCTGTATCGCCTGATGATATCCACAAGTGGCCAAATCACATCATCAGTCTCTTCCAGACACCCATCCTCGCTGTTCATGACAATCGAGGTTCCGCCAAAAGCAGAAGCAAAGGCCCTTGCCTCCTCGACCTTCTGCTCACGATACTCCTCCACGCTCCGTCCTGGTGGGTTGCCCTTCTCTCCAGCTGTCAGGGCGACGAGCACCGCCCTGTTGCCCTTCAATGCCTCTGTGGCGATAAGACCGCCACAAGTAAGCTCCATGTCACCAACATGGGCTCCGATGCAAAGCAGTGTTTTCATAAGACCTTCTCCATCACTGCGAAGCGGCCACCTGTATGGAAGCCGATGTCATGGTAAAGTTTCAAAGCGGGGTTTCCCTCATCCGTGAAAATCGTACTGAAACCGCAACCTATGCCTTTGAACCCATGAAGAAGGCGGGAGAACAGCACCCTCGCTATCCCCCTTCGCTGGAAATCAGGATGCACTGCGATTCCATTGAACCAGGCCCGGCCACTGGGCTCCCTGTCCATTGGACCGGCGAAGCCTACGATCCGGGTTCCATGGTCAACTGCGACAAGCACTGGCAATGGGGATTCAAGTGCGTTGTTGTCATTGATCGTCTTGCGCCAGACTTCACCATGCAGCGCATCGAAGAGTTCGTCAAAACCACTATGCTGTTTCCTGTCATAGAAGCAGATTTCCACACCCTCTTCATTGAGCTTGGCCTCGCGTTCCCTGACCCTGTCTGGAATGCTGTAGTCGGCAAGAGGCAGGTAAAGCCCACATTCGACAGAAAGTTGCTTGAAACCCTTGTGGCAGAGGAATGGATATGCAGGGCCATCAATCAAAACACCAGGCGCATTGTTATGATAATAAACCCCACGTCCATCGCTCATGTTCCAGCCAAGTATCTTCAAATTACGGTAAGTCGCCATCACAGACTTCTTACCAATTGCCTTGGCCCTGTCAACAAGCATGTCGACAAGTATCGAAGCTATACCAGATGCCCTATAGGCAGGATCTACAAGGACCATGGTCAGGTAAAGTGGCGTGTTGTCATAATCCTCACCCCTGAGATACTCAGTCTTGATGAAACCAGAAATGAAGGCCACCAGGCGCCCATCATCCATGGCCTTGTAACCAAGACAGCCATTTGAGAAGAACTTCTCCCTGAAGGTCCCTGCATCTAAATCAGCATAAGGGGTACGGGGACTTTCCTGCCATACAGCATGGCAGGCCTGCAGGTCAGCATCCTCCAGTACAGCGTATTCAACCATGAAGATACTCCTCATAGAGAGGCAGCACGGCCCTTTCCGGCCGCCCTGCCTCAATGACTTCAAAACCAGGCAGGCTGGAAAGCAAGGCTTCCCTTGTGGCCTGGCACTTCTCAACTATGCTGCCACTGAGGCAAAGCGTGGCTTCCTCCATTCCAAGCACACCTGTCATGGTCAACACCATGCCAGCAAGCTCATGTCCTGCGTCTTGTAGTATTGCCAGAGCACCACCATCCCCCGCCTTGGCAGCATCTTCGACTACTGGGGCAAGGGCGGCAAGCTCCCTTTTCGATGCCTGGTTGATCTTGTAAGGCAATGACAGGACATCACAGCGGAAGTAAGAAAGGATGTCCTTGTCGAGCATGCCCAGTGGCAAGTCATGGTCGGCCCTTGAGAAAAGCGCCTTGATGGCCGCAAGTGCGATCCATGTCCCGCTGCCCCTGTCATCGACCAAATGCCCCCAGCCACCGACTGAGTGTGTACGTCCACCCCTCTTTCCATAGCAGACACTTCCTGTACCACTGATGAGAAGTATCCCATCATCATGGCCAAAGGCCGAGTAAAGGGCGAAAACCCCATCATCAACGACCTTGTTTGGCAGGCTCAAAAGCCTTGAGAGCTCTTCCGCCTTGCCGCTTGCCCTGATACCAGAACAGCCCACTGCTACAAAACGGCAGTGTCCTTGGCTTGATGCAGTGAAATCATCAACAGCATCCAAGACAAGCTTGATGGCGGCCTGGGGATCCGCGCTGAAAGAAGCCCCTTGGCACTTGCGTGTCATGAGGAGGCTTCCATCAAGGGCATAGGAGGAAAGGGAGATCTTGGACGAGCCTGCGTCCACACCAAGAAGATACTCCATTCCTATACCCCCAGGGCTTTGGCGATTATACCGTCATTCATGGCAAGAAGCTGTCTCGCCCCTTCCTTGCTTGTATTCTTCTTAATCATGACTATGGCTGTCTTGACCTCGCCACCAGACTCCTTGAGTATGGCCTTGGCATCGTCTTCGCTGCATCCTGTCGAATAGGAGACGATCCTGCAGGCCCTGCCTGCAAGTTTCTTGTTGCTGACCTGCATGTCAACCATGAGGTTGCCATAGACCTTGCCGAGTTTCACCATCACGCAGGTTGAAATCATGTTCAAGACCATCTTCTCCGCAGTACCTGACTTCATCCTGGTCGAACCTGTGATGATCTCAGCACCAACGACGGGGGAGATCGCGACCTCTGCGATTTTGGAAATCTCCGAGCCAGGGTTGCAGGAAAGAGAGACAGTGAAAGCCCCTATCTTCCTCGCATAGGACAAGCCTCCAAGCACATAAGGAGTCGAACCACTAGCTGCTATCCCCACTATCGCGTCACATTTGGAGAAACCACGCTCCTCTAGTTCCTTGCGGCAGGCATCCTCGTCATCCTCAGCTCCCTCGACACCAATGAAGACAGCCTTCTGTCCACCTGCGATAAGCCCCTGCACCAGGCTTGGAGGAGTATTGAAAGTCGGGGTGCATTCAGAGGCATCAAGTATGCCTATGCGGCCGCTTGTACCAGCGCCTATGTAGAAGAGCCTTCCGCCGGAAGCCAGACGCTGGTAGACGCCATCAACAGCAAGGCTGATGTTTCCAAGCTCCTTCTCAACAGCGTAGGCGACCTTCTTATCCTCATCATTGATGACCTTGAGCATCTGCATGGTCGTAAGTGTGTCTATCCTGTCAGAAAGCGGATTCCTGCTCTCCGTCTGCTTACCTGTCATTTCAACTCCCCTGTCGTAGTAGTTTTCCTTCCCCACATAGGAGATTGATCCCTGCGGGAAGCGCTGTGGGTTCTCCGTATGAGGTCCTGTCTTCAATGCTGTCCCTGTCAAAAATGACAAGATCAGCCTTCTTCCCTTTTTCCAGCACACCCCTGTCACCAAGCCCATAACGGCTTGAGACCAGGCCTGTCATCTTCCAGACCGCCTCCTCCAGCGACAACACGTGGCGCTTGAAGACAAAATCCGAAAGGAAGTGGGTGAAAGTCCCACAAAGCCTGGGATGAGGATGACTTCCTCCCCCATAAAGAGAATCTGAGATGAGTGCGCTGTAGCCCAGTGACGCGACAGCATCAACATCCTCTGCAGCCATGCTGCGTACTATCACGGCAGCCTGGCCTTCCTCTGCTTCCAGTATGTCGATGAAGATGTCACAGGGATCTTCAGCGACACTATCTGCGATTGACTGTATATCCATGCCGATATAAGAGGCGGCAAGGCTTGAACGCCCAGATGAGAGGATGACACGGTCCCAGCCTATTGAGGCGACCATGTTATCCCAGGCACCATGGTCCATGCGGACTATCGCTTCTTTGAAAGCCATCCTTCCCCCATGAGAAGAAAGGTAGTTGATCGTAGCTTCCAGGCTGTCCTTCTGGACACAGGGCGGGATCAGGGTCAACATGGTCGTACTGCCAGCATCGTAGGGATAGAAATCGACGGAGACATCCAACCCACGTGACCTCCACTGCTCCACTCTTGCTATCGCAGCATGTATGGTCCTGTTCCAGTTCTGACGTCCAAAGACCTTGAAGTGGCTGATCACCAATGGCAGGGAAAGCGCATCTGCAATCGAACAGGCCTCTTCTATGGCTTCGACCAAGCCGTCCCCCTCGCTCCTCAGGTGGACGACCAAGGGTCTTCTGCCATGTCTGGCGACAGATAGGATACGTATGTAATCCTCCTTGCTGTTGAAGCGCTCTGGTTCATACATGACACCCATTGAGATTCCAAAAGCGCCTTCATCCAAGGCTTCCAGCACCATGGCCTGTGCCTTGGCCAAGGCCTGGTCATCCCACCTCACACCAGCCATACCCTGGATGGCGCTTGTCACAGACCCCATTCCAAGGAAAAAACCGAGGTCAAGAGGGAGTTCCTTTGATTCAAGCTTCTTGTAGAAGCTTCTGAAATCCATGCCAAGCATGGAATCTGGAATCTGCCCAAGACAGGGGGAGATGTAATCCGCCCAGGCCCTGTCCGCATACGGCAATGACATGCCACACAGGCCACCGAAGGCAGTGGCTATCCCCTGGGCCTTCTCAATGGTTCCAAAGCAAGGATTCCTCAGTACTTCAGCATCAAGATGCCTGTGCGCATCGATGAATGCAGGGCAGATATAGCGCCCTGCCACATCAATGACAGTTGCACCATCAACTTCCAGACCAGGACGGATGTCCTTGATCAAGCCTCCATCGACCAGGATGTCGGATTTGAATGCAGGTCTTGTCCCTGTACCATCAAGTACAGTGGCATTCTTGAACAATGTCGCCATACTGCTATGCCTTCAACCCACTTGTAGCCACACCCTCCACGAAATTGCGCTGGAAGATGAAGAAAAGGACGAGGACTGGCAGGACGAAGATGACTGCGGCAGCCATCAGCAGGGTCCAGTCGACAGTGTATTCGTTCAGGAACTGCTGGAGGCCAAGTGAGAGTGTCATCCTGTCCTTGTTCGAGATGTAGATCAGAGGCGCCAGGTAGTCCGACCATGCAGCGTTGAACGTATAGATTGCGATGGTTGTGAGCGCGGGCTTGCACATCGGAATCCCCAGGTACATGAAACGCTGGAACTCGTTCGCACCGTCAATCTTCGCCGCTTCGAAAAGCGAATTGGGGATGCCCTTCATGAACTGCCTCATGATGATTATGTAGAAGGCATGTCCTGCGAAATGAGGGGCGATCAATGGCACGTAGGACCCTGTCAGTCCAAGGGCATGCCATGTCCTGTAGAGCGGGATCATCGTAACTGTGTATGGGATCATCATCGTGGCCATGATAAGTCCGGAGATGATGGCCGCTCCCTTCCACTTGATCTTGGCAAGCGAATAGGCGACCAAGGGGACGACGATGAGCTCTCCTATCAAGGAGAAGAGCGTGATATAGGCGGTATTACCCATGTAACGCCAGTATGGGATCCTCTCGACAGCATCACCATAGTTGGTGAAGATCCAGTCCCTTGGCAGGATCTTCACTGGTACGGTGAAGGCATCATCCAAGGTCTTGAAACTGGTCGTCAACATGACGATGAAGGGCGAAAGGAAGACTATGGCAAGGCAGGCGAAGAGGATGTAGAACATCAGCTTCGAGACCTCTTTCTTCGTCTTATAGATATTCATCACTCACCTCCTGCGTTGCTTGTGGCTTTCTTGGACAGTTTGACCATGACTATGGTCAGGAGTCCGACGATGACCATGAGGATCCATGCCATGGCAGATGCCTTGCCCATCTTCTGGTAGACAAAGGCATTGTGGAACAGGTAGAGGGGGTACATGAGAATGGAGTTCTCAGGACCTCCTGAAGCACCTGAGGTGTTACCTCCACTTGCAGTCGTGATGACATAGACCTGGGTGAAGTACTGGAAGGCATTGATCAGGTTGAGTATCGCCTGGTAGACAAGCACGTGGGCGACAGAGGGAATCGTGATATGGATGAACTTCTGAAATGCGTTCGCACCATCAAGGTCCGCACTCTCGTAGTAGCTGTTAGGTACATCCTGCAAAGCCGCAAGACAGACCAGCATGGTCGTTCCAGTACACCAGGAGCCCATGAGCACCAAGGCCCACTTCGTCGTCTTAGGATTGATCAGCCAGGCTGGTCCTTCAATTCCGAAGAGCGACAGGAAGTTGTTGATATAACCATATGTCGGGTCGAACATCCAGATCCAGACCATGGTCGCAGCCACCATCGGTATGACAGATGGGAGGAAGAAGACAGTGCGTGCCACACCCTTGAGCTTGAACTTCTTGTTCGCAATCAAAGCCAGCAACAGCGCCACCACAAGCAGGATCGGAGTTGCCACGAAGGCATAGAAACATGTATTTGAAAGGCTTTTATAGAATCTTCTATCGCCGAAAAGGTCTTTGTAGTTATCCAGCCCCACCCACTCCGGGTTGGAGATGAAGTTGAACTCAGTGAAGCTGTAGTAAAGTGACATGATCAGAGGATAAAGGCTCAGCAAGAGGAAGCCGATTATCCAAGGCAAGGCAAAAAGGAAGCCATTGCGCCCGTCACGCGAGATTCTCAGTTTTTTCATTTATTCATCCGTTTTCATGAGGGGCGGCATCGCGCCGCCCCAGTGTAAACGATGCTCAGTCGGCCATGGCCTCAGCCTGGGCCTGGAGCTCATTGAGCGCATCCTCAATGCCCATTGTTCCGTTGTAGATGTAATCAAGATATTCATCGACCATCGAGATGTACTCAGCGGAATAGTCCATCCTCGGTGCCTCGATACCATTGCCGGTCTTGAGGGCCTCCATGAATGAGGGGAATGCCTCATTGCTTGCCAGCAGGTCGGGATCATCATAGAGCGTGTTGTTCGCTGGCAGTGAACCAATCTCGAGCAGGAAGTCCTTAGCTCCTTCTGTCACAAACCAAGAGATGAAGGCATAAGCACCATCCTTCTCCTTTGCGACCACAGGGATGGCCAATGAGGTGTTCTCGTAGCGGCTCACACCAAGAAGCTCAGGATCCGCCTCAGTTCCAGGAACCATGGCGACACCAAAGTTGATGTCAGGGTTGTACTGCTTGATGTTGTTCGCGAACCAGGGGCCATCGAACCTGAAGAGTTGCTTGCCGGCAAAGAAGATGTCCTGTGGCGTGTAGCGGTTCGTGTTACCTGTGGCGACGAAGCGCTGAACCTTTTCGACACCATACTTCTCACGGAAGGCCATGTTCATCTCGAGGCTCTTGATATTGCCCTCGCAGTTGGCTGTCGGGGTGACACCATCTTCAGCCGCCCAGCGGCCACCGAATGCATAAATCAGCTCCTGACGTGCACTGGCAAGTGGGAAAAGAGGATAGCCAAGGATATCGATATTACCGTCAGCATCAAGGGTTGTCGCCTTCTCTGCCATCTCAAAGAGCTCCTCCATTGTCGTTGGAGGTTCTGTCTCGCCAATGGAGGCAAGCAGGTCCTTGTTATAGAACATCTGGATGACAACACTGGTCAGCGGGTAAGCGTACATGCGTCCATCGACGCTGTTCGCAGTCACAGCAGGCTTGTCATAGATTGAGAAGTCAAAGCCATTTGCCTCGCCCATCGTGCTCATGTCTTCCAGCAGCCCATTGGTCTGATAGCTGATGACCTCGGCATTGGTGAGTGCGATGACATCAGGAGATTCATCACTCGCCATGGCGACAAGGTACTTCTGCTTGTCTGGGACGCTGAAACCTTCAACGAAATACTCATCCTGAGATGCATTGAAACGAGCAATCGCATTCTCCTGGATGGTGGCTTCATTGCCCTTATGATAATACCAGTAAGTCACTATCTGCCTACCGTCCTCAGTAAGCCTCTCCTCACTACCACCTTGGGCGAAAAGGAAAAGGGACGAAAGGATCATGACAGTGAGAACGAGAATAGTTTTCTTCTTCATCAGAGGTCTCCTTTTGCCTGTAATCATAAACCAGAATTTCAGTATTGCAAGTGGAATTTTGAAAATTTTTTTCACAATTTAGGCTTGACCCAGTAGGAGGTCCAGAACAATACTTTTATCCAGGACATGAGTTTTATGAAGTTTTCTTTCAATACTCAAAGCGAGACACCATCCCCCCAGCTGATCTACTACAAGGACAGGATCGAGGAGAACACGAGGCATGCCATCAGCATCGCAGGCAGTCC
>CALXXN010000015.1 GCA_944392695.1 uncultured Spirochaetales bacterium | reverse complement strand
AAAGAAGAAACGTGGCAGACCTCCAAAGAAGTTCGAGAACTAAGCTATAGTCCTACGATTTGAGGTTTCTTTATTAACTTAACTTACAATTCACAAATCTAAGATGCTATAATGAATTCATGGCAAAACAAAGGAAGCTCCTGAACCGACTTACAAAGTATTTCGTATTAAGCACCGCACTACCCATCCTGGCGATAATAATACTCTCCACAGGGCTCCTTGAAAGATACTATACCAGACAACTCCTGACACTTATGGACAGCTATGTCGACAGCACAGCTGAGAACATATCCATGTATATCGGCAACCTGGAGCAAGTAATCCTCCTGCCATATTTCGACGATGAGGTCATATCCCTTCTGAGCCAATACAGCAGGCAGGATGATGTGAGTTTCGTGGAACAGACCATATTTGAAAACGCCTTTGGAAACCTGATCTCATCCATCAGGTATATAAGCAACAACTTCTACAGCACACTCATAGTCCACAATGATGATGTCATCTATTCCAGCTCGAATTTCACTCAATCAAAACCTCTGGATGACCATGATTGGAGAACGGAGGATTGGTACCAGGAAGCACTTGAAGCCAATGGGAACATAGTCTATGTGCCACCGCATGTAACAGACTATTACGCTCATTCAGATGACAAGACAAAAATATCACTTGTGTGCACTATCAGGAATCTTGTGACAATGACACCATATGCGGTGATCAAGATTGATATCCTGCCATCATCATTCGCGTCTTTTTTCGAGAACCTCGATTTCGATGTCCCCTTTTCCGCATACATATCAGATACTGAGGACAACTTGATTTTCTCCACCTCTTCAGACGGTTTCATGGAAGATGAAAACGGACAGCTGGGGCTCGAAAGGGTCAATGAGAATCTTGTCAACCACATCCAACATGACATCAAGGATACTCCGTATACACTGCATATACTCCTGGATAAGACAACGATGATGAAAAGGACAGTGGCGGTCTATGCGATAGGAATCGGGCTCTATCTCATCGCCTTCATGACCGCGCTCCTCTTGAACAGGAGACTCACAAAGAGGATTTCAGAACCAATCACAGCAATGAGGCAGGTCCTTTCGGAAGTCGAGAAAGGCAATTTCGATGTCTCCTACGAAAGCCATAAAGGATGGGAACTTGAGGAACTAGGGTCAAGTCTGAACCATGCCATTGGCGACCTCAGGGATTTGATTGAGAAGAACTATATCGCCAAGCTCGCTGAAGAGAAGGCGGAGAACAAAGCCCTCCTCTCCCAGCTGCAACCACACTTCCTCTTCAATACTTTGAACACACTCATAGCCCTCATCTATGAGGGGAAGTACAAGGAACTGGAAAACGGACTCTACAGTCTTTCAGACCTGTTGCGATATGTCCTGAGGAAGGACAACCTAGTACCACTCTCCGATGAGCTGACTTTCATAAAGTCGTACCTGCTCCTGCAGAAAGACAGGTTTGGGGACCGGTTGGATTACCAGGTCTCAGTAAGTGGAGACATACAAACAATGTTGGTTCCACGCCTGCTGATACAGCCCTTCGTTGAAAACGCAGTCATCCATGGGATGGAGCCAGGTAAGAGGAAATGCTCCATCCAAGTGACAGCAGAAGAGGTAGATGGGCGGATGAAGATAACCATAAGTGATGACGGTCGTGGCTTTGACATGGAGAAGACAGACTTGATGGCATCAATCGGGATCTCGAACAGTCTGGACAGGATACGGATCCTGGATCCAGGAGCAAGTGTGGATATCACATCATCCCCTGGGAATGGATGCCAGGTCGTCATTGATACAAAGGAGGTTCTTTCAAATGAAAATCCTGATTGCTGATGATGAGATGGGTGTCAAGACACTCTTCAAGCATTTCATGGAGCAGTATCCATCCCCATATACGGAATACAAGATGGTAAGTACTGGAGAGGAACTCAGGAACACCTGTCTTCAAGAAACTTTTGATATCGTGTTCTCAGACATAAAGATGCCAGGCCTCACTGGACTTGAAGCCATATATGAGATCAAGAACGCCTCGGAAAATGACACCACAAGCTACTATATCATCTCCGGGTACGAGGAATTTGAGTTCGCCCAGCAAGCGATCAGGCTTGGAATAAAAGATTACATACTCAAGCCTGTACGGTATTCCGTGGTAGAGGGGATCCTCCGCAACGAAGAGGGGAAACTCTTCCTAGGACTTTCATTGGAAGACGCCTGGGCCATGCATGACAAGGAAGCCGCACTGAGGCTTTCCCAAGTGATACAGGACCTGGCAGCCTCATATATTGAAACCTATAAATCGTTTTATTCCTCGCTGACTGGCTGGAGGGACATGGCTGGGGCCGGGAAGATCCCAATCGAAGTGGGCTATTTCAAGAGGTGGTTTGACACTGAGTGTGACACATTCGACAAACAGTACAAGTTCCTGGAAGAAGCCACCCTCAGCAGCACAGACGGTTCTTACTCAAAAGAACTCATGCTGAAGATAGTCAGCCAGATAGATGCGAATTACCGCAACCCTTCCCTTGGACTTGACATGATCGCTGACCAGCTTGGATACAGCACCCAGTACCTGAGCATGATATTCAGCAAAGAGACTGGAACCCCGTTCTCCCTGTACCTGACTAAAAAGAGGATTGAAAACGCAAAGCACCTCCTTAGCACGACCAAGATGAAAATCAAGGATATAGCGGGTATGTGTGGCTACTCATACACAAGCTATTTCATCAAGGTGTTCAGGAAGGAAACAGGCTACTCCCCTGCGGAATGGAGGGATGGTCCCGGAAAGCAGTAAGGGCAATCATCAATTATGAAGGATACACTGGCCAGAGGCGGTCAAAGGCAATGGAAACGTCCAGCCATTTCCGCCCCTGGCTCCTGGATCCCACCTAGGGCCTACACAGCCGCATAGAGCTGGCTGTATGTCTTCGACTTGTCAGCTTCGATGGCGATGAAGTCACCAGAGAGGCACAGCTTGGCATCCAATGAGAATGTGGAGGCGAAGTCCTCGACGACAGGGCGCAGGACAGCCGCCTTCTCCGCCTCGTCCACATGACGGAGGATGAGCTTGTCGGAAAGGTTGACAGGGGCCTTGCCGGTACGCAGGTATATTGTTCCAGCGTACATGCCATTTCCACAGAAGTAGCCTGTGATGTCACCACCTTCACAGCCAAGCCCAAGGACTATGATGAGCCCCCCTGCAAGATACTCACCTAAGAAGGATCCTGTCCTGCCACCGACTACGAGCACGCTACGTTCATCCTCGTAGGCCTTCATGTGGACACCTGCCCGATAACCCACATCACCAAGGATGTAGACACGTCCACCCCGCATGCCATAGGCCAGGGCATCTCCAGCCGATCCGCGGACAGCAAGGAGTCCTGCGTTCATCGTGTCAGCCACCGCGTCCTGGGTATTGCCATCGACGAAGACCTCACCCCCATCCAGATAGCAGGCCAGGGCATTGCCTGGAGTGCCCTCCACATGCAGGACGCCCTTCTTCATCCCACAGCCGATGTACCGCTCACCCAGGCAGCCGCTGAGCCTCACTTCCCCATCCACGATTTCCTTCCTCATATCACTCTCCCGCGTACCCGATGCCAAGAATCTCAAGTTCCTTCACATTCAGGTCGACACCCCTGAGGGCTCTTCTGTTCCCGCGCAGGGCCTCAATGCTGTTGATGCCCATGCCGCCCATCATCTCCTTGATCTCCTTCGTCCAGGCATTGACCAGGTTGACCAGGCGTCTGGCACCCTCGTCGGGATCAAGCCGCTTCGTCAGCTCAGGATCCTGGGTCGCAAGTCCCCAGGCGCACCTGCCAGTGTGGCAAGAGGCGCAGATATGGCAGCCAAGGGCGCAGAGGGCGGCTGTACCAATTGAGACGGCATCAGCGCCAAGGGCTATGGCCTTGACGACATCGGCGGAGGAACGGATGCTGCCACTGGCTATGATGCCCACCCGGTCACGGATCCTCTCCTCGCGCAAGCGCTGGTCAACGACCGCGATGGCGAGTTCAATAGGGATGCCTACGTTATCGCGGATGCGCTTGGGTGCGGCACCTGTACCACCCCTGTAACCGTCTATGGAGATCATGTCCGCCCCACTACGCGCGATACCGCTTGCGATGGGAGCGATGTTGTGCACTGCAGCCACCTTCACGATGACAGGCTTACGATAGCCAGTGACCTCCTTGAGTGACATCACAAGCTGGGCCAGGTCCTCTATCGAGTAGATGTCATGATGGGGTGCTGGGCTGATCGCATCCATCCCTTCAGGCACCATCCTCGTACGGGACACATCTCCGACGATCTTCTTCCCTGTCAGATGACCTCCGATGCCAGGTTTGGCACCCTGTCCGATCTTGATTTCAATGGCTGCCGCAGAATTCAAGTAGGTCTCATGGACACCGAAACGGCCCGAGGCCACCTGCACAATCGTGTTGCGCACATAGGGATATAGGCTTTCATGGAGGCCACCTTCACCTGTGTTCCAGTAAGTGCCAAGCTCCTGGGCTGCCAAGGCGAGGGCCTTGTGCACATTCAGGCTTATCGCTCCATAGCTCATGGCGGAGAACATCACAGGTGTGCTCAGCTCAAGATGTGGAGGCAGGTTGTCGACAAGGCGGCCATCAACACCGCGCTCGACCCTTTCCGGCCTCTGGCCGAGGAAGACTGCCGTCTCCATTGGCTCACGAAGCGGGTCGATGGAAGGATTCGTAACCTGGCTCGCATTGAGAAGGAGCTTGTCGAAATAAACAGGGACCTGCCCATCGCGGGCACCCATGCTGGACAAGAGGACCCCGCCAGTCGAAGCCTGCAAGCCGATTTCACGGATGTCATCTTCCTTGAAGACGGAGTTGGCCCTGAAGCGGTTCATGTCCTCGCTTATGAAAACAGCTCCAGTGGGACAGGATGAGACACACCTCTGGCAGTCGACGCACTTGTCATGATGGAAGACGAGCCTGCCATCGACGACCCCTATCGCACCAAAGGAACACTCTTTTGCGCACTTGAAGCAGGAGATGCACTCCTCATCCTTCCTGATCCTGTATCTTGCCCTCATATCCCACGCCTCTCTAGAGAAACTATCACAGCCTCGCCGCCACGGGGCTTCCAGACCCTGTCCGGGGCCGGCTCGATGACCCTTATGGCAGCCTCCTCTGAGCTGAAGTAGACCGTATCGCCCTTCTGGGCAGCGACAAGGCTCCTGAGCTTGAGCCTGTCGTTCAAGGCCATCATCCCTCCTGAATAACCGACGATGATCGAGAACGGGCCCGTGACGAGGAAGGCAGAGAACATCTTCCTCAGGTATGACAGGCGCCGCCTCTCCTCTTCATCCTTCGCCGCGATTGTCGACCAGAAGGGGGCGGCCATGACCTCGGCGCACTCCTTCAGTCCAAGCCCCTGCTTCCTGGTCAGGTAGTCGAGGATGTAGGTGATCACCTCGGTGTCGGTCAGCAGGTTGCATGAGTAGCCATACATCTCCACCGCCCTCCTGTTGGCATCATAGGAGGAGATCTCACCATTGTGCACCACTGTCAGGTCAAGCAGTGAGAATGGATGGGAACCTGCCCACCAGCCAGGTGTGTTCGTTGGGTAGCGTCCGTGGGCTGTCCAGGAATAGCCCTCGTACTCGTCGATGCGGTAGAAGTCAGCGACATCCTCAGGATAGCCGACCGCCTTGAAGACACCCATGTCCTTGCCGCATGAGACGACGTAGGCACCCTGTATGGAATTGTTGATCCTTATCATGGCACGAGAGGTGTACTCGTCCTCATCAAGCTGGCTGTCAGCCAGCATGTGCGGCAATGGAGTGACGAAGTAACGCCAGACGAGGGGCGCATCAGAAATACGCGGGGTCTGTCGGATAGGGATCTTCGAAAGGTTGATGATGTCAAAGCGCCTGTCGAGGAAACGCTCCGTCTCCTCCCTGGACGAAAGCGAGTCATAGAATATGTGCAAGGCGAAAAAGTCCTTGTACTGGGGGTAGATCCCATAGGCTGCAAAACCTCCACCCAGTCCATTGGACCTGTTGTGCATCACGCTTATCGAACGTTTTATGGCATCCCCGGTGATGCGTCTGCCATCTTTGCAGAAGATGCCGCAGATCGCACAACCTGAACTGATCCTCACCTCTCCTTCTTTCTTCATCGCGGCTCCACCTGGAAAAAAAGACAAGGACGCCCAAGATCTGCTCTCGGGACGTCCTTGTCCTTTGTCCACCCTTTGTACGCCTTGCATGCGGTCTTTGTCAATCGCAGCAATGAATGAAAACGGAATAATAATTCAAATATTTGCATAAGCAGGGCACATCAACAAGCATTGAAAACATAAAAACCATGATTTAACCTGAAAACAAACCTAGAGGGTGTATGAAACGTATCCTAGTCATGATCTTCATCCTGCTATCATTGCTTGCAGTGGGTTGTGATGACCCAGTACAGGCTCCCGAGGGGAGGCTCCTGCTCGAGACCAATGTCAAAAGCATACGAAAAGATGACAGCACGAGTGCATCAGCAACACGCACGGTCTATGAGGAAGGTGGACCAATAATAGGAGTCCTGCTTCAGACAAATACAGGAAGCAAGGACACATTCAAGCTGGAGTATCTCGGTGATGATGTGGATGAGAATGGAGATGGCATGCCATTCAACTACATCCTGTATCAGCCAGAAGCGATTCCCGATGCCTATATGGAAGCAGGAGGAAACGAAATCGTCGCAACAGAGACGGGCGCACCATTCTGGTGGTACATGATGACATACCTTGGAATCAGTGAGGATGAAGCATACAGAGACTGGTACAGGGCCCTGAGCGCACTGCTGGCCAATCAGGAGGAGCTTCCTTACCCAAGGGCTGAAGACTGCAAGCATCCACAGACAACACCCCCCGCAAAACTCGACGTGTTCCCAGAGGACCTGGAAATCCCTGAAATCGCAGATGGTGAGATCATCTTCCTTTCAAACTATGAAGGAACAGACATCCCTGCCATCGAAGGATTGCGGAACTTGTCACAATGGGATGGACCGTTTGCAAGGAAGGACCGCAATGAATACGGGAAAGTCATCAGCCAGGCATTCTATCTCAGTGAGAACCTCCACCTTTATGTCCCGACCATACTGGATGAAGTGTATGGCGTTGGCAAAGATGGACCAGGAAGCAACAGCCTATGGAACTATATGAAAGCTTGTTTCCCTGATGTTGATACTAGTGGTGCAAGGGAAGATTTCTCTATCGTGATCAAAGCCTTGCTGGAGGCTTCAACAAGCAAAGATGGACTACCATGGCCGTCAGACTCCGCACCATCAAGATGAAACCAACCTGAAAGCATCAAACCAAGGTCCCGCCTGATCACGACGGGTCTTGGTCAGGACAACAGTGGAGCTGCACGGACAGATGTAGGTAACGCCATTGCAACAAAACGTTATCCCTGGGTTCCTGCCGCCTTCAACCAAGAGACCAAGTGACCGAGGACGGTGTCGCCCCATGAATCAGACCAGTGGCCTAGGTGATTTCGCGGACTTGCCTGACAGGGTTTGATAATCAAGCCCCACCCCCATCAAGTGTCAGATGGGGGTTTTGATGTTTTCAGCAGGGGGAAAAAGAATCCGGATCAGTTACCCATGAAAGATATGAGGCTCGCAACTACATATCCAGCGGCAGTAGCGAACGCGTTACCTGTCGTGACCATGCCAGTATCCTCATCGATGCTCTCGCAAACAATGCCATCATCCAGAGGTGCTTCACACAAACGCTGTACCATCGCCTCATCATTCAGTGCCCGGATTGAATTGGCCATGCTCAAGACCCAGGGATGAGGTGCATGCTCACATCCGATTGCTGCGAAGCGATGGCCTGCAAATGAATATTCATAAGAAGGATCCATGATCCTGCGCAAAGTGTTCACATATATACTGTCATCCTTGTCGCAGAAGCCAAAGCAAGGAAGCAGGACAAGACTTCCTGGCGGCTCATCATAAACATCATAGCCACCATTTCCATCAACAGCCCATACGAACTGGCAGAAGCCATCAACCTCATGCACACACTGTTTATTGATTGCATTCTTCAAAGCATCAGCCATTTCAGCAAATGTGTCACGCCGTCCTGAAAAGTTCCAAGATGAGAGGTACATCAGAGCCCTCCAGACCAGGACATTATCGTATGTGAGGAACTTGAAATGAGTCATGTCATCAGTGGGCTGGAGGAAGGTCGCATAAAGCCCTGTGCCGGCATCATACCAAATTCCAAGACGTTCCAGAATCATGCGAAGGAGCCTGCAGATATCCGGTTCATCAAGTATTGAGGTATCACATGTGGTCCTGATATATTCCCCGATGGCAATCACTGGGCTGACAAGCTCATCAAGTTCAAAGCCTGGTTCCAGCACCGTCCCATCGATGTAACGGCTATGGATTCCAACATTTTCAGCCTGTATGGTGGAAGCATATAAAAGCAGACGCCTAGCCTTCTCCGTATCGGCAAGGCATATTGTCGGAAACGCCCACAGGAGGGCATCCCTATCCCAATAAGCAGCGGACACATAATACTTGGAACTCCGACTTGTCACGCTGACGATTTCCTCCGTATCAAGCGTGATACCGGTCGAGAAGAAAAGGCAGAAGAGCAAATTCCGATTGACCAGCATATCAAGTCTCTTATCTTCACATCCAAACCTCACCTTCTCGATATAATCGACAAGTTCACTACGGAGATGGCCAATGCCCCATCGCTCACATTCCCGACATGAAGTAACTGCAGCCACCTCATCAAAACCCAAGCCGATGAACAATGCAAACCTTTTCCCACCACCTGCACTGATAAGCGTTTTGTGGTGCCAGACAGCGCGTCCGTCCTCATCAAAACTCCACGCATCAGATTCCGAACCATACAGGGCAATTGAAAAAGACGGCCAAGGATCAAAAAACTCAAACACAGGCATACCTGACCATGAGGACAAGCCAACACGTCTCTCAAGTCTGATTTCCTTGCTCTCATTCACTGTATGCATGACACGGCAGGCATCGAAGAACATATCCAATGTGACCTCAACGTCAGAAACAGACTCATTCCTCATGCATATAGCCATGCATATGACCCTTTGTCCAAGAGGAGCGATGTACTCAATCTTGCCACTCATACCGCTTGAGGCAAAGGAGAATGAGGGGATCCAGCCCTTGTCAAGCGTGGCGGAGAAAGATAAAGGAGCACCGTCAGCTGTGATATGCCAGGAGGCAAGACCTTTCCTGCCAAGAATCTCCACCATTCCCTTGTGACGCATTGACAAGAAGTTCATCGAAAGCACGCTCGCATCATCCATTATTTCAGGGAGTGCGATGTATTCATTTGCCGTAAGCAACATTCAACGTTCCTCCTCGATATATATCATTGCAGTGCGATGCAGCCTGATTGAACATTGGAAGACCATTCCATTAGGACAAATGCTTGTACAGCCCTGAAGAACGGCATGGCCGCCTTCTGGACTAGCACACCAAGCCTTATGCACCTTTTTCAAGACCAGGACATCCACAGTCACATCAACAACAGGAGGCTCTGACTTACCTTCATTCCACAAATCATCGTTCCCAATCAGATTGACCAGATAGACCAACTTGCGCAGTCCATCTTCCCTTATGTGGCACCAGACTTTCCCTCCTTCTCCATAGGGGCTTGAGGGACATGAGAACCTGTATTCAGGATTGTCCCAATCCTGATGCGTCATGCTGACATCCTTCAACCTGATGTCTGTCATCAGGTCTTGATAACGGACAAAGAAATCCTGATACTGCCTCACGAGCTCCAACTGCCATGGAGCCAAAGGGGAATCATCAGGGTAGTACCCCTGTGTGATGACAGCTCCACCATCTCCAAAAAACAGCTGGGTGGCTCCGTACATTGCTATGACAAAAGACAGGAGCAACTGACATTCGATGGCACGTCTGGCACCATCCAGCCTGAACGCTTTCGGATAACATGCCATTACAACAGGCTTGCCACTAGTGCGGCACAATCCGATGAGCGATGAAAGGTCACGATAGCGTGTCATTGGAGGCCATATCTCACAGTACACGACATCAACTGTGCTACGCATTGTCCATGTCACAGGCCATGCACCAACATTGTTGAAGACAAGGAAAGGTTCCTTACCACACTGTAATCTCATTATTTCACGGCACTCATCGATGAATGAGGGTAAGCTCTCTTCGAGTCTGACAGGTATTCCATCCTTGTCCAATGCCGCCTTTGGCCAACCATAGGTATCCAGATGGATACCATCGAAACCAATTTCAGATACTGCCTTGGAATACTCACCAATCATGTGCTTTCTCCAGCCCGCATCTGCGATATTCATGATTTTGAAGACATCTATGAACGTGATTGGTCTTCCTGCCCCATCATACAATCCCTGCTCAGGATGATCCTTCCAGTAATCACTACTTGCGGCATACACCGCACCATACCCCAAGGCCTTCATACCCTTCTCATGAGCCATGGCTATTTCATGTCGAATCACATCCAAGCTGTTGACCTTGCCCATCATATCCACATATGAAGTCGATGGAGACACAAGATTGTCATGGCGGAATGACCAGTCGTAGAACTGCACCGTATCAACATGCATTTTCAAAAAGGCATCAATCTCATTTTGGATATCATGGTCTGAGGAGAAGTTGCATGAAAAACCATATCTGACAACAGGAGAAGCACCAACAACGAAAGATGTATGAGCTTCAGCCCTCTCATTTGCACTCTTGAAAACACAATCCACACCATACCCGCCACATGAAGTCATAGCGGGAAGCGCCAATTGGTTCGAGCCTGGATTGAGTACGGAGCTACCATCAAATACCAGCTCATCAAGTCTGAACACCCTCAATTCGAGAGTGCACTCGCATGACACATCGACCAACAGGGAGATTTCCTGACCGACAGGGAAATTGCAACGGCAGGGTGTTATTTCCACTTGCATATGCTCATCCTTTGACTGCTCCGCTGGCGAGTCCGTTTATGAACTGCTTCTGGAAAACCAAGAAGACAGCGACTACAGGTATGATTGCAATCGTTGCTGTTGCAGCCATCATATTCCAGTCAGCCCCACCAAACTGTTGAAAGAAAACAGAAAGCGCCTGTGGTATGTTCTGCTTGGAACGTGACTGCAGGAAGAATACAGATTGCGAGTAGTTATTCCAGATTCCAAACCCATTGAGTATGACAAACGATGCTGTCGCAGGTTTCATCACAGGGAAAATGATCCGCCAGAAGACTGAACAACCTGTACAACCATCCAACACTGCCGCCTCATCTAACTCCATGGGTAGCGAAGAGATGAATGTCGAATATATGAATACCGCAGATGGCAGTGCAAGTGTCGAACACACAAGAATCATTCCATAAAGCGTGTTCACAGCATGCAGATGCCTCATCAATGTGTATAGAGGCACGGTATTGATGATTCCCGGAATCATCATGCATGACAGAAGCAGGCCGAAGACAAACTTGTTGAACCGTGTCTTCCTGCGTGCAATCGCATAGCCAGCCAAGCCACCCAGCACTATGGCAAGGGCAAGTGTTCCGCTGGTGATGATTGCGGAGTTGACCATGGCTTGTCCTATACGTGATTCATGCCATGCCTCAATGAAATTCGAGAAGAAGAAATCTGGGACAAAGATATTACCCTCATAGAAAATCCTGCTAGGCGAATTCAGTGCAAGCACAAGAAGCACATAGAATGGCACAAGGCATGTAAGGCAAATCAGTACAAGTGCGGCAATCCTTATAATGGATAAAATCCTGTCGGTTTTCACTCAAGACCTCCTAATCTTTTGATTGGGTAAGGCGCAAAGACACAAGTACAGGGATGAGGATGATCAAGAAAAGCATCATTGCCACAGCAGTCGAATAACCAGTCTTGTTTCCATAACACATGCGCATTATGTAAATGCTGAGGCTTTCTGTTGAATAACCAGGCCCGCCCTGTGTCAAAGACATGATGATGTCAAATACTGACAAGGATCCTATGATGTTCGTCACGACATTGATCCTTATCGCAGGAACGAGCAGTGGCAGTTTGATGTGGAAGAATATCTGTGTACTACCAGCACCATCGATTCTCGCGGCATCAATGAGATCACAAGAAATGGATTGCAAGCCTGCTAGATAGATAATCATCGTCATTCCTGCGAACTGCCAGACATTGACGGCCACAAGCACAGCCAGGCTTTTCGGATATGACAGCACCCAGTTGCCCACGAAATCAGGTAAACCCAGCTGCATCAGCGCATGATAAAGGAACCCTCTCTGTGGTTGGAGCAGGAAGTACCAGATATACCCCATGATGAGAGGACTGATAATCGCAGGTAAATAGATTATCACACGTACAAGTCCACGTAATGGGAACCGTCTGTCCATCAGCAAGGCATACGCCAGTCCGACAAGGTTAAGTAGTGTCGCACTTGCGATTGCGAAGATGATTGTTGTACGGATGTCATTCATCGCCCTGTCGTCTGAGAAGAAAGCGGCATAGTTGTCAAAACCAACAAAGGCAGCTCTTCCCATTCCATCCCAATCTGTGAAACTCATTCCAACCCCTTGGATCAGTGGATAGACAAAGAACACAAGATATAGACACAGGGCAGGAACAGAAAGGAACTGGACAAAGTCTTTGTGCTTTACATCCATAGAACCTCCAATAGAAGGGGCCATCCTACTATGATGGCCCCTTTGGAATCATGCATCCGAGCCTCAGAACCCAGCATCCCAGGCTGATTCATAGGCCTTTGCAAACTCTTCTGCTGTATACCTCCCGGCAAGAAGATCCTGTACCATGCGTCCCGCATCATCCCCTGTGAATCCAGCAGGCTTCTCATTCGTATAACCAATATTTGCAGCTGATGCGACAGCCTCATTCACACCGTCAACCACGGACTGTGGTGCCCATGCGGCATCTACATCGGTGAATGCTGATGGTGACCCCAGTGCTTCGCTGTAACGCTTCTGGTTATCTGGGGAGAACAGATAATCAAGGAACTCGATTGCTTGTTGCTGATTGGCGCTGGAGGCGCTGATACTGTACCCCGAGTCCTCGGCGACAAGGACGACAGGAACACCGTCCTCCATCATTGAAGGATAAGGAGCAAAACCAATCTTGTCGGCCATGGAAGGGTCTTTGGCAAGTATGCTGGACAAGCACCACATGCCATTGCTGAACATTGCAGCCTCCCCTTTGACAAAAGCCTCGATGCAATTATCACTGGTGGCTGTAAGCACATCGGAATTTATCAGCCCTTTCTGCTGGACTTCAAGCAAGCCTCTTGCAAATGCCGCCATTGCACCATCAGGCTCTCCAAAACCAAGCACCTCCTTATCGTTTGCGAGCATTGCCTTCTTTGTCTCAAGTGCACCGTATTTCGCCTTGAGGTATCCATGCGGGATGAACTCGATCAAATGGCCAAGAGACCAAGCCTCACTGCCGAAAATGAACCATGGGTCGATTTCAGGATAGGCCTCTTTGATTGCCTCAAGATTCTTGACGAAGTCTGTCCAGTTCGTAGCAGGAACCAGCCCAAGGCTATCAAAAATCTCCTTGTTGTAGAAAAAACCAGCCATCGTCATGTTTGTACACACCCTGAACTGCTTACCGCTGTTCACATCCGTACAGCTGTCTTTCATAGATGGGACAAGGCGGTCCCACCACTGATTCATGTCAGACAGGTCCAGGTACTGCCTCTGGTCGACATATTCCTGCTCGTATGTCGTCATTATGTCAGGAACCTCTCCAGAGGCGAACTTGATTTTGATTATGTTGCTCGCATCATTCTGGTATTCCTGTTCAATGGTGATTCCATTACCAAGGGCATTGAAATCATCCATGATCCCATCAATGACGTCTATCGTCTCAACCTTTCCGGTGAAGAATGAAAGTTCCACATCCTTCCCTCCGTCTCCAAAGCCCTCGGGAACGCCTTGTGCGAAGGCTACGGGCAAGAGCATCAGGACTGCAAGCGCCAGCGTGATTGTCCTTTTCATTTGTCGTCTCCTTTTGTTTCCTTTTATATCTGCAGTCTAAAATCACTTACGTAGACGCGATATTCCAAAGTTCATTGGATTTGTTCCGATTTTCCATGGTCATGGATTTCCTCTGCAGCAAGCAGCTGTATAATCAGGGCTGATGGAATCGCAAAGGAAAATACAGAGCCGCATGATAAAGTACATTGCCCTTTTGCTGGCACTTGTAGGCGTTCTTGCATCCGTCTTCAATTACGCAACATTCGTCAGACAGTACTCCAGGCAGACAGGCAAGTACATTGGACAGATCACAGATCAGGTCGCATTGAACATCGAAGGCTACCTTCAGGAGATAGCCAGGCTCTGTCTCAGCCCATATTACAACTCCCTCGTGATGAATGCGCTGGAGGAGGAGACTGGCAACTCACAGGACTTCCTTTCCCGCAAACGCGTTATAGAGAACCACCTGGAAGAAGTCATGACAATACCACGTAGTGACATAGTATCTGTTTATATCCTTGTTGATGAGGTCTTCGGTGTCTCTCGGACATATGGGGATGGAATCCCATCCAACTACACTGACCAGTGGTGGTATCAAGAGGCCCTGAGGGATCCCGAATACATATTCCTTCCCAACGACGGGAAGACATTCTCCATATTGCACCAAATCAGAAGCATGGATGAGCCGGGGAAAGTGATAGGTGTCATCAAAGTAGATGCGAACTTCTCAAGGATCAAAGACATCTGTGACAGGATTGCCCCTGATGGCAACTCCACACTCACCCTTGAGGACGGGAGAGGCAATATACTGTACACCAACGGTACAATCCCTGCTGGAAGGAGTATTGTAAACTCAAGGACAATCGCTCCCATGGACTGGTCGATAAGTTATGCCACTGCAATGGCACCTCTTGTAGGAATTGCCAGGTTCAATTTGCTGCTCAACATTGCCCTGGCCCTGGTTTTCATAGCAATAGGGACCCTCGCCTCCTCCCTCAGCATACGCAAAATGCTGGATCCGCTTTATAACACGGTAGGAATAATGAACAGGGTCAAAGATGGAGAGACATCGCTCAGGGCTGAAGAAGACTGCACACCGGAAATCGCACAGCTCAACAGGACATTCAACCAGATGCTGGACCGGATTGCAGGTATGGCAGAAAAGGAGAAACAGCTTATTACAATAGCCGCGCAGGCAGAGGTATTGCAGAAACAGGCGCAATTCGAAGCATTATACCATCAGATACAGCCACATTTCCTGTTCAACACGTTGAACACAATCATACTGCTTGAAAAGGCAGGAAAATCAGATGACACGGTCAGAGCCGTAGAACAGTTGTCAACCATACTGAGGGGAATGGTGAACTCTGACAAGCTCATAATGTTACATGAAGAAATAGACATCTGTGATTGCTATATCCAACTACAACGCCTAAGGCATGACAGGTTGCAGTATGAGATAAGCATCGACAGTGAGGTCAATATGGACATACTGGTGCCAGCGATGATCATACAGCCAGTAGTCGAGAACTGCTTCAAACATGCATATCGTGAAAAGGATGAGGATATCCAGCTCTCAGTTGATATCTCGCTTGAAGGCAATGACCTCCTCATCGATGTCGCGGACAATGGGGATGGCATGGCCAACACCATGCTCGAGGCCATCAGGCAGAAACTTGATGACAGGAGCAATGAGGGGATAGGACTGGCCAACATCCACAAGAGGCTGGCTCTCATGTATGGACCAGGATATGGCATGACAATCGAATCAGAATATGGGCTTGGAACCATTGTCACATTGAGACTACCTGCAAGGAACCTGTGATGCCGAAAGCACTTATTGTTGAAGATGAACCTTTGATGAGAGAATACCTGTGGAAAAATCTTGAAAGAATACATAGCGCATGGAAGGCCTCGGCATGTGCCAAAGATGGGCTTGAGGCGATTGAGATACTCCGTCACCATGTCTTCGATCTTGTAATCACAGACATCAGGATGCCTCGATGTGACGGTCTTGAACTAGTTTCATACATTAATGAGAACTGTCCGAAAACAAAAGTAGTGATCATATCAGGACATGATGAGTTCGAATATGCCAGAAGTGCCTTGCAGAAAGGTGTAAGTGACTACCTGCTGAAACCGCTGGAAGAAAAGGCCCTCAACTCCATTCTAGGCAGACTTGCATCCAACCTCGACATGACAATGGATGATGACGTGGACGAGATAGCAACCCAGGAACAGTGTTCAGAACCGCCAAGCCTCCTGATTGAGCGGGCAAGAATCTTCATCAGGGAAAACTACACCAACCCTCTGACACTGAATGATGTCGCACAGGCCTTGGGCGTCTCCCCATCATATTTGAGTTCCGTATTCAAGTCGGACAGGGGCGAGACATACACAAAATACATCCTACGGCTCAGGATGGAACGTGCAGCCCAGCTGCTTGTGAGCTACAAGGCCGGCAAGGTTGGAGACATAGCGCAGGAAGTGGGGTTCACATCAACCAAATATTTCGACTCGGCATTCAAGAAATATTTTGGCATGACACCTAATGAGTACAGGCAAATAGGACCCAACAACTGAATACAATCACATTGCATGTCAATTCCGCAAAGACCTGACCTGTCGCCAAGAATCATCGCCACAACACCATCTGCAGGAAGAGGTGGCAGATACAAGTCAGGAAATGGGAGCACTCATGCCATCTCCTTCCCAATCGGACACCCAGATTTGATGTCTCATCAAATAGGAAACACCCCATGCTATAATGTCCCCATGGACAAGGAAGAGAAACTGCTGTTTGAGATGGATGGCCGGCTTCCAGGCTTGAGATACTCACTGCCTCTCGCACTGCAGCACCTTATCGCCATGATAGTGGGCTGTGTCACGCCTGCGATCATCATCTCTGGAGTAGCTGGACTTAGCCAGCAGGAAAGCATCTTGCTGATCCAGTCATCCCTTGTCTGCGCCGCCCTCTCAACCCTGCTCCAGCTCTTTGGAATAAGAGGCCTATGCGGGGCAAGGCTGCCTTTGATCATGGGTGTGAGCTTCGCATACCTTTCCACGATGACCAGCATTGCACAGGACTTCGGCATCGCACAGATCTTTGGCGCCCAGATAGCCGGTGGCCTCACTGCGATTGTAATAGGGCTCTTTGCAAAAAGGCTGGTGAAGTTCTTCCCTCCACTCATCACAGGAACGGTTGTCTTCACAATAGGGCTCTCGCTCTACCCCACTGCCATCACCTACATGGCAGGTGGAAGCGGATCCGCGACCTTCGGTTCATGGCAGAACTGGCTTGTCTCCATCTTCACCCTGCTTGTCGTCACAAGCCTCAACCACTTCGGCAAAGGCATGGTGAAGCTCGCATCGATCCTGCTCGGCATCCTGGCAGGCTACATCTTCTCCTCATTCTTCGGCATGGTCGACCTGGCGGCAGTCAGTGAGGCATCCCTTTTCTCCCTTCCAGTGCTTGCACCATTTGGAATTGAATTCGAGGCCTCCTCCTGCCTTGCCTTCGCAATCCTTTTCGCGATCAACGCGGTCCAGGCGATTGGAGACATGTCGGCGACAACCATAGGAGGCATGGACAGGGAACCTGATGGAGACGAACTCAGGGGAGGCATCCTGGGATTTGGATTGTCCAACCTTGTGTCAGCACTCTTCGGAGGGTTGCCCAATGCGACCTACTCACAGAATGTAGGCATCGTGTCATCAACAAAGGTCGTCAACAGGAAAGTCCTTTCCCTCACCGCCTTGATGCTCCTGGCGGCAGGACTGGTTCCCAAGTTCTCCGCCCTGCTCACGACAATACCCCAGGCAGTGCTCGGAGGTGCCACTGTCTCAGTCTTCGCCTCAATCGCCATGACAGGGATGAAGCTTGTGGCAATGCAACCGATGAGTTACCGCAACACTTCAATCGTAGGTCTCTCAGCCGCCCTGGGCATGGGAATCAGCATGGTCAGCGAGGCCCTCTCTCAATTCCCTGACTGGGTCACAATGGTCTTCGCATCCTCTCCTGTCGTGATTTCCGCGCTTGTCGCAATCATCCTCAACCTCATCCTACCGAAGGAAGAGCCACCACATTGAACAGGAAGTGGATGTGGCAACGCCACACCCACTCCTCCACCACAGCATCTCCGGATCACTCAAGCTCGAAGGCCCCGGTGTAGAGCCGGTAGTATGTGCCTTTCCTTGCCATGAGTTCTTCATGACTGCCTCGCTCAATGATGCGGCCCCCATCAAGGATCATGATCGCCTTGCTGTTACGCACCGTCGAGAGACGATGGGCGATGACGAGGACTGTGCGGCCCTCCATCAGGCGATCCATACCCCGTTGCACGATGGCCTCCGTGCGCGTATCGATACTGCTCGTCGCCTCATCCATGATCATGACAGGAGGATCGGCTACTGCCGCACGGGCGATTGAGAGCAGCTGGCACTGGCCCTGTGACAGGTTGTTGTTATCGCCACTGACCATGGTCTGGTATCCCTCAGGCAGCCGGCTGATGAAATCATCGGCCCCGACCAACCTGGCAGCCTCCATGCACTCCTCATCACTTGCATCGAGCCTGCCGTAGCGGATGTTGTCCATGATGGTCCCGGTGAAGAGGCTGACATCCTGGAGGATGATCCCCAGGGAACGTCTCAAGTCCGCCTTGCGGATCTTGTTGATGTTGATACCATCGTAACGTATCTTGCCATCCGCGATATCATAGAAGCGGTTGATCAGGTTCGTTATCGTCGTCTTGCCAGCTCCAGTCGCGCCGACGAAGGCGATCTTCTGGCCGCTTTTGGCCCACAGGCTGATGTCATGCAGTATGGTGCGCCGCCCATCGTAGCTGAAGTCGACATGATCGAGGACGATCTCACCACGTACTTCGCTCAGCGTGAGAGTCCCATCATGGTGGGGATGACGCCAGGCATCGATGCTTCCATTACCATCCTCAACCAGGACATCGCCGTCCCTCCTCGCCTTCACAAGGGTGACTTAGCCTTCATCCCTCTCGGCTTCGTTGTCCATCATGGCGAAAATCCTACCAGCCCCGGCAAGGCCAAGGACGACGGAGTTCATCTGCTGGCTCGTCTGCGTCAGCGAGGAGGAGAACTGCTTCACGAGCCCCAGGAAGGAGACGAGGGTTCCAAGCGTGGTTGTCATGACACCTTCACCAAAGAGGATCATGGCTCCACCTGCCAAGGCGATGAGGATGTATGAAAGGTTGCCCATGCCCGACATCAGGGGCATCATTATGGTCGCCAGGCCATTGGCCTTGGTCGAGTTGACAAAGAGTTCCTCATCAATCTTGTGGAGTGTACCGATGCACTGGGACTCATGATTGAAGACCTTGACGACCTTCTGGCCTCCAAAGATCTCCTCACAATAGCCGTTAAGCCGTCCCAGGCTCTGTTGCTGGCCCGTGCCCTGGCAACCTTCGTCTCCACTGTCACGTTGAAGTCGTCCATCTCGGCATACTTCTTCGCCGTCTTCCAGTCAATGTCCAGAGCCGAAGCTATCGTGCTTATCGATTCGCTCCGGCTCATACGCTTGATGGCTTCTATCTGTTCCATCCTGAGCATTCTCCTTGCTCCTCCTCGTTCTGGAGGAGTCTTGTGGAATATGCACTCCCAATCAAGTGCACCGAATCCAATCATCAGGAAGCTTCCGTACTCTATCTTTCTCTGGAAATCCTGACGATCTTTCTCGGTATTCTCAGGCTATTACAAACAGACGCCAGAGGGATATTGGAAATAGCAAGACGGGCGAAGGGGCGCTTCAACGAACAAGACAAAGGACGGAGGCAGGACTTCCTGATTGGGCTCCACTCCCCACTCGAGGCCCCGCCCCTGGCACCTGTGCTTTCCCTCCTGCGTCAGGAAGTCACTGGACTCAATCCCATCTTCCGCATCGTCCCCTTCGTCCACTTGTACAAACAACTGGCTGAAGGAGGACTCGACGTCGTCCTCTCCTTCGCAGAGGATGAGCTGACACGCCGCTTCATCGACCTCATGTGCCACCACAGCTGAGGCCAGCCCTGGCATGAATCCCGTACATCATCCATCCCCTGCAAGCTTCCCACAGATGGCCTCTCATTTCATGTCATGAAGCATTGGGCAGCACCTTGATTTAGCAGGATATGGCATTGCTTATTTTCCTACGAGGGCCAGCCTTGTTCGAAGATATCCGCTCAAAGCCTGGTCCTGACAGTAGATGAAACAACCCTTCTGTCCTCTTGAGAGCAATGTCTTATATGTGTTCCTTATGATTTTATCAGCAAGATCCAAGTCTTTTTGTGTTTTCCCCCTGGGTATGGAGGAATCCCTGCGGTCCCTCATCCTGTAATCAGTAACAACCTTACCGTCTTTATATGACAGGTCCAGACCTATGATTATGCCAACATACTCAAACTCAAGCCCCTGAGTGGAATGGATGCATCCTACCTGTTCAAATGAGTCAGGATCTGTCGCAAATTGTTCTGTTGTGAAATTCCATTGAGCCTCAAATCCTCCAGGAAGGATGATATCCATCTTTGATTTATCCTTCTGGCTTAGCCAGGGATAACAATAACCAGCAATCATCCTTGCCTTGTCATGCGTGTTCTTTGTACGCAGTACATCCCTCATTTCACAAGCGTCATCAAAAATCCTGATATCATAATCCAGATCGAAAAACGCGTTATTCGCCGTATGACGGATCTGCAGGACATCATCAAGAAAAGCCATGTACCCATCAGATCCATTGCATCGGAACTGAGAAGAGAGCTTTAGGCTGTCATTGCAATGCACTATTGAACCAAGAGCTTCTGCCTGCTTCCTGATTTCAGCAACCGTTCCGATATCCTTGACATGGACTATCTGGTCCTCATCAACAAAGAACACACTGATTTTGGAAGCATTGATCACTTCTCTTACCTGGTTCTCACCCAAATTGGAAAAAATACCTGATTTGGCAGTCAACCTATGTGCTTCGTCACATAATAGACATGTATATGTATCAGGCTTCATTTTATGGCAGGTTCCTGCGCTTATGAACAAACCCTTCAGATAAGAGAGCTTGTGTTTCCCCTTTATCAGACTTTCAGAGAATGTATATCTAGGAGCGCTTGTCTTTGTGACATAGGCGCTTGAATGACCATTGTTGATTATTTTCGCCAGAAGATTGATGGCGATGACAGATTTGCCAGTACCAGGTCCTCCTTGGACAATTATCGTGTGCTTCCTATCATCCCCCACAGAGTTCTCGACAAGCTTGAGGACTGTTGAATAAGCGACAACCTGCTCGTCAATCATCTCAAACTCGGTATTGCCATTAAGAATGTGCCCTACTTCATCCTGTAATGATTTCGATGGTTTCAGCTTTCCGTTCTCAAGTATTTCAAACAGATCCTTCTTTGCTGGCCTAGGGACATATTGCGATATGAAATCCGACAGCATGGCACCATCTTCTTGGAGGAACACAGGAGCATCCGCCAAGGCTTCTGTGTATCGCTTATTACATATCTGTCCCCTGTTCTCTTCTTTGTAGTTATGAAGATATGCACATGGAATGAGGTCGATGTCATTCTCACCTACGGCTTCATTGAAGTTAGCAATGAGCTTGGCGTATGAGTACGCCTGTTGAGATGGATGGGGGACGTCCCTTTCCGCACCTCCTGTGAAAGCTTTCACGACATTCTCGCGGGTAGTGGCACGGCATGTCTCCCATTGCTTCAATTCCACGATTACAACATTGTTACGGGCTCCATCCGTACCGCCAATCATGAAATCAACACGTTTTGATGTTAATGGTATCTGATATTCCACAGCGACCTGGACATCATCATCTATTTTACGATTAGAAATGATCATGCCTATTTTGGGCAGGGAATTCTCCCAAGACCGGTACTCAGCCCAGCTTTCCTTAGGGATGCCATGAGATGAAAACAAAGCCTCGACTTTAGCAGCGATGACTCCATTGACCAGATCACGTTGAAAAGATGCCTTGTTCCCTGAATATACAATCATATAAGACTCATCAATATACGTATAAGATGTTAACGTATCCCACCTGGATATTCAAATATTCTTGAGGCCTGGATGAAAACACCAGATGCAGGATGGCCAATACCCTGTATATGCAACAAGGTGGTTGAGCCATCCACACGCCATCTTGTATCTACCCCCTGATCCGGGTCATTGTTGTCTGATGATGAATACGCAAATCCTGCTTACAAGCTTCGGGACAATGGACGAGTCCTCTTACAGGGAGCTCACGTCCCTCGAAGACAGGGTCGAGGAGGAGATAGGCCTCAGGTGCGCCCGTCTCTGGCTCAGCCGGCGTTGCAGCGTGGCGATGGGCCGTACCCACATCGACGATGTGGACACTTCACATTCCATCATGCTCCCACTCCTCGTACAGCGTGGCGACGAGTGGTACCGGCTCCAGTCCTACAGCAGGACTGTGGCGGAGCCCCTGCTCAACCCCTCTTCAGTCAAGACAGTGGCAAGAGTCCTCGAAGAGGGCCTTGAGAAGCGTGAGGGTCTTGTTCATGTGCTCATGGCCCATGGCAGCGGTGGAAGGCACATCGCAGAACTTGATGAGCTCTCCTCCATCCTCAGGGACGACATAGTGCTTTGCACCCTCAAGGGACAGAAGCCATGGCGTGAACTGTCCATACAGGCGGAGAATGTGCGCATCACCCCCTTCCTCCTCACAGGAGGCCACCACGTGAGGAAGGAGGTGGCTGAGACCATCGTCCCCTTCCTGATTAATGGTGGCCATGAGGTCACACTAGTCAGGGAAGGTCTCGTATCAAGCCTCCCCTCCCTTGCCGACATCCTCATCACAGGCTTCAAGGAGAAGCTTCACAAGCTGTCCATCCTCTGAAGTGAAACACCTCTCGACAAGGCCGAAGAGCGAGGTGGCCAGCCCACTTTCACGGAAATCCCCGACACTTCCAGAGAAGACAAGGCGTCCATGGTCCAGGACAAGGCAGTCGTCTGCAAACCTCAGCGCCCTTGGGATGTCATGGAAAGAGGCGAGCACCATGTGCCCTTCCCTCTTGAGCCGTTCCATGGACCTCTCCACGAGGCGCCGTCCTCTTGGATCCAGATTCGCCTCTGCTTCATCAAGGCAGTAGAGCGAGGCCTTGCGAGAGAGCATGAGGGCAAGGAAGACAAGTTCCCTCTCACCACCAGAGAGGCTGATGAGCCGCCTCCCTGCCAGACGTGAAAGACCAAGCCCATCCAAGACACCAGTTCCACCCTCGACATCATCAAACAACGAAGAGACGACGATGTCGACCTGCGGAAGATCCTGTGGAAGAAGGGCGTGGAGGGATGCCTTCTCCCTTTTTGACGAATTCCTGAGCTCCTGGCCAGAGAACATTATCGACCCCTGGTAGTGGGGGTAGTATGAAGTCAGGGCACGGATCAGGCTTGTCTTGCCGCTGCCGTTCGCACCAAGAAGCGCACAGATACGTCCTTCGTTCAAAGTAAAGCTCACATCTTCAAGGAGGAGCGTCTTCCCCGCCCTGACACTCAGGTTCCTCACTTCAAGCATGGCGGGCCCTCCTTGTAAGGAGATAAACCAGGAAAGGCACTCCGATTGCCGCCATGAAGACACCAGCCGGGAGCTCCCCCGGAGCGACCACTGTGCGGGCAAGCAGGTCAGAAAGGAGGACCAGCGTAGGACCAGAGAGAGCGCACATGACCACAGTCCTCCGTCCACCACCTCCTGTGAGGAAGTTGGCGAGATGCGGAGTGACGAGTCCAACGAAGCCAAGAAGCCCAGCGAAGCTTACGGCAGCCCCAGCCATGAGACTTGCAAGCATGGAGAGGAGCATGCGCACCCTGCGTGGCCTGTAGCCAAGCGAGGAGGCGATTTCATCGCCCAGCCGGATCACGTCAAGCACTGGTGCGATTGCGATGCACAGGACACTTGAGATGAGGATGATCACGGCAGGTGCGACCAGGCTGGATGGCTGGATTGATGCGAAACCACCGACAGAGAAGGCGCTGTAGGAACCCATGACCTCCGGCTTCAGGGATGAGAGTGTGCTGATCAATGCGTTGAAGAGCGCGTTTACAGCAACACCGGCGAGAATAAGGGAACTCGATGACGAGAGCCGTGTCGAAAGGGATGAGATTGTGAACACGAGGACGGCTGCGGCCATGGCCCCGGCAAAGGCCGCAAATGGCAGGAGGAGGAAGTGCTGGGGCAGGAAACAGAGGAAAAGGAGGACGGCGAAGCCTGATCCGGAATTCACCCCTATGATGTTCGGGCTTGCCAGGTCATTGCCACTCGCAACCTGTAACAAGAGGCCTGATAGCGCGAATGCAAGCCCTGCAAGGGCCGCAGCCAGGACGCGTGGCAGACGGACCGACATGAAGACGATGGACTCGACGCTGCCAGGTGTGAAGACGCGTGTGAAATCGAGCCTCGTACTGCCTGCCATCAGGCATATCAATGCCATGATGATGAGGATCAGGGCAGCAACAGCCAGTCCTGTCTTAGCCATAGAGCACGTCCTCCATCGTCCGGTAGGCCTCCACCCATCTGCCGTTGGGCTTGTAATGGAAAAGGTCCTTTGGCAGGAAGTACACCTCGCCAGAGGCAACGCATGGCAGGTCCCTCCAGCCGGGCTGGGCAAGCAGGTTCTCCATATAGGCCTGGGCCGCCTCCTCATCCCCCTGGGCCACGATGACGAGCTTGTCGATGTCAGCAGTGAGCATGGCTTCAAGCGAGAGGCTCTCTGTGAGCAGGCCCATCTCGTCAGCAACGTTCACGGCTCCCAATTCCTCCATGATGAGGGCGGCGAAGTGATCGTCGCTCCGTTTCGCCCTCACAGAGGAGAAGGCGCTGCCCGCCCTCACGAAGAGGACGCGGGGATGGCTGTCCATATCCTGTGCCGAAGATACAAGGGTCTCTATCCTGGCCTTCTGCCCAAGTCCGTACTCCTGCCAGAGGTCCTCACGTCCCGTCATCGCCGTAAGCTCCTTGAAAGACATCAGGAAGTCATCGAAGCTGTCCTGACGTATGAGGAGCATGTCGATACCAAGACTGTCGAGAAGGCTTTTGATGCGTACATGGCTTGCCGTGTCGGGACTGCCGAGGACGAGATCCGGCTGGGCCAGGAGCAGGACCTCGGTGTTTATATTCCGCCCTGAGGCTGTATCGACGAGGATGACATCACGCTCATCCACGATGCCCCTGTCGACGGCATCCTGCACTGTGATGGCGACATCTCCTCCAGCCAGGCACCAGAGCTCGGCTAGTGAGGAGTTGAGAGCGGCGACACGCATTGCCGATAGCGGTGCCAAGATCAGCACAAACAGGCAGATGAAGACAAGAAAGGGCCTATGAGACATTTGATTCCTCGAGGGGATCCAGATTGTTTCAAGGCCCTTTCCTTACTCTATGAAGTCTGGCACATCCAGTATCCTGACAATGATTCAGCAGGTCGCCCCGCCGATGACATTCTTCTCCAGGATCCGCGCCTTGTCAATCTTGCCTCCAAGAAGCTTCGATTCGACATACTCCAGACCAAGCCGGTTCACGGTATCAGCGAACCGCTCCCCGCTTATTCCTTCGTCGCGGAAGAGGAGGATGGCGTTCTCCACACACTGCATGACCTCCTCCTCGCTTGTAAGAACACGGGAAAGCCTCTTGCCCATCTCGATCTTCTTGCCCCAGCGTCCTCCGACGTAGATGGCGTAGCCAGTGGTGTAACCCGTCGTGACACCGAAGGGGCACTTGTCAAGGCAACGGCCGCAGTGGTTGCACCCCTCCACGTCAAGTTTGCCATCGACCAGGTGGGCGCACTTGATCGGACAGGTCTTCTCGACCTGGCAGAGCTTGCATCCACGGCACTTCTCCTCATCGAAGCGTATAAGGCGCTGTCCTATGATGCCAATGTCATTGAGGCTGGGCTTGACGCAGTTGTTCGGGCAGCCACCGACCGCGATCTTGAACTTATGAGGCAAGGACACGTTGTGCCAGCCTTCGTAGAAAACCGTATGCAGCTTCTCTGAAAGATCGAAGGTGTCGATCAGGCCGTACTGGCAGGTCGTGCCCTTGCACGAGACGACGGGACGCACCTTGCTGCCCGTTCCACCCGTATCCAGGCCATGTTCCTTGAGAAATGCGATGACGGGCTCGATGTTGGCGTAGGGCACGCCCTGGATCTCAAGCGTGAGGCGCGTGGTCATCGTGACCTCGCCGCTTCCGAAGCGCTCTGCGGCCTCGGCTATCGCCTTCTGCTCTGCCGAGGTGATCTTGCCGTTGCGGGTGATCACTCGGACATTGAAGTGGTCAGGCTGCCTCTTGTCCTGGAGACAGCCAAGCCCCTTGACCCTCTTCACCTCATCGGGTGGGATGACAGAGCCAAGATCCACCCTGACATCATTCATCGTGATTCCGCCTTCAAGCACCCTCGTGCCCGTGTAGCCCGCCGCCTTCAGGCGGTTCTGGAGGAAGTAACCCCTCTTGCCACGGTTGCACACGAGAAGCAGCTTCTCATCCTTGCCAAGACCGGGGATAGGACCGTCAACCTTGCCAAGGTCGACCCAGGTCGCTCCAGGTATGGTCTTCTCAGGCAGGACGTCTATGACACGGTAGCCCCTGGCCCTTGTTTGCATGTACTCAAGTGGAGTGATTGTCTCAAGCACGCCATTCATCTTGTTCTCCAACACGTTGCACAGTTGCACGAATGGAGAGATCGCAGTCGAGAATGGAGGTGCGTAGGAGAAGTCCATGCAATCGAAGTCCTCGACCTTCATGCCCTGGGACACGGCAAGGACGGCGATGTCGTTCACCTTGTCGACAGCACCCTTGCCCATGACTTGGAAGCCCAGTATGCGGTGGCTTGCCGCGTCTGCGATGAGCTTCATGATGAAGTCGGAGGAACCTTCGTAGTAGTGGGCCTTGTCGTCCTCGACGGCGACGACAGTGACCACGTCGTATCCAGCCTTGACGGCATCATCTTCAGTAAGACCTGTACGTGCCGCGTTGAGGTCGTCAAGGAGCTTCACGACACCGGTCGCCAAGGCACCAGGGTATACGGCATCCCTGCCCGCAATGCAACGCGCAAGGACACGTCCCTCGAGATTGGCGCTCGAACCCATGGCCGAGTACAGCTGCCCACCAGTCAGGCGGTTACGTACAAGGGCGCAATCCCCTGCAGCGTACACGTCCTTGATATTGGTCGCCATGGATGAATCGACCACGATGGCACCTTTCTCCATATTTATCCCGCTTCCTTCAAGGAAGGCCGTGGCAGGGCGGACACCAAGGGCGAGCACGACGATTTCCGCCGCAAGAGTCCCCTTGTCAGTCTTCACAGCCTTGACAGCCACATCGCCCTCCACAGCCTCGAGCTTCGCCGAGGTCAGGACGCGGATGGAGGCAGCTTCCAGCTGGCGCCTCGCCCAGTCGGCCATCTCCAAGTCGAAGGCCTTGGGCATTATCTGGGAAGCCATATCCACAACGGTGACGGAAAGGCCAAGCTTCTTCAGGTTCTCTGCCGTCTCGAGCCCTATGAAGCCGGCACCGACGACGATGGCCCTCCTGACTTCTTCCTTCCCTGCCCAGGCGCGTATGGCCTGTGCGTCATCAGGTGTCCTCAGGGTGAAGACGCCATCAAGTCCAACACCGGCGACGGGAGGGACAATAGGCACGGCGCCAGTCGTGATGACAAGCTTGTCGTAAGTCTCGTGGTCCTCTGATCCATCATGCACATAAGTGACGGTTTTCTCCTTGAAGTCTACAGACGTCACCTCAGCCCCGGTCAGGACAGAGACCCCCGTAAGGGCGCTGAACTTCCCGGGTGTGTTCACAATCAGGCCGCTGCGGTCACTTATCATGCCACCGATGTAGTAAGGTAGTCCGCAACCTGCATAGGAGATGTCGTGACCCTTTGTCAGTATCCTGACCTCGGCCGACCTGTCCTCCCTCTTGAGCTTGGCCGCAGCCTTGGTCCCTGCCGCGACTCCTCCAATCACGAGTACTTTCATTTCTTGCCTCTTGCTAATGAGTCTAACACCCTTTGAAAAGAGGAGGAAGTGAGATGAAAAACGCAAGTGCTTTCTTGACCGCCCACCTTCCCGTGGTGTACTCCTATCCACATGAAAGGAGTTGCCAGGACCATCACACTTGCATTGCTTGTAGCGCTGTTCATGACTTCGTGCACACTTGACACTCCCTCAACAAGCGAATCAGAGGAGATGGAAATCCTCATGCCGATTTTCGCAAATCCAATATCTGACACATCAAGGGCGGTTGATGTAAGTGATTCTGATATCAGCACATCCGTCAGCAAACTCTATCTTTACCAGGCTCCTGCCCTCATGGGCTTCATGGAAGATGGTGAAATCGCTGATGGCAGTTCCACGGTCATGGTCTACGGAGTACCTGTTGTACTCACAGTCACACAGGATGGTACTGACATAGTGTACAATGGAACCAGCAGCGACCTGCTGTTCACGATACGCCTACATGCTGATGGCACACTGGACTACAGGCAGGCGGCCGACCTCGTCATCAGAGATGTGGGAAATGGCGGAACACAGGACTTCGAATACATCAGCGTGACAGAAGGGACCGGCATGAAGGTCGATGAAAACGGTGATGTCCAGGGTAGTTTCCGTAGTTGGTTCGCCATGGGCATCATGGGAGGATCCGGATCAGGAGCCAGTGCGATGTATGGCGAGGTCAGGAGCAAGGGCGGCATCCATGCCATGGTCAACCTGACGATGAAAATGGGTCGATTCTCTTCTCAAAACCTCCCAGACCTGTCTGATGCATTTGCTTACGACCTGGACGAGAAGCTTGCAGACTTCACTGATGTTGCAATCCAACATCCTTACCAGATAGGTTGGCTCAAGGACTCGGTGTTCAGCTCATACGAATACAACAACAACGAGACAGAGGGAGATTATTCCCCTACCAATGAAGAGAAATGCACGATGCTCAACAAGAAGATTATTGAAATCTTCGGCGATGATTCCTGGCAAGTCGACTACATAGGATAAGAACATGATGTCCCAGGCCCAATGCCCTGCCTGGATTTGAAAGGCAGGACATAGTGGACTGAGGCCTCGCATCAACTCAGCCAATCCTCGAATCATGACGTCCGTCTCGTCTTCATATGATAGCGCACGATGAACTCAAAGAGCAGGAATATCCAGGCAAAGGCCTCGGCCCAGGCTATGACCATGTTGCCAAAAATGTCGTCCATGGCGTAGGACCCTATGATCCTCACGACCAGGAAGAGTATGCCTGCAAAGCCCGAGTAAAGCATGTCACCTCTGCCTTCCAGGGCTCCTCTGAAAGCCATGGCGGAACCGTAAACGATGTAGAATGCGGCTATGCGCTTGAAGAAAGCATCCCCGATCGCCACAGTACCAGCCTCCAACCCGAAGAGCGCGATCAGGTGGGAACCAAAGAGGAAGACGACAGCCGTCAGGACGAGCGAGACGACTGTCATCATGACAAGCCCCGTCCTCAGGGTCGCACGGCTGCGCTCCTCATTCCGGGAGCCTGTGTTCTGGGCGACTACGGTCGCTATGCCACTACCAAGGTTGACTATGGGCAGGAGTATCACGGTGTCAACACGGTAGGCCGTGGTTATGGCGGCAACGGTCTGTGCGCCGAAGCCGTTCATGAACTGCTGCAGCACCACATTGCCAACTGAACTCACACCGGACTGCACGGCGGGAGGGAGGCCGAAGATTCCACCCTGCCTCAGGGCCCAGGCAGAGGACCTGCCCCGCCCTGGCCTGTGTCGGAGGGCAGGTGACTTCGTGAAGGTGTAGATGATTATGAAGACCGTCATCGCTCCTTGGGCGATCACTGTTGCAAGTGCGGCACCAGCCGTCCCCCAGCCAAGGAAGGCGACGAAGATGATGTCGAGGATGACGTTCGCAATGGAAGAGACAAGGATGGCGAGGAAGGGTGCACGGCTGTTTCCCATTCCCCTCAACACCGCCCCATATACGTTGTAGAGCGCAAGAAAGGGGATGCCAAGGAAGATCAGCCTCAAGTAATCCCCCGCTTCTGTGAAAATGTCTTGAGGAGTGTCCATCAGGGAGAGGATGGGGTTCGTCATGGCGGCTCCAACCAAGGCGATGACCAGGAAGATGGCTGTGAGGACCACCCCGTAAGTCGACAGGATGTCACGGGAAGCCTCCTCATCCCCTTCCCCCGCCTTCTGGGCGACCAGGACAGAGAGTCCTGAGGTGAAGCCTGTGATGAGCATGACGAATAGATTGTAAATCGAGCTTGTCGCACCAATGCCGGCGAGGGCAGCCTCACCATTGATGTTCCCGACGATGAACGCATCCACCCAGTTGAACAGTTGCTGGAAAAGCCCGCTCAGGACGAGCGGGACCGTGAACCCCACCAACGTGCGGGCGACATTCCCTTCGGTAAGACTGGCCTTCACTTCCCCGTTCCACTCCTGCTAGGCGCAATCTTAACACCCGACACGGGAGGGGGCAATCACTCATTGGATGTGATTGCCTGTTGGAATCACAAAGACACATACATCATGGTCAACTATCGACATGGTGATGATGGCAAAGCCGAAGCAAATGCCGAGGAGAGGAGCAGAAACGGCAAATACTTCCAGAGGCACCACCTGCATCCCACACTCCATGAAAGTAATAATATTCTGTTATTTTCTTGTATTTTATCCGTAAAGTGATAAAATATTGGCATATGATCAATCTTGATGAATTCGGCATGCTGCCAATAGGAATCCAGAGAGAGATTGCAAGGAAGGAAAAGGCGAGAAGGAAGCAGAAAGGCATCACCCAAGAGGAACTGGCAAGACGTGCAGGGCTCTCTCTTTCCTCATTGAGGCGCTTCGAGCAGACGGGAGAGATCTCATTCGCCTCTCTTGTAAGAATCGGAGCTGTTCTTGATGACGAGAAGGCTTTTCTCAACCTCTTCAATCCACAAGAGTTCCAGACGATGAAGGAGTTGTTAGATGCGAAACATCGAAAAGGCTGATGTGATGGCATCAGGCAGGCTCGTTGGGACCATGGCTCTGACTGACCGGGGACTCACTGCGTTTGAGTATTCTCCTCAGTGGATAGAGTCCGGATTCCCAATCAGTGTGAATTCCGCTCGAAAACTTAACTAAAACGTTACGGCAGTCTCAGCTAAGTACGTAAATCTTTGCAAATTATTCAGATATCTCATCTACAGGGCTTGACAGCCCTTTCTTTTTGCCTTATTCTTTAGTTAAGCTACTTGACTAAAGGAATGGAGGCCATAATTGCTCAGAAAAACGCCCGTGCCGATACCAGAAATCAGAGGGAAGATCTATCTCGTAAAGGCCAGGAATGGCATCGATGTCTTTGTCCATTACGAATACGGAAGAACCTACATCAAGGAGAAGAAGTACGTCAAAACCCACAGAAGGATGATCGGCAAAGTCTGCCCTGACAACCCGGCGATGATGTGGCCTAATGACAACTATTTTGTCTTCTTTCCGGATGAGGCGGAGGCGCTTGTTCCCATTGTCGATGACTCATCAAGGCACCACTACATCAAGTGTGGCAGTTTTATTCTTACATCATGGATTCTTGAAGATTACGGACTGAAAAGCTGGATGCAGGAGCACTTCGGCTCCCTTGATGGTGGACTGCTGCTTGATCTGGCTTCCTACATGGTTGTCGATGAAAGCAATGTAGCCCAGCACTATCCTGCATGGGCTTGGGAGCGGCCTCTCCATTCTCCTGACATGCACATCTACAGCGATACAAAAGTGGCTAGAGTGCTGAAGCATGTCGACCGTGATGACGTGTCCGGCTTCATACACTGGTGGAACAGGGATGCAAAGAAGAAAAAAGATATTGTCCATCTTTCCTACGACTCTACGAACAAGGCATGCCAGGCCGGGGACATTGACCTCATTGAATTCGGCAAGGCAAAGGTTGATCTCGGGCAGCCTATATTCAACGTTACCATTCTCTACGACATAGATGCCAACAAACCCCTTGCCTATGAAGTCTGCCAGGGTTCTATTGTCGACATCTCCCAGCTGAAGTACATGCTCGAGAAGCTCTATGGTCTGGGCTACAGGAACATCGGCATCATTCTTGACAGAGGTCACTTCTCGAAAGAGAACATCAACGACATGGATGACAAGGGTTATTCCTTTGTCATCATGGTCAAGGGATGCAAGAATCTTGTAGCTTCTCTTGTAATGAGTGTACGAGGCACATTCGAAGACAGTGAAAAGTGCTGGAACAAGCGATACAGCATGTATGGAACTACTGTTGAACAAAAGCTTTACGCTGACGACAAGAAGAACAGATACTTCCACATCTTCTACTCTCCAGCCAGGGCAGCAGCAGAGCAGGCTTCTTTCAGGACCGACCTTGAGAAGTGCGAAAAAGTGCTTGAGAACCTGAAGAGGACCAAGTCAGCAAAGTTCAAGATCAACGAGGATGGAGGCAAGTACAAGTACTTCGATATTGAGTACGGTCCCAGGGGCAATGTCGTAATGTATTCTCCCCGCAATGCCGATATTGAAGCGTACATCAAGCTTTGTGGTTACTTCTGCATCGTTTCAAGCAACAGGATGGATGCGCTTAAGGCGCTTGAGATTTACAAGAGCCGTGACGGGAGTGAGAAGGCTTTCAGCTGGGACAAGACTTTCTTCGGCAACAACAGCATGCGTTCTCATACAGAAGAAGGTCTGAGAGGCAGAACCTTCATTTCCTTCATCGCACTGATCATCCGTTGTCGTATTGCAAAGCTGATCAGAGACTTTGTTGAAGCGGATCCTGCAGTGCGAAGGAAGAGTTGCTTCTCTGTTCCAGCGCTCATAAGAGAACTCGACAAGATAGTCTTATTAAGGACATCCAGTGGCAAGTGGACTCTTGAATGCTCGATTTCTGCAAGACAGAAAGAGCTGTTCAAGATGATAGGTATGGATGAAAAGATGGTCATGACCAAGCTCAATATTCTTGCCCATGAGATGGAGCGCATTGTTCAGATTTCGGACGAGTCTCCAGTGTCTGACAACGAGGACTTCTACAGTGAGGAAGATGAGGTGATCTGACCATGGCAAGAGCAAAAACTGTTCAGTCAATTGAAGCGCAGATCAAGAAAGCAGAAGAGCGTGTCACCAGGCTTAAGGGCGCCTACAAAGATGCTGTCAGTCAGTTGGATGAGCTCAATGAAGAGCTCAAAACCCTCCGCATGAAGAGCCTCGTCGAAGCCATCAAGAAGAGCGGTAAAAGCTACGAAGAAGTGATGCGACTGATAAAGCTCTGATGTCCTTCCAGATTGTGAATTCGGCCTTTAGTTAAGCTTGAGCGCCGAATTCACATATATAGCCAAGCCACCTCTTTGTCCTTAATATGGCCAACAGCTTGAACGCTTTTTCCGAATAAAGTATCCTGGAGCAGCAAATCCGATGGAGGGGTGGTGACCACTGTGATAAACTTTCTGGATATCTTTGCGGGAGCGGGTGGACTATCCGAAGGTTTTGTGCGCGCGGGATATTCCCCAATATGTCATATTGAGATGGATGCAGCAGCTTGCAATACGTTACGGACAAGGGCTGCATATCATTACTTAATGCAAAATGGCAAGTCAGACATCTATAAAAAATATCTGATGGGAGAAATCTCAAGAGATGAGCTTTATTCTTCCGTTCCAAAAGAAGTAATTGATTCTGTCATCCAAGAGGAAATATCGGGCTCATCACTTCCCAGAATATTCAAACAGATTGACGCTTCTGGCAAGAATGTGGATCTGATTATCGGAGGACCACCGTGTCAGGCTTACTCCCTAGCTGGTCGTAGCCGTGATCCGAACAGGATGGTAGGGGACAAGAGAAACTATTTGTATATACTGTATGCAGAGTTCCTTGAAAGATTTAAACCCAAATACTTTGTTTTTGAAAATGTTATTGGTCTTCTTTCCGCAAAAGATGAAGATGGAGAACTTCATTTGTCGAAAATGAGAGCGCTGTTCAAACAAAAAGGCTATGAAACAGAGCTTAGAGTACTTGATTCAAGTCAGTATGGAGTACTCCAGAAGAGAAAGAGAGTCATTATCATAGGAAAGAGAGGCAACAAAACAGACTTCTATCCCGAGATTGAGATCAGTGAGAACAAATATACTGTTGATGACGTCTTGAGAGATTTGCCATCAATCCATTCAGGAGAAGGCACATATTATGGTGTCAAGGAAAGATGTCAGCCAAGCAGGTACCTGATCGAATCCAAAATACATTCAGAAGAATTCCCAATCACCTTCCATTGCTCACGGCCAAATAACAGCAGGGATCTGGAAATATATAAACTGGCAGTTGAAAGCTGGAATGACAATCACAAAAGATTGAACTACCAAGCAGTTCCAGAGGAATTGAGGACACACAAGAACTCTACAGCATTTACTGACAGATTCAAGGTTGTTGCTGGAGACATGCCCTACTCTCAGACTGTGGTAGCACATATTTCAAAAGACGGACACTATTATATCCACCCGGACAAGAACCAGAACCGTTCACTGACACCAAGGGAGGCTGCAAGATTGCAGACATTCCCCGATGATTATTTCTTTGAGTCGATCACAGGAAGACCTTCTCGCACTTTTGCATTCAAACAGATAGGAAATGCAGTCCCCGTTGTTCTGGCAGAAAAAGTGGCAGAAGCAATGAAACCGCTGTTTGATGAAGCCTGAAAGCGCCTAACCCAAATAACCTTTGGACCGGGCTCGTTCAAGTACTTCAAGAATCCTGACACACTGTTTGTCAGAAGGGAACTTGCCTCTTTCCATCAGAAGTGCGGCCTGTATAAATCTGTTCTCTTCTGGAGAGAGAACATTTGCACTCTTGTTCCATTCCAGAAGCTTTCTGAATCCTTTCACGCCATAATTGCAGACTTCAATCATTGCATTGTCTTTCTGGGCATTCTTGAGTTCTTTTCTTGCATCAGCCTGGGCTGTTTTTGCATTTGCGACAGTATCAAGTTCAGCAAGGAAATCCTTGGAAATCTCAATAGAGGCTGTCTTGAACAATTCCCAGCATTTCTCCCTCTTTGCCCATTCTGTTACGTTGACAACTGGCCTGCTCGGGTCATTCAAATGTTCATATGCAGCATCAACAAGGATAGTAAGCTGATTACCCAAAGCCGGGGATACCGCCTGATTCTTCCATATCATTCCCAAATCAATTGTATATCCAGCAAGGTTCGGGTTTGATGCAATTTCAAACAGCAGGCGTGAAACAGCATATTCGACTACATTGGCTTTATAGTCATATTTCTTTCCTGCTGCGTATCTGTATGCTGCTTTATACATCAACTGGATTGCGACAACATTGCGGAAAAACTCTTCATTGAAGAAAGAGTCAGCTGTTTCCCATTTCTTGAGTCCAAAATCCATGAATTTCTTGAAGGACTTTTCTCCACCAAGGCTTGCATATTCTGGATGCATATTCATGATATTCACGATTATGCCGAACTGAGTTTTTGTAATAAGCTGGTCTTTCGGATGTGAAGCCAGGAATCTGTCCCGATCCCGCTTGCCGAGTTTGTATGTCTCCTGAGCATACTGTCCACGTGCTCTCTCGTAATACCAGAATGTACTGTTTGCCTTTCCAGCAACCGCAGGTGCTGCAATGGATCTTGATATTTTCTCAAGACGCATGTGTAGCGGATGGTTGGACCACATATCAGTATCTTTGACAGCGTTCTGTGAGTTGGTATATTTGGAAATATTCGGAATCAGTTCCTGTGCTTTCTCAAGATCTTGAACAACAGAAAGCTTCATCTGCACAACAATTTCGTTTATTTTGTTTTCTGAATCTTCTTTTTTGTCGTTCAACAGACAAGCAGCCAGTGATGCTGTTGTCTGGCCACCATTTACGATCTGAAAATCAGTAATGCTGGTTATATAGCCGATGCCATTATCGGTGGTTGTCTCGACTTTTGCAGCAGTTCCAGAAATTCCATTGTTGTAAGTGAAGAAGTTTTCCGGTTCAGTAAGGATGGTTCGCCTTATCCCACTGTTCACTTTTCCTCGCAGCTGAAGAAAGGATCTGACATTTCCTTCCAAAAGTCGGCCTGTGTACTTGTTGTACAGGTCAGCAAGAGTTCTTCCAGGAATGGTACACAGATAAGCAGTGTAATCCTGGGTTTTGTTTGCCAGAATGCATGGGAGACCTTTTCTGTCAGGTGTAAACCTTGTCAGGTCTATTGTAATTGGCTCTCTTCCATTCTCTGAATTGTCGACCTGATACAGTCTGTTGATATCCCAGATGAAATGCTCAACAATTCGAGAACCTATTCTGCTTTCTGATATTGAGTCTACTGACAGTGCCAGAGGCCGGTCAGTAATAAGGTAAATCCGATACTTGGAAAACTCTGAATATTCATTCTTTATTGAGGATGCCAACTGATAACCACCAGAACTTTCTTCTCCCGCGTCCAATATGTAATCAACATTCTCAAGATATCCTTCTACCCGTTTGTAGAAACGCATGATGTCAGACGTCGTAATGGGAGTAGTGTCACCAGAATAGTCTGCAATGAATAAAACGATTGATGAGGAAAGAGTATCTGTACAATACCCGTCAAGCTGGATGTTCCTTCTGTTTTTTCCTTCTCCCTCAAAATGGAGATAATTGATGTCATCCTGTATTTCACCTGCATTCAGCAGACGGTCAGAGACATAATTGATAAAGGCCTCTCTTTCTGAAATTCCATTCTGAACAGAATCTATTGCGATAAGCTGCCTCAGATTGTCCAGGTATTCTGTAACTGTCTCCATATTTCCCCACCTTTTGCTTAATCTATCCTGCAGGCATCCAGCCCAGCCAGACTAAGATTGTATTTTAGGAAAACAACAGCACTTGGAACAGAGCTTCTCCTCATCACTGGAGATATAGCGTCAATTGCATATCGCTGTGTCGAGGAAAGCCTTACAACATAGTTTCCAGTCTCATATTCAGGCTTGTCATAATACCCAAGATTGGAAAATAGAAAATTGTCAAACGTATAGGATTCCTGTCTGCTTAGCTGTACTTTGATTTCATCAACAAGGCTCTTGACTGTTATCTTCTCAGGATCTGCTGGAACCGTTGCATCCAGAGCAAAGATGACAATCTCTCCAGGTCCAAACTGCTCAGAATCCAGTTGCTCAATTGAGGAGATAAGAACTGTATCGCTTCCACTGGTGATCGTCTTGATCTCATACCATTTCTTTTCCGTCCTGAAGTCTTGGTCTGCCCCAATTGGCCCTTTCCAGTAACCGAGAGCAGTTTTTGCACCAAACTCCGGTATCAGGAAGTCTCTCAGGAAAAGCAGTTCTCCAATCATTCCCCGGATTGTTTCAACAGACAACAGCCCTGTCCTATTTGTTTTCAGCAGCCTCTGCCATTGGCTGTAACGGAGAACGATGGCCTCAAATGGACTGTCCTCATTCGATTGGCTGCTGACAAAGGAAATCATGTTGTCCGCAAAACTGAAGAAAAGAGTCTGGTAGTCTGTATCAAGAAGGTCAAAGCAGAGGATAGTTTGGTTGTTTTCCATCTGTATCAGATCCACAGCCATTGTTGTAGTATTTGTCAATTCTGCAAACAGATCCTCAGGAAACGAAGAATTGACACGGAAAAGGAGCGAATCCTGGTTCTTTTCATTTTTACCAAGGAAGATTTCATATAGAGGACCGGATTCCACCAGTTTATAGCGGTTGAAAACAAGATGGACAGAATTACTCATCTACTTCCTCCTCATTGTCGTCTGTCGAGAAATCTTCATCTGCCTCAATCAGCTCTTTTCGTTTTGTTGAATTCATCGTGTAGATATATTCGATTGGTATCTCTCCGACAGCACAAGGGAAGCCCATTCCAATTGCAACGTAAGGTTTTGTACCGGCAACTTCAACAACTTTTTCAAGGGCAGGAACTTTATCAGGTTCCTCTTTCTTGGCCTTTTCTCCGACTATCAGTTCAACAGGATAAATGACAAGCAAAGGGTTGCGCTTGATGCCTGGAGCAAACAGATCTGCCTGAGACAGGTTCTTGTCCTGTTTTGCTTTAACATCTGACTCAATTCTATCGTACTCGGCTTTTGTAAGACCAAGGCCATACATTTCTGTATCACCTACCCTGCTGTTCTTTCCCGATATTACATATGAATAATCAGAAATGCGAAAACTTCTCTTGACATTAGGAATCTTCCGACCTTTGAAGTCCCAGACTTCTTTGCCTTCACCTGTTGCTATTGCGACATCCCAGTTCCTAAGAGCTTCGGAAGAGCTGATGTAATTGGTAATCAGATCTTTATCAATAACAGTCTGATCACCAGAAAGTTTGATGTCAGCCAGATAGGAAGTAATCTTTTCCGAAGGAACACTCTTTATCAAAGGGGTGGAAGGTTTGTGAAGACCTTCAGTTGAAGAGAATCCACCATTCCAGTCAAGAATGTCATTGATGAAAGCCTCTGTTCTCTCTCGGATCCTGTCGTTGAAGGCTTCACTTTTCCTCAGATATGGAGTCTCAATGATCTTACCAGAGAATGTTATCTTTCTGGACACCCTCTCTGCGTTTCTCATCTTGTTTTTCGCAGTGACATACAGAGCTGTGCTGTCTGATCTTACCCAGAGTCCAAATTCTTTTGGCGTTTTTCCCTGGTTGCTCATTCTCTCCAAATCGTCTTTCAACTCCCGCGTGGCAAGAGTTATTTCTCTGTACCAGTCACGAGAAGTGTTATTCATCCATATCTGGCAGACATCAGCATAATGGTCCCGATATCCAAACCACCTTCCCATCTGCATAAGTGTGTCATACATTTTTGAGTTTCTGTAATAGTAGCTGACACACAAACCCTCAAGAGTGAGTCCTCGGGAAAGGCTGAAACCACCAACTGCAATTACACGGAGACCGTTTTCCTCATAATCTGAATAGCTGAGATTCTTCTGAGCATTATCCTTGTTCACTGCCCTTACAACAATCGGAGTTGTTGCACGATACAGGGAGCGGACAATTTCATCCCAGCTGAAAGTTTTCTCTTCTCCGGCATTGGCATTCTTGTTTGGATCAAAGTGTTTGTCAAAAACCTGCTTGATGTAGGACAGCTCACTATTACTCAAAGGGTTCTTTGACAGACTGTAGTTCTCGATGGACCGCTGATATGTCTTTACAAAACTCTCCACAGCCTCCTGGATGTTGTTCTGGACGTTTATAAAACGGCTGATGTTTATCAACATGGATCTATGAGTCTTTTCCCTGTGTCTCAAATCCAGGATTGCATTGGCAATGAAGAATGAGCAGATTGCTTCTTTCAAAGGTTCTGGGAGTGGCCCGACCGTTGCACCATTCTTATGCTTTTCAGGCAGGAATTCATTCTCTTGCTTATCGTCAATTGTCTTAATCATGAATGAGCATCTGCCCTGTTCGTCAAAGATCTCTTCTGGGCCGATATAGTTGGAAGGCTTCTTCAATACATAGATGAAGTCCTGTGGGAACAAGTCTGCATTGAGCATTTCATCATCCGTATCAGGTTTGATGAATATATTCGCATATGGAGTCGCAGTGAATCCGACGTAATTTGACTTGGTGAAAAGACTCAGCAAATCCCTGATGCACTTGTTGATTATTGTCGGGTTTGTGTCATCCTTGTTTGTGTTGATAGATGCATTATCAGCCTCGTCATCTATCAGCAGCAGAGGAAAATCTATTTTTCCTCCAGCGACAACATTGTTTCTTTTTGTAAACCATTGATGAAGCTTTGTAAGAACACTCTTGTTTTTCTTGACGACAAGGATCATCGGACCATTGATCGCCTGGAGATTACTGACCACATTGTTTGCCAGTCTTGAATTGAAATCTTCTTCTGTAGATGTAAGACAGGTAGTAGGAGCCAGATCATTGGTTATGAACTTGCCGACGCCGATCGGCTCAGAAGCCTGCATGTTTTTTACCATTGCGGCGCTGTCACTGCCTATGAACCCTTCGTCAATACGACCCTGAGTCTGTTGCCTGAGTTTTTCAATGACACCAGTCAACAAAATGATGACTTTATATCCAGCATCTGCTGCTTTGTTTATCAGTGCAATGTAAGTTCCAGTTTTTCCAGACTGGACGTCACCCAGGACCAACCCTCTGCGCATGAACCCAATACCTTTTGATAAAGCGGGGTTGCCGAGCAAGTCCATAATATCGTCAGTTGAAGAATCGATTGAGTCCACTACAGGCTGACTGTAATGTTTCTGGAAGAACAGATAATCCCTGTATCTCTTCCAGTAGGTGTTCTGTTCATTTTGGGCCTTTGCGTTGAGATACCATGGCTTGTGGTTCTTTTCGACAAGGCAAGCCCGTGGCCTCTTATCAACATTGACTTCAATGTTGTGTTTGATGTCTTTTATCAGATCAGCTCTTTCTTCTTCCGTCAGGTTATAGTTCAAACCAGGCATTCGTGAGAAAAAGTCTACATACGTTTCAATTTGCTGCTCATTCAGTGGCAGTCCACCATTATCACGATAAACGCCTATTACCTGCGTAAAGATCTTATTCTGAACATCATTCATGGCCATACTCCTCTCTTATTCTTGCAATCACGTCTTTGTGTCCATTCAGGTAGTCAAGCCTCTCCAGACAGTTCAAGGCTACCGTGGTGTTCGTTCCGAGAGATATTAGGGCATCGACATAGTCCAGCCCGTTTTTAAAAAGAACATCTTGATCTGTCTCTCTTCCGATTGTTTCTTCTTTAGCCTGACGGATGTAGACATCTCCATACGGGAATGTGTCTTCAACCATGGAAAGAAGAGCTTCAAGCCGCCTCTGGTTTTCATCATCAAGGTCTTCCACCAGTGCTTTGTACAAAGGTAGTTCTCTGTTGATGGAGTAGCGAAAAACCTTGTCTCGACCCTCGACAGTCTCCCAAACATGAAACAAATTGTCTTTTATCTTTCTTCCACGATATTTGAAGACTCGTTCACTTGTACCGACAGCACGCAATACAATGTCTTTCAGTTTTGTCTTTATTGCATCAGGTAGAGCAGCAGTGGATTTCTTGATATCGATATTCCACATTGAGTCCATTGAGTTGGGAATATCCACCCGTACTCTGGCCAGTTTGTGCAGTTCGCTGGCTTTTATCAGGCGCATCCAGGTTCCCCATACAATCAGACGTTTGTTTCTATATATGTAGAAACCCTGATTATGTCGGATGTCATTGAAATCTGAGAACATTTTCTGTTCCTTTTTTGAAAGCTTGCTTGCGTATGGGAGAATGAAAGGCTTTACCAGGATGTATTCACCACCAATCTTTATTTTCTCTTCTTCCAGACGCTGGGTTGCAGAGTTGGAGAGCAGATACGGATCAATGGCCTCAACAGGATTTCCGTTCATGATAATACGGATTCGTCTAGCGTCACCGTGCGGGTCCAGAAATCTGTGAAACACCAGGCTTATGTGATTTCTGGCGGAACCTATTTTCTCATCGAAAACTCTCTGAATATCATCTGTTTCGCATTCAAGACGATCAAAATCTTCCCAAATTACAATTGTCCCAGAATCAGAAGTGTCAAGTTCTGAAATGAATTTGTTGTCTTTCAGATCCTCTTGCGAGTAGAGTTCAATTGTCCAGTCGTCGTCATTATAAACACGGCCAAGATTCCAGCAAGCACCATTGATTTCGTTGTGACATTTTGAGATTAGTGTGAGCTTCCTGCATTGGGAGAGGGAGGCCATTTTCAGGCCAAGGCCAAAACGCCCCAGATCGTCTTCAGACCTCTCTTCTTCAGAGCTCCTGCTGCCATAACGCATTGCCTGTTTCAGTTCATCCGCATTCATTCCTGTGCCATCATCAACAATCGCAACATACTGTGGAGTATTGGAATCAAAAAGAATGTTTATCGTGGATGCGTCTTTTGAGATGCTGTTGTCAATTATGTCTGCGATGGCCGACTCAAATGAGTAGCCTACGGATCTTGTTGACTCAACAAGATGCTTTGCACACGGAATGAGTCGTTCTGTTGTCATCAACTCCCTCTTTTTTCAGAATACACTTATTCCAAGAGTGCAGCCTATTGTGTTCAATATCAAGAGGTCCGCTGCCACAAATTCAAGTAGTTTCATATGAACAGCTGGAGGGCCTCCAAATGCAAAGTACACCTTCGGGCCATTTGCCAGCCTGAAGGTCTTGTCTTGATGCCCTTTTTCCCCCAGCCCTTTGACAGGCCATTGTACAGGATGAATGATGATGACAAGCCTGTGGTCTGGTTGCAGGCACAATATTTTCTTTCTCCATAATCATCAAATTCGTTTCATCCAATGAACGAATACAGCAATATCAATAACAAAACGAGCAATATCACACAACACATGGTCAGGAATTGGGACTCATTCTAGAATTACTACAAAAACGAAAGGAGACAACAGATGAAGAAACTTCTCATCTCTGTACTTGTCGCTCTTACAGTCGTGGCGACAGTATTCGCCGGTGGCGCAAGCGAGAGCCAGAGCGCTTCCAGCCAGGATTCGAACACTCTTACAGTCTGGGCATGGGATCCCAACTTCAACATTGCAGCACTGCGTGCAGCAGAAGCACTCTACCAGCAGGACCATCCCGACTTCTCTCTCAACATCGTCGAGTATGTCTACAACGACATCCAGACCATGCTGATCACCGCAGCAGAAGCCGGCAACCTCTCAACCCTCCCCGACATCTTCCTGATGCAGGACTACCAGTTCCACACCTATGCAAACAGGTACCCGGAAGTCTTCACAAGCCTGAATGACAGTGGAATCGACTTCAGCCAGTTCACAGCAGGAAAGACAGCCGACTCCAACGTCAATGGCAACCAGTATGGTGTCCCATTCGACAACTCCACGACCATCTTCGCAATCAGGAAGGATATCGTAGAAGAAGCTGGATTCACTGTTGAGGACTTCATGGACATCACCTGGGACCAGTTCATCGAGCAGGCCCGTGTCGTCAAGGAGAAGACCGAACATCCGATGATCACAATCAGCGGTGGAAGTGAGATCATCATCGAGATCCTCCAGAGCGCAGGCTCCGGCTCACCTGTTGTCAATGGCGAGCTGAACATTGCCGACAACGAAGTCCTCTACAAGGCATTCGAGATCTACAAGACAATGTACGATGAGGGTATTCTTGTCGACTACACAGACTGGAACGAGTACATCGCATCCATGAACAACGGTGTCACCGGCGGTGTCATCCAGGGTTGCTGGATCCTGGCATCCATCGAGGCAGCAGCAGACCAGAGCGGTCTGTGGAGAATTGTCAACATCCCGCGCCTTGGCGATGTTGAAGGAGCAACAAACTACGCCAACATCGGAGGCTCAAGCTGGGTCGTCTCCGGCAATGCCAACACAGAACTTGCCATCGACTTCCTCCGCTCAACCTTCGCATCCTCTACAGAGCTCTATGACCAGGTGCTTGCAGAGAACTCCGTCATAGCCAGCTACCTGCCGGCAGCCGACTCCGAGCTCTATGGATCACAGGTCGAGTTCTACGGTGGACAGAGCGTCTATGCTGACATCGTTGAATTTGCAGGCAACGTTCCTGCCATCGACTATGGCAACTGGTACAACGAGATCAGGGATGCCCTCAATGTCGCACTGACCAACATCGTCCAGAACGGTGCTGACATCAGAAGCGAGATGCAGGCAGCTGAAGACACCGCAAGGTTCAACATCGGCCTCTAAGCATCCATCAAACAGGAGGGCATTCCCTCCTGTCTGTCGAAAACACTTCAGGACCGGAGGAACCATATCGCTCCGGTCCTTTTGTTACAGGAGATGCCATGTCAAGGAAAGGAAAACTGACACTGGAAAGGAAGCTGAGCCTCACTGGCTGGGCCTTCCTGCTTCCAGCAACCCTCCTCATCCTCATCTTCAGCTTCTACCCGATGGTACAGGCCATCCTGCTGTCGCTGAAGGCAGGGCGTGGAGCTCAAGCCCACTACGCACTGACGAACTTCACCAGGCTCTTGCAGGACCAGACCTTCCGCCAGTGCCTCTTCAATACAATCTTCTATTTCATTGTCCAGGTGCCGATCATGCTGATCCTTGCCCTGGTGCTCGCAGTTCTTCTCAACAATCCCAGGCTGAAAGGAAAGGCCATCTTCCGCACGATGATCTTCCTGCCATGCGCAACCTCTCTGGTCTCCTACTCCATGATCTTCCAGTCCCTCTTCTCAACAAACGGATTCATCAATGTACTGCTGACAGGACTCGGACTTGAACCGGTACGCTGGCTGGAACAGGCCTGGCCCGCACGTATCGTCATCGTCATCGCACTGATCTGGAGATGGACCGGGTACAACATGGTCTTCTACCTTGCAGGCCTGCAGAACATCGAATCCTCAGTCTACGAGGCGGCAACAATCGATGGGGCCTCCCCCGTCCAGCAGTTCTTCAAGATCACGGTTCCTCTGCTCAAGCCGACAATCCTGCTTACAGCCATCATGTCGACTGCAGGAACACTGCAGCTCTTCGACGAGTCGATGAACCTCACATCAGGAGGTCCAGGCAAGGCAACCATGACAATCGCACACTACATCTTCGAGACAAGCTTCGTCATGACACCGAACTTCAACTACTCTGCTGCAATGTCGGTGTTCATCCTCGTATCCGTCGCAATCCTCTCGGCGATCCAGATGAAGATAGGAGACAAACGTGACTAGACGCGCAAGATCAATGGCTCCGGCCTACATAATACTTGTAATTGCAAGCTTCCTGTCGGTCTTCCCGCTGTACTACATGGCTGTGGGAGCAACCAACACAAGCATGGACGTGACCAGTGGCCGTCTGATTCCAGGCACCCATCTGGTTGAGAATTTCAAGAGTCTGATATCGAATCAGAACCTGGGAGTCGCCATGTGGAACTCACTGCGCAACTCGACAGTGATCACATTGCTGACGCTGCTGATCTGCTCGATAGCAGGCTACGGCTTCGAGATCTACCATGACAGGAGAAAGGACAAGCTGATGAGCATCCTTCTTCTTGCGATGATGATTCCATTCGTCGCACTGATGGTTCCCCTCTTCAGAATGTTCTCGGGATGGAACATGATCAACAGCTGGATAGCTCTGGTCCTTCCCGCGATATCGACACCGTTCATGATCATGCTCTTCAGACAGTCAGCAAGAAGCTTCCCACACGACATCATAGAAGCGGCCCGTCTGGAAGGACTCAGCGAGATACGCATCTTCTTCCAGATGTTCATCCCTGTCATGAAGTCGACCTATGGAGCCGCCATGACAGTCACGTTCATGAACGCCTGGAACAACTACATGTGGCCCCGTATCGTTCTTCAGTCGAACGATTCGATAACAATGCCTATGCTGGTTGCCAACCTGAAGAGTGGTTATGTTGTCGACTACGGCATGCTGATGCTTGGTGTCCTTATATGTACATTGCCGACAGCAATCATCTTCCTCTGCCTGCAGAAGAGCTTCGCAAACGGCATCACAGGAGCTGTCAAATGAGGATGGACCTGTCAGAAAAGCGTGTGGAGGCCACATTGGCCGTGGCCTTCCGCCTCGGCATGCTGCCAAGCCCCTCGCTTGCGGACCTTCTTTCCTCCAGGCCGGAGAAAGAAGGAGAGTATGGGGCAATGCTCAGCGAGACCGGCTGGCTGATACACAGCCTGAACATGCTGCGCCTTCGCTATGCGAACGAGGATGCCGGGATCAAGCACAGCTTCACCCCGATATCCAGAGCACAGATGGAAGACTGGTACAAGTCAAACAGTGACCTCTTCACCCGCTATGAGGGCGATTCCTTCGACTTCGAGGAAGTCGCTGATGTCGTGCTCAAGCGCATGAGAGAAGAGGAATGGGAGGGACTCATCGATGAGATGGCATGTCAGCAGCATCCACGGGGATGACAGGAATGACGGAAAGAGTCCGGAGAGTGCACTGAGGACTCTGTGGGCGGCGGCAGGACTGCCCTTCTCCAACGGCGATGAGCTGTTGCTTGAATGCGGCTCCGTCTTCACACACGAAGCCTTGCATCTGAGATCTGTTGACGGGCTGAGGATATCAACATACGGAGAGGGGCCACGTCCTGTTGTGGATGCCATGGGACAGGGCATATGGTGGCAGGATTATGGCTGTCTGCTCGACAACCCCCACCATGTGTGGCAAGGCTACGTCTCGACTTCTCTCCTTCTCTTCGATTGCAACGGAATCGAAGTCTCCGGGGTGGAAGTCCGCAACAGTGATGCAGGCATCATCGGCGAGGGATACAGTGACTCTGGAAAGATGGACCGCACTGGCATCGCTGTCATCGCACGCGACAGAGGTACAGTCCATGACATATCACTCCACGACCTGGTCATTGACGAGGTTGACGGCAACGTCTACGACAAACACATGGCCAATGGTGGCATCATCATGTGTGCACTGCTTCCGGAAAACGAGAAGGCCACAGGCCCCTCCCGGTTCAAGAACGTACTTGTGGAATCGTGCACACTCTACAACATCTCCCGCTGGGGAGTGAGCATAGGCTACACCTATGCACATGCACACTTTGCAAGAGCAAGACTTGCCGACGAACTCTACCCCCAATGGGGCCATGAGGAAATTGTGGTCAGGAATGTCTTCTGCTCCCATATCGGTGGAGATGCCATCACTGTCATGTACTCTCTCAGACCTGTTGTCGAGCATTGTCAGAGTGAGAGCGTTGCAGGTGAGATGAACGACCGCATCTACCAGCACCCGGGAAAACGAATGGGCAAGGTCGCAGCCGCAATCTGGCCCTGGAAGTGCAAGACAGCCCTCTTTACTGACAATCTGGCCATCGATACAAGGCTCAACCAGGATGGTCAGGCCTGGGACTGTGACTCTGGAGATGGAACCATCTACAGCCACAATGCATCCTGGACCAACGAAGGTGGTGCAGTCATGTTCTGCATGCCGGAAGCGGTTGGAAGCATCTTCAAGGGCAATGTGAGCCATGACGACCTGGGAGGCACATTCTCCCCTGCCGACAACCCGGATGCCCTGGTGAGTGGCAACCACATCCACAGGAGAGCCAGTGTTCCAAACAGAAGAGCAAGGATGCATGGTGTGATGGAGGAAGTCGACAACACTGTTGAAATCATACATGCCGGTCAGATCCCATCCTGGATCTGATCCCAGACCGGATTGTGGAAACGCAGTCCGGTCATCATGACTTCAGGGTTCCACGTTTTTTTGAAGTTTAGATAAATTTTCAGGATAAACTCAGAAAATTTGGTTCTTCACGGAAAGTTGAGGGATGAAGGGCAAGATTGAAAAGAAGAGCATGCGCGTTCTAAAGTTTAGATACCAC